>CAZNES010000101.1:0-14254 GCA_964572145.1 uncultured Syntrophobacteraceae bacterium
AGGAATTTCTCATGAATAGAGCAATACCTTTTGAGCATTATTCCCAGAATGACAGTTGAAGAATCTGTCATCCTGAACGAAGTGAAGGATCTCTCTTAAAGTTACTTACTGCCCAACATTGCTTTGGAGTGCTCTGAAGAAACAGGTTAAGGGTTGAAGGGATGGTGACAAGACTGAAAGTCATTTTGGTGTTATCCGCCGCTTTGAGTCTCGCCGCCGCAGCGGTCGAATGCCACGCGCAGAAGCTCGACCGCGCGCTGCTGACGCATTCGAGCGAGAGCATCAGCATCACGCCGTTGATTTATGGCATTGAAAAAGGTTTGTACCGCAAGGAGGGCGTCGATCTTCAGTTCCGCATTTTGCGCGGGGATCTTGCGATCGCCGCGATGGTCAACAGCAAAGACGTGGACTACATCTACGGCGCGGGCACGGCTTTTCTCGCCGCGCTGCGCGGTGCGCCGGTGAAGATTCTCTCGCACGATTTCAAAAGCGTTCTCTTCTATCTCATGGGCCAGCCGAACGTCCAATCGGCGAAAGATCTGAGAGGCAAGAAGATCGCGGTCAGCTCGCTCGGCGGCACCGGCGCAGCCTCCGCGCGCGCGTCGATCAAGGCGCTCGGGCTCGACCCGGACAAGGACGTGACGTACATCGTCATCGGCGCCGCCTCGGTGCGCATGGCGGCGATGGAGGCGGGCTCGATCGAGGCGGCGATCATGCCGGTGCCGTGGAATTTTCGCATGAAGCAAAAGGGATTCAAGGATCTGATCTTTGCCGGCAGCGTCATGTCGCAGCCGCTCACCGGCATCGCGACGACGAAGGACAAGATCGAGAAGAACCCGGAGCAGGTGCGCAGAGTGCTGCGAGGATTTCTCCGCGCGCTGAGAGCCGTCAAGCAGGAGAAGAAGGACGTGGTCGAGTTCATCGGCCGCAAGTTCAGCCTGGATGCGCCGACTGCGGAAGAGACATACAAGGTCGTGCTCCAAACGCTCAGCGAAGACGGCACGGTCGGCGCCGACGCGCTGCAGGATCTTCTAGAGCAAACGAAGAAAGAGACCGGCGTGACGCGGGAGATTTCGGTTAACGATATCGTCGATTACAGGATGCTGAGAGAGGTGGCGAAGGAGTCAAGGCCATGAGTAAAAAATTCATCCTGGTGCTGCTGGCTGCTTTCATCCTTGCCTCAGTGCCCCCAGTCCAGGCGCAGCCGCCAACGAAAATCCCCCGGATTGCATACCTAACTGGTCCCTCCCTTTCCGCTATGTCGGCCCGCACCGAGGCATTCCTGCGGGGTCTGCGCGAGCTTGGGTATGTGGAGGGGAAAAACATTGTGATTGAGTACCGATATGCAGAGGGAAAACTCGATCGGCTCCCCTCGCTCGCGGCCGAGCTAGTGCGTCTCCAGGTAGACGTCATCGTCACGGCTGGTTCGACATCAACCCGTGCCGCCAAAGAAGCAACTGCTACGATTCCCATTGTCATGGCGCAGGATAGCGATCCTGTTGGAAGCGGGTTCGCCGCCAGCCTTGCGCGACCTGGCGGAAACATCACGGGGTTGTCCACGCTTGCCCCGGAGATAAGCGGAAAACGACTGGAGCTTCTGAAGGAGACTATTCCTAGGCTCTCCCGCGTGGCCGTCCTCGGGACTTCGACCGTGCCGGGCACCGCACAAGTGTTAAAAGAGACGGAACTCGCCGCCGGGGCGTTCGGAGTGAAGCTTCAATATCTAGACATACTAGGCACCAAGGATATTGAGACCGCATTCCGAGCCGCAAGCAAGGGGCGTGCTGATGCAGCCCTCGTGCTGCCGAGCGGCATCCTGAATTCTCAGCGAAAACAGGTTGTCGAACTTGCAGTAAAGAGCCGGCTCCCGGCGATATATTACGCGGCAGAGTGGGTGGAAGACGGAGGGCTTATGACCTACGGCGTGAGCTTTACCGACTTGTACCGGCGCGCCGCTACGTATGTGGACAAAATCCTGAAAGGCAGAAAGCCCGCAGACCTTCCCGTGGAGCAGCCGATGAAGTTCGAGTTCATCATCAATCTGAAAGCTGCAAAGCAGATCGGCCTGACGATTCCACCGAACGTGTTGGTAAGGGCGGATAAGGTGATTAAATGAAAATAGGCAACAGGCATTAGGCAAGAGGCAATAGTAAGAAAGAAAACCGTGAAGAAAAAAATCCTTCTCTTTGCATTCGTGACCTTAGTTCTGCTTTCGCTCCAACCCGCCGAGGCGCAGCAGCCGAAGAAAGTCCCGCGCATCGGGATACTTTTCATCGGCGGCCGAAATCAGCCGCACCTGGAGGCGTTCAAGCAAGGCCTGCGGGAGCGTGGATATACTGAGGGGGAAAATATTGTCCTTGAATACCGTTACGCCGAGGGCAAAGAAGATCGGCTGCCTGAACTCGCCGCCGAGTTAGTTCATCTGAAGGTCGACGTCATCGTGGCCACGGCCGACATTAGCGCCCGCGCGGCCCAACAGATAACGAAGACTATTCCCATCGTGTTGACGACCGGCGACCCAGTCGCGTCGGGCCTAGCCGACAGTCTGGCGAATCCCGGGGGCAACGTCACTGGACTCACGGTTCTTTTAGCGGATTTAAGCGGGAAGCGGCTGGAAATCCTTAAAGAGACATTCCCAAAGATGACTCGGGTTGCCGCACTGTGGAACCCGAGGGAGAAAGTAGCAACGACTGTCTTTAAGGAAACAAAAGCGGCTGCGCAGGATCTCTCTTTGCAGCTTCGTTCCTTCGAAGTTCAGACACTGCAAGATATTGAAAAGGCATTTGCGGAGATGCCAAAGATGCGCTCTAACGCGCTTCTCGTGATCTTAAGTCCTTTGGTTACTCTTCACTCGCAGCGGATTGTCGAAATGGCGCTTAAGCAACACTTGCCCGGCATATATCCTACAAGACAATTTGCTGAGGAAGGCGGCCTCATGGCCTATGGACCTCTCATAGGTGATTTGTATCGGCGCGCCGCCACATACGTCGACAAGATCCTGAAAGGCCGCAAACCCGCCGACCTGCCGGTGGAACAACCGATGAAGTTCGAGTTCATCATCAATCTGAAAGCGGCGAAGCAGATCGGCCTGACGATTCCACCGAACGTGCTGGTGCGGGCGGACAAGGTGATCAAGTGAAGAAGGCTCCGCCTGAGGCGGATCAGCCTTCGGCTGAGGATCAGCCTCTGGCTGAAACGGCGGGAGAGAAAATCCATGGAGGGGGATAAGGGGAAAGGCTATTTTTTTCTTTTACATCCGATCTCGTGGAAGAGTGATGCTAATCACCATAGAAAAAAGTTGCCTGTCGCTTTTACTGGCCCAAACTTAAGTTGACTTGGCTACGCCAGGGGCGTAGCCTATCTCCGTGTTCACGTTTATCGAGTCCGCCGTTTTCGAGCGCCTGTGCGTTCTTTATCTCGATGACGATGAATACGCCGAACTGCAACAGTTCATGATGGAAACGCCGGAGGCTGGGCAGGTGGTACCCGGCTCCGGTGGTGTAAGAAAGCTGCGCTGGAAACGCAAGGGTATGGGCAAACGCGGCGGCCTGCGCCTGATCTATTACGTGCGCTATCAACCCAATGAGTTCTGGATGTTAACGCTGTACGCGAAAGCCAAGCAGGAAAACGTACCTGCGCACATTCTCAAGCAATTAAAGGAGGCGTTTGAACATGGGTAAAAAACTGAGCCGACGCGCGCTCGCCAAATTCGAGGCTGGGCGAGATGTTTGGCAGGAAGCATTGGACGGTGTTCGCGAAATCAAAGCCGGTGGCGGTAGACGGTCTGTGGTCGAGCCCCGCTCGCCCATTGTGCGTGCGCGCTTGAAAGCTGGTCTCACCCAACAGCAGTTTGCCGCGCTGCTCGGGGTCTCGAGGCGCACTCTGGAACAGTGGGAGCAAGGCCGCCGCAAGCCAAGTAGAGCGGCAAAGACACTCATCAAGGTTGCAGAGTTGCATCCTGAGGTGCTGCGTAAGATCGCAGCCTGACCTGTTCTCTAGGGACGTTAAAAGTTTCCCGGAACCGTTTTTACCCCCAGAATCAGCACGATGCCGATTCAGCAGTGCGTCATCTTAGGGCGTGAGCTTGTTGGGTCTGCGCTGTAGCGCGGGAAGTAGCGTTGTCACGAAATAAAAATCAGACCTTCTTCTCACCCTCGCCCAGGGGAGAGGGCAGGGGTGAGGGTTTTCATGGTCAAGGGCGAAGCATAATGATTCATGACAATTGGAGAAAACGCGTGCATAAAACATTGCTGAAACGATTCTTAGATTCTTGCTCCGACAATCGAAAATCTAAAACCTGTCCTGAGCCCCGCCGAAGGATCCAAAATCGAATATGGCTGGGGCTTTCGGTAATCGCTTTCGTGCTCGTGGTGACTGGGGCTGTGGCCACGGCGCAGCAGCCGAAGAAGGTCCCGCGGATAGGATATCTATCGGCGTTCAATCCAGCTCGTGAGTCCACCCGTTCCGAGGCAATTCGGCTGGCTCTGCGCGAGCTTGGCTACATAGAAGGACAAAACATCGCCATCGAGTACCGATATGCGGAGGCGAAGCTCGATCGGTACCCTGAGCTTGCCGCCGAGCTGGTGAGTCTCAAGGTCGATATCATCGTGGTAGCAGGAGGGACCGCGACGACCCTGGCGGCCAAGAATGCGACCAAGACGATTCCCATCGTTATGGTGGGCCTCGGGTCCGATCCTGTCGAGGCAGGTCTGGTTGACAGCCTTGCCCGTCCCGGCGGCAACGTCACCGGCCTTACTCTCCTTTCCAGAGAGCTAGGCGGTAAGCGGCTGGAGCTGTTCAAAGAAGCCGTTCCCAAAGTTGCCCGTGTCGCCGTCCTCTACGATCCGACCGTTCGGGACAGTGTAGTCGATGTGAAAGAGGTTCTTCCAGTCGCGGCGCGTGCGCTGGGGTTGACTATTCAGCCTTGGGAGGTACGAGATGCGGACGGTTTCGAGAGGGTATTCGCCACGTTAAACAAGGAGCGCACGGACGGACTCTACGTGCCCGCGGGCGCGCTAATGCGTGCTAACGGAAAACGGATCGCGGACTTTGCGTTAAAGAGCCGGTTGCCGTCGGTGTACGACGACAGAGAAGCTGTAGATGCCGGCGGGCTCATGTACTACGGGGCGGACGTCGCGGACAGCTACCGGCGCGTAGCTTATTACGTGGACAGAATCCTGAAGGGAGCCAAGCCCGCCGATCTGCCGGTGGAGCAGCCGATGAAGTTCGAGTTCATCATTAATCTCAAGACGGCCAAACAGATCGGCTTGACGATTCCGCAGTGGACGCTAATGAAGGCGGATAAGGTGATTAAATGAAACAAGACGTGAAACGTGAGGCGTAAGGGGTTAGGCGAAGAGGAACAGCACAGGTTTTGGATTTTGAATGGCGACCAACGCAACTGCGCGAGCTTTTAGTATGGGCTTTTTTGTCTTAAAAGCGCCTTGTTCTCCAGTATCCGGGGCGACGGCGCCCATGCGCCACGGCGATGATTTGGATATTTGTTGCTGTAGCGCGATAGATTACGGAGTAGGGAAAACGCGTGAGGAGAATTTTCCTCGTACCGTGCAGGTGCGCCGGCCAGCGTGCGGGGCTTTCAGGAATTTGAGCGACGGCCCGATCGAGCGCCGCCATGAAAGCATCCGCCGCGGCGGGATTGCGCTGCGCATACCACAGATAGGCAGCTCTTGCCTCGGCTATGGCCTCGGGATGGAGTTCAACGCTTGGACGAGCCACCGGACCGTCCGAGGATCTGGCGGCGCGCCACGGACCAGGAAACTGGCTTTACCTTTCCCCGATCTAAATCGTCAAGGCGTCTGGCAATCTCTTTACTCCACTCTATCTCGGCGTCCTCGTCTACGGAGTCATCCAAGCTTTCGAGCAGATGACCGGCAAGCGCGGCGCGTGCCTCAACCGGCAGACACAAAGCCTCTTCCAAAACCTTTTTGTGAGCGGCCTTCATGTTTTCAGATTATAGACCGGGGCGCTTTTCTACAATCCATGCCTCGACCAATTCTTGCGCAGCAGCGAGGGCCCCTTCAATGCCCTGGCCGTGAGTGGTTAAATCCAGCGTGGGGATATGAGCGTAGTAGTAGCCCTGAAACTCAGGCTCGTTTACGGGTTCAAGAAGGACAGAGTAACGCATAATGACTCTGCTAACAGACAATTGTGTAACACGCCGCTTCTGCGAAAACAAGATTCGACGAGTTGGCGGCCCAACGCGCAAGAATTCTTTCTCATCCGTGACGATTCCACCGAACGTGCTGGTGCGGGCGGATAAGGTGATCAAGTGAAACACGACGTGAAACGTTAGGCGTAAGGGGTTAGGCGAACAGAAAAGAATTTTAGATTAGAATGCGAACGCCAAAATTTAAAATTGAGCAGGATTAGGAAGAGCGCAGTTTGAAGTCACTGATTGGACAGAATGTTCCCCGCGCGGACGGCAAGGATAAAGTGACCGGCGCGGCGGTTTATACCGGCGACATGAAGTTGCCGGGAATGCTCTACGGCAAGGTTCTGCGCAGCCCGCTGCCGCACGCGAAGATTCGACGCATCGATTCGCGCAAGGCCGAGGCGATTCCCGGCGTGCTTGCCGTCCTCACGCGCGAGAACCTTCGCGCCGCCGCGCCGCTGCACGGCGCGTACGTTAAGGATCAGCCGGTCGTGGCGTTGGAGAAGGCGCGCTATGCCGGTGACGTCGTTGCGGCCGTGGCGGCGGCCGACGAGCGCACCGCCGAGGAGGCGCTGACGGCGATCGAAGTCGATTACGAAGAACTGCCCGCCGTTTTGACCGTCGAAGATGCGCTGCGCGAGGGAGCGCCGTTGGTGCACGAGCGTCTCGAAGGGCAGAAGCAGCCGGAGTACGGCAAGGGCGCGAGCGCCATTGCCCACGAGCGGAGCAATATTTGTCTTCACTTTCGCTATCAGCGCGGCAGCGTAGAGGAAGGGTTCGACGCCGCGGATCAGGTCTACGAAGACACTTTCTATTTTCCCAGCGCGCAGCATTATCCGATGGAGCCGCACGTCAGCCTGGCGAAATTCGACGGCGATAATTTAATAGTCTGGTCCTCCACCCAAAGCCCGTTTCCGCTGCGCCAGGAGCTGGCGCGGATCTTCGGCCTGGCGTTGAGCCGCGTGCGCGTGATCGTACCGTACGTCGGCGGCGGCTACGGCGCCAAGAGCGGTGTCAAGAACGAAGCGATCGCCGCGGCGCTCTCGCGCCTGGCGGGCCGGCCCGTGCGCCTCGCCTACAGCGCCGAAGAAACGTTTCGCACTCTCTGCCAGCCGCGCGCGCGGATCACGATCAAGACCGGTGTGAAAAATGACGGCACGTTTATCGCGCGCCGGTGCCGGCTCCATCTCAACGGCGGCGCTTACGCGAACTCCGGCCCGTCGGTCACGGAGAAGGCGGGCTACCGCGCGCACGGGCCGTATCCGATTCCGCACGTGCTCACGGACGCCTACACGGTTTACACCAACACGGTTCCCGCCGGCGCGTTTCGCGGCTTCGGCGCGCCGCAGGTCGCCTACGCGTACGATTCCCATCTCGACATGATTGCGCGGCGGATGAACATCGATGCGCTGGAGCTGAGACGAAAAAATCTGCTCGGCCGCGGCGACGACTACGCCGCGGGCGACACGCCGATCGATTGCGATCTCCCAGGGGCGCTGGGGCGGGTCAACGAAGAGTTTAAGGGTTTAAGGGAAGGGTTTCAGCCGGAGGCTGATCCGCCAATTTTTTTGGCGGAGAAGGGTTCAAGGGTTAAAAGAGGAAGAGGAATTGCGGCGTGCGTGAAGGACGGCGGCGGGACCAACAAGGCGGCGCACGCGATGGTAAGAATTCTCATCGACGGCAGCGTCGTCATGTCCGTCGGATCGGTGGAGATCGGGCAGGGAATGCGCACGGCTTTTTTGCAGCTCGTCGCCGAAGAGCTTTCGGTACCGGTGGAGGCCGTACAGGCGGCGGAGCTCGACACGCAATACACGCCGTTCGACAAAGGGACTAATGCAAGCAGTGCCACGTCCGTCATGGGCCGCGCGTTGCAAACAGCGGCACGCGACGCGCGCGAGCAGCTTCTCGCCGCGGCGGCATCGGTGCTGGGCGCGCCCGCGACCGATGTGACGCTGCAAGAAGGAAAATTGAGCGCGGGCGGCAAGAGCATGGCGCTGCGCGAGGTGATGCACAGCGTTTTCGCCCAGTCGGAAGGCGAGATCGTCGGCCGGGGATATTTCAAAGTTCCGCGTAACGACGCCGTCCCGCTCGGATATCCCTCGCCGTTTTGGGAAATCGGCTTCGGCGCCGCCGAGGTCGAGGTCGACGAAGAGACCGGCGAAGTGAAACTCGCTAAATACCTTTCGCTCACGGACGCCGGCAAAATGATCAATCCGAAACAATGCGCGGGACAGGACGAGGGCGCCGCCGTCTTCGGCATCGGCCAGACGCTTTTCGAAGATCTCGTCTATCAAGACGGCGAGCTCGCGAACGGAACGCTCGTAGACTACCGGCTGCCGCGCTTCAGCGACTTGCCGCGCGATTTCGAGACGATCATCCTGGAAGATGGCGGCGGCTGCGGGCCTTACGGCGCGAAAGGAATGGGCGAAGGCGGAATCCTTGCCGTCGCGCCGGCGGTGTGCAACGCCGTCGAGAATGCGGTCGGGGTGCGCATGCAATCCGTGCCGCTGACGCCGGAGAAGGTCTGGCGAGCGATCAAAGGGTTGAAGGGTTAAAGGGTTCCACAGCAAAAAATTTTCGATTTTAGATTTTGGATTTTAGATTGAATCGGAAATCGGCAATCGAAAATCTAAAATCGGGGCGGCAGGCATGAAAGTAGAAGATCCCCGGATCAAAGAAGCTGAGCCTAGGATCGACCTCCAGGAAAAGGTGGTGGGGAGGGCAAAATACGTTGAGGACCTGCCGGACCTTCCCGGCATGGCGTACGGCGCGACGCTGTTGAGCCCGTACTCGCATGCGCGCATCCGTTCGATCGATTCCTCGAAAGCGGAGGCGCTTCCCGGCGTGCTCGGCGTCGTGCACCGCGAGCGCCTCGACGGCTTGAACCCGCTGCTGCCCGCTCCGCGCCACGAGCTGCTGAAGCTCACCGACGATGAGAACTTCATCGCGATCGACAAGGTGCGATTCGACGGAGAATTGGTTGCGCTGGTCGCGGCGGAAGATCTCCGCACCGCGCGCCGCGCCGCGGAGCTGATCGAAGTGGAGTACGATCCGCTGCCCGCCGTTTCCGACGCGCATGAAGCGCTCGCTCCCGGCGCGCCGATCCTGCACGAGAGCAAAGGCACGAATCTCCTGCTCGAAGACAAGCTCGCGTGGGGCGATCTGGAAGAGGGATTCAGGCAGGCGGACCGCGTCTTCGAGGAGACTTACACATCACCCGCTATGTTCCATCATCCGATGGAAAACATCGGCGGCTGCGTCGCCCGGTTCGTCAACGACGAAATCGATTTATTCGCCGGCACCAGCTCGCCTTTCCGCGACGCCGGGGACATCGCTCACTTCTTTGGGTTGGAGACTGAGAAAGTGCGTCTCCGCGTGCCGTATATAGGCGGCGGCTTCGGCTCGAAGGTCATCACCAATTCGATTCTCGCCGCGCTGTTGCTCGCGCGTAAAATAAAGCGGCCGATCAAGCTGGTACCCACCGCCGCGGAGAGCTTTCGGCAAAATTCACGCCACGCGATGGAGTACAAGGCCAAGATCGGCGTGAAAGCGGACGGCACGCTGACGGCGCTTCAGGTCGATCTCCTGGTGGACACCGGCGCGTACACGACCGGCGGCGCGACGACGACGCACAACGCGGTGATCTCCGCCTGGGGCTGCTACCGGATTCCGCACCTTAGTATTCACGCGCGCTGCGCCTACACCAACAAAGTGCCGGCGAGCCACACGCGCGCGACCGGAAAAGTCCAGACGACCTTTGGCATCGAATGCGCGATCGACAGCATCGCGCGGCAAATTAGCATAGACCCGCTGGAGTTCCGCAAGAAGAACGTTCTGCTGCGCGGCGAATTCGTCGCGAAGGGAACGCCCAAGATGGATACGGATTATCCCGAGCTGATCGAGCAAGCGACGTTGGCGATCGAGTGGGATGGACGCTCGTCTTCGAGCAACGCGCGGGCAAATGGACGAGTCGCGCGCGGCAGAGGAATGGCGCTGAGCCTGCGCCACGGCTCGCAAGGCGGCGGCCGCGCGCACGCGCTCGCGACCATCGACGCGCAGGGCATCGTGAAAATCCAGCACGCCGCGCCGGAGATCGGCCAGGGGACGCACAATCTTATCGGCGTCGTCGCCGCCAAAACTCTCGGCATTCCTCAAACGCAGGTCCGCGTCGGGCAGCCGGACACCGCCGTCCATCTTCCTTTCGGCGGCGTCAGCGCGCAGCGCACGACGATGCAGATGGGAAAGGCGGTCGAGAACGCCTGCGAGAATCTCAAGCGCGAGCTGGTGCTTCTGGCCTGCCAAACCAAAGGCGGCAAGCCGGAAGAATGGAAAGCCGCCGAGGGGCGCTTGTGGCGCGCGGAGAATAGTTTTTCCTTCGCCGAAGTCGTCCGCTTCGCGGGCGGCAATTCCGTGGTCAAAGCCGTAGGCGCGCACAGCGCGCCGCCGACGGAAAAAGAGTCGGCCTTCCACGGCATGGACCACTGGGCGCCGAGCGCCGGCGCGGCGGAAGTCGAGATCGACTGCGAGACCGGCGAGCTGCGCGTGCTGAAATTCGCGGTCATCGCCGACGCCGGTCGAGCGCTTCACTATCCTTCGGCGAAGGCGCAGGTCGAAGGAGGAGCGGTGATGGGCTTCGGCCACGCGCTCTTCGAAGAAGTCGTCTATCAAGACGGGCAGCTCGTCAACGGCCATCCTTCCGAGTATCGCCTGCCGGTGATGGGGGATATCCCCGAATGGTTTTACGCCGCGATGGTCGAGAACGAAGACGGGCCGGGCCCGTTCGGCTCCAAAGGCATGGCGCAGACTTCGATCGTCACGGTTGCGCCGGCGATCGGCAACGCGATCTACGACGCCGTCGGCGCGCGCGTCCGGTCGCTGCCGATCACGCCGGAAAAAATTCTGCGGGCGATGGGGAAAATATAAGTAACTGGAGTGATGGAGCGATGGAGTAATGGAGTGATGCGTTTAAAATCCAATACTCCAGTACTCCAATACTCCAAAGGCTGATACAGGTGCCTGCTGATGGGTGGGAGACGGAAACAACAGAGATGCAGGATGAGTTAACTACGTCGCAGACCGTTGTGCTCTCGCTGACGATCAACGGCAAACCGTGGAGCGGCGAGGTGCCGGTCGAAGAGACGCTGCTCGAGTTTCTGAGAAACCGGCTTGGTCTCACCGGCACCAAACGCTCGTGCGAGGCGCAGGTGTGCGGCGTGTGCACGGTGCTCGTCGATCGGCGGCCGATCAGCTCGTGCAGTTATCTCGCCTTTGAGGCCAACGGCAAATCCGTGCTAACCATTGAAGGACTCGCGGTTGGCGAACAACTCGATCCGCTGCAATCGGCTTTCATCCGCAACATCGGCGGGCAGTGCGGCTACTGCACGCCGGGACAAATCATGGCGGCCAAAGCGCTGCTGCTGGAAAATCTCTCGCCGACGAGGGAGCAGATCGCTCACTGGCTCCACGGCAACATCTGCCGCTGCGGCTGCTATCCTGGAATCGCCGCGGCGATTTTGGAAGCCTCGGGCGCGAGTCAAAAATAAAAGGGTCAAGGAGATTCCATGAAAAAGTTTTTCGCCGCGATTCTATGGGTAATACTGGTGTCGGCTCTGGCCGTAGCATTGGCCGAGGCGCAGCAGCCAACGAAAATCCCCCGGATAGGATTCCTCGGGAACTCCACACCGGCTCTTGAGGAAAATCTCGTCGGGCCCTTTCGCGAAGGGTTGCGTGACCTCGGCTATGTCGAGGGCAAAAACATCTTGATCGAGTATCGATGGGCCGAGGGAAAGTATGATCGCTTTCCCGCCCTCATCAGCGAGTTGATTGGCCAAAAGGTCGATGTGATCGTTACGGCTGGCACGCCGGCTTCCCTCGCCGTCAAGAAGGCAGCACCGTCAATTCCCCTCGTCATGATGGCCGTCGGCGATCCCATCGGCACGGGTCTCATCGAGAGTCTCGCGCAGCCCGGCGGAAACGTTACAGGGTTGACCTCGATTGCGCCGGACTTGGAAGGAAAGCGGCTCGAGCTGCTGCGGGAGGTCATTCCCAAGCTCTCCCACGTGGCCGTGTTCTGGAACCCTGCCAACCCTATCCAAGTAATCCTCGAGAAGGAAGTGCAGGCCGCGGCCCGGGCATTTCGAATGAAAGTGCTGTCCCTGGGGGTGCAAGCCCCGGAGCAGTTCGACAACGCGTTTGCGACAATTCGCAGAGAACGGCCAGGTGCGCTACTCGTACTTGCGGATCGTCTCTTCCTGCACAACCGCGTACCCATCATGAACTTCGCCACTCAACACCGCTTACCGGGGGTGTATGCATACCAGGAGTTGGTAGAAGCGGGCGGCTTGATGTCCTATGGGCCAAGCTACGCGGACATACACAGGCGAGCCGCCACGTATGTGGATAAGATTCTGAAAGGCAGGAAGCCCGCAGACCTTCCCGTAGAGCAGCCGATGAAGTTTGAGCTGATCATGAACCTGAAGGCTGCCAAGCAGATCGGCCTGACGATTCCGCCGAACGTGCTGGTAAGAGCGGATAAGGTGATCAAGTGAAAAAAGGCGTGAGGCGACAGGCGTGAGTAAGGAGAAAACAATGAATAAGAAAGTTTTGGGTCTGGTTCTCGGCGGCATGCTCTTGGCTCTTAGCTTTCCAGCTGACGCGCAGCAGGCGGCGAAGATTGCGAAGATCGGCATTCTCGCCGACGCGAAGTCGCCACCCGTCGAAGCCCTGCTTCAGGGGCTTCGCGACCTCGGGTATATCGAGGGTCAAAATATCCTCATTGAGTATCGCTATGCCGAAGGGAAGCGTGATCGGCTACCCGACTACGCCGCCGAATTGATCCGCCAGAAAGTCGACCTGATCGTAGCGGTAGCTCAAGCCGTGCCTTACGCAGCGAAAAGCGTCAAGGACATTCCCGTTGTTTTCGGATTTAGCGGCGATGCAGTGGATGCCGGCCTAGTCGCGAGCCTGGCGCGACCTGGGGCCAACGTGACTGGCATGAGCTTTTTTGCCACCACGCTTGCGGGCAAGCGAGTGGAGTTGCTCAAGGAAGCCTTGCCAGGGATATCGCGTATCGCAGTGCTGGCAAACCCCGGACATGCGGGGATACAAATCGAATTGCGAGAGACCCAGACTGTCGCCAGGGCTTTGGGTATGACCGTTCAATATCAAACGGCGCAGGTTTCCAACGACTTCAGTCCCGCCTTCGACGCCATCGCGAAGTACAGGGGCAACGCCCTGATTACTTTTCCCGACGGTGTGATGTTGGCTCATCGACAAGAGATCGCGGAATTCGCAGCGAAGCAGCGGTTGGCAAGTGTTTCCGGATGGAGCGAGTTTGCCGATGCCGGCGGTCTGATGACCTACGGCCCGAACTTTCTTAACTCGTGGAGGCGGGTCGCCGTATTCGTCGACAAGATTCTTAAAGGCGCAAAGCCCGCAGACCTGCCCGTGGAGCAGCCGATGAAGTTTGAGTTCGTCATCAACCTCAAAACCGCGAAGCAGATCGGCGTGACGATCTCGCCTAACGTGCTGGTGCGGGCGGACAGGGTGATCAAATGAATTTTGGATTTGCGATTTTGGATTTTGGATTGGGGAATAAAACTATGAGTAAAGCGATTTTGATTCGACTCTGGCATTCTCCCTCCGACAATCGAAAATCTAAAATCCAAAATCCAAAATGGATGGGGATCTTCGCTATCGCTCTCACATTCATCTTTGGTGGGGCTGTGGCCACGGCGCAGCAGCCGAAAAAAATCCCCCTGATAGGACGCCTATCTGGTCCCTCCATTTCGACTGGCTCGGCCCGCACCGACGCATTCCGGCAGGGTCTGCGCGAGCTTGGATACGTGGAGGGGAAAAACATTGTCATTGAGTATCGATCTGCAGAGGGAAAACTCGATCGCCTCCCCGCGCTTGCGGCTGAGCTTGTGCGTCTCAAGGTTGATATTATTGTCACGACTGGTCCGATACCAACCCGTGCCGCCAAGGAAGCGACGACTACGATTCCCATTGTCATGACGTTCGATCCTGATCCTGTTGGGAGCGGGTTCGTCGCCAGCCTTGCGCGTCCGGGCGGGAACATTA
>CAZNES010000102.1:0-14187 GCA_964572145.1 uncultured Syntrophobacteraceae bacterium
GCCTCGCCCTCCAATCTCTGATCCGCCAAACCCCTTCTCCCGACCCAAAAACCCCGAGTTATCCACAGATTACTTCCGGTACAGCTTCGGACTAGGAAAAGTCCACTTCCTGATCTATAACCCATTGAATTGAAAAGTTATCATCTACATGCCCCCCTCTATTCATCTTCGCCGTCACTTATTCCCACCGCTTGTGTCGGATGCGCGGTCTCTCCGAGCGAGCGCCAGCTCCACAGCGAGTCCGAGGGGCGCGAGGGAGAGGGTAGCGGACGTCCGATTAGAAAGGGTCGACTTCTAGTACTACCCTATCGGCCGCGCCCGAAAACTCGCGCACCGAGGACTCGTTCTCGATAAAATTAGTTGCTGTGCGGCTCCGGCTGTTTTCCCGTCGCTTCCACTTTCACCTTGACGACCCGCCGGCCTTCCATATCCACGATCGTCAGCCGGTAGCCGTTGTGCTCGACGACCTCGCCGCCGCGCGGGATGCGCTTCAGCTTGGCGAGCACAAAGCCGGCGATCGTCAGATAATCCGGCGATTCTTCGAAGGGCAGGCCGTAATCGGTCTTCAAGTCTTTCAACTGGGCCGAGCCCTGGATCACCATCGAGCCGTCGGGCAGACGCTCGACCGGCCCGCGCTCTTCGCGATCGTACTCGTCGCGGATCTCGCCGACGATTTCTTCCAGCAGATCTTCCAGAGTCACGAGCCCTTCGATCTCGCCGAACTCGTTGACCACCATCGCGATCGCGATTCTGCGCCGTTGGAGGTCTTTCAGCAGTTGGCTGATCGGCAGCGAGCTGGGCACGAAGAAAGGTGGGTGGAGATGATCGCGCAGGCGAAAGGCGCCTTTTTCCTGAATCGCGCGGAGCACGTCCTTGTAATAAAGGATGCCGATCACCCGATCCAGCTCGCCTTCATAAACGGGAATGCGCGAGAAGCCGCTATCGACGTAACTCTTGAGCACCTCCTCCGAGGAGGCGTTGACCTCGAGCGCATGGATCTCCGTCCTGGGGATCATGACCGCTTTGACCGCCGTATCGACGAATTCAAAAACGCTGTGGATCAACTCCTTTTCGGTTTCGTCGAAAATTCCCCTCGCCGCGCCCTCGCGGATCAACGACTTGACCTCTTCCTCCGACACAAAGGTCGAGGGGCCGGCGTCCGCCCCGCCCAAGAGCCGCAGCACGGCGTTGCTCGAGGCGGTTAAAATCCGCACGAAGAAGGAAGTCATCCGGGAAAAAAACTCGATCGGCCGCGCGACGAGAAAGGCGATCCGCTCGGGAGACCGCAGGGCCAAAGATTTGGGCACCAATTCGCCCATGATCAGCGAGAAGTAAGCGATCGGAAGAGTCACCACGACAATGGCGATCGATTCCGCCCATTTCTGGACAAACGAAAACGGAAACGACTGGATCGAGGGCTTCAAAAACTCAATGGCGACCGCTCCGCCGATAGCGGAGGCGAGGGTTCCCATGATAACGCAACCGATTTGGACGGTGGCCAGGAAGCGGTCCGGATCGTTCTTCAACCGGGAAACAGCGGCGGCCGAGCGCACGCCTTTTTCGAGCAAGGTATCGATGCGGGTCTTGCGCGTGGCGATGATGGCGATTTCAGAGGCGGCGAAAAAGCCATTGGCTAAGATCAGGAAGAAGATCAGAGCGACCTCAAACCACAAGCCGTCGATGAACATAGACGCCTCCCGTCCCTTTTATGGAATTCCATCCGGCGGTTTAAAGATCGAATCATACCGGTTTTTCGGCCGTTCAACAAAGGCTTATCCTCGCTTCGCGAGGAATCTCTCCGCCAAAGTACCGTGGCGGACAAATCTCAAACCAAAGAAACCGGTTCACGGCGGGGATAGTTTTTAGTAGGATGCTGCCGTGACTGAAACACTCCGCGAGCGATCGCTTCTGCAAGGAACGATCACCCGAATCACCTATCAGAACCCCGAGGCGCCCTACACCGTCGCCCGCCTGCAAGTCGACGGCGTCGAGCAGGTGACGGTTGTCGGCGGCATCTTTCCCGTCAGCGAGGGGGAAGAAATCAAAGTCAGCGGGAGTTGGAAAACCCATCCACGCTACGGGCTCCAGTTTCAGGCCGAGCAGTGGGAGAAGATCGAGCCGGCGACGCTGGAGGGAATCGAAAAGTACCTGGGATCGGGGCTCATCAAAGGCATCGGGCCGACCTACGCGCGCCGTCTGGTCTCCACTTTCGGACTGCAAACTCTAAAAGTTCTCTCGGAAGAGCCGCAGCGAGTCTTGGAAGTTTCGGGCATCGGACGGACGCGCGCGCAGAAGATAATCGCCGCTTGGCAGGATCAACGGGGAGTGCAGGATGTCATGGTTTTTCTCCAGGGACACAGCGTCGGCAGCGCTCTCTCGCTTAGAATCTACCGCGCCTTCGGCGTCGAGACTGTCGCCAGAGTCAAAGAAAATCCCTACTGCCTCGCCGAAGAGGTCTACGGCGTTGGTTTCGTCCTGGCCGACCGGATTGCGGCGACGCTCGGGATCAGCGGCGATTTTCCGCTGCGCGTTCAGGCCGGGCTACTGCACGTGCTGCGAAAATTCTCCGACGACGGCCATTGCTACGTTCCGCTGACGCCGCTCAAAGCCAATGCCGCCGCGTTGCTCACCGTCGAGGAAGATATCGTCGAGCCGGCGATCGAAAAGCTCGCGGCCGAGGGCAAGCTCGTTGTGGAGGAGGGCGACGACGTCGAAGACAGCCGAGTCTATCCGCGCGAGCTCTACGACGCCGAGCGGCGCGTAGCAGCGGCGCTCCGGCATCTGCTTTCCGCCGCCTCCGGATTGAAAAATAAAGGGATCGGAGGTCCGAGGAACTTGACGCTTCAACTCTCCGGCTCTTCAGCCGTGTTGTTGGAGCCGGAGCAGCGCGAAGCGATCGCGCAGGCGCTCAAGCAAAAGTGCCTCGTGATCACCGGCGGGCCGGGGACGGGAAAGACGACGCTGTTGATCGCGCTGTTAAAAATTCTTCGGCAATCCGAAGTCACCTTTGCGCTTGCCGCGCCGACGGGCAGGGCCGCCAAGCGCATGGCGGAATTGTCCGGCGAGGAGGCGAAGACGATCCACCGCCTGCTCGAGTTCAATCCGCACGAGGGCGGATTCCAGCGCGACGAAGACAATCCGGTCGACGCCCACGTGATCGTCATCGACGAGGCCTCGATGCTGGACCTGCCGCTGATGGACCACCTGCTGCGCGCGATCGCGCCCGAGAGCCATCTCGTCTTGGTGGGAGACGTCGATCAACTCCCGTCGGTCGGGCCCGGTAGCGTTCTGCGCGACTTAATCGACTCGGGGACCGTGCCGGTCGTCGTGCTCAGGCGAATTTTCCGCCAGGCGGGCGAGAGTCTGATCGTCCAAAACGCGCATCGGATTCTTCACGGCGAGTCTTTACTGCTCGAACCCGAGCGCGGCAAGCGCGATTTCGTTTTTGTCCCGCGCGAGCGCGAAGAGGACGCTCTCTCCGTCATTCAAGAGCTGGTGAAAGAGCGCATCCCGCGCCTTCTCGGCGCGCAGGACGTCCAGATCCTGAGCCCGATGCACCGCGGCCTGTTGGGCACGGTCAATCTCAATCGCGAGCTGCAGCGGCTGCTCAATCCCGAGGGCAAGAGCATCGAGCGCGGCGGCACGATCTTCCGGCACGGCGACCGCGTGATGCAGCTCCGGAACAACTACGACAAGGGAATCTTCAACGGCGATCTCGGGCGCATCGTCCGGCTCGACACCGAGGAGGGAGAGCTGGACGTGGACTTTGATGGCAAGACGGTCTCCTACGACATTGAAGACCTCGATGAAATCAACCTGGCTTACGCGATGTCCGTGCACAAAAGCCAGGGGAGCGAATATCCCGCGGTCGTGATCGCGCTCCACACTTCCCACTTTCCCATGCTGCACCGCAGCATCCTCTACACCGCCGTGACGCGAGGAAAAGAATTGGTCGTGCTGGTCGGCAGCAAACGGGCGCTCGCGATGGCGATCAAAAACGTCCGGATTGAGAAGAGATTCACCGGTCTCAAAGAACGGCTCAAAGAAGCTCAAAAATAGACGCGCCGACCGCCGGGCGGCATCTTTCCGGGCCGATGCGATACGGCTGGGTTACGCTGCTTTAGCCGCATCGGCGGGCGCTGCCGATAGCGTCTTGTATCGGCGGATGATTGCGACGGCGAGGAAAATCCATACGAGCGCCATGACGATATTGATCGAGGCGAAGGCGCTGACGCCGAGCGCGAGCTGGGCGCCCAAAAACACGAACATGGCGGAGGCGACGTCGCCGGCGCGGACAAAGAAGGTATCGATGGCGGCTTTGGCTTTGTACTTGGTCTCCCGGCTGGTCGGAAGAAACAGACTCTGGTGCGTGGTGTTCTGGAGCGAATAATTGGTTGCGTTCTCCAGAATCTTGGCCGACCGGATGTAACTGAGAACGGGAAACGAGGCGATCAGAAAGTATCCCCCCAGAGCGATGAAGGGCAGAAATAACAGGGCGGCGGCTCCCATGGATTTGAGAATACGAGACACGAAAAGCAACTGAATACCGGCGGAAAGCAAACTCACCCAAAAATAGAAATTGCCGTAGAAGTTGGCGATAAACTTCTGCTCGATTCTTTTTCTTTCTCCCTCGCTCAATAGGATTGTCCCGCCGGGCGCCGCCGCCTGCCGTTCCGCATCGACAACCTTTTGCCGCGCTTCCTGCGTCACTATTTTCCCGAGGATGTATTCGCCGGTGGTGTTGACCAGATTGAGCACGATGATCAAAAGCGCGATCAAAAAAAGATACCGCTGGGTGACGACGAGCTTGAAACCGCCTTCTTTGCCCAGAGGTTTTTCGGCATGGTCCTTCTTTTCGGCCGCCTGATCCCTTTCCCGCGCGTGGACGATATTCGTAATGACGATACAAACACATAGAATGACGCCGGCGACGAGCAGTAGCTCGAACACGCCCAGCGGCTGAAGCAATCGGGCCGCGAGCCTGGGCCCCACGATCGCTCCCACCGACCCGCCGAAAGCGACGATGCCGAACAGGCGCTTACCTTGCTCCTGAGAGTACAGATCGTTGGCGAACGACCAGAACTGCGCAACGACGAAGAGATTGAAAATCCCCACCCAGAGAAAGAAAACCACGCCGATGGCCACGCCCCACCGCGCCAGGACGTAAAAAACGATCAGGTTGGAGATAAAAAATAGCGTCACCCACGTGATCAACTTGATCCGGTTGATTCTGCTGGCGAGGAAACCGTAGGCCGGCACAATCAAAAAAAGCAGCAGGGCTTGGCCCGCGGACGCGTAGCTTTTAATTTCCGCCCCGCCGCCCGCTAGGATGAGCGGCTCCCGGACGGTCTTGATGATCAAATAGCCGGTGAGAAGAAAAAAAAGATTGAGGGTTAAAAGGATCGCCGTCCACGACTCTCCGGCCCGCACGTCGCCGAAGAGTCCGAGGAGGCGATCCAAGGCATTTTTCTTTTCTCCCAGGACGCCGGACATGGAGCCGGCTACTCCCGCGCTAAATTATAAAACCGCTGGCAGTTGCGATAGAGCACGGCCGCCTTGTCGTCGGCGCTGAGCTCTTCGTTCTCCAAAACTTCTTTAAGCTCGTGCTTGCAGAATTCGTTGTTCACTTCGTGGGGAAAATCGGATGAATACATGAACGGACCGTTGCCGACCCGCTTGATCGCGTGCGCCAGGTCCGGCTCGCTGCCTTCGCAGCCGACGAAGAGCCTTCCCGCCTTGATGTGGCGAATGATGTAGTCGCTGACTTTTTCGCCGCGCTCAAGCTTGAGAAATTCTCCGCGCGGGTCGTGCTGGATGTGTGTCTCGTATGAGCGGTCGAAGCGCTCCAGGCACATGAGCAGCCAGGCGACCCCTCCTTCCATAAAACCGATTCGAACGTTGGGAAATTTGTCGCAGATGCCGTTGAAGACGATGCCGGCGAACGCAACCATCAAGCCGAACGGATGGCCGAGCGCATGGACCGGCGCGTAGGGATTGAGGTCGTCCATGCCGAGGTTTTCGTGCGCGCCGCCGTGGATGCCGAGGCAGCAGCCGAGCCGGTCGGCTTCCTCGTAGATTGGCCAGTACATTTTGTGGCCGAGGTGAGACTGAAAGCCTGTGGACGGCAGCATGGCGCCACACATGCCCAACTCTTTTACGATCCGCCTGAGCTCTGCGACGGCGGCCTCCGGCTCCTGCAAGGGAATCAAGCCCACTCCTTTGAAGCGCGGGCTTCGCTTCAAATACGTCCGGTCGAGCCAGTCGTTGTACGCGCGCGCCAGATCGATCGCCCAATCGCGGCTCACGACTTTGCCGAAGGCCAGGCCGCGCGTCGTGTAAAGCACGGTCGCTTCGATGCCGACGTCCTTTAGAAAATCCAGCCAGCCGTCCGGTCCGACGCGCGCGAACGCGCCGGGAGGCAGGTCGTGAAGATTACACGAGTGCAGGTGGTCCAGCGGCGGAAACGGATCGAACAGGCGTTCGCCGTACTTCTCCCTGTACCGCTGCGGCATCAAGCTCGAGATCCCGTCCATATCTTCCACAACGTGTCCGTCGCCGTCGATCACCATCATCGGATTTGACATAGCAATGCCTCCTAAAAAATATTCTGCGGCTACCCGGAGACTATTGGCTTACGCGCCGCCCTGTCAAGCTTTAGCCGCTCTCGGGAAGTGAATTAATTACCCGGAGAGATTCTTCACTGCGTTCAGGATGACATCCAGGCGAGTGTCCCTTTCTGAGCCTTCTGTCATGCTGAGCGAAGCGAAGCATCTCTCTTTTTTTATGCTCAGGGCATACTCCGCGAAGAATCTCTGTTCGTGGTCTTGATTTGATCGCGTGCTGAAAATGACCCGCTACCTGCTCTTGCAACCCGTTTCCGCCTCGCGCGAGTCAAAGCCGCAACGCCCGCCGTTCCGATTCCCAAGAGCGGAATGCCCAGCCAAAAGCGTTGGCGCTCTCTTGCTTGGCTTCGAAGATAGTCGAGCGCCAGCCGGTCGCCGGTGACGATTTCGCTCCGGCCGGCGAGATACTGTCTCAAGCGCTCCTGTTTCTCTTGAGGCATCGCGCGGGTGCCCCACTGAGCCTCTTGCTGCATGGCGCGGAGCCAGACCATCTCTTCGAGTCCCCGCTGGACCGACTCCGTGCTATCCTGATAGGTTTCACGCTCCTCGGATGTGAGAAATGCCAGCTCGAACGCCGGCGCTTTTTTTTCGAGCCAGTCGAGCCAGTGATGATCCATCCGGGGAAAGAGCAGCAGCAAGAGGCCGGCGAGTGACACTGCGGCGAAAACCGCAATGCCGGTTCCGGCGAGCGCGCGCGGTCCTTCAGTTCTAGTTCTTCGCAAGAGAGAGAGGAACCCGAGGCAAGCGGCGATTGCCGCCATGAGCGCGCCGAAGGTCGCTACCACGGTTGCCCCGGTGGGAAGATCCCACTCGGCCGAGGCGGTGAGACCGAGAATGCTGACGAAAAAGCCGATCGTCCAGCCTAGCGCCAGCCGTTTGACGACCGCTTGCGTGAGCAGCGCCGCGATCGCCGCGGGAACGATCAGGTAGGAAAAAACCAGCAACACTCCCGCGATCTGCACGGAACTCGTGACGACCAGCCCGAAGGAAGCATAAAACACGAAATCCCACCAACGCACGCGACGGCCTTTGCTCACGGCCGCCGCGGGATCGAAAGAAATTTCCAGCAGCGGCCGGCGGATCGTCCAGTGCAGCGCGCCGACGACGCCGTAGAGCAGCGCGAGGCTACCGACCTCACGCATACTAACGGTCAAGATGCTGCCGACGAGAAGCTGCTTGATGTGTTCGCTTCCTTGCGGCGCTCGATCGATCACGAGAATCGCTACCGCCGCCGACACGGCGTAGACGATGCCGATGATCGCTTCCTGCGGGATCGGCGCTCGGTGCGTCCGGCTCATCGCGAAGAGGAGGCTCCCGGCCAACGTAAATGCCAGCGCATACCAGTAGGCGCCCTCGCTCTGAATCGGGTGGCCGGCCAAGAGCGCAATCGCGATTCCGAGCGCCGCCACCTGGGCCAGCGCCAGATCGACGAAGATGATACCGCGCGCGAGCACGTGCAGACCCAGATAGACATGGATGCCCGTGAGGACCAGGCAGGCTAAAAATGGCAGCCAGAGAAATTCCAGCGCGAGAGTCATTTCACGATGCCGCTCTGCGATAGCCGCTTGATGTTGAGATCGAAGAGACTCAGGTAATTCGCAGCCGCCGGATCGCCGCCGACGGACGGAATCAATGTGACCGCGGTCGCGCCGCTTTTTGTCGCCACCTCTTTTATGATCGAGGCATTGGAGTAAGGCTCGGCGATGAGCAGCCGGATGCCCGAGTCGCGCATCTTTTGAATGAGAGTAGCAAGATAAGACGGCGAAGGAGGAACTCCGGGCGTGGACTCGAGAGCTGCGACGATGACGAGACCGAAGCGCTCGGCGAAATACGGCCAGCTCTCGTGGAACACGACGACGCGAGCGCCCTTCAACGGCGCCATGGCGCGCTGCCAGTCTTGTAGGCGCTCGTCCAATCGGACGAGAAATCTTTTTCTTTTGTCCTCGAAGTAGCCGCGCTCCGCGGGCACAAGGCGCGCGAGAGCGTCGAGAATGGCCGCGGTGATGGGCCGGCTATTTTCCGGATCGAGCCAGAAATGCGTATTTCCCAAGCCGTGAAGGTGCGTTCCCTTATCGGCTCGTATTCTTGGAGTCTCGGCCTGGAGCAGTTGAATGCTCTTGGACGTGTCGAGATAGTGCGGGCTCCCGCGCACAAAGCGCGGATCGTTCACGGTGCCGAGCGCGGCGGCGAGCCATGGCTCGTGGTCGAGACCGATCCGGACGAGCAAAGCGGCGGCTTTGAGTTTGGCGAGCTGGCCCGGCTTCACCTCCACCGAGTGCGGATCGCTGAGCGGCGGCGCCAGGCTTTCAACCTGGACTTGGTCGCCGCCGACGGCTTCTACCAACGACTTCAGATCGGTTGAAGTCGTGACGACGGGGAGGGGTCCGCCGGCCCACGCGACGGCGGTCCACAATAGGAAAAGTGGCAGCGTCCAGAGCACCCACTACTTCTTTTTCACAAAAATCGACTTGGGCACCATGCAGTGAACGCCTTTGCGCACGTCCACGACTTGACTCACGCGGCAGTCGGCCGTCATGGAGGCGAGCGAGTAGGCTTCGTACCGGTCCATCGGCACCATTTTCTGCGCCGCGAGGAAATCCACCGTTTCTTTAACCGCGGCGACCAGCGCTTTGTTGAGATCTTCATCAAGGCCGATCAGAATCCAATGCGTCTTGGTCTCGATTCTGGGCCACTCGAGCTTTATGTCTTTGCGCACAATCGGCTGCATCACGAACTCACGGAAGGCGCACTCAAGCCCAGTGAGGTTCACCTCACCGTTTCCCTGGCGGCAGTGCGCGTCGCCAACCCAGATAAGGCCTCCCTTGAGGAGGACGGGAATTAAGATAGTAGTTCCCTCTTGAAGCTCGTTGATGTCCATGTTGGAGCCGTTCTTCCACGGCCTCAAGGTCGAGACCGGCGCCATAGGCTCTTTCGCCCCGCCCTTGCGCGGCGAGGAGTCATTCGGGTCGATTCCAACTGCTAAGATGCCAGGGAACGGCTTCAGGTCGAGCGTGATTCCCGGCTTGAACTCGGCCTGGCGGTTTTTCCAGTCGAGATTGAAGAATCTAACGAAGCCTTCGGGAAATTCCGGGGCTAAAGCGCCGATCGTTGGGAATTCCTTGCCGGGAAGATTGAAGTTGAAGCCGAACGGCTTGGGCGTGATCTTCAAGATGCGGATCTCCATCACGTCGCCGGGCTCGGCGCCGTTGACGTAAATCGGACCGGTCACAGAGTGAGGGCCGCCGCCGGGATTGGCTTTCCTCAAGGCGACGATCTCCTCCATCGTGGTTCCCGGCTGAATCTTGTTATGCGCGTGCATCATGGTCTCGATCGAGACGATGTCGCCGGAATCGATGGTCAGCTTAGGCGGCTCGTTCGGATCGAGCCAGCCCCACTGTGTCGTTTCCAGCGTGGCGGGAAGCTTGTGCTGCTTGGGCTGCGCCTTGGCGGGTTGCGGCTTGGCTTCACCCGCGCGCGAATGCGGCGCATTCAACACCGAGACGAACAACGCGGCGAGAAGCGCGATTCCTGTCACCGTCACTCTCTTCAAGCTTGTCATGGCATGACTCCTTTCAGCGAAAGCCGATTCACAGGGTCCCGTCGATCGGGCGGATTCCATAGAGGCATCCTATTTGAAGCAAACGGCCCTTGGCAAGAAGAAAAAGCATGCCGGTTTCTCAGGCCAATCTACAAACCCGGGCATAGTCTACCTGGGGGTCGCTTTCCGGGCCGATGCGATACAGCCGTTTACGCCCAACAAAAATGCTTAGAGTCGCTTGTCGGTACGCTTGCTTCTCCTCGTCCCACGCATCGGCCCTCCAAGAAACCCCCAGGTCGACTGATGGCGCTTCGACGAGCTTGCCGCCCCGAGAAAGTGTAGAAGGGTCTTCTTCAGCGGCCCGGTTGATCTAACGGAACTTATCGGCTATGCAGGCAGAGGTGGCGCAAACGGTCTTTAAAGAATTCTTCGAGGGCAAAACGCCGGCCAAAGAGGAGGCGATGCGGCTCGCGGCGGCGCGCGGCGACGAGCTGTCCGAATTGCTCGAAGCGGCGGCCGCGCTGCGCGATCGCCACAAAGGCAAGACGATAACCTTCTCGCCGAAGGTTTTTATTCCGCTCACCAACCTCTGCCGCGACTTCTGCGGCTACTGCACCTTTCGCAAGGCGCCGGATGAGCCGGGCGCGAAATCTATGTCGCTCGACGAAGTTTTGCGCGTCGCGCGCCAGGGAAAGCTGCTCGGCTGCGCCGAGATCCTGTTCAGCCTGGGCGACAAGCCCGAAGCCATTTATCCTGAGATGAAAACTTTTCTGGCGCGGCTGGGACTCAAGCGCACGCTCGACTATCTCTACGAGGCCTGCAAAGTAGCGCTGGAAGAGACCGGGCTCTTGCCGCACTCCAATCCCGGCATCATGGGAAAGGGCGATCTCAAGCGCCTCAAACAGGTCAACGTGAGTCTCGGCCTCATGCTCGAAAGCGCGAGCGCGCGCCTCATGCTGCCGTCCGGGCCGCACTTCGACGCGCCGGATAAAAAGCCCAAGCTCCGGCTGCGGACGATCGCCGAAGCCGGCAAGCTCGCGATCCCGTTCACCACCGGCATTCTCATCGGCATCGGCGAAAATTGGCAAGAGCGCATCGATTCCCTGTTCGCGATCCGCGAGCTCAACCAGCGCTACGGCCACATCCAGGAAGTCATCATCCAGAATTTTCTTCCCAAGCCCGAGATTCCCATGCGCGACCACCCGGCGCCGTCGGTCGAAGAGATGCTCAAGACGATCGCGCTGGCGCGGCTCATCCTCGGCGGCGACATGAATATCCAGGCGCCGCCCAACCTCACGCCGGAGAGTTACCCGCTCTATCTCGGCGCGGGGATCAACGACTGGGGCGGCGTCTCGCCGCTGACGCCGGATTTTATCAATCCCGAAGCGCCGTGGCCGGCCTTGATCGAGCTTGAACGAAAAACGCGGGAAGCCGGTTTCGCGCTCCGGCCGCGGCTGCCCGTTTATCCCGAGTTCATTGCCGAGAAATTTATTCCGGCTGCGCTTCTCGATTACGTGGAGAATTTGTCCGGCGCGGACGGATTGGCAAACGACGAGATCACGAGCAGGATTTTCGCGCCTCAATCATAGAGCGAGATGCTGGTTGTTTTAACGGGAGGAACGGGCGGGGCGAAGCTGATTCATGGCCTTAGCCTGGAGATATCACCCGAGGAACTGTGCATCGTCTGTAACACTGGAGATGACTTTGTCCTGCACGGTCTCCATATCGCTCCCGATCTTGACACGATCGCCTACACGCTGGGCGGCGTCGCGGATACGGAAAAAGGCTGGGGCATCCAGGGCGACACGTTCGCCACGCTGGAATGGCTGGAAAAATACGGCGGAGAAAGCTGGTTCAAGCTCGGCGACCGCGATCTCGCGACCCATATCACGCGCTCGCGATTGTTGCGCGAGGGCTTGACGCTTGCTCAGGTCACCAAGCGAATCGGAAAGTCGCTCGGCGTCAAAGCCGCTCTGCTGCCGATGTCGAACGATCCCGTGGAGACAAAAATTCAAACACCGGCCGGAGAAATTTCTTTTCAGGAATACTTCGTCAAGCGTCGCTGGTCGGTTGAGGTGAGCGGCGTCTCTTATGCGGGCGCAGAAAAGAGCCGCCCGGCGCCCGGAGTGCTCGATGCGATCCGCGACGCGCGTGGCGTGGTCGTCTGTCCCAGCAATCCGGTCACGAGCATCGGCCCGATTCTCGCCGTCCCCGGTATTCGGGAAGCGCTTAGAGAAACTAAAGCAGCCGTCCTGGCGGTAAGCCCGATCATCGGCAGCCGGCCGGTGAGCGGCCCGGCGGACCGCTTGATGGCCGCCGCCGGCATGGAAGTCTCGGTGCTCGGCGTCGCCAAAGCCTATGCCGATTTTGTCGATCTCTTTGCCCTTGCGCCCGAGGACAAAAATTACCGGACTCGCATCGAAGCGCTCGGGGTCAAGACCGTGGAGAAAACGATCCGGATGAACTCTCTCGACGACAAAAGGAATCTCGCGCGCGAGCTGCTGGCGCTCCTATGAAAATCGCAGCTCTCATACCTGCCAAGGGTTTTACCAACTCCAAGCAGCGGCTGGCTGCGCTGCTCAGCGCCGCGGAGCGCGCCGCGTTCGCCGAATCGATGCTGCGCGACGTTCTCCATGAGGCGCTCGCGGCGCGCGGGTTGGACGCGGTTTACGTCGTGACAGGCGACGCCGAGGTGCGCGAGATCGCCGCGTCGCTGGGCGCGACGGTGATTGTGGAGCAGGAAGAAAAAGGCGAGACCGAGGCGGTGACGTTCGCCCTGCTGGACATTAAATGGCGCGGGGTGCAGGCGGCCGTGGTGATTCCCGCAGATATTCCCTTGCTCCGAGCCGGCGATATCGAGCTTGTCATCGAGCAGATTGCGAAACACGACGGCGTTTCGCCCTTCGCCTTGCTGGTCCCGTCCCACGACCGCATGGGCACCAACGCTCTTTTGCTCTCGCCGCCGAACGTGATCGGGCTGCGTTTCGGCTATGACAGCTTTTCGTACCATCTAAGCCAGGTCGCGGCCAAAGAGATGCCGCTCCGGGTCCTGGAGAACGAGCGCATCGCGCTCGACATCGACGAGCCGCGGGACCTGGAGCGATTTCTTCATTCCGGCGGCGGCCCCGGAGAAAGTTACACGAGAGTGATGGAAATGAAATCGGCGGCGACGTGGCGCGTCGGTGAAGCATGAGCCGGATCGAGCTGATCGGCCTCGACGGCATCGGCGAGGCGCGCCGCGGCGACTCGATCGGCGCGCTTATCGTCGAAGCGTGCGCGCGTCAATCCATCGCGCTTACGAGCGCGGACATTCTGGTCGTGGCGCACAAGATCGTCTCCAAAGCGGAGGGGCAGATCGTCCGGCTCGACGACGTCGAGCCTTCGGCGCACGCGCAGGAGCTTGGGCGCGAGCTGGCGAAAGACGCGCGCCTGGTGGAAATCATTCTGAGAGAGAGCCGGCGCGTCATCAGGAAAGGCGGCACCGCGCTCATCGTCGAGACGCATCACGGCTTTATCTGCGCCAACGCCGGCGTCGATTCGTCGAACGTCGGCCTCGGCCAGGTCGCGCTGCTGCCGCGCGATCCCGACGGGTCGGCGAAAAAGATTCGCGAGGAGATCAAGCAGATTCTCCCACAACTCAATGCCGCGCCTGGAATTATTATCAGCGACAGCTTCGGCCGCGCGTGGCGGTTGGGAACCGTGGACGTGGCCGTGGGCGTCGCCGGACTCAATCCGATAAAAGATGAGCGCGGAACTGCGGACAGTTACGGCTATGAGCTTAGAGCCGCAGTCGCCGCGGTCGCCGATGAGATGGCCGCAGCGGCGGAGCTTGTCATGGGAAAAAAGGGCCAGACACCGGTCGTGTTGATTCGAGGCTATGAAGGAAAGGGGGAGGAGGGATCGGCGCGAGAGCTGCTCCGCCCGGAGGCGGAAGATCTCTTTCGCAGATTCTAACAACCCTCTCCCTGTTAGGGAGAGGGCGAGGGTGAGGTACAAACCGGTAACATGGTTTACGAAATAAACCGG
>CAZNES010000103.1:0-14106 GCA_964572145.1 uncultured Syntrophobacteraceae bacterium
TAGAGCAATACCTTTTGAGCATTATTCCCATTCTGAGCGGAGCGAAGAATCTCTCACTTCTGTAGCCTACTTAATTTTGGCTCGTATCTCATTGATCAGCTTCGTCACCGGTTCCGGGTCCTGAAAGCCGGTGACGAGGTATTTCTTTCCCTCCTCGCGGCGCGAAGGACGAAGGACGTTCTCTTTCGGAATATCGGTGCGCATCGAGTCCGAAGGCTCGACGACTTTGTTGTTCATCACATCCTGCCAAACGGTTTGTCCATGGCGCGAGAGAAACCAGTTGATTAAAAGCCGCGCCGCGTTCGGGTTTGGCGCTTTGTTGATCAGCGCGAGCCCGCTGTTGCCGCTCGTGCCGATCTCGCTGCCGGCTTCCTTGAGATACGCATGATCGAACTCGCCGACCGGGACGCCCTGTTTTCGCGCGGCATCTGTGTCGGCACAATCGAGACACAAAACAAATTTCCCGGTGCCGAGCCAATCGGTCGCCTGGCGCCGCTCCTGGGAGACGACGAGATCCATCTCGCTCCACAGGCGCCGCACGAACTCCGGCCCGAGTTGCGGATTGTAATAGTAACGCACCATGTTGGGCGAGCCGGTTCCCGGCCGTTCGAACAAAACGATCTTTCCCTTCCACTTTGGATTCAACAAATCCCAGTAGGAATGAAACTCCTTCGGATCGAGCAGCTTGGAGTTGTAGTAAAGCCCGACGCCGGCGACGCTGCCCTCGTACATGAAAACGTATTGCCCCTCGCCGTCGGCGTAGTAGTGTTTGCCGTTGAGCCATTTCGATTCGTCCACCACATCGGGGAGAACGAGCAGCGGCTTCAGCGGGTCGAGCACGCCGGCGCGTTGAAAATCGTAAAAGGCGCGGCCGCCCAGGCCGCCGCTGTAAACGTCGGCGAGGTATTTGCCGGCGCGGCGCTCCGCGATGATGCGCGGCATGAGGTCGCCGACTTTCCCGCTGACCAGCACTGCTTTGATGAAAGGAAATTCTTTCGTGAATGCGGCGACGATGTCTTGATGCGTGATTTCCATGTCGCCCCAGATCCTGACCTCTCCTTCTTTCTTCGCGCCGGCGAGAGTTTTCTCCCACGCCGCCTTGGCGTCGGGTTTCACCTCGGCAGCGTCCGCTCCGCTCGACCTGATGAAGATCACTAGTGCGACCGCCAACGTCGTTCTCAGCTTCAATAAGATATCCTTCTTTCTACTCACGCCTCACGCCTTACGCCTCACGCCTGTCATACAGCCCGTCGATAAACCCCGAATCGTCCAGCTCTCTCAGATAGTGCATGTCCCAGAGCGCGACCGGGCTCCGCTCTTTGGCAATCGGATCTTTCAAACAGCAAAGCGTGTAGGCGTTCACAATGCCGCCGAGATCCGGATATGGCTTCGGCTGGAGCTTCGCCACGCCGTGATAGCTCGCGCGCGCCGCTTCTGGAACTCTCTTTCTCAATCCGTCGAGAATGCGCTCGGTCTCCTCGCGCCGCGTGCGCGCGAAGTGGACGCCTAGGACCAGCGCCTTGACCAGGCGCTCGCCGAGCCGCTCTTTGCGTTTGAGATTGGCCGTCGTGCTGGTGAGCGTCGGGCCAGTGATCATCGGCAGCGGCTCCAGATCGAGCACCTTGAATCCCGCCTGCTCGTATTTCTCCGTGCTGCCGGTGACGAACGTGGCGTCGGCTTTGCCCGACTTGAGCGACTCCAACTGCGCCGTGCGAAACTCCGCCATCGTTTCGCACAACTCCACCCATTGAACGTCCGATAGGCCGAGGCCGGCGCGCATGACGTAGATCATGTGATTGCCGCGCAGATGATGGTACCCGCCGAGCGCATCGACGAGCGTCGTGTCGCCGATGCGCTTGCCGCGAAGATCCGCGATCGATGTCACCGCCTCGCGGGTGACGAGCTTGTCGTTCACGCTGTTCGACGGCGAGGCGAGACAGACGATCGGCTTTCGGCGCGCGACCAGCGCGTACGGCGTAATGTGGTTTCCCGAGACGAAATCGACGCCGCCGTCGAACAGCGCCGCTTCCGCGATGCTCGAGCTGTCGCAGAACTCGAAGCTGACTTTCATGCCGAGCCGGTTCCAGATGCCGGCCTGCTCGATCACTTCCCAGATCGGCAAGTGAGTGTGGGAGCGGAAGAAACCGCGAACCTCGATCGGTTGGTAGTCCGACATTTTTCCCTCTTACGTTTTCCTACTGCCTATCGCCTACTGCCTACCGCCTATTGTTTTCTCCTACTTCAACACTTCTTTCAGGAGCTGCTGCAGCGGGGCGGGATCGAGGAAGCCGACGACCCGATACTTCCGGCCTTCGGCGCGGCGCGCTTCGGGGAGGACGTCATCTTTGGGAATGTCGATGCGCATCGAGTCGGAAGGCTCGACTTCTTTCGTGTTCATCACTCTCTGCCAGATTATCTGGCCCTGGTGCGAGAGATACCAGTTGATAAAGACGCGCGCCGCGTTGGGATGGGGCGCGCGGTTCAGCAGAGCGAGAACGCTGCTGCTGCCGCCGCCGATCGTCGATCCTTCTTTCATTTGCGCCGGCGGCACCTCGGCGATGGGGAGGCCCTGCTTCTGCGCGAGATCGAGATCGCGACAGTAAAAACAGACCGGATATTTTCCCGTGCCCAGCCAATTCGTTCCCTGGGTTCGATCGCGGAAGAGCGTCACGTCCATCTTGCCGAAGAGCGCGCGCAAATAATCCGGTCCCACGTCGGGATCGTAGTAGAGCATCAACACCGGAGTCGGCAGCGCCGCGCCTCTCGGATCCATGACCAGAATTTTTCCTTTCCACTTCGGCTGCACGAGATCCCAGTAAGAGCCGATCTCGCTCGGGCTCATGAGCTTGCTGTTGACCGCGAGCCCGGTCGTGGAAACGGAGCCCTCGAAGATGTAGATGTATTTGTTTTCCGGGTCGGCGTACCAGTGCTTGCCGCCGTACCATTTATTTGGGTCCGTGACCTCGGGAAGGATCAGCGCGGGAGCGAGCGAGTCCAATGCCTTCGCCAGGTAGAGCGTGCGCGGCGCGTTCGGCCCGCTCGCGATGATGTCGGCGAGATATTTTTCCGCGCGTCTCTCGGCCAGAATACGCGCCGTCAGGTCCGGCGCCCTTCCCGTGACGGCCGTGACTTTGATTTCGGGATATTCTTTATTGAACGCGGCGATAATATCCGGGTGGCTGATCTCCGCGCCGCCGTACGCCGTGAGCTGTCCCTCTTTCTTCGCGCTCTCGACCGTCTTCGCCCATTCGCTGTTCCAATTCTCCGCGGCGAAGAGGGCCGTCGCCGTTGAGAGCCAAAAAAGAAGCGGAAGAATGAAGCGCATCGCGGCCACGAGCGCTCATTACCAAAGTCCCGTCGCGTACGCAATGATGAACTCTGGTTTCCTTCGGCCCTTCGGGCTATAGCTAAAAGTATCCAAAGGACGGAGGTTTTTTATGATTCCATTCCCTCAAGACATCGAGGACTATGCGGAACGTCACACGCGCGGGCTTTCCGACCTGCACGCAGTCGTATGGAAGGAGACGTATGACAAGCAGAAGTCGCCGAAGATGATGGTGGGGCCGCTCGAAGGCGCGCTGCTCAGATTGCTCGTGCGAATTACGGCGGCTAAGCGCGTTCTGGAGATCGGCATGTTTACCGGCTACAGCGCGCTGGCGTGGGCGGAGGCGCTGCCGGACGACGGCCGGCTCATCACCTGCGACGTGAATCCCGAGACGACCGAAATGGCGCGCCGCTACTTCGCCGCGAGCCCGCACGGAAAAAAGATCGAGGTCAGACTCGGCCCGGCGCTGGAGACGCTGAAGACTTTCAAAGAGCCGTTCGACATCTGCTTCATCGATGCCGACAAAACCGGCTACGACGCGTACTACGACGCTTGCATCGAACTCACGCGGCGCGGCGGCCTGATCGTGCTCGACAACATGATGCAGAGCGGGAAAGTCTTGAATCCCGCCGACGAGAGAGTGCGCGCGATCGACGCGCTCAACCACCGGATTCAAAAAGACGAGCGGGTCGAGAACGTGCTGCTGCCGATCCGCGACGGCATCATGCTCTGCTACAGGCGCTGATGCCGTCGACCGGCGTCAGGGCAGGGTTTTTCAACAGTGCCGTTAAGACCGAAGTCAGATCCCACGCTAGCGTAACAGGTAGCCGAATTTCTCGCGCGCCTTACGGGCGACTTCCGGGCCCGGGGCATTTACCTTCGGAAAGCTGTCCCTCCATTCAAAGGGCCGGGTGGCGTCGATGACGGCGCGCGAGTTGGTGAGATCGCCGCTTTTGCGCCGATCTTCCGTCAGCAGCGGATCGGCGGGACTCGTCCGCATTCGCCGCACGACGTCCATCGAGGTCGCCGGGTCTGAACGGGTGAGCATGGCCCACATCAATTGCTCAAGGTTCGACACGTCGATGTCGTCGTCGACGACGATGACGAACTTGCAGCCGTAGACGGTGGACCCGCAGGTCGCCGCAAGCATGCCGGCTTGCTTGGCGTGGCCGGGGTAGCGCTGCTTGATCGCAACACCGTGCAGCATGCGCGACGCTCCGACCTCGTGGCACCAGACCTGCACGATGTCCGGAACCCCTGCATCCGCCAACTCTTGTTTGAGCATCGCCGATCGCATGACCGCACGGTAGCGCGCCATCTCATCGGAACCCCCGCCGAGCGGCGGGACGCCAAGGATGATGGGATCGTTGCGATGGTACACCGCCTGGATGTCGATCACGGGTTGCGGGCTCGTGCCGCCCGCGTAATATCCCATCCATTCACCGAACGGCCCCTCGGGCTTCCGGACTTTGGGATCGAGAAATCCTTCGAGAACGATCTCGGCGCTGGCCGGGAAGGGAAGCCCAGTCACTTGGCCGCGCACCAGCTTGACCGGCTTTCCGCGCATGCTGCCGACGATGTCGAATTCCGAGACGCCGTAGGGGAACTCCGTTCCCGCGACGTAGAAAAAAAGCGGATCGCTGCCCACAACCAGGGCGACGGGCATTCGCTCGCCCCGCCTGAAGTACTTCTCGCGATGGATGTGACCGTGCTTTCCCGGCACAATGAGCAAGGTCACGGATTTGCGGTCGTGAATCATGGCGCGGTAGCAGCCCGCGTTGATCCATCTCTCGTCCGGGTCCATGCTCACGGTGAAGCCGCCCGTGCCGATGTAGCGGCCGCCGTCATCCGCGTGCCAGATCGGCGCGGGAAACTTCGCGACATCGATGTCTTCTCCTGTCAGAATATTTTCGCAGACAGGGCCATCGTTCACGACCTCGGGCGCGATACGACGCCGCTGCTTGAGATAATGCTCGAAGAAAGCCTGGCTCAGCTCCTGCTTGGAAAGATGGTCGGGGAAACCCAGCGTCATGTTGCGCCGCTTGCCGGCGAACACATTGAGGATCAGACGAAATCCTTTGGGGCAGCCGGGGACTTCATCGAAAACGACTGCGGGCCCATCATCGCACGGGATCACGACGTCCGCCGCGAGGCCGATCTCCTCCTGCCACGACGCGCCCAATACCGTGCGCAGCTCGCCGAGGCGTTCCGCCTCGCGCATCCATTCGCGGAGGTCGTCGTAGCGCCATTGAGGTTCGATTTGGCGCATGCTCATAGCGACTCCTTAAGCGTGTTGTCCACTCGCGTCCAGTCACGGATGATGTTGTAGCCGACGGCGAGCAGCGTCGGGCCGAGAAAGATGCCGAGAAAGCCGAAGGAGATCACGCCGCCGAGCGCGCCGAGAAAGACCAGGATGAAGGGGAGATCGCTGCCGCGGCTGATAAAATAGGGCTTGATGATATTGTCGGCGCTCCCGACGGCGAGCGCGCCCCACAGCAAAAGAAAAATGCCCCAGCCGGTCGAACCTGAGTAAAACAGCCACAAAGATGCCGGCGCCCAGATGAGCGGCGCGCCCACCGGAATCAGCGATAGAAAGAAAGTTGCAAACCCGAGCAGAAAGGCGCCGGGCACGCCGGCGAGCCAAAGTCCAAAACCCGTCAGGATGGCTTGCACGATTCCGGTTCCGATGATGCCGTAGATCACGCCTTTCATCGTGGCGGCCGCGACTTCGATCAGACGGAGCGCGCGATCGCCCCACAGTCGCACTGCCATAGCTTTGAGTCTCTTCGCGCCGTCGCTCCCGTCGCGGTAAAAAAAATAGGCGATGAAGAGGCTGAGCGCCAATTGTAGCGTGCCCTGGCCCAGCGTCTTTAAGCCGCCGAGCAGCCATTCGCTCGCCGGTAGCAAATATTTTCCGAATTCGCTCAGCAATTGGCTGCTGTTGTGCGCCACGCTGGCCCAGTATCGATAAAGATATCCGCCGGCGACGGGGATGCTCGCGATCCAGGCCGGAGGATCGGGCGGTCCCTCGTTCATTGCCGTGCGGACCCATGCGATCGCCTGCCCGAATTCATCCGTAAGACTCGAGCCGGCGATGACCAGCGGCATCAACACAATCAGCGCCAGCATCAACGTCGTCGTCAACGCCGCGAGCCCTTTGCGGCCGCCCAGCATCCGTTCGATCCATGCGAAGACCGGCCAGGTGGAAGAGGAGAGGATCAGCGCCCATAGCAGCGCGGACACGAACGGCCGCAGCACGATGAAGCAGCCGATCAATAGGAGCAGCAAAAGAGCCGTGGCTGCGATTTGCTCGACGCGATTGCCGCCGTTCGTTTGGCTCTTCTCCAAGTTATTCGCTCAACAGCAGATCGATTGACATGGCGCCGCCGCCGCCGATGAGAAGCGCCAACGCCATGAGGAAAAGCGCGAGGCAAAACTCGATGCCGTTGCCTTCTCCGCCGCGGTGCGCGAGAAAGAAACCGTTTTTCCAGTGCGCCTTCCAGATCGCGACCGCCATAAAAATCGCCAGGCCCAGCGCGAACGGCCGGGTCAGGAATCCCAAAAGCATAGCAAAGCTGCCGAAGAATTCCGTGAAGATGCCGAGCGCGCCGATCGGTCGCGGTATCGCGTAACGTTCCTTCCAGGAGTTGATCGTGTCCCGGGGTCCTTTACCGCCGAACCAGCCGAGACTTTGCTGCGATACGTGAGCGAAAAAGACCGCGGCCAGACCCAGGCGCAAAAATATAAAAGCAAAAATCGGATCGGTCTCGAAGATTGAATTCATGATCGCCTCCTCATCCCCAGAGTGTGCGCGGATCTTATCCGTCTCTTTTCGTTGCTGTCAATGATAGAGGCTATAGCGTCGCTTTGGCGGGCACTCTGCCCGTAACAAAGAGCAGGCCGCCTGCGGCTGCGGCGCAGATTACGGCGGATACCGCGAGCGTGTGGTCGATGCCGATCACGGACGCGGCGCTGCCGATCAACAATCCTCCCAGAGACCACAGGCCTCTATCCATAAAGAAAAGACTCAAGACCCGCCCAAGAAGATTCTGCGGGGTCTCCGACTGGATCGCCGTGTTGGCCGAGGCGCGAAACGCGATGAAGCAAAATCCCACCAGAGCCAGCATGACCATGGAGAAGATAAAGGAGTGGGAGAATGCGAACAGGCTGAGGAAGAGCGCGAATCCCAGCGCGCACGAGCAGATCCATAGAATGCCGGGGCGGAAACTTCCCATGGAGGCGAGGCCCAGCGCCGAGGCGGTCGCGCCGATGCCCGGAGCGGCCATCAAAAGGCCGAAGCCCGATGGCCCGACGTGCAAAATATTCGTGGCGAACATGGGGAGGAAGCGAGTGTAGGGCGCTCCGACCAGCGCGACGATATAGGACAGCCAGACGATAGAGAATAGCCGGCGGTTGCTTCTCAGGTACGCGTAACCTTCTTGGATCTCGCTCCAGATGCCGGTCTTTTTATCCGGCGCTTCCCAGGGAGGGAGCTCCATCATGAAGAGGGTGAGGATGAGCGCCAGAAAACTTACGGCGTTGATGAAAAAGCAGCCGGCGATTCCCACCAGAGCGATGAGTATCCCGCCGGCCGAGGGTCCCAGGATTTTCGACAGATTGAACACCGAGGACTGGAGCGCGATCGCGTTGAACAATTCTTCCCGCGGGACGAGGCTGTTGACCAAAGACTGCCGCGCGAGCTGGTTCAGCGTGTTGACGGCGCCCAGGAAGAATGCCAGGACGACGATGTGCCAGAAAACGATGAAGTGAAAATAAACCGCGAACCAATAGACGAACGCTTGCGCCATCGCCAGCGTTTGAGTGATCATCAGCAGCCGTCTGCGGTCGAAGCGGTCGGCGATCGCGCCGCCCAGAGCGCCGAAAAGCAGCCGCGGGACGGTGTCGAAAAAGCTGACGACGCCCAGGAGAAAAGGTGAACGGGTCAGTTGCCACACGAGCCAGCTCTGCGCGATGTTTTGCATGAAGTCGCCGGAGCTCGAAAGCAGCGCGCCGAACAGCAGGAGGCGAAAATTCCGATGACGGAGAGAGCGAAGCGTGCCGAATGTCCAGGATTCTCGCACAAGGTGACCTTCCTTACGTGGTACGGCAAAGGCCGCCGCAATGCAACGGAAGTTCTGCTCTTGACGGCCGGCGCTCTTCTCTATTAACTGGGGCAATCGCGATTCTGCGGCAAGGAGAACAAAATGATCGGCTGGAGAGCGAAAATCGGCCACGTCGCGCCGTCGCGCGGCGACACGTTCGTCTACGAATTCTACCGGATTTTCGGCGATGGGTTTCTTTTGCTGAACACGACGGGTACGATCCGCAAGTTGGTGGACGATCATCTCGAAAGGCAGCTTGCAAGGCTCGAAGAAGCGACGGTCGATCTTGCCGAGACCGGCGCCGAGTTCATTATTCTCGGCGGCTCACCGATCTTCACTCGCCTGGGCCACGGCAGTGACCGCGAAGTCGCGGCCAGGCTGGAAGCCAAAGTCGGCGTTCCCGTGGCGGCGGGTATGACCTGCGAAGTCGAGGCGCTGAAGCACATGGGAATCAAGAAACTCGTCGTCGCCACGCCGTATCCCGATCCGCTCACGAGGCGCGTGGCGGATTTTTTGACCGCCTCAGGCTTCGAGGTTCTCGGCGCCGAAGGGCTCGGCGTCGAGCGCAACGCCGATCTCGGCGATCTGCCCGAAGAGGCGGCTTACAAGATCGCGAGGAAAGTTTTTTTCTCGGCGCCGGAGGCGGACGGGATTTTTCTTCCGTGCAATCGGTGGCCCACCGCGGGCGTCATCTCTCTGCTGGAGCAGGAGACTGGCAAGCCGGCACTCTCCAGCGGAATGTGCAACATCTGGTACGCGCTCCACCGACTGCGGATCAGGGAAAAAATTTCGGGCTACGGCAGGCTGCTCTCCACGCTGGCCTGAAGTGGCCGGCAAAGTTCCATATCCAAAGAGAGATCCTTCACGGAGCCCTGAGTCCAATCGAAGGGTTCAGGATGACGATCCAGGTGTCATTCTGGGCGCCAGACTGTGTGAAAACCCCGTTCATGGTTCGACGGGCTCACCACGAACGGGGTGAGACACGTTAATTGACCGCTTAGCCGTTCGTCCTGAGCTGGGTCGAAGGGCGAACGGCGCATTTTCACACAGTCTGGCGCAGCGAAGAATCTGTATTGTCACTTTGCCCTGCTTTAAGGCATTACAGGACGCCGCCTTCCTGTTTACATTCTCGGCGTGAAACGTGTAAATAGTTGCAGATGACGCGGGTTTCTTATTATCGGCTCAACAAGGCGATCAGCGGTGCTGCCGGCCGCATCATGAATCTGGTGAAACCCAGATCGGCCGACGTCGAGGTCGATCTTTCTCGCGAGCCGATCCGAAAGATTTTGCTCGTGCGCGGAAACTTTCGCATGGGGGATTGCGTCCTGGCGTCGCCGGCGATCTTGCTGTTTCGAAAAAATTTTCCCGACGCGCGGATCGACTTCGTCGGCTCGCCGATGTCGCGGGCCCTTTTTCAAAATCTGCCGCTCGACCGCCACTACGAGATCACGCGCCGTTTTCCCGACGCCTCGTGGGCCTATTTCCGTCTCATCAAGCAGATTCGCTATGCCGGCTACGACCTAGCGGTCGATGTGAGCGGCTCGCAGTCGGCGATGGGCGCGTTCGTCGTCGGTTTCTCCGGCGCGCGGCTGCGCGCCGGCCTGCGCGGGAAGAAAGACCGTTGGTTGAATATCCGGCTGCCGAAGCCGGCGGAGAGAAATAAATACCGGAGCTTGCCGGCGTTGGTCGCCGCCCTGGGTCTAAAATCCGAGGAAACACATCCTTATATAGCATTGACTGCCGAGGAGAAGGCGGAAGGGAAAAGAAAAATCGACGCGGCCATCGGGCCGGGCGGCGGTCCCGTTGTCGCCGTATTCGTCGGCGGCCGGGCAAGCCGCCGCAAAAGATTGCCTGCGGAATATTTCTTACAACTCGCCGCCGGCCTCGGCCGCTCCGGCGCAAAGATCGTTCTTTTTGTCGGCCCCGAAGAGAAGAATCTGATCGATTATTTTAAGCAAAGCCTCGGGCAGAGTATTCCCGCGATCTACGAGCCGTCGGTGCGGATGTTTGCCGCTATGGTCTCGGCCTGCGATATGTTCGTGACTGCCGACAGCGGGCCGATGCATCTGTCCTGCGCGGTTGGAACGCGCGTCGTCGCGATCTTCCAAAGGCGCAATCATCATCACTGGGGACCTCCGGAATGTCTCGCGAGAATCGTTTTTCGCATAGGAGGCCCGCCGGTCGACGAAGTCCTGAACGCCTGCCTCGAAGAATTGTTTCATAGAGGCGTTGCCGTCGCCGCGCCTACGGCGCCCCCGCGACAAGACGCCAAAAAGCTCGCGTGAAGTTCTCTGCTGCTTGACGCCCATCGCCGATTTGTCTATTTTCATTCCCAGGCCCGAATCGCGGGCCGCGTTATTTCAACTCAAGGTTGGATGCAAGGAGGTTCGTTCATGAAGACGGAACAATGGAGGGAAAAACTGGGCGAACTGGTGCGGGGACTTTTTCTCTCCCCCGAGATGAAGCAGTTCTATTCGACGAAGGTCACCAAGGAGCGCGCGCAAATTTATCTCTCGCAGTTGGGGATTTACGTCCGGCAGCGCAGAAATTACTGGCCGCAGGTCGCGGCGAATTGTCCCGAGCTGGAAGTGAAGCAGAGAATCCTCGCGCATGAATACGAAGAGCTGGTGGAAGACGAGCACTCCGCCGTCGGCCACGTGGATCTGGTCGTGCGCCAGGCACGCGAGGTCGGCATGAGCGAGCAGCAGCTCTACGGCGCCGAGCCCCTGCCGACGACCAAGGCGGCGATTTACGGCTGGTGGTGGCTCGCGCGGCACCGCCCGTGGCAGGAGGCGATCGCCGCTTCGACCATCGCCGAGTGGACCAACGACGATCGCCTGCTGGGGGACATCGGCGGCGGCAATTGCACGCAGCTCGCGCGGATTTGGGCGCGCGACTTGGGCTTTCGTCCCGAGCAGATGCCGAATTTCGTCGCCCACAGCATCGCCGACGTCAAGCACTCCGATATGTTTCTCGACGTTTTGGAAAAGCACGTCGCCGCCGGACAGGAAGAAGCCGTGCTCGCCACCGCGAAAGAGTCGATGGACATCCATCGCGCCTACTTCGGCGGCATGGCGATGGCGATGAATCAACTGTCTTAAAATAATTTTGAGGGAACAGAAATGATAAAACAACTTTTGCTCGCAACTATTATTCTTGCAGCGTTTGGAGGATCGATGGCGAATGCACAGGAGAAAAAAGGGCCGCTCTACGCGACGATGAAAACCACTCTGGGCGACATCGTGCTGGTTCTCTTCGAAGATAAAGCGCCGAAGACCGTCGCGAACTTTGTCGGCCTGGCTTCCGGAACCAAGGAATGGACCGATCCGAAAACGGGAGAAAAGGTGAAGAAGCCGCTCTACAACGGCACGATCTTCCACCGTGTGATCCCGGACTTCATGATTCAGGGCGGCGATCCCCTGGGCAGAGGAACGGGCGGCCCCGGCTACAAGTTCGAAGACGAGTTCTCGCCCGACTTGAAGCATTCGAAACCAGGGATTCTTTCCATGGCCAACGCCGGCCCGAACACCAACGGCAGCCAGTTCTTCATCACCCTGAAGGCGACGCCGTGGCTCGACGGGAGACATACCGTCTTCGGCGAGGTTGTGAAGGGCCAGGAGGTCGTCAACGCGATCGTCAATACTCCGCGAGGCGCGAACGACAAACCGAACAAAGACGTCGTGATCAACGAAGTCGTCATCTCGCGCGGCAAGTACTAAGCCGGGATTTAACCGGCCTGCAAGCCGTGCTGCGTGACCGAACGCACGGTTATCGCCGCTCCGTGTTGACTCGCAAGAGTCGGCGCGTTAGAGCGAAGTCAGCAGAGCAAGAAAGGAGCGCTCCTATGGCACAGCGCGTTAAAATCGATTGCAGGAAATATCCCAGCGGCAAGGGCTGCACGGTCGCGATCACCGGCTCCGTGGACGAAGTCGTGGAGCTGGGATGGCTCCACGCCAAGATACATCACGACCACAAGGACGAAGAAGAAAAAGGACTTAAAGACTGGATTCGCGGAAACGCCGAGCCGGCAAACGACTGATACGTCTCCATTTTTACCTTATACCTGACTTGGCGCCGGTGACGATTAGTGCCAGCCCCGGCTCGTTCACCGTAGGGAACTCCTCCCGCCGTTTCATATTTGCCTTCACCCGATCTACGCTCCAGCGGCTACGCGCTCGACCGTCAGTGGTCAAAAATGGGCATCGCTGCCGATTAACGTTTTCCTCTGCGCGGCGGTTTCTTTGATACAACCCCGATTTATCCTAGGCCGCTAAAAAAATATTGTCTTCAAATCGGTGGCACGCGTTCTGCATAGACCATGATGTCTCGGCTCGGGGGAGGGGATATCATGAAGCACAAAGCCTATGCGACGACCATCGCGTTGGTTCTCGTCGGACTGCTGGCGTGGAAGGCGACGGCGGATAATCCCGCGCTGTTCGGCGATCCATTTTCAGGGCTGTCGACTACACTGCTGGACCTTTTCGATGCCGGCAGAGACAAGTTCGAGCAGGTCAGGACGATCGCTGACGGTCTCGGCCCGGTCTTCAACGGCACATCGTGCGTAGCTTGCCACTTGAACCCGGCGGTCGGCGGCGATGACAACACGGTTGAAACCAGGTTCGGCAGGATCAGCGACGGTCATTTCGATCCGATGGTTGAGTTCGGCGGATCGCTCATCCAAGGCAGCGGCGCGTTCGGCCCCTGCAATGCCGCGGGGGAGACGGTGCCCGCCGAAGCGACCATCGTCGCCGGACGAAAAACGCAGCCGGTGTTCGGATTGGGATTGGTGGACGCCGTGCCGGGCAAAGTCTTTCTGCTCCTCGCGCAGGTCGAGAGAAACGTGTCGCCCGCCACCGCCGGCCGGGTCAACATGGTGACCAACGCAACGACCGGCCGCACGGCGGTGGGCAAGTTCGGCTGGAAAGCCCAGATTCCCTCGCTCAAGCATTTCTCCGCCGAGGCGTACTTGAACGAAATGGGAATCACGAATCCATTCTTTCCGAACGAAAACTGTCCGCAGGGCGACTGTGCGTTGATCCAGGCGTGCGATCCGTCGACCGTCCCGGACGATGACGGCTCGGGCGTGCAGGCGCTTACCGACTTCATGAGGCTTCTTGCGCCGCCGCCGCGCGGCGCCATCACGCGGCAGGTCATTGCCGGCAAGGCGGTCTTTCTTAGAATCGGCTGCGGCAACTGCCATCTTCCGACTCTCTTCACAGGCCCGAGCCCGGTCAAGGCGCTCAATAAAGTCGCGTTCCATCCGTATTCGGATTTTCTGCTCCACGATATGGGAAGTCTCGGCGACGGCATCGAGCAGGGCAAGGCGAAAGGGCGCGAGATGCGCACGGCGCCGCTCTGGGGCCTGCGCGTGCGCACGACTTTTCTGCACGACGGGTCGGAGGATACTCTGGAGGGCGCGATCCTGGCGCACGAAGGGCAGGGCCGATTTTCCAAAAATCGCTTCAACGCGCTCGGCGCGAGAGACGCCGAGAATTTGATCGCGTTTTTGAAATCGCTGTGAGGTGCGGGTTGTTTCCGGAAGGTTAAAAACGCGAAATCAGAACGAGATTCTTCGGCGCTGCCTCAGAATGACAGAAAGGTTGTAGGCCGAACGTTTCCCCGGTCTGTCATCCTGGGATTAATGTCCAAAAGGTATTGCACTTTTATCTCGGACACAGA
>CAZNES010000104.1:0-14050 GCA_964572145.1 uncultured Syntrophobacteraceae bacterium
ATAAGATAGCAAATTCTACAATGGATATCCATTAGTTATGCGAGTGTTAATAATAGCAGAGAATGCGGGCTCCAAATCATTGGGCCCGCGAACTTCCAGGGGTTGAAGTGTGATCCGCAATCCCCCGGCCGCGACTTTCATCTCTCCCAGCCAGGCTGCGTTGCCAGCATTAGCCGGATCCCAGAGGACCGCCACACGGGAGACCTTAGGGAATGCTTCCTTGAGTAGTTCCAGTTGTTTTCCGCCTAAGTCTTCGAAGAGATTGCTCAACCCTGTGACGTTTCCACCAGGGTGCGCAAGGCTGTCGACCAGCCCTGTTCCTACAGGATCGGTGACACTTGTGATGACGATCGGGATTGTTTTGGTAGCATTCATGGCAGCTTGGGTTGGTGGAGTGCCCGCAGTCACAATAATTTCCACTTTCAGGCGGACCAGCTCCTGCGCCAGGTCGGCAAGCAGCTCGGGCTTTGCCATTGCCCACCGCCACTCAATCGTGATCGTCTTTCCCTCGATATAGCCGAGATCACGCAGGCCTTGCCGGAATGCCTCGACACGAGCGGACTCAGCGGCCTGCGACTGCAGTGACATAAACCCTATCCGAGGAACCTTCTTCGGCTGCTGCGCGTTGGCCAGATGGACAGAAGTCAACACAACTATCAACAGTACAAAGACGAGGCTCTTTTTACGCATTGGTATCTCCGTGGTTCGAAATTTATGCCGTGCGGGCTAGAAAGGCAAAACGGTTCCTACGCCCGCCTCCAGCGCGCGGCGATAGACCCAGTCGGCGATCGCGATGTCCTGGTTGACGAGACCGATGGCGCGCATAAAGATGCGCTCCGAATCCGCTACGCGTCCAGGTTTTTTGCCCGCGATAATATCCGGCAGCTCGGCGTAGACGTCGTCTCGCGTAAGAAAGCCCTGCCGTAGCATGCGGTCGAGATCGGATTTTTTCTTGCAGTGCTCCCAGCTATCGACAATTAACTTGTCCACCTTTTTATAGACGGCGTCGTCCAATTCCTGGTGCTTGCCGATCGAGTAAACGAAGACGCCCGGATCCAGCCATGCCTCGCGCACGAAGGGCTCGGAAGTCGTTGTCGCTGAAATCGCCATGTCGGCCCCCTTGAGAGCTTCTTGAGCCGTATCGACAGGGCGTACGCTGAGACCGAGCTGTTCTCCAAGCTCGCGCGCATAGACGCGGCGCGACTCCGGGCTCCGCGATGTTACCCGAACCTCTTTCAGCTTAAAGGCTCGCGCCATCACCGGCAGCGTCGCGCGGGCGGTATCGCCCGCGCCCAACATGGCGAGGGTCGCAGCGCCTTTGCGCGCGAGCGCGCGGCAGGCGACGGTCGCCGCCGCGCCGGTGCGCACGGCGTGGCACCAGTCTTCGTCCATGATCGCGAGAATTTCTCCGCCCTCGCGGTCGCTCAAAATCAAAATCCGTCTTGGCCCGCGCGGCGGGCGTGAGGCGTCGCGGCTACCGCCCTCGGCTTTGATCGCGCGCAACCGGAAGCCCGCGACGGGCGAGGTTTCAAGGGCGCAGCCGGTCACCCAATACTGCCAGCCCTGTTGCGGCTTGATCGCGAGGTCCTCGGGGTTGGACCAAAGAACGCGTCTCTCCCCGTGGTCGCGCAGCGCCTGCTCGGTAATCTCGATGGCGCGGCCGAGATCGAGGATTTTTTTCACGTCTTGGTTGGAAAGATAGAGAATGCCTTTTTGTTCCATAGAACTATTTCAAGAAAGTTTATCGCGCCAAGGCGCCAAGCGCGCAAAGAAAAATCATTTCTTAACTTATTTGTCCGATCTTGGCGTACTTTGCGTCTTTGCGCGAGTGATCTGTTTTCCGATCCCGTGCTCCAGAACTCAGTCAAAAATTTCAAGAATCTTTGGCTAGTTGATGATGTCCAACTTGCGACAGCCCGAAGTCAAGAACTCCGGTCCCTTCTCGGTAATCAGGACGTCCTCTTCCAAGTGCACCTGGCTTTTCTCAGAGCGCACTTTGGGTTCCAGAGCGAGAACCATGCCCGGGCGATACAGTTCCGTCTCCACTTCGTTGAGCGACGGTGGCTCGGCGCGCGACATGCCAATGCCGTGGCCGATGCGCTTCGGGCTTTCGACGGCTTGATAACCGCGCTTGACCAGCTCACGGTTGGCGACGCGCGACACTTCGGCGATCGGAGCGCCGGGTTGCATGGACTCGAAACAGAGCTGAATCACACCGCAGGCGGTCTCGTGATTTTTTTTATGCTCGTCGGTGGGCGCGCCGAAGATCGCCATGCGCGTCACGTCGCCGTAGTAGCCTTCGTAGCAAGCGCCGAAGTCGGCGACCATACAGTCGCCTTTATTATAACGCCGGTCGTCGTAGCGGGTGGACGAATTGAGCATGAGAAAGCCGGGATGGCGCGGGTGGGCGCCTTCTTCGATCATCGAGATAAACAATCGATCCGCGATTTCGCGCCGGGTCATCCCGGGTTTTAACTGCGGCAGGCAGCGTGCCCAGGCCTTGACCGAAATCGCGCAGGCCTTGCGCATGAATTCGATCTCTTGCGAACTCTTGATCAGCCGCATCTCCGTGAGCGCGGCAGCGCCGTCCTTGATCTCAGCTTTCGGCAGAGCTTCGGTCAGCCCGGAAAGATAGTTGACCGGAAAACCGAGGCGCTGATCGTCGCCCAGCTCGAACCCCAGTTTGGCCTCGCCGAGGCCCATTTCCTTCAAGCAGCCCGCGATCATCTCCTGAGGAAATGGCACGTCGGTGTAAGCGCGCACCTCGCCGACCCAGGGTAGCGCCTTTGCTTTCGTTTTGTCGTTGCCGTAGACGAGCAGCGTCGGTTTTCCGCCCTTCGGCAGAAAACAGATCTGCGGCCGCTGGATGTGATCCAACTGGTAGCTGATAAGACCAGTGAAGTACCAGTAGTTGTTTTTTTCCGAGATCACCAACGCGTCGAGGCCATCGCGCTCCATCAACGCGCGGGCGCGCTCGTAACGGTCCAAGTACTCCTGTTCGAGAAAAGGCGCTTCTGTCGCCATTCTTGATCTCCCTTGAGTTAGGAGAACCTTCTAAGTTAACGCGCGATCGCCTGCCGGCCTTCGAGTCGTTTCAGGCCCTCCACGTAATTCAACGCTTCGGCCAGCTCGATCACCGTCGCGTACTTGCTGTTCATCTCGAAGAGATTGACGAGATGCGAGGTGCGCGAGCGGTCGAAGACGCACTCCTCGACGACGAAGACCGGAAAGCCGTAAGAGTATCCATCCAGCACCGTGCCGCGCACGCAGCCGCAGGTCGTCGTGCCGGTGACGAGCAGCGAGTCAACCCCTTTACTCAGCAGGTACGTGATCAGGTGCGTGCCGAAGAAAGCGCTGGCGCGCGCCTTGCGCACGATGAACTCGCCCTCGACCGGCTTGATCATTTCGGGAAACTGCATCGGTAAGTTTTCGTAGTCGCCTTTTCCGGCGGCCCGTTTCGTTGCGTTGCCGAGAGCGGCCTTGAAATCGGGGTCGCTGGTCGAATAGGCGACGGGGATCTCCACCTGGCGGCAAGCGTGGAGCAGCTTCTGGATTTTAGGCAGCGCGTCCCACGCGACTTTGCCGCAGCTCGTCGGAAACTCGTCGATCGCGTCCATGATCTCCATCGGCTTGGTGCCGGTAAAGCCCAGGATGACGTCGATGATGAGCAGCGCAGGATTCCGGCCGAAGCTCTGCTTGCCTTTGTAGCCGGCTTTCTCGTAGATTTGCCGTTCTTCCTCGGGAAAAAACTTTTGCCACTCTTTCATGAGATCCTCCTGATTTTTATTTACCGAATCCCCAAAGCGTCGTTGTGCAGCTTGGTGATCTCGCGGAGATTCTTATAATTTTCCGGCGCGATCACGCGGCGGCGAAAGCCTTCGAACAGTTTCGGCGGATCGGGCTTCACGTCTTTACGCGGGCCGATTCGGCGAAACGTCTTCAAGAATTCCTGCCCGTCTTTGGAAATCAGGTAATCGACGAACAGTTTCGCCGCGTTGGGATGCGGCGCCTTGGCCGAGACCATCGCGACGTTGACCTCCACGTTGACCGGCTCCAGCGGAATCCAATCGACCGGCGCGCCCGTCTGTTTCATGCGCTCGATCACCTGCGCGTAAACGAATGTGAGCGACCGTTCGCCGGCGCTCACCATGTTGGCGCGATTGGTGTTGCCGCGCAAGAATACCGGCTCCTGCTTTGCCAATCCTTTAAAATAGGCGATGGCTTTCTCTTGGCCCCACTCCTGGCCGAGGCCGACGAACAGGTCGTGGTTTTCGATGTCGATGATGAATTTTTGTTTGTATTGCGGTTTGAGCAGATCTTCGTAGGTTTTCGGCAGGTCGTTACGCGAGATGATCTTCGTATTGTAACCCAGCACGATGGTGTTCAGATAAACGGTCGCCCAGTAGCCCTTGGGCTCATAGAGATCGTTATAAAGGTTGGGAAATTCCGGCGACATATAAGGCGCGATGAGATTTTTCTCTCTCATCGGAACGTAGGACGGCGAAATCCCCACCGCGACATCGAATCTGTTCCCACCCGCTTGCGCCTCGGTCATGATGCGGCTTACCATCGCCGTGCCGCCGAGCCGCACCAGGTCGCCCTTGATGAACGGATGTTTCTGCATGAAGCCATCGAGAAGCGGCTTGCTGTTTTGAATATCCATCGTCGTATAGAAGACCAGCGCGCCTTCTTTCTTTGCGCCTTCGATCACGGCGGGATCGGCCGCAAATGCGGAGGTGAAAAAAAATGAAAAGAGAGACGAGGCCAACAGAATTAGCAGCTTCATTGTAGTCTCCATTTACGGCGAGTAGGCCTTCTCGCCGCGCCGGGTCATAAATAATTCGAGCGGCAGCTCCGTGCCGATGCCTTTCTCTTTCGCCTTTTCGTAAACCAAACGCGCGGTCGCCGCAAATTGAATGCCCATGCCGGTATTGTTCTTGAAAAGCGTGATCTCCCTGTCGTCTTTTCGGCCGCGGCATTTTCCCGTGACGAGCTCGCCCAACTCGTGGAGATCTCCGATTTTAATTATGCCCCTCTCCAGGCGGTCGGCGAACTCCGCCTGCTTGTCGATCAGAATTTGCGGCTTGTAGCCGACGACGATCAGCCCGGCTTTCCGAATCGTCTCGTCGTCCAGCTCGCGGCGCGCGAGATATCCGTCGCCGCCGACGATGCTGTTGACGTGCGTTCCTTCTTTCAGCCACCGTCCTTCAATGACGGGCTCCACGGTGTTCGTCGCGGCGGTGACGATGTCGCTGCCGCGAACCGCGTCTTCCGCCGAAGCGACCGGCACGACTTCGATGCCGCACTCTGTGCTCATCTCGCGCGCGAAGCGCTCGCGATTTTTCCGTGTGGGACTGTAAACCTTAATTTTTTTGAGTCGCCGCACGGCCAGCGCCGCCGTTAGCTGCGTGCGCGCCTGCTCGCCTGAGCCGAGCAGCCCCATTACTTGGGCATTTTTGCGCGCGAGGTATTTCGTCGCGACGCCGCTCGTCGCGCCGACGCGGAGGGTCGAGATGACGTGATCGTCCATGATGGCAAGCAGCTCGCACGTGTCCATGTCGAACAGAAAGACCAGGCCGACGAAATCGCCCGGATAAACTCTCCGGCTGGCGCCGCCGACCACGACTTCTCTGGAAAAACTCGAATCGATGCGCAGCGCCATCGCCTTCATGCCGGGAACCAGCCCCATGATGTTGTTGAAGTAGTACTGACCTCCGGGTTCCTTCCACGGCACGCGCAGCCGCGCGCGCGGCGCGGTCATGGCAACGCCTTCGCCCAGTTCGCGGAAGGCCTGCTCGATCGCCGCGATCTCTTCGTCCATCGGGACGAGGCCGTCGATCTGTTTGTTTTTCAACACCAGGACCATGATAGATAACTTAGTCTAAGGACGACCAGTCACGCAAGGAGGGTGTGTCACGCAAGGAGGGTGCTTTATGGACGGTTTATTCTGAAGACTAAAAAGGGCGCCAATGGTTTCCCAATGGCGCCCAGTCTAATGGGTTAAGTTGTAGAGGAAGAGAGTGTTGGCGCGTCAACCTCCCTTTTTATTCTTGAAGTAGTCGGCGTCGACCTGAATAAAGTGTTTCCACTTCTCCGGCACCGCCGCCTCCTCGAAGATTGCCTCTACAGGACACACCGGCTCGCAGGCACCGCAGTCGATGCACTCCTCGGGATCGATATAGAGCTTCTTTTCTTTCGCGAATTCCTCGGCGGCATTTTTTGTGGGATGAATACAGTCCACCGGGCAGACATCCACGCAAGCGGTATCTTTGACGTCTATGCAAGGCTCAGCAATTATGTAAGTCATCGAATCCTCCCGGCAACAAAGTCCTTTTTTCCTATCAAATAGACTGTTCGAAGTCAAATTATTGCGCGGCGGCGAAGCGGAAGCCGGCTTCGCGCTTAGCCATCGCTTGGCTCTTCATCGCGCTGGATGATCAGGGGCAGGATTGCGTTGCGGATAACCTTCTCGCTGACTTCACCGAATTTTTCTTTGAAGCGCTCGACCGGGATGACCGCCTTGGCCATGGAGCGATGGCCGCCCGCGCTGCCGATGTCGTCGAACAACCGCTTCATGATATCGCCCGCGCTCTTCACGTAGCCCACGTTGCGCGCCGCGATCACGACGCGATCGCCTGAAAGACCGGAAACGATTCCCCACTCCACGCCCTCGATCTGAAGCGAGAACTCCGCCATCTGCGGAATAACGTCCTCGCGCTTGACCTCTCCCATGTGAATGACCGCCACGCCGTCGCTCAACCGGAGCCGGCTGAGCGCGCGGCCCAGAGCTGCGAGGTCTTCGCGCGGCAAGGCGGGACGCTCCATTTTTGTGATCAGGGCGCGATTGGCGAATGGGTAGAGAAAGCTGAAGGCTTCGACGTCCACCATGTGGCTGCCGCGCTCCAAAAACAGCGTGTCGGTTTTGATGCCGTAGAGCAGCGCGGTGGCGAGCCTCTGCGACGGCTCCATGCCGGCGGCGCGCAGATAGTCGGTGAAGATCGTCGAGGTCGCGCCGTAATTGGTCCTGAGGTCCGAGAAGCGCGCGGCAAACGGCGCGCGCTTGGGGTGGTGGTCTACGACCAGATCGACTCGCCCAAGGCGCTGTTGGAAATACGGCGGCTGCACGTCCACCATGGCGAGCCGGGCGCCATCCTGATGCAGGTCTTCGTAGGTGATTCTGTCGATCTGAATTTCGAGCAGACGGATCATGGCGAGATTTTCCGGCCGCGTCACCTCGCCGAAAGTAACGATCGGAGTCGTGGCCCGGTTCCGGCCTAAAAGCTCGCGCAGCGCGAGCGCGCTGCCGATCGCGTCCGGGTCGGGGTCGTGCTGCAAGAGGATGTGGATCTTGTCCTTTTCCCGAAACAGCGAGCGAATTTTTTCCACCCTGCGCCGGTTGATGGCATCGAGGAGCTGAGGCGCGCAAAACTCTTCGAAGATGTCTTCCAGCGGAATCTGCCGCAGCAGCCGGTCCTTGAAATTGCCCGTCGATCTTTTTCCGGAAGAGAGCGAGAGGATGGGGAGCTCCGGCTTGAGCGTCCTCAACTGCATGTAAACCCGCTCCCATAGCGACCGGCTTCTGATAAAAAGGATGACCTGGTCGACCCGCTCCAGGTGGGATTTCTCATAGATTGCCTCTTTATCGAGATCGCCCCACTGGCTGCTGCCGCCGCGCCGGCGAATACGCCGCGCCGCTTCCGAGTCCTCCACCAGGAAGAGGACCTCGCTCCGCTTGGTCGCCAGCTTGCGCATGAATTGGAACAAGAGATCGTCTTCACAAATGGCGAGGTATTTCATCGGGTCATCCCTTGAGAGGGACAATGAAAGCGCTGATGGAGATCTAAAGACGGGAAAAAGGCAACGCCAAAAACCTTAGCACCTTCAACCCCGTTTTTCCACCGGGCTTGAACCCTTCCGCTGGAGCCTATAAGGGATGAAGAAATGGCGGAAACGGAGGCATCCGAACGATGATCAACAGCGGCGAGAGAGGGTTCGGCCTGCCTAAATTCAGCGCCGGCGAGCGCGACCGGCGGTGGGGAAAGGTGCGGGAGTTGATGCGCGCGGCGGGACTCGACGCGATCATCGGTTTTCCCAATCAAAGCCACTGGGACCAGTTTCAGGCCGACATCCGCTATCTCACGCACATCGGCGGACATCAGTACGAAGTCGCCGTGGTTTTTCCGCTGTCCGGAGAAGTGACCGCGTTTGTGCGCGGCGCTAATGAAGTCGAGTGGTGGGCGATCGCCCAGGATTGGGTTAAAGACATTCGCGCCACGCGGAGAACCTGGGGCGAGCCGGTGATCGAGCGGATGAAGGAGCTCAAGCTCGACGCCGCGCGCATCGGCGTCAGCGGCCTCAGCGGCCTGCTCCGGGCGCCGGAAGGCACCGTCGTGACGGGCATGTTGGAGAAAGTCAAAAAGGCGTTTCCCAAGGCGCAGATCGAGAACGCAACGGAAATTTTGCAGGACGCGCGCTCGGTCAAAGGCGAGGAAGAGGTGGCGTTTATCGAGCGCTCCGCGGAAATTTTGGATCGCGTCGTCGCGGCGTTGGTCGCAAAGGCGCGGCCCGGTGTCATGGAGAACGAAGTCGTCGCCACGATCTGGCAGACGATCATCTCGAACGGCGGCGACTACCCGTCGATGACGCACTGGGGCGCGGGGAAAGGCGTTCCATGGGCGTCCCGTATGGCGCCGCATCGGAAGCTCGAAGCGGGCGACATGATCAACACGGAGCTCGAGGCCAAATACGGCGGCTATATCGCGCAGACCGTCCAGGCCGCCTGTCTCGGAAAAATTCCGCTAGAGCTCCGGCGTGCGTTCGAGGTCAGCGTCGCGATATTCGACGATCTCGTCGCTTTCATGAAGCCGGGTGTCACGTATCGCGAGGTCATCAGGCGTTATCAAAACTTGGTTCGCGAATCCGGCCACATTCCTAAAGGCATGCTGCTTCACGGGCGCGGCATCGGCGAGGACCGGCCGCAAGTGACGGGCGAGGCGGACGTGGGTTACAACACGGCCCAGTACACCATGCACCTCGATATTCCGCTCGTGGTAGGAAACGTGATGGTCTTGAAACCGGGGGCGATGCCGGCGGAGGCGCCGGATTCGATTCGCTGCGGCGACACGGTTGCCATCACGGCGACCGGCGCGCGCCGCCTGGGAAAAAGAACGTTCAGTTTCCCGGAGATTCTTTAAATGCGATTGAGGTCTTGGTAAGAAGAACGTACACGCGCCAATCAAAAACTTTTTGGGGAGGTCGCTATTGAAAAGTTAACGGGCATACAGACTCTCGATGCGGTCGAGCAGTCCCGCTGGGATAAATCGACCGGCAGGAACTACGTGCGCTTGACCGACAGCGATCGCTGCCACATCGCGATCAACTGCTACGAGCCCGGCGTCAACGACGAGATGCACTGCCATCCGGGCTCGGACCATACTTTCTTCGTCGTGGAAGGGGAGTGCACGATCAAGGGACTCAAAGACGGCGAGGAGCACAAGTTGACCCAGCACCAGGGCGTCCACATCGCCGCGGGATATTTTTACCAGCTCAACAATACGGGTAAGGATCGGCTGATTCTTTATCAGGTGAGCACCAATCCCAACCCCAGGCCGAAGAAGGGCAAAGTCATCTACGGCATCGACACGAGCTTGAAGGAACACCTCCTCGGCCGGCTGACGGAGCAGCAGCCATGACCGTAAAAGACGTGCAGGAGTGGTGCAAGGCCAATAGGCTCGATGCCCGCGGGATCATTCGTGGTGGCGAATTTTTTATCCGCCACGCTAAGGAAACTCCTTCGAATTTTCCGTCCGCGGAGCAGGTCTTACACTGGGACCTGCACATCGGCGAGCAGCGCCTGCCGGCAAGTTCCTCCGACATGGAGCGGCTGGTTACCGGCAAAATCAGCCTCGAGAATTTGATCGAGGCGATGAGCCGCGAGGGAAGAAGGCCGGAGTAAGGGAAGTTGGCGGCGCAAGGTAGCGGCTCGCGCCCTCTTGACTAACGTATCAAGCGTGATACATTCCAGCAGTGGGTCGGAAGAAGCGGGGCGGCTATATCTTCGAGACATACGCCGGCGACCATCCGCCCTACCATGTTCATGTGTACAAAGACGGCCGATTCATCGGTCGTTTCGATATTGAAAACCAGGTGGCAATGGACGGAGACCTGCCGTCGCAGGTTTTGAGCTATCTGGAAGAGTTGGGATATAGACGAGTCAACAAGGATTGAGGCTCATGGCTAAAAGCGCTGCACTAAAAAAGGCCGTAGTGTTGCCGGCGCCCGGACCGGAAAAGATTCGAGATGCGCGCTATCTAGTGGGGGACGACCGCTTCTTTGTCGTCTTCGAAAGCGGCAAGGAATACGGCTTTGCTCGCTCTCTTCTCGAATGTGACGATGGCACGGACGTTAGGACGGTCGATGTGGACAGGGGGCGTTTCTTCTTTGAAGTAACCCAGGCATCCGGCAAGAAATATGAAGTTCCGTGGGATCGAGTGTTGCACGAGGCTGAAGCATCCTATCCCTATTTCCGTGGCCGTCTATCGGTGAAGCGGCCCTTGGAAATCGGCAAAAAGATCAAAGAGCTACGAGACACTAAAGGCTTGACCCAAGACCAGTTGGCGCGCGCGGCGGGCCTACTTCGCCCTAACCTTGCTCGCATTGAAGCCGGCAAACATCGTCCAACCATGGACACGTTAGAAAAGATTGCTGGCGCGTTGAAAGTTCCCGTCGTGGATCTGATTGCCGGCAGATGAGCCAGTTGGTTAAGTCAACTCAGTCAACAACCTCCACTAATCCGGCGGGGGCGATTCTCCACTGGCAACTGACCATCGATGGCCAGAACTATCCAACGAGCACCTCGGATTTGGTGCGTATGATGACGGGAAAAATCGGGCTTGAAGATTTCGTTAAGGCGATGACCCGCACTGGGCGAAGGAGCGGGGAGTAAGGCTTTACTTCTTCCGCGTCAGAACGATGAAGGTCATAAACGGACCGCCCAGTTGTGATATCGAGATTGAAGCAAGTGATTATTCAGTTCAGAACCTTGCGCCGCCAAATAATTTACAAAGATTTGAAGGGATAGCCTTTTCACCTTCGGGGAACATAATAGGTATTGCTACTTCGGATACCAATACAATCTTCCTGTTTCGCAGAAAACCGGACGGACTTTTCGAAGATACACCCTATTCGAGCATTAACGGACCCGGGTCGAGGCTTAACTATCCACACGATCTCTCGTTCGCACTGATGGGCAACACCGAACTGCTCGCTGTTGCTCAACGTGCCGGATCAATTTCCATATTCGAAAAAAATGAAACAGGCGGTCATTATAATGCAAACCCGGTGTTTGAAATTTGCGGACGGGAGACGAAATTAAATTATTCCGACGGCGTTGTTTTTGTCCCGCCGGATAACAAATACCTGGCGGCGTGCAATCTAGAAAGTAGCAGAATAACTTTTTACCGTAAAATCCCGGGCTCCCTAATCGGCTTTGAATTAAAACCCGTCTGCGAATTGAAACGCGGCCTCTCTGGGCCGGATGGCCTGGGGTTTTCGCAATGCGGAAAATGGCTTGCCGTCGCCAACCATGGGAATCACACGGTAAGCATATATCGACGTCGTGAGAGGATTTTCTCAAGACGAAAAATAAAATATGGACCTAGACCGATGACGATCATCGAAGATCCAGGATTACGCCATCCACACTCAGTAGCATTTACACCCAAAACCAACCATCTTGTCGTTACGAACGCGGGAGCTAATTACTTCAGCGTATACCAACCCAAAGGGCACGGTTCTGAAATGCGATGGTCTCAATCGCCGGTGTTACAAAAAACCGTCGGTCCGGACCGTATTTTTAAAGAAGTGAATGCGCGCAATAAAATGGAAGGCGGGCCCAAAGGGATTGCGATCCATGAGAACAGTTTAGCTATATGCAGTCCCGAACACGGAGTTAAGATTTATTCGTTTCGTGAAAATCTTTTGGCGCCATGAATTATGATTGCATAGTCGGGTCCAACCCTCAAATATTTTCCCTCCATCATGTCTCGGTAGCCGAAAAAATTCTCGGTACATCTGTTAAGCCATTTGACATTTGAGCGTCTCAGGCATTCATCTGTATCGCGGTGAGAAGAAGATGAACCCATCGACAAGCTGGTCGACCGCGGACATCCTGGCCACGGTGCGCCGTTACTGGGGATTCTCCGGTCTGCGCCCGCTGCAAGAGCAGGCGATCCGGGCGGGTCTTGAACGCCGCGACTCGCTGGTCGTCATGCCGACCGGCGGCGGCAAGTCGCTGTGCTACCAAGTCCCCGCCGAGCTGGCGCAGCGGACCGACATCGTGGTCTCGCCGCTCATCTCGTTGATGAAGGATCAAGTCGATGGGCTGCGTGAATGCGGCTATCCCGCGGGCGCGTTGTATAGCGGTATGTCTGTCGACGCAGTGCGCGAAACCGAAGCGCAGATCGCCGCCGGCCGCTACCGGCTCGTGTTCGTCGCGCCGGAGCGCCTGCTAACACCGCGCTTCTTGCAGTTGATCGAGCGCCTGCCGGTACGCTCGTTTGCCATCGACGAGGCCCACTGCATCAGTCATTGGGGTCACGACTTCCGGCCCGAATACCGTCAGCTCGCCGAGATCAAGACCCGCTTCCCAGAGGTCAGCGTGCACGCCTACACGGCGACGGCCACTGAGCGCGTTCGCGCCGACATCGCCGCGCAACTGCGCCTTAAGAACCCGGCGCTGCTCGTCGGCATTTTCGACCGCGCGAATCTGGTCTACCGCATCGTACCACGCGTCGATCCCCAGACGCAGGTCCTGGAGGTGTTGCGGCGCCATCACGGGGACGCCGCGATCGTCTACTGCCTTAGCCGCAAGGACACTGAAGCCATGGCGGCGGCGCTGCGGACAAACGGGATCAGTGCCGCCTTTTACCACGCCGGCATGGAAGCGGACGAACGCCGCCGGACGCAAGACGCGTTCGCGTCGGAGGAGATCGATGTTGTGGCGGCGACGGTGGCATTCGGCATGGGCATCGACCGCAGCGACGTGCGCTGCGTTATCCATGCCGCCATGCCCAAATCGATCGAGCACTATCAGCAAGAAACCGGCCGCGCCGGACGCGACGGGCTGGAAGCGGAGTGCGTGCTGCTTTATTCAGCCGCGGACGTCCTGCGCTGGGAATCGCTGATCGGGAAGAGCGCCGCGGAAGCCGGCGCCCCCGACGAGGTGATCGCCGCAGGGCGCCGGTTGCTCGAACAGATGCGGCGCTTGTGCACCGGCGTTCATTGCCGGCACCGGAAGCTATCCGAATACTTCGGGCAGAAATACTCGAAGCCCGACTGCGAGGCTTGCGACGTCTGCTTGAACGAAGTCGAGACCCTGGCGGACGCGACCGTCACAGCGCAAAAGATTCTCTCGTGCGTGGCGCGCGTCGGCGAGGGCTTCGGCGCCGAGCACATCGTGGACGTGCTGCTGGGCGCCAAGACCGAACGCGTGCGGCGTTGGCGCCACGCGGAGCTCACCACCTACGGTTTGATGAAGGGCACGGATCGCAAGGCGCTCACCAACATGGTCTACCAACTCCTCGATGACGGTCTGCTCGATCGTACCGCCGACGAGCGCCCGGTTCTTCGGCTCAACGAAACCTCGTGGGCGGTGCTGCGCGGCAATCGCGAGGTGCGGCTGCTTCAGCCAAGGACGAAAATCGGCAAAACCCGCTTCGATGAAAAGTCCTGGGAAGGGATCGACCGGGGATTGTTCGAGCGGCTGCGGACGTTACGGCGGGAAGTCGCCGACGAGCGGCGCGTGCCCGCGTATGTATTGTTCAGCGACGCCACACTGCGCGACATGGCGCGCGTCCGGCCGGGATCGGCCGCCGCGCTCCTGGGCGTGCGCGGCGTCGGCGAACGCAAGCTGGCCGACCTCGGACAGCGCTTCCTCGAACAGATTGCGAGCTACTGTCGCGCGAACGCCCTGACGCTGGACGCCACCGTCGGCAGCCGTCCACACCGCGAACGCATACGCAAGCCAAACGACACGAAGGAGGAACTTTGA
>CAZNES010000105.1:0-13982 GCA_964572145.1 uncultured Syntrophobacteraceae bacterium
GCTGCGAGCATCGCTGGGTTATTAACCCGGGGCCGCAGACCGACCGGGCTATCGAGATGATCAAGGCATTCATCGCCAAACAGCTACGCGCGCGGCGTCCTGGGGGTTGATCGGGACGCGCGCAGATTCCTCGCAGGTCGGCCTAACAACGCTTTCTTGGATAAGAAAAACAGGAGGTGGATCGATGGTCGTGCTGCACGTGACGATCCAGGTGAAGCCCGAGCGCGTCGCGGAATTTTTGGAAGTCGCCCGCTATGACGCGGAGCATTCCGAGAAGGACGAGGCCGGTTGTTTGCGCTTCGACGTGATCCAGGACCGCGACGATCAGAACCGTTTCTATTTCTAGGAAGTCTACCGCGACGAGGCGGCGCTACAGGCGCACCGCGAAACCGCGCACTTCAAACTCTACTTCGAAAAAACGCAGCCGTGGCTGGCCGCCCCGTCCGAGCGGCGCTTCGGTAGGAATGTGATCCCCTCCGACGCCGCCTGGCGTTAGCCTCCCTGCGCAGCGAGTTTGCGCCGAACAATGGCGGCTTCGGCTCGAGGGCTGATTGCTCGCTCTACGGCAACGTTCAGTAGCGCGGGCCGTCCCGAAGCAAAAGCACGCTGCAGCGCGGATACTAGGTCTTCAGGTCGCTCCACAAACTCGCCGTAACCGCCCAGCCCTTGCACCACCTGATCGTAGCGCGTCGGCAGCAAATCGGTCGCGACCGGGCGGCCGTAGAGGCCAAGCTGGATTTGCCGGTCGATGCCCCACGCGGAGTCGTTGCCCAAGACGGCTACCACGTTGAGCTTGTGGCGCACGGCGGTATCAAACTCCATCGCGTTAAAACCGAAAGCGCCGTCGCCCGTGAGCATGATCACTCGCGAGTCAGGGTAAGCGACCTTGGCGGCCAGGGCCGTAGGCAACGAAGAGCCGAGCATCCCCAGGCTCGAATGATAGAGCCAGCGCTTGGGTTGGAGCGCGGGGAGAATGGATCGTCCGAAGTGGCAGAAGTCTCCGCCGTCGAATACGAGGCAGTCGTCGGGGCGTAGGATGGATTGAAGCGTCTTATGAACGAATAGGGCGTGCATCGGAGTCTCCGGGCGGGCCAGATTTTCCGCCCACGCCCGCTGCGTCGCGCGCACCGCCCGCAGCTCCTCCAACCAGGGAAGATCTTTCCACGTGTGGTTGGCGGCTGCTCTCGTCATCTGATCCAAAATGCTATTGACGTCTCCGACCATGCCGACGGCAACTCCCCGATTGCGGCCGATCTCCAGAGGGGAGGGGTCGATCTGGATGATCTTGGCATCGGCGGCGACGTTGGGTGGACGGCAGAAGCCGATGGTGAAGTCCTGTTTACGGCCCAACAGCACGACTACGTCGGCGTCACGAACCTTGGCGGCGGCGCGGTTCAAGCCTCGCTCAAAAAATCCAAAGGCATACGGGTGATCGTCGGAGATCAAGCCGCGCGATTGTTCTTCCGTCAGCACCGGAAGGCGAGTGGTTTCGATAAAGCGCCTGAGCGACTCGCCGGACAGTGTATAGCCCGCGGCGCTGCCGGCGAGGACCAATGGCCTTTGCGCCTCACGCAACAAAACAACGGCCTCGTGGACAAGCTCCGGTTCGGCCGGCGACATTTTAGTTTCCGAGCGGTATGCATCCGCTTGGGTGAATACGACCTCATCTTCATCCACGCTTTTTTCCTGGACATCGATCGGGATCGTCAAGTGGACCGGCCCACGGCGACCGCTGAAAGCCAGGCGCATCGCGCGGGTGATAAACTCAGGAATCCTACGGACGTCGTCAACCATGAACGATCCTTTGGTGATAGGACCGGCCATGCCCACCTGATCGATTTCTTGCTGGGCGCCCCGTCCCAAGTCGCGCATGTCGGCGCAGCCGGCGATGGAGATGACCGGAGCTTCGCTGTGCATGGCATTGGCGAGGCCGGGAATCGCGTTAGCGAAACCCGGCGTGGTGTACATGCAGACGCCCGGCTGCTCGGTGATTCTAGCCCAGGCGTCCGCCATGTGGACCGCCGCCTGCTCATGACGCGTGTCGAGGATGCGGAAGTCCTGGTCCGCCATCACGTCGAGCACCGGCAGGATATGGTCGCCGGCCAGCGCGAAAATATTTCTCACACCGGCCAGCTTGAGCGCCTGACAAATTAAATGGCTTCCCGTGACTCGGGGCACTGGCTAACGACTTCCTTTCATTGCGTCGCGCAGATAACCCGATTTCTCCAACCGCTCGATGAAGGAATTATCGACCAGATCGGCGGCCTTGAGCTTGGCCATGCGGGGATTGATCCTCAACAAGGCATCGATCATATTCTGGACCCCCGCGAGCGGGGCGTTTGGAACCTTGGTCTTCGCGTGGATTTCCACGGTCGTATCGTACATGATCTGAATGCTCTGAGGCGTGGTCAGCCTCAAGCGACGGGCCAGCACCCTTTGAGCCACCTTTTCATTGGCCGGGTTAAGCAAAAACGCCAAACCGTCGATCGTGCCCTTGAGAAAGGATTCGATGACCTGCGGATTTTCCCTGGCAAAGCGCCGATCGGCGACGATGACGGTATTCAGGTAGGGAACATCAAGCTTGGTGAGGTCGGCCATGACCGTGAGCCCCTTGTCCCGCGCGGCATCCCCGAATCCAGGCTCCAAGGGCGTCGCTTCGATTCTGCCGGTAACCAGAGCCGCGACCCGATCCTGCTGGGTCCCGACCTGCATGATCGCGATCTTGTCCCGCACGGGATCCAAGCCGAGCTGCTGCAGCGCCACTTCAGCCGCGAGGTGGCTGCCGGAGCCGAAAGTGCTGATGGCGACTCTCTTTCCCTTCAAGTCCGCCGGCTGACGCACCTGGGGTAGGACCCAAAACTGATAAGGGAGAATATGAATTGTTCCCGCCACGATCACGAGATCGGCGCCCGCTCCCACGGCGCTCGCGGTGGGACCGACGCTGGTGGAAGCGAGTTTTGCCTCGCCGGCGAGCAATGCTTGGGAGGTCACTGATCCGCTTCCGGTAAAAACCGAGGTAACGTCAAGCCCGTGCTTCCTAAAAAAGCCCTGGTCTTCGGCCAGCCAGATGCTCGTATGCGTGGAGATCAATCCCGCGTGGGCGACCAATAATTTTCTTGGCGCCTGCTGCGCCGGCGCAAGGTGAGCGAAAGTTCCCAGTAACAAAAAAACGAACCCTATACCTACGACTTTTTTGTTTCGCATCTCTCCCTCTAGTTCCTTTCGCTTTGGGGGTGTTGCGACGCCGACGAAACTATTGGCCTGGCTCCTTTTGCCTGAGTTGGAATCAACTTGTCAAGGAGCGGTGAATTTGCCATAAAACAAACTGAGCGGAAAAGTTTCGCGACGAACATTCGCATTCGTCGAGCGAGAGCGAAGCACAATGGAAGAACCAAAAAAGAAGTTTGACGTGGCCGTCGTCGGCAGCGGCAATGCCGCCCTGTGCGCGGCCCTGTCCGCCCGAGAGGCCGGAGCTTCCGTGCTGGTCGTAGAGAAGGCCCCGGAGGAGTGGCGCGGAGGAAATTCGTTTTTTACCGGCGGCATCTTGCGCTTTACCTTCCAGGGCATCGACGACATCAAGAGCTTGGTCCCCGATCTGTCCGAACAGGAGATTCGCTCGATTGAGGTCGAGCCCTACAGTGAGGACCAGTTCTATAACGACATGCTGCGAGTCACGGAATATCTGACGGACGCCGACCTCGCTCTGACTCTGATCCGCAACTCCTTTCCTACCATGCAATGGCTGCGCGACAAGGGGGTGCGTTGGACGCTGGCCTTTGGCCGCCAGGCCTTCCGGGTGAAAGAAAAATTCCGCTTCTGGGGCGGTCTTGTGGTCGAGGCGGTCGGCGGCGGACCGGGACTGGTCGGCGCTCTTTTCGAGCGCGCGGCCAAGGACGGGATCGAAATCCGCTATGGCTCGAAGGCGACGCGGCTGCTCATATCCAGGGACGGCAGGATCACCGGGATCGAGATCCGGGGTGTGCAAGGTTTTTATGAGATTAATACTCCGGCCGTCGTGCTGGCATCGGGAGGATTCGAGGCCAACGCCGAGTGGCGTTGCCGATACTTGGGCAAGGACTGGGAGCTCGCCAAAGTTCGCGGCACGCCTTACAACACCGGCGATGGGATCAAGATGGCCCTCGACATCGGGGCGCAACCTTTCGGCCACTGGAGCTCGTGTCACGCGGTTGCCTGGGATCTCAACGCCCCTCCGTTCGGCGACCGGAAAGTCGGAGAACTTTTTCAGAAGCACTCCTATCCCCTGGGGATCATCGTCAATATCAAGGGAGAGCGCTTCGTTGACGAGGGGGCGGACTTTCGTAACTACACCTACGCTGAATACGGACGGCGCATCCTAACCCAACCTCAGCGGGTCGCCTTTCAGATCTTCGACTCGAAAGTATTGAACCTTTTGCGCGAAGAGTACCGGATCCGCGAGGTCACCAAGGCAGAGGCTTCCACCATCGAAGAGCTCGCGAAGAAGCTCGAGATCGATGTGGAGGGCCTGGTTCGCACCGTGCGGGAGTTCAACGCCGCGGTACAACCGGGTGAATTCAATCCGGCCATTCTGGATGGAAAGAGGACGGCGGGAATTTCTCCGCCTAAAACCAATTGGGCCCTGCCGCTCGACGCGCCTCCTTTCGTGGGATTTGCCGTGACGACGGGGATCACTTTTACTTTCGGCGGGCTTAGAATCTCTTCAAAAGGAGAGGTCCTCGACACGGAAAACCGTCCTATTCCAGGTCTCTACGGCGCAGGCGAGCTGGTCGGCGGGCTCTTCTATTTCAATTATCCCGGGGCCTCGGGACTCATGTCGGGCGCGGTCTTCGGCCGTCTGTCCGGCGCGGAGGCGGCCAGCTATGCAACCGCACATCCGGAACCTACCGAAAAGTGACATGGCCTAAATTCCGTTTTTTCTTTTTTGCTTCACTTCGCTGCGTCGCACTGAAATCTGGCGATTTCTTTTTGTTGCGCTCCGGCCCTTCCCGAGATGACGTCGATGTCCTCGCCGGCTTTTCCTTCGGCCAATCCGGCAAGGATGGACAGGATGTAAGTTCCCGCAGGCTGAATATCGACGAGTCCCCGTTCGCGAAGATCCCCGGCGAGATTCTCCATCAAACCTTCGGCGGCGGCGCGATCGGTAAAGGCCAGGATCGTCACGATCCGGTCCCTGCCCGACCGGTTGGAGATCCCCACCTCGCCGAAGTGCTTATTGACGTAAATCGCCAAAGATTGAACGATCTCTTGCGCCGTCGTGTTGCCCAGATGCTCGCTCACCCCGTCCAGGTCGGCCACGGTGAACACGGCTACGGTAAGGTTTTCGTCCGGCTGTTTGCGGCTCACCGCCTTTTCGTAGACTTTGCTGAAAGTTTTCTTAGAGTAAAGTCCCGTCAATTCGTCTTGAAAATGTTCCAGGCTTTTGACGAACTCATCGACCATGGGATGCTGCAGCTTGTCGATTTCTTCATAGGGGCCCTGAAAAATAATCTGACCGTCATAGAGCACGAGGATCCGGTCGGAGATGAAAAATACGTCGGGAATGTCGTGGCTGATCATGAGGGTGGTGAAGCCGAATTTCTTCTGGTTGTGCACGATCATGCTGAAGATGGCGTTTTTGCGGATCGGGTCCTGGCCGGTGGTGGGCTCGTCGAAGAGCACGATCTTGGGGTCGGTGATCAGCGCGCGGGCGAGCGCGACCCGCTTTTGCATGCCGCCCGAGAGCTCCGAGGGATACTTGTGCGGCACTTCCGAAAGCTCCAGTTGCTCGATGCGCTCCATGACCTTGCGCTCGATTTCGTTCTCGCTCATCCGGGTGGTTTGCCTGAGCGGCAGCGCGATATTCTGAAAGACCGTGAGCGAATCGAAAAGAGCGTTGTTTTGAAAACAGTAACTGAACTGGCTGCGCAAATCGTCCAACTCATTCCGGCTCATCTTTTCCACGGGCTTGCCCCGGAACAGGATGTTTCCCTCGGTCGGCGCGAGCAGCCCGATCATGTGCTTCAAGAGCACGCTCTTGCCGGTGCCGCTTTTGCCGATGATGGTCGTCGTTTGACCGTCATGGACTTCCAGATTGACCCGATCGAGGATCGTCCGGTTGCCGAAACGCTTTGTGACGTTTTTAAATTCGATCAGCGGCTCGCTCATTTTTCTCCGTCCTAAGTTCGAGGCTTCCCTTCTTCCTCGATTTCCAAAATCTTTTTCTCCGCAATCTTGGCCTTATGATGGAGCAACTTCATATCGCTCGCCAACGAGGTCAAGAGGGGAGGGAGCCATGCGGGAAAATCTTTCAGAAGCGCCTTTAAGTCGCCATATTTTAAAACGAACGTCTTGACTTCCGTTTTTGCCGTTGCCGTAGCCGTTCGGGGCGTGCCGAATAGAAAAGCGATCTCGCCGAGGATGTACGGAGGCTCGATTTCGTTCAGCACAAATTCCGTATCCCCCTCTTGCCGCGATATCTCTACCATGCCGTGAGTCAGGATAAAAAGATCTCGATGGGTTTCGCCTTTGCGCATCAGGACTTCTCCCGGCTGGTAGATTCGGCTCTGGATCAGCGCGCCTAATTTGACCATGACGCGAAATTCCATTTGCCGGGCGACCAGTTCGGTGGAAAGCGTGCGGCTAAAGCCTGAAGGCGCCTTCAATGCGCCCTCGCCGACTGCCGTGCGATTCTCCCGGGCCGGAGACTCCGAGCCGGAGGCGGGCGACAAAATCGGCGCTTCCGATTCGATGTGGTATCCGCACTCGCTGCAATACTTCGGCTCGCCGGTGAGATCGGACTGACAGCTCGGGCATTTCATAACGATTCTCCCTAACCGTATTTTTCCCAATCGCGTGACAAGTTATCTTGTTTCGCCGTGAAAATACAGCACCCAGCCGTTGCGCGGGTTCCGTAACATTGGTACCATCGCGGATTCGGGTGGCCGGGAAATCAAAAAATGGCTGACAATAAAATCCCAGTGCGAAGTCAGGCCGGGAGCGAAGAACCCGGGCCGGGCGGCGCGTCTTTGACGTCGCCGTTCGCGCCGCTGGGCAGGCTGGCCATAAGCTGGGTCAACGATATGGGCGCGGCGACTATTTTTTTTGCCAAGGCGTTCGCGCAGATTTTCCAGCGCAACCAGGCGTCGCGTATCCTCGAGCAGTTGTCTCATATCGGCGCCAAGACGGTGGGCATCGTGTCGCTGATCGGCCTTTTCACCGGCATGGTCATGGCGCTGCAGATTTATTACGCCCTGGCTAAATTCGGCGCGCAGGGAGTGTTGGGCTCGGCCGTGGCTTTGGGATTGATCCGGGAACTTGGTCCGGTCATGACGGCCATCATGATTATCGCGCGGGCGGGCTCTTCGATGACCGCGGAGATCGGCATCCTGCGCATCTCCGAGCAGATCGACGCCCTCTATACGATGCGCATCGATCCGCTCGGCTACTTGATAAGCCCGAGGATCGTCGCCGCGATCGTGAGCTTTCCCCTGCTGACGGCGCTGTTCGACACCGCCGGCATCATCGGGGGTTATTTCACCGGTGTTATGTTGCTCGGCCTGAATGCCGGAGTGTACGTCGACCAGATTCAGACCGGCGTGGACGCCAAGGACGTCATGGGCGGCTTTCTCAAAGCGCTGATCTTTGCGGTGATGGTCTCGACCATCTGCAGCTTTCAGGGCTATTTCACGCACATGCGCACCGACGCTCATGGCGCCAAGAGCGTCAGTCTGTCCACCACGGCGGCGGTCGTGCTCTCATGCGTGGTCGTTCTCGTCGGCGACTATGTGATAACGTCGTTCCTTATATAAAGGATGATGTCATGAAGAAATATTCCATGGAGACCACGGTCGGGATTTTTGTGGTCCTATCTCTTCTATGCGTGGCGTATCTGACGTTGAAGCTCGGCGATATTTCCATGCTGGGCGACAAGTCGTATCCGCTGTTCGCCAAGTTCACCTCGGTGTCCGGCCTGAAAGTGGGCAGCCCGGTGGAGATGCTGGGCATGCAGATCGGCCGGGTGGCCGGATTTACCATGGATCAGAAAGACCAGGTGGCCGTGGTGGAGTTGAGGATCGGAAACGACGTCAAGATATACAGCGACGCCATGGCGGCGATCAAATCGAACGGCTTGCTGGGCGATAAGTTCGTGAAAATCGACGCCGGCGGCGGGGGCGGCCAGTTGAAGCCCGGTGGAACCATCACCGAAACCGAGCCGCCCGTGGACATCATGGAGCTCATCAGCAAATATGCGTTCGGCGACGTAGAGAAAAAACAAACCAAGGAAAGCAAATGAGGTGGTCAATGAGAAAGGCGTTTATCGGATTAAGTCTTCTGGTTGTCTCGCTGTTCCCGATTCAAGTCCATGCGGACTCGGCGCTCGATACGATCAAATCGCGCATCAACCAGGTGCTGGTCGTGCTGCGGGACCCGGCTCTTAAAAGCGATGCGTCCAGGGAAGCCAAAAAAAAGCGGCTGCGGCAGATTTTTGACAATGCCTTCGATTACGTCGAGCTTTCGAAGAGCACCCTGTCGCGAAACTGGGACAAGCTGAAGCCCGAGCAGCAAAAAGAATTCATGCAGCTCTATCGAACTCTCCTCGAAAACGTCTACCTGGACTTGATCCTGTCGTACAAGGACCAGGAGGTTACCTTCGGGAAAGAAAGAGCGCTCGGAGAGGGCAAGGTCGAGGTCGATACCAAGCTCATATCGGGGTCCACGGATACCCCGATCAACTTCCGGATGATCTCGCAAAGCGGCGACTGGCGGATTTACGATTTCGTCATCGAGAACATCAGCGTGGTGTCGAACTATCGAAGCCAATTCGGCCGTATCCTCACCAAACAATCTCCCGAGGAGATGCTGGCGTCTCTGCGCAAACAGGTCGGGCAGAAATGACCGTGACGCGTCGATAAGGGGCGACGCCTTAGCCGGAGCCGACGAGTCCGTGGTTAAGCAAGCGCTAGTCGGTGCTGCTGTATCGGTGAAGTGAAGGCAAAAGGAATGAGGCTCTATCGATCGGCTATGCGGAGGCGAGCATGAGCCGGTAAACTCAGGTGGAAGTAGGAGAAAGCCTTTGGTACAATACGAACCGTCATGAGCAAAGCGACAGAAACTGTAGTCAAAATGATCGAGTCCCTACCGGAAAAGGTCCAGGAGCGGGTTGTGGAAGAGTTGCGGGCTCTGGTGGAAGAGGCCCGGGACGATGAGAGATGGGACGGTCTGTTTGAGCGCAAGAAATCCCGACTTGTCGCTGCGGCCCGCAAAGCGCGAAAGGAAATCGCTGCGGGAAAAGCAAGCGACATGGAATATGACAAGCTGTGAAATCCCAAACCCTGTCAAGCTTTTGGGAAGCCTGTCGAGTCGGAGCTTCTCGACAAGACTTTAGCGCGGATTGCAGCGGAGCCCGACCTCCCGGAACGCTTTCCGACCTTTTACGACTCCAATCTCCCTACGTTCTTTGTTCGAGCGGGACCCTTTATGATCGAATTTGCGGTCGATGAGGAAACCGCCGCCGTCACCTTCGTGAGCCTCTTTCATCGGTGGTGATGGTTTTCTTCTTTTTCATTTCTTATCTCTTTTGCGCACCCGGCTTCCGCCCCGGCCCTTCCCAATGTTTTTCTACGGCCTCGAACTCAAAACTCAACACTCAAAACTTTGCTAAGTGCGCCTCACGCCTATTGCCTGTTGCCATCTTGGTAAATTTGCCCTATTTTACGCGCAACCAACTTCGGCTCGGTCACTCGATCCGGTCACATCTTTGATCCGCATCTTCGCCCAGACTGGCTCTCCCCAGCCGGACTTTTTTATCTCACCGTCAGGGAAGGGAGCACATTGTCAAGGCTGAAAGGCTAGACTCCCACAGCGACACTGAGACCAAGTGCTCAAATGAACCAGAGGCTTAGATGATCGTCGGAGTATCTGTCGAATCCTATCCGCATGAGCGGCGTGTTGCACTGGTGCCTGCAGTCGTGCCGGTCTTGACCAATATTGGGATGAAGGTTCTCGTGCAACGTGGCGCTGGTGAGAAGGCAGGTTTTCCCGATACTGCATACGAGGAACAAGGCGCCAGCATTGCAGTTGAGAGGGCTCGCCTCTTCTCCGAAGCGGATATCGTCCTTCGAATGCACGGTTTGGCGGCGAATTCTCCCACTCGTAATCCTGATCTAGAGCTTCTTCGCTCAGGTCAAGTTGTGTTAGGACTTCTGGATCCTTTAGCCAATCCCGAGTCTATAAGGGAGCTTGCTGAAACGGGCGTGACGGCGTTCGCTCTGGAATTACTTCCCCGCGTTAGCCGGGCACAATCCATGGACGCTTTGAGTTCCATGGCGACGGTCGCAGGGTATAAGGCCGTTCTTCTGGCCGCCGGCTTACTGAAGAAAATGTTCCCTATGATGATGACTGCAGCCGGAACCATTACTCCCTCTCGCGTCTTTGTGATAGGGGCGGGAGTCGCAGGGCTTCAGGCCATCGCTACTGCTCACCGTTTAGGCGCTGTAGTGCAGGCCTATGATGTCCGGCCGGCTGTCAAGGAACAGGTCGAAAGCTTGAGTGCTAAATTTGTCGAATTGGGGCTGGAAACTAAGGAAGCAGAGACAGCCGGCGGATACGCAAAGGCTATGGATGAGAATTTCTATCGCAGGCAAAGAGAGATGATGACACGCGTGCTGGCGGAAAGTGATGTAGTCATCACCACTGCGGCGGTTCCGGGAAAAAGAGCCCCCATATTAATAACTCAAGAGATGGTCAAAGGAATGCGCAGTGGATCTGTCATCGTGGATTTAGCCGCTGAAACCGGAGGAAACTGTGAACTCACCAGTCCTGGAGAGACAGTGGAGGTCGATGGGGTCTCCGTTGTCGGACCCGTTAACCTACCCTCCACCATTCCGTACCACGCCAGTCAAATGTACGCAAGAAACATCGCTGCCTTCCTTCAGTTGCTGGCAAAGGATGGAGAGCTGCACTTGAACTTAGAAGACCAGATCATTCGAGAAACCTTGCTTACTCATAATAAGGAGGTGGTCAACCCGCGTGTGCGGGAACTGCTGGCGCCTTAAACCGCCAGGAGGCCGAATATTTTATTTATATTCTCCCGGCGTTCTCCGGGTCTTAGCGGTGAATAGATCGAGCTATGACAACTGAACTCGAAATCGGGCTCTACATCTTTATGCTGGCCGGATTTCTCGGCTATCACGTAATCACACGCGTTCCGCCTTTGCTGCACACGCCGCTGATGTCCGCCACGAACGCGATCGCCGGCATCTCACTCGTTGGATCGCTGGTGGTTGCGGGAGCGGATTACGGCCCGCTCAGCACGATCCTGGGATTTATCGCGGTGACCTGTTCCACTACCAACGTAGTCGGCGGCTTTCTGATCACGGACCGTATGCTGAGCATGTTCAAGAGATCAGAGGAACAAACGGCTCAGCCAAGGAGAGTTCCGTTCGGTCGGGTCCTGGTGACTTTGATCGTTCTTGGAGCCGGCATTATAGCATTTTTGTATTGGTCTCAGCAGCGCGGAGAGGGCCCTGAATGGATGGTTCATCCCAGGCTGCATGCGGAGACGCTGAAGTATTCGTACATTCTTTCCTCGGCTTTGTTTATTCTGGGATTGAAAGGGCTAAGCTCCCCCAAATACGCCCGGAAAGGCATGCAGGCGGCTGCGTTCGGTATGCTGATGGCCGTCGTCGGGACGCTGTTCCATCCGGAAATCGTCACTTACAAATGGATCATCCTGGGTTTCATCATCGGCTCTATCGTGGGGGGAACGATGGGGCTGCGCATACCGATGACCGCCGTGCCGCAGCGCACGGCCCTTTCGCACTCGCTCGGGGCGCTGGCGGCCTGCCTGGTAGGAATTTCGGAATACTTTCGCCACCACGGCGTGCTCAGCGCCGTAGTGATGATACCGCTCGGATTCGAAGTTGTTGTGGGCGGCCTGACGTTTACCGGAAGTCTCATGGCTGCCGCAAAACTGCAGGAGTTGTTGCCGGGACATCCGATCACATACAAGGGACAGAACCTTTTGAATTTCAGCTTGCTTGCAGTGATCGTAGGAAGCCTGATCTACCTGGTCATCGCTCCTGCGACGCCAGTGGTGTTCCAAGTGATGGTCGCCCTGTCATTTGTTTTCGGACTTCTCCTGGTCATTCCCATCGGGGCGGCCGACATGCCGGTGGTCATCGCGCTGCTGAATTCCTATGGCGGTCTCGCCGATGCATCCATGGGCTTTGTGCTCATGAACAAAATCCAGATCATCACCGGATCCCTTGATGGAACCTCGGGTTTCCTCCTCTCTCTGTTGATGTGCAGGGCCATGAATCGCTCGGTCGTTAACGTCCTGTTTGGCGCCTTCGGCAAGGTTGCCAAGGAGAAGAGTGACCAGGGAGCGGAAGCGAAAGGGACCGTGCGCAGCATCTTCCCTGAAGAGGTAACTGCTCTATTGGAGGTCGTGCGGTCCGTCATCATCGTTCCAGGGTACGGGATGGCGGTTGCGCAGGCCCAGCATGGGGTGGCGGAGCTGGCGAAGCTGCTGATGGAGCGCGGCATCAACGTGAAGTACGCCATTCACCCGGTGGCCGGACGCATGCCCGGGCACATGAACGTCCTGCTCGCGGAGGCGAACGTCCCCTACGACCAATTGTACGGGATGGAGCAGATCAATCCGTACTTCCCCGAAGCCGATATCGCGCTGGTGGTAGGGGCCAATGATGTAACGAACCCGGCCGCAAAGAATGACCGGAACAGCCCGCTCTATGGAATGCCGATCCTGGAGGTCGACCGAGCGAAGTCGATCATCGTGCTCAAGCGCAGTCTGCGCCCGGGTTTTGCCGGCGTGGACAACGACCTCTACTACGACCCGAAGTGCATGATGCTTTTCGGCGACGCCAAGGAAAGTCTTAACAAGCTCTTTGCGGCTTTGAAGTCTTAAAATGTTCGTCAGAAGAAAAGATGAAAGGAGGGTATAGCGATGATAACTGTACGTGACATTTTACGGCAAAAGGGAAATCAGATTTGGTGCGTCTCTCCAGATACCACTGTTTTTGATGCGCTTGGATTGATGGCCGAAAAAAATGCCGGGGCATTAGTTGTGTTGGATGGAGAGAGTCTCGCAGGCATTTTTTCAGAACGGGATTACGCCAGGAAGGTTATTTTGAAAGGAAAAGCCTCCAAGAAAACATCCGTAGAAGAAATCATGTCATCTGAAGTGACTACTGTCGATCCCGGGCAATCCGTAGATGAATGCATGGCGCTTATGACCAATAAGCGCATCCGTCACCTTCCTGTCGTCGAAGGGGAAACATTGGTCGGCCTCATTTCAATCGGCGATGTGGTCAAAGCGGTCATCTCTGAACGGGAATTCGTCATCAAGCAGCTCGAGAATTATATTACCGGCGGGCCATAGAACAATTGCAGTAATCGAGTAAGGAGTTCAGATTGCCTTCATAACGAATTTGCCCTATTTTACGCGAAAATAGCTTCGGCTGGGTCTCCCGATCCGGTCACATCTTTGATTCCGCATCATCGCCCGGACTGGCTCTCCTAGCCGGGCTTTGCTTTGTGGGAGACGTGGCAGTAAAGCGTGAGCCAAGAGCGGACTTGACCCCTTTTCCTCACCCAGGCCGTTGAAAGGGCCCGCTACCGATGCACGGAAAAATTCTTCGCGAAAGTGATCGAAGGCTCGCTATCGGTTGCAACTTCGTTTTATGCGTTGCATGAACTGTATATCTTTGCCATCGACAACGCGCCAAACTTCCACATGGGAACTGGTTATGGCAAGGCTGCGCTTGAGAAGATTCTCGCTTTACCTCTGCAGATCCTTCCTTTGGTCACTCGTGGTGAGAGAACGCGCCATGCTCGCATGTTCGGTGCTCTGAGGGATGCCAGCGACGTACCGCACGCTATCGCCGCGCTCGTCTATGGTTGTGATGCAATCGTCGCTTACGACGAGCATTTCACAGCGATTAGTAGAATCATTCCTCACACCCAACCGGAAGATTACGTTG
>CAZNES010000106.1:0-13493 GCA_964572145.1 uncultured Syntrophobacteraceae bacterium
GCGCAGCGATCCTCGCCTTTCGCCTGCTGATGGAAGGAATCGGCGCGGCGGCGTTGGGCAGCAAACCCCAACTCTAGAAGGTTGCCTAAAGAACCCTCCGTTCACCCTTCGACACGCTCAGGACGAACGGAGGCAATCCGGGAAACTAAGGATTTTTTCCGTTCGTGCTGAGCTTGTCGAAGCACGAGACCGTTTTTTCCAGCAGCCTGCTAATATTCAAAAACACTTCTATCGACTCAGGCGGCTAGCGAGGGCATCTTGCACGGAATGCCGCGTTGCTTGATTTCCGCTTCGTAAATTCTCCGAATCTCCGGATCTTCATCCTCGTATTCGATCAGCGTGCCGCCCTCTTTGACGCTAATAAAGACCCCGCCGTCGCGCTTTTGCGCGGCGACGTAAAAACCCATCTTGTGCCGCTTGCTGCCGTAGCGCAGCGCGAGCTGACGCGCTTTCTCTTCGCCTAAGTTGAAGTGCTGATGGAACCAGCCGTTCGGCGGCCCGAACGCGGTGCCGGGCTTCCAGTTGACGCGCACGACTTTGTCGCCGTGGCCGCTCTTGTAGGGATGGATTCCCAATTCGCTCGGCCACATGATCGTGTAGCCTTCCGACCTGAGAATGAGCAAGACGGCGCCGGCGCCGTGATAATGAGCCTTGTGGTACATGCCGACCGGCCATTCGACCAGATGACCGACAAGCGAGTTGCCCGCGATTTCAAATCCGGTAAAGCCCCCGCCCTTCCCCTTGTACTCGTGGGCGTCGATCAACGCCGTCGCCACGTCGGCGATGAAATTGGTGTCCCAATAGTTGCCCCGGCCTAAAGTGTACCGCTTGTTGGTGACCTCGAAGTAGTTCTCCTCGCCGTTGTAGCGGTCTTTGAATTGATAGTTGCAGTTGAAGACAAAATCCGCGTTGTGAAACATATCCATGATCATCGGCGCATTGGTCACCGCCGTGAGCAGCGCGCGCTGGCCTCCGCCGTTAATCAGCCGGTACCAGGAATTGAGCGGCGTCGCGAACAAGCTGCCCGGACCCCATTCGAAGAACCGCTTCCCCTGCCCCTCCTGCCAAACTTCCGTGGAGCCCAGCCCCTCGATAACGTAAAAAACTTTTTCATACAGGTGCTTCTCGGGCTCGAGCGACCGGCCCGGCGGAACCTCGACCACTTCCATCCCCGTGGCGCCCTCCATCCCGCGGAGCTGCACGAAGGCGCCCCGTCCTCCCTTTCGCGACCACGGCCCGAGCGGAATCTCCGCGACGTCTACGCCGTAACCCTCGACAACCGGCACGCCTTCCTGTTTGATCCACTGATCATAGTATGGCGCGTTGTCTTCCAAATATTCAGTCATTACGATCCTGCCTTTCGTAAAACATTGTAAGTTGAGTTCTAGGATTATTAAATCTGCGCAAGGGCTGTCAAGGGCGAAAAGGACTGGAGTGTTGGAGTACGGGAGTATTGGAGTGTTGGTTCATCAGCATGAATCCACTACTCCAGTACTCCAATTGTGCATTTGTGAGCGGCCTACGGGTACATGTATTCGATCGGCGGAGATTCCAACTCCGTTTCGACTTTTGTGACCCCCGGAACTCCTTCGACGATGCGCACGATCTCCCGCTCCAGGTCCAGATTGGCAAGGATGCCGGAGAGACGCGCCCGTCCACCATCGACGCTGACGTTGATCGTGAGGTTGCGCGTCTTCGGAGAAACGACCAGCGCCGCCTGCACTCTTGCGGCGATCGTCAGGTCCTGAAAGGCCCGCTCGGACTCGGTCGTCGGCTGATATTCCGGCCGGCGCACGGACTCTACGATCAGATGCGACGCGCTCTCCAGGCTCATATGACCGACGTTGAGAACGAGATCGTAACGGCTCGGATCGCGCCAGTCGCCGCCGAACAAGGCCTGTAACCGGCGCGTGCGCGCTTTGTCCACCTGCTCGATATAGTGCTGCGCCGCGCCTTCGCTCATCCCTTCTCTGGAGCGCACCTGCTCCACCCGGTAGCTCATCGGCGCGGTGAGATAAACCCTGAGCGCGTGTCGAATGCCGGGGAAGAGGTCCTGTCCCGCGTGGCCGTGATAAACGAGATTTCCCCCTTGCGCGACCTCGCACATCGCGGCCTGAAGCACGATGCGATAGAGTCGCAATCCCTCCTGCCACCGCTCCCACCAGCGCGGCGCGGTATCCAGGATTTCGGTGAACTTCGCTTCCGGTATGCCGTAGCGCTCGCTCGCCTGAATCAAGACTTCGCGGCTCACGCACCGATAGCCCAACTGTGCCGCGACCCGCTCGGCCAGCTCGGGACCGCCGCTAAAAGCTCCCCGTGTGATAGTGATAATGGACATGGGATTTTTCCTCCCGTATCACCTAAGCTTTAGGAACCTGCAAAGCTACACCCGCCTGCTTCGGCATTACCCTTTAACACAGCTCGGTTGATCAGTCCATCCTTGACTTCGGGGCGCCAATCGATGCAGAAGGATCTCTGTCCGTATGCGTATCGCGCGTCTCATCCGGTTTCTCGCTCTGGAGGGGATTGTCCTCGCGCCCGCGCCTTCGTTTTCCCAAACGAGCAGACTGATTGTCTCTGCGCCTTCGAAGTCGCTCACCTGGTTCCCGGCGGCGTTGGCGAAAGAGAGGGGATTTTTCGCGGACGAGGGGCTGGATGTCGATTTTGTCATCATGAATCCGAGGCTGGCGCTCCAGGCCGTGATTTCGGGCGACGTCGCCTATACGACCGCCCTCGGCTCGACGATACGGGCAGCGTTGCGAGGCATTCCCCTGCGCGTGGTCTTGACGATTTGCGAGAAGCCGCACTTCGCGCTGATCGCCCAGCCCGGAATTACTTCGATGGACAAACTCAAAGGAAAAGTCCTCGGCATCTCTTCCTTCGGGGCCAGCAGCGACACCATGGCGCGCGCGGTGCTGAACAAATATAAACTGGCGCCGGGTCACGACGTGAAGATCCTTGCGGTCGGCGGCGGGCTCAACCGGCTGGCGGCGCTCAAGTCCGGCGCGATCGACGCCACGCTCATCGAAGCGCCGTACAATATCATGCTCGAACGGGAAGGGTTTTCGAGAATACTGTTCGTCGGCGACATCGTTCCCTCCCCGATCGCGGGTTTTGGCACTACCGTCGAGCGCATTCAAAAGCAGAGCGGAGAAATCCGCAAGCTCGTGCGCGCCACCCTGCGCGCCATCCAGTTCGCCAAAACCAACCGGCAGGAGAGCGTCAAGTCGATCGCCAAATGGACTGCGATGGAATTGCCACTCGCGCAGGGAAGCTACGACATGGCCGTGGAGACCTGGTCGTCCAGCGGCGCGCCGGGCGCGGAGGCGCTCCGCGCCACCATGGAAGAGGTCCAAAAAGAGCTGAAGCTCGAGCGCGCCCCCGATCCGGCGCAGGCCTTCGATTGGAGCTTCGTGAAACAATAATTTTTCAGGAGAGAAAAATGATCGCTAACCGTTCATGCTTGGCTGGGATATTACTTCTTGCAGTCTTTATTATTCCCGCTTCCGCTCCCGCGCAGAGCATGGAGAAGATCAAAATCGTCTACGCGAGCCGCGGCCTGCCGTTCTTCAGCGCATTTGTCGCCAAGGAGATGAACTTCTACGCCAAGCAGGGGCTGGACGTCGAGCTGGTGCAAGTCGCGCCACGGATAGCGATCACGGCGCTGGCGACGAATCAGGTGGACTATTCGATGAACATCGGCTCGACCCTGCGCGCGGCGATGCGAGGACTTCCCGTGCGCGCCGTGGCTTCGAGCACCGTGGCGCCGTTCTTCGCTCTGGTGAGCAAAGAAAAAAGCGTTCAAGATCTTAAAGGAAAATTATTGGGCGTCACCGACCCCGGCGGAACGAATTATCAGGTCACGAAGCTGATCCTTCAGCACTACGGACTCGTCCCGCTGAAGGACGTTCAGCTTCTCACGATCGGCGAGGAGAAGGTCCTTCTCGAAGCTCTGCTCTCCGGAAGAATCGCCGGCGCGGCGATTTCGCCTCCCTGGCCCTTCGAGGCCGAAAGACATGGGTTCAAGATCCTGGTCAAGGCCTCCGACGTCGCGCAGTTTCCGTTCGTCGGTATCACCGTCCATCTGGACAAGATCAAAACTCAAAGAGAACAGATCAAGAAGGTCATCCGCGCGGAGATCGAAGCGCTGCGCTTCATCCGCGAGCGCCGCCAGGAAAGCATCGACATGATCGCGCGGCTGTTCAAGATGGACAAAGACATTGCGCAGAAGTCCTATGATTTTACCGCTTCGTTTTTCAGCAAGGACGCGCGCATTCAGCCCGAGGCGGTCAAGCGGCTGATTGCGCTTGAAAAGGAAGCCGGGAACATCAAAGAGAATGTCGACGTTTCGCAGGTAGCCGACTTAGCGCTGGTCGATGAGGCGTTGCGCCAACCCCCCGGGCGGTGAGCGGGCCGCAAAGAAAACCCGCGAGTTCTATCTCCCCATGATCTCGTTGAAGCCATTCCTTTGACTTTGAACCTCGAAAGCAAATTCCTATCACTTATCACTTGAACTGCCGGACCTCGTCTTTGATGATCATTGCCGTTTCCTGGCGACCGCCACGCGCGGCTCGCCGTTTTCGTTCTTGACCAGCTCGATGTCGGTATATTGCCCGGCCCGCTCGAGCAGCGCCACGACTTGTCGTTCTTGGCCGAGGCCGAATTGGAAAAGCAAAAGCCCGCGCGGCGTGAGAAACGCCGGTGCTTCGCGCACTAAGCGCTGGTGAATCGACAGGCCATAGGGGCCAGCGTCGAACGCTTCCCTTGGCTCGTGCGCGAGTAGCTCGGCACGCTCTTTGCCGAGACGGCCGGTGGAAATGTAGGGCGGGTTGCAAATCACGCCGGCGATCGTTCCCCCGAGCTCTTCTTCGGCCAGCGCCGCGAAGAGATCGCCACGCCGGACGTGCACCCGCGAGCCGAGACCGAGACGCTCGACGTTTTTCAGGGCCAGGGTGACGGTGGCTTCGGTGAGGTCGCAGGCCCAGATCTCGGCGTCGTCCAGCGCCGACGCCATGCCGCAGGCGAGATTGCCCGAGCCGCAACACATGTCGATCAGCCGTAGGGGTCGCTTCTCTGCGAGCAATCGCACCGCGGTCTTGCCCAAGAGCTCCGTGTCCGCCCGCGGCACGAGCGCTCCCGGGGCGACCAGGAGCTCGATACCCATGAACGTGACCTGACCTGCGGCCAAGCGGGCGGCGACATCAGGGTCGCTCATTTGAGATACGTCTTCTTGATCTTGCCGGTGGTCGTCTTCGGCAGCTCGCGCACGAATTCGACAATCTTCGGCACCATGAAATTCTCCAGCCGCTTTTGGCACTCGCGCTGGATCTCCTTGTTGCTGATCGTCACGGCCTTTTCGAGCACGACCAAAGACCAGAGATCACTCTTGACCCTTCTTACTCCCAGCTCGTTTGAGCTTTTCTTACTATGGGCCGGCGGGCAATGTCGAGGCCTATCTTGAGACCCGGCCAGAGGTTAAGACCACAATGTTGGATACTCTCCTCGACGAATCGGGGGTCAGCGACGCTCAGACCCTTTCTGCTAGGCTCTTTGGGTTCTCGAAAGCGGGTCGCGCAAGTCGGTCTGGGCCATTTTGAGTTCTCAGTGGCTGGCCCCTCAAAGCAAATTCCTATCACTCATCGAACGATGAGTCGGTGTCGGGCTTCTCTAATGCGACTTTTGCATCAAAGCGACGCAGCCACACGTCATAGTGCGCCACAAGTGCATGGGCGTGACTCCGCAAGTCCTCAGGAAGCAAATGGCCGTTGGACAGGAGTATCGACCTCAGCGATTCATTACTGTCCCTCATAAGCTTCGCGTCGAAATACGATGCAGTTTTTTCCCTGTGAGTTTTTTGGTAACGCGCCGCCACATGAGAAGTACGACCCAAATGCATCACGACAGGTCCAACCACGGTTGAGAGAGACCGTTCTTTCCAGTCACGGGTAAAGCGATGCTTCTCCACTTTTCGATCCGCAAGAAACTTCAGGATGAAACCAACGATGGACCCGCTTAACAGCGTGGCAACGAACGTCTGTGCGATGAATGGTCCCCAGACGAAAGTCTCAGAGCTGTCCAAATCATTCTCCTTTTGCTAGGAAGCCTACCTTCCTCGCTCTCGCGCGTCGTGTTCCGGGGTCGGGTCTTGCATTACGAGAATGTGTGATTGCAAGACCTGTCCCCCATTACCTCTGCGACCGCCGAGCCGACGCACCGCCACTGGGCCTGGGCCCAGCTCATGCATCGCGCCTTCGAGTTCGACGTCCTCGCTTGCCCGCGGTGTGGCGGGCGCCTGCGCTTGATCGCCACCGTTGAGGATCCGCGCGAAATCCGCGAGGTCCTCGCCGGACTCGCGCTCTCGGCCGAGCCCGTGGATCGCGCGCCGCCGTCCCGCCAATCCTTCGCCGCCAACCCTACCGCTGACGTCTGCGCTTGATCGTTCAGCCCGCCAGCCGGGCATCTCCGCCGAGGTCTGTTCGCGAACGGCCTCTCGCGAGCGAGACGCGCCCGCCGGGTGGCTCTGAGGCCCGCGCCACCCGCGCCACCTTCTGTCGCCACCTTCTGTCGTTGACAACCCTGTTAGCCGCGCTGTAACAAGGGGGCAGAGGTGGGACAGCAGGCCACCCGCGGCCCGTTGTCCGCTCCGTCTCTGGGAAGGAGAGGTAAGACCGGCGCAACTTCCGAGGGCGTTTATGTCGCCTTCGCTCTGGCCCGGTACGCGGGGCGGGAAAAGAGGAATCAGCATGTCAACAGACCTCGGTCAGAATCAGCCCCCGGTGTTGGAGCGGAGAGGCGAGCGAACTGCCGCGGCCGGGGCGCAATCGCCCGTGTTGATCAAGCTCCTCTTTGCCGGCTTTTCGTTGGTAGTGCTTGCGCTCTCCATGACCCTGCCCATGGATGGCGACTACGAAAAATACGCGGCACAGTGGCAGTGGATTCTGCAGGGGGGGAACCCGTGGTTCCGCGACAATGGCGAGTTCACGGGTAATGCCTATGGACCGGTGCATGTGCTGCTCACGTGGGTCTACGGTCTTCACCCTCTGTTGCCGCGCACGCTTTTTGTGGCAGCGTGGTTGGGCCTAGCCACCTGGACGTGGCGCCGCCTGGCGGAAAGCTCGGAGGCGGTGCCACGAAGTCTGGCCGTGTATCTAGCGCTGTTTCTTTTCTTGAATCCGTTCTTCTGGGTATTCACGCTCGTGTACGCGACCCACGACACGCTGGTGGCCCTGAGCTGCGTGGCCGCGGTGGTGGCAGTGAACCGCAGGCGTTATGCGTTGGCCGGCGTGTCGCTGGCTGCGGGCACAATGCTAAAGTTCATCCCCATCATGATGTTGCCGTTCCTGGCACTGTCGCATCGACATGAGATCCGGTGGTCGATGATCGCAGGTTTTCTCGGCACCTCGGCCGTGGGTTTCGGCGTCGCGGTGGCGGTGTGGGGGCCGTCCGTCTTCGAGCCACTCCTGTTTGCCGCCGGAAGAGAATCGAAGATGCTCTCCATCTTCTTCTTCCTGCGGGGTACCTGGTCGCCGCTGCGGCTGTGGATACCTGAGCCCAACCTCGACAGCCTCAGCTTGCCGTGCATGGTCATCGCGTACGGCCTCCTGGCGCTCTACTATGTGCGGACCCGCCCCCCAACCATGCTCATCGCAACGTTGAGCCTGTTTGTGCCATTTGTGTTCTACAAGGTGGGCCACCAGCAGTTCTACTGCGTGCTGTTCTTCCTGATCCCTGCGTGGGTATTCAGCAATGTGCAGGGGCGCCAGGCGCAGCTGCACATGCTACTGCGCTCCACACTGCCGCTCGTATGGATTTCGCTTACCGCCTTTGTGTATTTCGTCACTAGAGGCTACGGGCCGCCCTTCGACTGGTTTCGGCAGACGGTAGGCCTGCCAACCTTTATTTTTTCGGTGTACGGTGTGAGCGTCATGTTGCGCGCTGGCTGGTTCATGTCAACTCAACAACCCTACCGGCCATCGGCATCGACACTGCGGGAAGTCCAGTAGGAATTCATAAAGTAGTTCACGAGGGTCGACGGAACGACGTCAGCGATCTCATCCGGCAGCGACCGATCTGGTTCGGCGGGAAGGATCGCCTATCGCGCTATCCAGAACGGCTTCGACGCCCGCTTCACCACCGCGACCGCCCTCATCGACGAGCTGTCCACGGCCACGCGCAAGGGCCGCCTCCGCTATGTCCTCCCGACCTACACCCATCCCCACGTCCTCGTCATTACGAAGTCGGCTATCTCAGCTACGGCCCCGACGTGGCCAACGTCCTCTTCCACGTGGTCAACGAGCGCTTCCTGCATCACCGCCCGATCAACAAACCCCTGAGCGCCTGGGGCCGGGTCCTCCACGACCCCGATCTCGCCCAGGCCATCCTCGATCGGGTGCTCGAACGGGGACGTCACCTCGTCAACTACTGGGTGACGCTCACGGTTATTAGGATGCCAGAGTTCGTCGGACGCATTGCGCCGCTGGCTGCGGCGCTGGTAAGACCAGAAATCACTTTCGACCCTTCTTACTCCCAGGTCGTTTGAGCCTTTCTTACCGTAGGCTGGCGGGCAATATCCAGCCCTATCTTGAGACCCGGCCAGAAGTTGACAATACTCTCCACGACAAATTGGGGATCAGCGACGCTCAGACCCTTTCTGCTAGGCTCTTTGGGTTCTCGAAAGCGGGTCGGCGGAAGTCGCTCTGGGCAATTTTGAGTTCTCAGTGGCTGGCCCCTCAAAGCAAATTCCTATCACCTTTCGTGACAGAGAAAAGGGGCAGCCGCTTCGTTACCTCGTTTTTTGCTTGTCATCTCGCCCGAAATGGTCTTCTTGCTTCCCACGGGGAAGAAGGTTGAAGGCTAGGGCCTCACTGAACGTCGAAGATATCGGAAGGAGGAAAAACGATGGCGGCGAAGGTGGATTGCATAACATGCCGGAAGCGGCCTAAGAAACGCTGAGGCGTGATTGACTTCCTTTTGTATATTGATACGGTCTGCTTGGTTTCGCAGGTGGCTTGAAAGGCGGATCGTAGGGAGGCAAGGAGATTTCAAGAAAGTTACTAAATCGACGGAAAGGAGAGCGCCATGCATAGAATTCTTTTTGGTCTATTGTTGGCTCTTGCGTTTGGATCGGATCTCGAAGCGCAGACACCTTTCTATCAGGGAAAGACAATTACGCTTCTGGTTGGAAGCAGCGCAGGAAGCACGTACGATAACTACGCGCGTTTCATAGCCCAACATCTGGGCAAACACATTCCGGGAAATCCCCCTTTCGTCGTGCAAAACATGTCAGGCGCCGGCTCCGCGATCGCCGCGAATAATGTCTACGGCGTGGCAAAGCCTGACGGTCTGACCATCGCGTCAATCAACCCCGCTCTCTACTTTAATCAGCTCGCAGGACGGAAAGAAATCCAGTTTGACTGGTCTAAATTCGTTTGGCTTGGCAGCCCGGACCGCTCTGACCATCTGCTTTATATGCGGGCCGATACCCCGTTTAAGACAATTCAGGATGTGCGGTGGGCCTCCGAGCCGCCCAAGTGCAGTGCAACGGCTACAGGCACTACCGGCCATTATTTGCCGAAGCTGATGGGAGAAACCATCGGGACGAAATTCAATATTGTGTCAGGCTATCAGGGCGCGCCGGAAATGGATTTGGCGGCGGAAAGAGGGGAAGTTCAATGCCGCGCGCTTACCCACGCGGCGTGGTTCAGCGGCCAGATCTATGGCACGTGGCGTGCGAACGGGTTCGCCCGAGTGCTCATGCAGACCGGGAGAAAGCGGGATGAGAGGTTGCCTCAGGTCCCGACGCTCAATGAGCTGATGAATGAGTATAGGACCGACGAGTTGTCTCGCCGGTTGGCCACCGTGGTTCTTTCTTCCAATGAGTTCGGCCGCCCCTACGTAACTCACCCGGGGACTCCTGCAGAGCAGATCAAGATCTTGCGCGAGGCCTTTGTGAAAACAATGGCCGATCCTGAGTTCTTGGCCGAGGCGAAGAAGAAGAATCTAGATATCGAACCCACCCCCGGAGAAGAGATGGGAAAGTTGGCAAAAGAGGTGATCAGCCAACCGCCGGAAGTCATCGAACGGATGAAGAAACTCTTAGAGCAATAACTCTAGCGGTAGGCGCGTCACGATTGACTCGCGGCCTGGATCGGACCGACGGTGGTGACGCGGGCGAGGTGGGAGCGGTATTCTTTGGAGCCGTTGATGTCTTCGATGACGTCTATACCATCGGTGATCGCAGCGGCGGCCTGTTCGATGAGCGTTCTTTCGAGCCTGTTTCCGCGGATCGCTGCTTCCACGCTTTGCGCGCGGTAGGGTTTGTCCGTCACTCCTGTCACTCCGATTGCAATCTCCTCACAGATATCCTGGTGGTTTAATTTCAGCTTCACCGCGACCCCGACCACGGCGAAGCCCGAGGCTCTTTGTGCGGCTTTGAGATAGGCGGTCTTTGCTCTGTCCATCACCGAGACTAAGAGCAAGAGATCATCGAGCTTGATTCCCTGCCGGCATCAGAGGACCTTGAGAAACGTTGGTCCTACTTCATAAGAAAGGTCTTCGATACAGACCCTCTCACTTGCCCTAAGTGCCATGGACAAATGAGGATCGTCAGTTTCATCGATCAGCCAGAGGTCATCAAAAAGATCCTTCAGCACTTGGGTCTATGGAAAGAGTTCCATGCCCCACCGGATAGCAAAGCTCAAAGACCAGAAATCACTTTCGACCCTTCTTACTCCCAGCTTGTTTGAATTTTTCTTACCGTATCGCGCAGCTCTTTAAAATGGACCAAGAGATCGCGCAATCAAAGAGGACGTAGAGGTCTTTAAAGGGGTTCAGCGGCAATTCCCGGCCCGGTAATAAAGGTCACGCAGCCCGGCTGGCGGAAGGTTGTGATTGGGAGTCAGATGCGATTTCTTCAGGCGTTCCGTACGGTAGGGTAACGGTAAACATCGAGCCTTTGCCGAAATGACTTTCGACTTCGACTTTCCCTCCCAGCAGCTCGGTGAACTTCTTTACGATGTAAAGCCCCAGTCCCACGCCGCCATGGAGCCTTGTCGATGAGCCGTCTACCTGGCGGAAAATATCGAATACGATAGGCAAGAAATCTTTGGAAATCCCTATCCCGGTATCTGTAACCGAGAACTCGACCATTTTCGCGCCCGGAAGGCAGCGGGCTGAAATAGTGACCGACCCTTTGTCGGTAAACTTGATCGCGTTATTAATGAGGTTCTCCAGAACGTGCCGGAGTTTCCTCGCGTCGGTTCTTATGACCGGAAGTTCTGAGGAGTAGTCCCAGGCAAGGGAGATTTTTTTCTCCAGGATCACGTCGTAGGTGGATCGAAGTTCGTCAAGAATATTGCTCAGGCTAACGTTATTTTGCTCCACTTTAACCGACCGCGCCTCGAGCGAGGCTGCGTACAGGATGCTGTTGATCATGTATAATTGATCGTGTCCCCGGCGTAAGACCTTGTCCAACGCCTGCTGCTGCTGCGAGTTGATCCCTCCCAGTACGCCCTCCTTGATCATTCCCGTATAGCCCATGGCTACCGCCAGAGGCGTTCGCAACTCGTGCGACATGACGCTCAGAAATTCACCCTTCAGTTTGTTGGCCGTGTCCGACTCGACCGCACGATTCCTGGTTTCCTCATAAATCCTGGAATTATCGATCGCTATGGCGGCCTGCTCTCCCAGGGTCCCGAGGAAATCTATTTCCTCGTCGGTAAACCGATGCCTCTCCTTGCTGTAAATCGAGATGACGCCAAGAATCTCTCCCTTGGCCGCCAAGGGAACTCCTAGGTAGGACACAAGATTATTTTCGTGGAAAAACTCCGCCTCTTCTGTTCGAGGATCTGCATCGATCTCTTCGACGGCCAAATGGGCCCTAGTCTCCACGACCGCATTCGTTAAACCGCGGCCGGACTTTCCTTGCTCCGCTTTCCAAGCGGATTCGTCCATATTCCGGCAGGCGAAGGGTTCGAGTTCGCCGCTCGTTTTGTTCACCAGACGAAGAGCGGCGGCAGTCGGATACGAAAAGAAGCAGTCAACTTTCTCGAGCAAAACATCCGCAACGCCGCGTAGATCCAGTGTAGAATTAATGGCCAGATTGATCTCATGCAGCGCCCGAGTTCGCTCCCAATGACGTTGGATTTCTTCTTTGGAGCTGCGCAGCTCCGTCTCCCGTGTTTGGAGCGCATCGCCCATCGCGTTAAAACTCTCGGCCAATTGGCCTAATTCGCCGCTGGTATAAACCAGTCCGGTGCGCGCGCCCAGGTCTCCGAAGGCAAGCCGCCTGGTAGCGTCAACCAACGCGTTTACCTGACGCAGGACGAACAGATCGCCGCCGAACCATGCGCCTACAAGAGCCAGTGCCGAGACCAAGCCTAGAAACAGCAGATTGCGGAAAAGAATACGGTTCGCGTCCGCATACGCAAGGCGCGTGGGGATGCCGACCGCTACGAAGGTTCTGCTGTCTCGCGAAATCCGCAGCGAGGTAAAAGCGTATAGACGATTCACTCCATCTACGCCGGCAGCCACGACCGCGCCCTCGCGTTGTTCTTTTAGAATGACGCTGACGATGGGGACCTCGGGCAAAGACTTGCCGACCCATTTTCCCGGCTCGGAAGAGTGAACCAAGATCGTCCCCTTCCGATCGACGACGAAGAGCGCGGAACCCGGAGCTAGTCGCGACTGCGCCACCAGGCGGTTGAGCCATTCCAAATCCAACGCGGCAAAAACGACACCCCGCAACTTGCCGCGGTTATCGAAGATAGGATAGCCGAAAGCGAGCGTCGCCTTACCCGTGACGCGGCCGATCTGGTAATCACTCATGGAGAAATCGCGCGTCTCGATAGATTTCTGAAAGTAAATCCGATCGCGGAGATTAATGGCGCCTTCATAAGGCCGCGCGCTGCATCTCAGGTTGCCGTCCAGGTCGATTACGCCGAGGTTGCTATAAATCGCGTGTTGTTTGAGCTGCCCGGTAAGAAATAACGGGCAGGCGCCCCGTTGGCTCGACATCACTACAGGCTGTCGCGCCAACGCGATGAGGACACGGCGCGTATCGGCGATCAATTGCCTTTGCTGCTCGACGGCGTCACGAGCGACGTTCAGCGTTTTTTCATTGGCGTCGCCCGCGGCCGATTGCCGTTGTTCCCAAGCGGTGTAAAGGATCAATCCAAACGCCGGGACAAGAGCAAGCAGGACAAGGAAGACTAAGCGAACGTGAAGGCTCGAAAAAGAAAATCTAGTCATGGCGATTTGTTTCACCGAGATTTTTTCCTACCAGGCGGGAATGAGCAAGCGCCGTGCCGGAACTCGGAAATAATGCAAGTCGCTGGTTTTTAAAGAAAACCTGCTTTGGAGAACTTGCTACGGCACGGCGAAAGAAGTGACAAAATGGGAAAGAAAAGGACTAATGTGTACGAAAAGGAAGCCTGTGGTGTTTCGTGGCCGGGCGGCTGCGGCGCGTCTTGCCGGAAGAATTTGCCGCCCTATCG
>CAZNES010000107.1:0-13380 GCA_964572145.1 uncultured Syntrophobacteraceae bacterium
GTGATGATTTTTTTCTTCATGTTTTCTTCTTACTATTGCCTACTGCCTACCGCCTAACGCCTTCTTTCATTTGATCACCTTATCCGACCTCGCCAGCACGTTCGGCGGAATCGTCAGGCCGATCTGTTTCGCAGTCTTGAGATTGGCCACGAACTCAAAATTCTTCGGCTGCTCTACAGGGATATCGGCTGGCTTGGTCCCTTGCTGGATTTTGTTTACGTAAGTCGCGGCGCACCGAGGGGTGGAAGAAGTATAACAGTCCGGGAAGTTCATCCTGCTGATTTCCGGCGACAATTTGTTCTTGATCCGAAGTTGTGCGCGGCTCACGATTTTTCAATATGCTCGATCATTTTCTCAACCGCGCGCCGGTAAGCCGGTGGATCGATCGCCGGGTAGCGGTAGAGCTGCGGCACGATCGCTTCGAAAAGATTCTTTAACTGTACGGGCTCGATCAAAGCGCGACGAAACATCTGCTCGACATCCGTGACATCGAGCGCATGACCGCGCTCGACCTTGGCCAGGGCCTGGGCATACAGATCGTAGTGGAAGAAGCTTAACTTCCCCTCCTGGGCGATGAACAGACTTCGCTCCTGCCAGCCGGGAAGTTCGGGGATAAAGTGCGCGGGACAGGCCAGCTCCACGTTTATTTCCAGATCTTCCTTGAGCTCGGGCAACGCCCGCAGAAGAGGGTCGTCATCGGGGACGATATGGATGTCAACGTCGATCGTACTGGCACGCCACCCCAACAGTACAGCGGTCGCGCCACCGGTAAAGTAGAGGCTTGCCCGGCGCGTCGCTTTGACCGCCAGTGCGGTCATAAAACGCTGGATACGATCCCGCTCGGCTACGCGGCGCATTCGACGGCTCGTTCGAAGCTGACCAGGCGGCGGATAAGCGCATTGTATCGGGAGTGCGCCGCATCGGGGTCCGAGCGCATTAGGAGATCGTAAAGCTGGTGCTCAGGCGGGATGCCCTTTACTTCAGGTATGTCCAAACCGAGTCGCCGCAAGCGCGGCGCGCCGATAAGAACCAACAACGCCTCTGCGGACTCTCGCGATTCGGCCAAGTCATCAAGGCCGCGGCGAATCAGCTCGCCACCGGGAAATTTGTTGAAATCGCTCAATGCCATTTCAATCGACTTGCTACCACCCCAAGATTGACCTTGCAAGGCGCGGTCGCTTTGCGACACTTCGACGAAGTTTATCCTGAGCGGAGGCGAAGGGCTCGGTACAGGTTTTCTATGCCACACTCATTTGATCACCTTATCCGCCCGCACCAGCACATTGGGCGGAATCGTCAGGCCAATCTGCTTCGCTGCCTTCAGGTTGATGATGAACTCGAACTTCATCGGCTGCTCGACGGGAAGATCGGCGGGCTTGGTACCTTTCAGGATTTTGTCCACATACGTAGCGGCGCGACGGGACAAGTCGGTCAAGCTCGTGGCGTAGCTCATGAGCCCCCCGTCTTCTACAAAATCTAGCCTGTAGTATATCGCCGGGAGCCGGCTTTTTACCGCGAGCTCTGCAACCTGTGTTCGCTGAGAAACGAAGACCGCGCCCCCCAACATGAGGACTGCCTCAGCCCGCCCCTTGCCAGCGGCTCGAAATGCAGTCTCAAGATCCTTGGAACTTAGTACGTCCAGGTATTGAAGCTTCACTCCCAACGCCCCTGCGGCGAGTTCCGTCTCTTTTAAATTTTGCGCGTTAGCAGGGTTGCTTGAGTCCCCAAGGACAGCCACGCGCGAGAGCTTGGGAACGACTTCTTTTAGAAGCTCCAATCGTTTTCCGCTTAGCTCTGGAGAAAGGGTTGCCAATCCAGTGATGTTTCCACCAGGCCGCGCCAGGCTGGCGACGAACCCACCTCCAACGGGATCGCTATCGCCCGTCATGACAATCGGAATCGTAGAAGTTGCTTCCTTAGCGGGACGGGTTGCTGCCGCACCACCCGAGACGATGACGTCTACCTTGAGACGTACTAGTTCGGCGGCAAGCTCACTCAGGCGATCGCGCTTTCCCTCTGCATATCGATACTCTACGACAATGTTTTTCCCCTCCACGTACCCAAGCTCGCGCAGACCTTGCCGGAATGCCTCAACGCGGTCCCGGTTAGCGGAAAGGGAGGTAGCACCTAGGAGTCCTATCCGGGGGATTTTCGTTGGCTGCTGCGCCTCAACCACGCCCACCAGGACTACGAAGGAGATAACGATGGCAAAAAGCCCCGCCCATTTTGGCCCTTGGATTTTAGATTTTCGATTGAAGAAAGAAGAACCCAAGAGCCGGATCCAAAACGTTTTACCCATCTGTTTTCCTCCTTAATCGAAAATCGGCAATCTAAAATCCAAAATTCATTTAATCACCCTATCCGCCCGCACGAGCACGTTGGGCGGAATTGTCAGGCCAATCTGCTTTGCCGTCTTGAGATTGAACACCAGCTCAAACTTCATCGGCTGCTCCACCGGCAGATCCGCCAGCTTCGCACCTTATTAAAATCTTATCCACGTAGGTGGCTGCGCGCCGGTAAAGAACCTTCAAATCGATACCGTAGGTCAGAAAAGCGCCCATCTTAATATCAGCGTCACTACCGTGCACCTTTTGGACCCAACCGGTTTTAGCCATACGACAAGGAGAACCTTTGATCGGATTGCGTAGTTGGTATAGACTTCGCCAAGGAGGAAGCACGCTCATGGCGCGTATAGAGATTGGTAGACATCTGGCGGCCGATACCCGTGTTTGCAGTGGTCGCTTGATCTTTAAAGGCACGCGAATTCTTGTCTCCGATGCGCTTGAATTGGCAGAAACGGGGTATACTCCTGAGAAAATCGCTCGCCAATATCGCGGCATTATCACGCCGAAAGGGGTGCGGGAGGCGCTAGCTCTTACCCGCCGACGCATCGTCAGAGAAATCGTGGCGAGAACTAAAACCGCCGCGTGATCATTCTGGACCACAACATCCCCAAACACCAGGCGGAACAGCTTCGCCGCCGGCGAACTCACTTCCGGCAAATCGGGTTTGAAGTGGGGCGACCCGAGTGGGATGATCAACAAGAGATTCTTCGGTTTTTGCATGCGACCAAACAGATAACGTTTTTCACACGCGACTTAGGGTTCTTCCGCGCGCGGCTGCGTCATGTCCACTACTGCCTTGTGGTATTGACTGTGCCTGTCTTGGAAACAGCCGATTATGTTTCTAAGTTGCTGCGTCACCCTCATTTCAACACCAGAGCGAGGCGGAATGGGAAAATCATGAAAATTTCAACAAAGAGCATAACCTTTTGGGAGATTGGGCGGCAGCGACAGACCACCACCCGTTGGTAAACGGCGCCGCACCAGGCATCGAGTTCTTCCGGCAATCTAAAACCTGTCCTGAGCTGTGCCGAAGGATCCAAAACCTGTGGTGAGCCCTTCGGCTGTACTCAGGATAAACTTTGTCGAACCCTCGAAAATCCAAAAATCATTTAATGACCTTATCCGCTCTCACCAGCACGTTCGGCGGAATCGTCAGGCCGATCTGTTTGGCTGCTTTCAGGCTGATAATGAACTCAAATTTTATCGGCTGCTCCACGGGAAGATCGGCGGGCTTCCTGCCTTTCAAAATCTTGTCCACATACGTAGCGGCGCGCCGGAACAAATCGGTATAGCTCGTGCCGTAGCTCATAAGCCCCCCGGCTTCCACAATTTCTGGCCAGGGGTATATCGTCGGCAGTCGGTTCTTTATTGCCAGGTCTGCAATCTGTGGTCGGTGAGAACTGATGACGGGGCTGTTCAGCACGAGGACTGCGTCAGCACGCCCCTTGCTCGCGGCTCGGAATACAGTCTCAATATCCTTGGGACCTAGCACGTCTAGGTATTGAAGCTGCACGCCGAACGCCCCTGCGGCGAGTTCCGTCTCTTTTAAATTTTGTGCGTTGCCCGGTCGGGTCGAAGTCCCGAAGACGGCCACGCGGGAGAGCCTAGGAACGATCTCCTTCAAAAGCTCCAGTTGTTTTCCGCTTATCTCCGGGGAAAGGGTTGCCAAACCAGTGATGTTTCCACCTGGGCGGGCCAGACTGGCGACGAACCCATTGCCAACAGGATCGCTATCCTGCGCCATGACAATGGGAATCGTATTCGTTGCTTCCTTGGCGGCACGGGTGTTTGTCGCCGCACCCGTAACGATCACATCGACCTTTAAACGCACTAGCTCGGCCGCGAGCGCGGGGAGGCGATCTAGTTTTCCCTCTGCAAATCGCCACTCAATGACAATGTTTTTCCCCTCCACGTAACCAAGCTCGCGGAAACCCTGCCGGAATGCCTCGATGCGGGCCGGGTTAGTGGAAGGGGAGCTAGCAAATAGGAATCCTATCCGGGGGATTTTCGTTGGCTGCTGTGCGGCGGCGAGATGGAAGAAAGCCGGAATGACAGTGGCCAGTACAACGCCGACGATCCTTTTATTCATGAAGTTTTCTCCTGCTTACTGTTTCAGCCTGATCCTCCTGATCCGCCTTAGGCGGAGTGCATTGTGGCGGGGGCTGATCCGCCTATCTTTTTGGCGGAGCCTATCGCCTTGCTTACAGATAGCCGGTAACGAGAAAATCTTTGCCGACCCTGGCAACCTCGATCCGGTTGATTTGCCCGCTGTGACTGATCTTCGTGACCCCAAGCGGCGCAATCATGTCCAACCCATCCGCGCCGATGATCTTGGGAGCATAAAAGAAACAAACCTTATCGACAACCTTCTCTTGGAGCGCACGGGCGGCGGTAACCGCGCCTCCTTCGATCATTACGCTCACGATTCCCCTCTTCCCTAACTCACGGAGCAAAGACGCGAATGGGACAGCGCCGTCGCTGAGCGGAAAACGCCAGACCTCCGCTCCCGAGCGCTCAATCGCTCTTACCTTTCTCAATGGAGCGCGCGGGCCGGTGACCACGATCGTTTTTCCCGGCTCGCGCAGCAAACGGGCGGTGGTGGAAATGCGGAGACGGCCGTCCACGACGACTCTCAAGGGATTGCGCCCGCCCGGAATCCGGCAGGTGAGTTGAGGATCATCCGCGATAACCGTGCCCGCGCCGACGAGAACGGCATCCACTTGATTGCGCAGTCCGTGGACGTGGCGGCGCGCGGCTTCGCCGGTGATCCATAGAGAATCTCCCGTCGAGGTCGCGATCTTGCCGTCCAGCGACGCGGCGAGTTTAAGAATGACGAACGGAAGACGGCGGGTGATGTACTTGCAAAAGGCTTCGTTGAGTCTGCGGCACTCTTCGCGTAGCAGGCCGACATTGACCTGAATGCCTGCTTGACGAAGCTTGCGAATTCCCTTGCCGGAAACGACAGGGTTGGGGTCGGCCAAGCCGACGACCACTCGCTTCACGCCGGAGCGGATAACGGCGTCGGCGCACGGCGGGGTCCTGCCGAAGTGATTGCAGGGCTCTAAGTTGAGATAAAGAGTAGCGCCCTTGGCACGCGCTCCCGCGCGCTTGAGCGCGACAATCTCGGCGTGATCGCCGCCGGCCCGCCGGTGGTAACCCGTGGCGACGACGCTCCGGCCGCGCACCAGGACCGCTCCAACCATGGGATTGGGGCTTGTCCGGCCGGCGCCTTTGAGCGCGAGGCCAAGCGCCATTCGCATATATCGTGTGTCGATTTCATCCGGCATTAGATCTAGCCAAAAATATTTGAAATTTTTCGCTTGGATTTGACTTAGGGAACCAGAAGAAAGATGCCTCGCGCAAAGACGCAAAGCGCGCCAAGTTTAAACACAGATGCAATTCGAATCTCGAAATCCGAAATTCGAAACAATTTCAAATGATCAAAAATTGGAAACTTCCAAACAAACCCGTTTCGGATTTCGTAATGGGGTTTTAAGTCTTTGGGTTTGTTTCGGATTTCGATATTCGGATTTCGGATTTTGATTCCCTGGCGTCATAGAGCGATAAACTTTGTTGAAGTCGTTCTGTCGAACATTTAGGAGGTAAGAACCTAATGGTGCTCCGGCCCCTTCTTCTGCTTTTGCGGCGATGGCTTCGAGGACTGGCCTTTGCGCTCCTTCAACAGCTCTTCGAGCTCGACCATGAACTCGTTGATGTCTTTGAACGAGCGATAGACGGAGGCGAAGCGGACGTAAGCGACGGGGTCGATATCGTGCAGCTCGCGCATCGTCGCCTCGCCGATCACGGAGCTGGGAACTTCTTTTTCTCCCCGCTCCTGGAGTCCGCGCTCGATGCGATCGGCCACCGCCTCGATCGTGTCGATGCTCACCGGCCGCTTCTCGCAGGCGCGCTTGAGCCCGTTGACGACCTTGACCCGATCGTAAGCTTCCCGGCGGCCGTCCTTCTTGACCACGAGCGGCATCGTTTCCTCGACGCGCTCATACGTCGTGAAGCGCCTGGAGCACTTCTCGCAGGCCCGGCGGCGCCGGATCATGTTGGCGTCCTTGCTCAGGCGCGAGTCGATGACTCGATTTTCAGTTTCGTGGCAGAAAGGGCACTTCATAAAATCAGGCGGTAGGCGTTAGGCGATAGGCGTTAGTAAGATCCGGAGTCCGTAATTGCATTTTTCTGCCTACCGCCTACAGCCTATCGCCTACCGCCTTCCTACTTGGATAAATCGGAAACTTCTTGCACAGCTCACGCACCTCGTCGCCGACCGATTTGAGCACGGCTTCGTTGCCGACGTTGTTCAAGGCCCGCGCGATAAACCCGGCGATGGTTTCCATCTCTTTTTCCTTCATCCCGCGCGTCGTCACCGCGGGCGTGCCGATACGAATGCCGCTGGTCACAAACGGCGAGCGGGTCTCGAAGGGAACGGTATTTCGGTTGACCGTGATCCGCGCCTTGTCGAGCGTCTCCTGACCCACCTTGCCGGTCAGCTCCGACTGCCGGAGATCGACCAGCATCAAATGGTTGTCGGTGCCGCCCGAGATCAGTTTGAAGCCATTTTCCATCAGCGCCGCGGCCAGCGCCTTGGCGTTTTTCACGATCTGTTGCTGGTAGAGCTTGAACTCCGGCGCGAGCGCTTCTTTGAGCGCAACCGCTTTGGCCGCGATCACGTGCATGAGCGGCCCGCCCTGAATGCCGGGGAAGACCGAGGAGTTGAGGGTTTTGGCGAACGACTCGCGGCACATGATCAGGCCGCCGCGCGGGCCGCGCAGCGTCTTGTGCGTCGTCGTGGTGACGAACTCGGCGTGCGGCACCGGCGAGGGATGGATGCCGGCCGCCACCAGGCCCGCGAAGTGCGCGATGTCCACCATGATCACCGCGCCGGCCTCGTCCGCGGCCTCGCGGAAGGGACGGAAATCGATCTCGCGCGGGTAGGCGCTGTAGCCAACGACGATCATCTTCGGGCGGTGCTGCCGCGCGAGATCCCTCATCGCATCGTAGTCGATTCTTTCGTCGGATCGCCGCACGCCGTAGGGAACAACCTTGAAAAATTTCCCGGAAAAATTGACCGGGCTGCCGTGCGTCAAGTGGCCGCCGTGGGTTAAATCCATGCTGAGGATCGTGTCGCCCGGCTGGAGCTGAGAAAAATAGACCGCCATGTTGGCCTGCGAGCCGGAATGCGGCTGGACGTTGACGTGATCCGCGCCGAACAATTCCTTGGCGCGCGCGATCGCCAGATCCTCGACGATGTCCACGAACTCGCAGCCGCCGTAATAGCGGCGGCCTGGATATCCCTCGGCGTACTTGTTGGTCATGACCGAGCCCTGGGCTTCCAACACCGCCTCGCTCACCGCGTTTTCCGACGCGATCAGCTCCAGGTTCTCCTCGAGCCTCGTAGTCTCCTTCTGAATCGCCGCATATACGTCGGGATCTGTTTGCTGCAAAAAAGACACTTTCAAAACTTCCCCTTTTTAATCGTTACGGTCCTTATCGATGCGCGTTCCGAGCTCCCGCTCGACCTGGGAGATCTTATCGATGCGGCGCTGATGCCGGCCGCCGGCGAACGGCGTTTCGAGCCAGGCATCAAGAATCTGTTCGGCTACCGCCGGATCGACTACGCCGCCGCCCAGGATCAAAATGTTCGAGTCGTTATGCTCGCGGCTCATACGCGCGCCTTGGACCTCGTGCACCAGAGCCGCGCGCACGCCCGGAAACTTGTTGGCCACGATCGACATGCCGACGCCGCTGGTGCACATGAGAATTCCCCGCTCGGCCTCGCCCTTGGCGACCTCGAGCGCGACGAGCCTGGCAAAATCGGGATAGTCCACCGAGTCGCTCCCTTGCGTCCCGAGATCTTTCACCTCAAGGTTTTTCGAGCGCAGCTTTTGCACCAAAAAATCTTTAAGCGCGACGCCGCCGTGGTCGCTGCCGATGACGATCACTAAGACTCCCGATCAACGTTCTGACACGGCTCTCACGATCTCGCTGCTGGTGAAAAGAAAATCGCAGGAGAGCGGCGGTTCGCCACCCGGGCTCCTGCGATTAGCTTTTTGGCATGACAGGTAAGCGCCCGCGATGAGCGGCGCTTATCCTCTGCTTTCTTGTCTGCGGTCTGTGCTACTTGTGGCTCTCGATGTAGCCAATGACGTCCTGAACGGTTTTGATCTTTTCCGCGTCTTCGTCGGAAATCTCCATTTCGTACTCTTCTTCCAGAGCCATCACCAACTCGACGATGTCCAGCGAGTCGGCGCCCAGATCCTCTACGAATGAGGCCTCGGGGGTCACCTCGTCGTCGCTGACGCCCAACTGCTCGCATACTATTTCCTTCACCCTGGCCTCTACAGATGATGCCATTCGTCTCACCTCCTCTTGGCAATTTTCCTACGCCATCAAAAGTCCGCCGTTAACATTGATAACCTGTCCCGTGATGTAACCGCCCCCGGGGCCCGCAAGGAAAGATACCGTTTCGGCCACATCCTCGCCGGAACCGAACCGGCCCAAAGGTATCGACTTCAGGAACTCTTCCTTGAGATCGCCCGGCAATTTCTCCGTCATCTCCGTGTCGATGTAGCCCGGCGCCACCGCGTTCACCGTAATTCCGCGAGACGCCAGCTCCCGCGCCATCGCGCGCGTGAAGCCGATGATCCCCGCCTTGGAAGCGGCATAAGCCGACTGGCCCGCATTTCCCATTTGGCCCACGACGGACGCCATGTTGATGATCCGGCCGTAGCGCGCGCGAATCATGCCGCGACACACGGCCTTGGTGCAATGGACCGTGCCTTTGAGATTGACCCCGAGCACCCGGTCCCAATCCTCCGGCTTAAGTCGAACTAAAAGATTGTCGGAGGTCACGCCGGCATTGTTGACTACAATATCAATTTTATTGTGTTGGTCAACGATTTTTTTTACCGCCTCATCCACCTGCACCTCCTGGGAAACGTCGAAGGGGCAGAGCTCCCCGCTTCCCCCGGCCGCCAAAAGCTGCTTGAGCGTCTCCTCGGCGGCCAAATGGTTGCCCCGGTAATTGACCACGACGCGCGCCCCACGGCGTCCCAACGCCAGGACCACGGCCCTGCCGATTCCCCGGCTCCCGCCGGTCACCAATGCTATGCGACCCTGTAAAGTCACGCCTGCTGCTTACTTACATTCTTTAAATCCTTGGAAGTTTCGATATTATCCGCCTTGAGCTTCGGGCTGATTCTTTTGATCAGACCGCAGAGGACCTTTCCAGGCCCGATTTCCAGGACGCGCTCACAGCCCAATTCCTCTAAGCATCGAACCGACTCCTCCCAGCGCACCGGGCGCACCGCCTGCTCGATCAGCAGAGATTTCACCTTTGTGGAATCCCGGTTGAGTGCGGCCTCGACGTTGGTGACGACGCCGATGGAAAAAGGTTTGATCTGGATCGTGTCCAGCACTTTTTTCAATCCCTCCGACGCGGGGAGCATCAACGGGCAGTGAAAGGGCGCGCTCACCGGCAGCTCGAGCACTCTTTTCGCGCCGCGCTCGCGGCCCAGCGCCATCGCGCGAAGCACCGCGGCCTTGGCCCCGGCGATGACGATTTGTCCCGCGCCGTTAAAATTTGCCGGGGCGACCACTTCGCCGTTACCGGCTTCGTTGCATATTTGCTGAACCTCCGCCGCGGCCAGGCCAAGAAAAACCGCCATGGCGCCCGCGTCCGGCGGGACCGCCTGTTGCATCAACCTTCCCCGCTCCCGTACTACCCTGACCGCATCTGCGAAGGCAAGCGCCCCGACGCCGACCAGCGCGCTGTACTCGCCCAAACTATGGCCCGCGACGCATAGAGGTTGAAGGGAGAATTCGGCCTCAAGGACGCGCAGGGCGGCGACCGAGACCGTCAGAATAGCGGGTTGGGTATATTCGGTAAGTTTGAGTTCCTCTTCCGGACCGGAGAAACAGAGGCGCCGAAGAGGCAGTTGCGAGGCCTCCTCCGCCTCCAGGAAAATTCGTTTGGCCGCGTCGAATCGCTCGTAGAGATCCTTCCCCATCCCTACGTACTGCGAGCCCTGACCGGGGAAAACAAAGGCGACCTTAGCTTTTTCCTCCACCCTTGCTCTCTTTTCCTACTTCCTCGGAAGCCGATTTATCGCCGAACTTTGATTTGACTCGCTGTCAGAGCCTGCGCGGGAGTTTCTCCGCCGTCTCCGGCTGCGTGTCGTCGGCTTCTCCCAGCATCTCTATGATGTGGCGATTGACGTCGTGTGAAACCGCCTCCTGTGCTATGCGAATGGCGTTTTTGATTTCCTTCGGACCCGAGCCGCCGTGGGCGACAATGGCCACGCCGTTCAAGCCGAGCAAAGGCGCTCCTCCATACTCGGTGTGGTCCAAGCGCACAAACGCGCGGCGCAAGGATCTCCGGCTCAAGAGATATCCGGCGCGGCTCAGGACGCTCTGTTGAAACGCTCCTTTGAGTGTCCGCATCATGAAACCCGCCAGGCCTTCCATCGTCTTGAGCGTCACGTTGCCCGTAAAGCCGTCGCAAACGACGACGTCGACCTTGTCGTTAAAGATATCCCCTCCCTCGACGTAGCCGATGTAATTCAACGGGGCGGCGGAAATCTGCTCGCTCGTCGCGCGCGTGAGATCGTTTCCCTTGCCCTGTTCTTCTCCGTTGCTCAACACTCCCACGCGCGGGGAGGTAACGCCTAAGACCCGTTCGGCGTAGATGGAACCCATGAGGCCGAATTGAACCAGTTGGCTCGGCTTACAGTCCACGTTGGCGCCGGCGTCGATAATCACCGTGCCCTTGCCGGGAGTGGGAATCACAACCAGGATCGCCGGCCGGTCCACTTGCGGCAGATTGCCGACGACGAACATCCCGAGCGCCATCATGGCGCCGGAGTTGCCCGCGCTGACCACCGCCTGGACCTCTCCCTGCTTCATGAGCCCATAGGCGACTTTCATCGATGAATCGCGCCTTCTCAACGCCGTGCTGGGCGATTCATCCATCGCAATCGATTGGGCGGCGGGCACAACCTCGACGGCGGCTCGCGTCGCGCCGTGCTTTGAGAGCTTTTGTTCTATGACCTCTCTGTCGCCGACCAGAACGACGCGCACGTCGAGGTCTGCGGCAGCCAACAGCGCTCCTTCGATGACCGCATCGGGAGCGCGGTCGCCGCCCATCGCGTCAACGGCAATCTTCAACATAGTAGGCGGGAACTCAGGCTTCTTCCACCGGAAGCACCAGCCTGCCGCGGTAGTGGCCGCAACTAGGGCAGGCGCGATGAGGAAGCACGGCTTCGCCGCACTTGGAACAGGTGCTCAACTGGGGCGCAGTTAGAGCATCATGGGATCGGCGCTGGTTTTTTTTGCTCTTCGAAGTTCTTCGCTTAGGTACCGGCATCTGTTTATATCCCTTCTCTTCTTTCCGCCTGAGGCGGAAGGAACGGCCTGAAAAATCGACGGCGGGCTACTGCTGCAACTTCATGTCACGGAAAAGCATCACCCGTGGATCGCTTTGGGAAGAAGAGCAGCGACAGGAGTCTTCGTTGAGATCGGCGCCGCAGCCCGGACAAAGCCCGCGGCAATCTTCTCCGCAAAGCGGGCGCGTCGGCAGAGCCAGCAAAACCTGCTCCCGAACAAACGGCGTGAGATCGATCTCTTTTTCGCTGTAGAAACTCAGCCCCATTTCTTCTTGATACAGCTCCTTGCTCTTGGGAGACCGCGTGCCGGGCGCCAGGATGAAATCGAACTCTTTCTTGAGCGGGAACGAATAGTCTTTGAGACAACGGCTGCAAAAGCCTTCGACGGTCCCGCCGATCCGGCCGTGAAAAAACAGATCCGCTCCAGATCTATAATAGGTTACTTGGACATCGAGCTGCCGGGAAAAGTGAAAGTCCCTGGCGTCTCCGGCATAAAGCCGGTTCAACTCTTCGGTCCCCTCGGCGAAGCTCAGTTCTTTAGGAGTTTCAGTGATCTGTGCGACGAAAATCTTCATGGTTCAGGATTGTGAAACGGCGAGCTTAAAATATAGCGATTCGGCCTCTCTTGTCAAGCCAAATGAGCGCCGGAAAGGCAAAAAAGGTTCTGATTTTCTAAGGACTTCCGAATTTCGGCCGATCAAATACTTAGCCGATTCTCAATCGGCGGTTTGCGCCTCGAGAACGAGCGCATGGGACAACGTTGCAAAGAATTTTTGGTACAGCTCCGGCTCTAAAACCGGCGTCACGTCGTAGCGGGCGTTGGCTCGAATAAGCAGCCAAGTCGCGTCCCGAGGGATGGCCGTCACGGTCAACCGAAGAAGATAACGATCCAATTTCGTCCCGCTGACCGAGGCAAGAGCATAATCGGCGCGGTCTACGTGAAAACCCAAATCCTGTAGAGTCTCGACGACGGCGCGCAGCGTTTTTTCCCGGTCGGCCGTCGCGAAAACACGGCTACGAATATTTGCCAGCTTGAGCTGCCTTTCGGGTTCCGGCACCATGTCGCGTACGGCGTATTCGCAGCCGCTCAGGCAGGCAAGGAGCTGCAAGCAAAGACCGGTGCCGAGGAGCGCCTGCGAAATTTTAGAACTCATGCGCGTCCAGAGCCAGGGCCTTGGCGAGCTTTTGAAAAAAAGTTTGGTACTCCGCGGGATCTTCGAGCAGCTCGGATTTGGCTACTTTGCCTTCGGTGTCCCAGACGACCCGCTGAAAGGTGATCCGCACGGCAGTGCTGTTGCCGTCTTCCGCAGGCCTGGCGACCACCGACGCCCGGATCATCTGATCTTTACTGTAGGGCATCGATGTGGGAAAGCTCAACGCGGAGCTGATGACCGCCACCGCCGCCGAAGTCGCCATTCCGCCGATGTTGTATGGCGACTCCTGCTTCGAGCCCGCGATCAGTCCCAGCTCTTTACTGGTTACGTCGATAGAAAATCCCAGATCCTTGAGAACTGCGGCGGCCGCATCGAGCAGCGCTTGCTCGTCTTTGGTTTCGAAGCGCCGGGTTTCCAGCTTGCGCCGCGCGGAACTTTCTTCAGTTAATTGCAACGCCTCTTTCGGAATCTGGTCCGGCATGCAGGCGG
>CAZNES010000108.1:0-13337 GCA_964572145.1 uncultured Syntrophobacteraceae bacterium
TCACCTTGTTTGCCTTCTCTAGAGCATCCCTAGAGGCTTTTAGATTATCGAAGAGATCCCGGTTCTCTAACGCTATACCCATCTGGCGCACAATGGCCATCAGATGCTCTTCTTGACTCTCGTCGAAGTGACCCACCTCACGGCTGGCTAGATGAACAATACCTCGAACTTCGTTGTTGACCGTCAGCGGGAGCATGGCGCAAGAGCGAAGGCCCACTTGAAACTGAACCTTTCTCGCTAAACGCGAATCCGCGCTGATATCAGAGACAATGATAGGTTCGCCGTCGTTATAGGCATGCTCTACGGCTGAGCGGGGTGGCAGCGGTTCTGCCTCCAGGTAGTCTTCTGGGAAGCCTCGTTGGCTAGCACAATAAAAGTCTCTCTTCTCCTTATCATGGAGCCGGATCAGAACCGCATCAGCCCCGGTTGCCGCTCTAAGCCTTTCAATGATTCCGTCCACGATCTCATTGATGGATTCTGCCGGACCTAAGGGAGTTAGAGCCGTATATAGACTGGAGAGTTCTTTCAATGACCTTTCGAGGCGTTGGTTCACCGCTTCTAGTTTATCCTTAGCAGCTCTAATTTCCTCGTAGAGCTGGGAATTGTAAATTGCTATCGCAGCCTGGCCTGCCAGCGTGGTGAGAAATTCGATTTCTTCGTTGGTAAATTCATGCTCCTCTTTTGTAAAGAAGGTGAGAACTCCTAGAACCTCGCCCTTAACAGTCAAGGGGACCCGTAGAAAAGAAACCAATCCATATTTACGGACAAACTCGGAGGATAGTGACCGTGGATCTGTCTGAGCATTTCGGACTACTACAGGAGCGTTGTTTTCCGGCAACATTCTGGTAAGCCCGCCGCTAGATTTCGCAGTCGCTTCCTTCCATTCCTTTTCATCGACATTCCTACAGGCAAAAGATTCCAACTCGCCGGTTTCTTTGTTTAACAATCTGACCGTGGTAACGGCATACGGGAGAAAACGGTCAATCTTATCAAGCAGGACATCCAAGACGGTGCGGAGATCCAGAGTTGAGGCAATGGCCACATCAATCTCGTGCAGAGCTTTCAGCTGCTGGTGACGCCTTTCAAGCGACTCGGCCATTGCATCAAAAGAGCGCGCCAATTGTCCGAGTTCTCCCTTATCGTAAGATCCTCCAGCGCGCGCGCCGAGGTCACCTGCAGAAAGTCTTTTTGTCGCATTGACTAAAGCATTGATCCGCCGAAGCATGAATATGTCGCTGCCAGTCCATGCAAAAGCCAGCATTAGGACAACAACGAGTCCAAGTCCTGCAAGGTTCACGGCAACTATCCGGTCGACGTCCGCAAACGCCTGTTTTTTAGGGATACCTGCCCAGACATATACTGTCCCGCTCTTAGGCATGCCGAGGAGCGAAGTAAACGCATAGAGACGTGGGACTCCATCTAACCCAGCCGCCTCAGTTGTGCCTTCGCCTCTGGCCAAGACAACCTTGACAATGGACGCCTCTGGAGCGCTCTTTCCGGTTAAATTCTCCGGGTCGGGATTGCGAGCTAAGATCACACCCTTATGATCAATCACAGTGACACTCGATCCCTCGGGTAGCCGCGCTTCAGTCACGATTCGATGAAACCACGACAAATCCAGCCCAATAACCAGAACCGCGCGCACATCACCTTTTTCATCAAGAGAAGGATAGGAAAGCGTGATAACAGGCTTCTTGCTGAAGCGGCCGATTACAAACTCACTTACCGTGAAGTTCCGCGTTTTAAGAACTTGTTGAAAATATGGCCGGTCTGAAAAGTTAACAGGTTGAGCGCCGGGAGTACCGCTGCAGAATACATCGCCGTTCGGTTTAGCTGCTGCAAGCGTCGTAAATGTCTTAAAGTTCCCTATGAGGTCGGAGAAGAGATTGCTACACCCGTTGCTATCGTATTTGAGAACTTGAGGAAGCTTTGCCAAAGCCACCAAAAGTTGATGCCCTGACTCAATTAGTCGTTCATCTTCGGCTGAGAGCGCTCTAACCAGTTTTAGTGAGTCCTCTTGTGCGTCGTGGGCAGCCTCCTCCCGTTGTTTTGATGCCGTGTAATGGATCAGCCCTAATGCCGGGACAACGGAAACGAGAACGAGAAGCAACAAGCGGACACGAAGACTTGAAAAGGAAAATCGCGTCATCGAACTTGCCTTAAGACTGGGAGATAAGATTCTCTTTACCCTCAATCCATTTTTTAAATTGACTTTCTCGAATGCGCCACTGGCCTCCGACTTTTATTGCCGGTATTGTCTTCTGGTGAACCATTCTAAAAACAGTTCGCTTGGAAATCTGAAGCATCCGTGCCGCTTCTTTGAGGGTTAGAAACTTAAGCTCGGAAGAAACTCTAAGCATAAAGACAATTCCCCGGCGATATCTAGCCGCAAACAGCATACCAAAGACGAAAAAACGTATAACCTGTTGTTTCTATTTAACATTGTGAACTAGAGCAAGAAAGGCTCGTTCCTGGGGAGTGACAAAACTTGCCAAGCGTTCACAAAAAGAGGGACCTTTGGTTGTCTTGGGATATCCTTTGGTTTCTCTGACAAGACGAGGATCATTTTGACTAAAATTAAGGTTTGTATGCGTTGCGTACAAAAATAGAAAAGTCAAAGGTCGTTGAGCGATACCTTCGTCTGTTTGAAGAAATTACCCCGTTTGTTGTGTTGCCTCTCAAGCATCGTGCAGAACGTGAAACCAGAACGCTAAGTCTCCCGGAACACGATGCCAACCAGGAATGAATGAAAACGGCTAACCAACGTAGGAAAGGTTTATCGCCGTCTAAGGTCGGGTTGAACGACGCGACAATCAAAACTGACGCGATTTGCTGGAAGTTGTGGCCGGTGCGATCCTCTGCGGAAGAAAAGTTAGTCGAAAAAAAATTCCGCCCAACTTTTTTACTTCTTCACGATCGATCTGATCCACGCGATGGTTCGACGCAGCGCGAGATTGGTTAGATGGTGAATTCAATTTAAATCCTGGCGCTCGTTGGTGTCGCTGGCAACAATATCTAATGGCAAGGCTGAGTTGCGCGACGCCAGGACCGTCAATATCAAGCCGTTGGTCAGGAGGATAAAATAAACAGAACGAGGGTCAAACAGAACGAGGGTCGGGTCTTGCAGTAGTACAGTGACCAGGAGGGTGCGATGATTGCGAGATTTCTTCTCGACAGTGGACTAGGCCGTTTTAGTTTTGACTACCTGGGACCACCCTAGGCCTTCGTTGCAGTTGTATCGCTGCTCATAGTGATTCTCGTTCTCTTTCGCTCGTTGTTGAAGGGACTGAGATAACGTGCCCTCTCTGCGTTCGCTCAGGACACCATTCGCCTCGCTTATAGCTTGATGTGGCCTGCCGAGAATTGCGCGTTGGTCTTCTTGCGAGTCGATGGCCTGCCATGTCTTCGACAAGCTCAGACCAGGGAGCGAGCGAAGCGAGTCGAATGGTGGAGGCGGGGGGAATCGAACCCCCGTCCGAAAGTGTTACACCAAGCAGAACTACATGCTTAGCCGTTAATTTAATCTCGTCCCCGAAGCGCCCAGCGGCAGGCTTTTCGAGGACCAGCCGGTTTAAATCTCGGCCTCATCCCCTCCGGCAGGAGACTCGGCCCATCCCACTGATTGACGCCTTATCCGACCCCGTGGGAGAAAGCCGGTAAGACGCTAGCTGCGCTTAAGCCGCTAGAGCGTACTCAAAATTATCTGCAGTTAAATGCAGCCTGTTTGTTTAACGGGACAACAGGACCCCGGCATGCCTCCTTGACTTTGCACTCCCGTCGAAACCACATCGCCCCCAAACTACTTTCTCGATTTCAAAGAACGCTCGACTTCGCGCTGGGCGGCTTTTTTGCGTAGGGTTTCGCGCTTGTCGTAGAGTTTTTTGCCCCGCGCCAGGCCCAACTCGACTTTCGCTCTGCCGTTCTTAAAGTATAGCCTCAATGCTACCAGGGTCAACCCTTTCTCCCGCACCTTGCCGGAGAGCCGTAGGATCTCCCGCTTGTGCAGCAGGAGCTTCCGCGTGCGCGTCGGCTCATGATTGTACCGGTTGGCTGCGGTATACGGGTTGATGTGCGCGTTCAAGAGAATGCACTCGCCCCTCATAATGCGGGCATAGCTGTCTAGCAGGTTGGCCTTGCCTTCGCGCAGCGATTTGACCTCGCTGCCCTGCAAGACAATACCCGCCTCGTAGGTCTCCTCGATGAAGTATTCGTGCCTCGCCTTGCGATTGACGCAAATGACCTTTTCTTCGGGTGCGGCCATAGAAAGCGCATTCTAGCAATATCGGCCTGGACTATGAAAGTGCCGCTCGGGAGCGAAGGCGCGAAATCTTGTTCGCTGCCGCCAACGATGATAGGGCTCCGACAACGGAAGTCTTGATGGCGCTCTACGATCTGGTGATTCACGGCGGCAGGATAATCGACGGGACGGGAAATCCCTGGTTCATCGGCGACGTGGCGGTCAAGAATGGAAAAATCGCCGCCGTCGGAAAGATAAATCCACGCTCCGCTCGCCGCGCCATTGCCGCCAATCATCGCGTGGTCACGCCCGGCTTCATCGACATGCACACGCACAGCGATCAGCCGCTCATCGCCGACGGCAACGCCGAAAGTAAAGTTCGCCAGGGAGTCACGCTCGATATCATCGGCGAAAGCCAGACCGTCGCGCCGCTCGAGGGGGCGGTGCTGGAGGAATACCGCGCCGAGCACCGGCGGCGGAACGGAATCGAAACCGACTGGGCGAGCTTTACCGGCTATTTCAAAAAATTGCTGAAGAAGGGCGTTGCGATCAACGTCGCCTCCGGAGTTTCACCGCAGCAGATCAAGCAGATCGTCGTCGGGTTCGAGGAGCGCGCCGCGACGCTGAAAGAGCAAGAGCGGATGAACCGGATGGTGGCGCGGGCGATGGAAGAGGGCGCGCTGGGGTTGACGGCGGCGTGGCACGCAAAGGGGCCGGAGCATCCGGACGAGGTGACCGGGATGGCGAAGGTCGTCAAGCGCTATGGCGGCTATTACGGCGTGCACCTTGGCAGCGAAGGCTTCGATATCATGGAAGAGCTGGAAAAAGCGCTTCGCGTCGCGCGCGAAGCGCAAATCCCGCTGCACGTCTATCATCTTAAAATTCGCGCCAAGAGCAATTGGGGCAGAGTGCGCGAAGTGATCGCGCAGATCGAGGAGGCGCGGCGCGCGGGTCTCGACGTGACCGCGAACCAGTATCCCTACACAGCGATGCAGCATCCGTGGCGCCGGCTCTTTCCACGCTGGGTGCAGAACGCGCCGATGGCCGAGGTGATCCCGCAATTCAACAATCCGTCGTTTCGCGCGCGCGTCCAAGGCGACCCGGAGTTCGATCAATACGTCAACGAGCACGGCGGGTGGGAAGGCGTCGTCGCAGCGCGCTTCGACACTGCCGCGCTCAAACGCTTCGAGGGAATGAGCATCGCGGAGATCGCGGCGATCCGCGGCGAAGATCCGGTGAGCGCGTGCTTCAATCTCATCTATGAGGAAGGAAATTTCATTTACGGCGTTCACCACACGATGTCCGAAGAGGACGTGAAAACGGTCATGCGCGTCCCGTGGGTCTCGATCGGCTCCGACGGCAGCGCGCTCAATCTCGATTATCCCGGCAAACCGCACCCGCGCAATTTCGGCACCAACCCTCGGGTGCTGGGAAAATACACGCGGGAAGAAAAAACCCTGATCCTGGAGGACGCGGTCCGTAAGATGACTTCCTTGCCGGCGCAAGTGCTCGGGCTCAAGGACCGCGGCCTGATTCGCGAGGGCTGCTGGGCCGACCTCGTCGTGTTCGATCCGGACGCCGTGGCCGACAGCGCGACCTATGAGAACCCGAAGCAATATCCCAAAGGCATCGATTACGTTCTGGTCAACGGCGCGGTCGTGGTCGATCAGGGAAATCACACCGGCGCGCGGCCGGGAAAAATCATCTACGGGCCGGGAAAGACAAGGCGCGCTAGACTCGATTGACAGTGTTAGCGGGATTGACTAGCGTCGTTTCAAAGCCATGGGCATGAATAGACAAGACATCATCGACAAGCAGAAAGATTTTCTTTTCTCCTGCATCGCAAACTACTACGACGAGCCGCTGGTCGTCGATCACGCCAAAGGCGCGTACGTCTACGACAGCGAAGGCAAAGAGTACCTCGATTTCTTCGGCGGCATCGTGACGATCAGCGTCGGCCATTGCAACGAGAAAGTCACCGGCGCGATTCAAAAACAATCCGCCAAGCTCCAGCATATCTCGACGCTTTATCCGAACGAGCCGCACGTGCGGCTGGCGGAGAAGCTCGCGCAAATCACGCCCGGCAAGCTGCAAAAATCTTTTTTCACCAACAGCGGCACCGAAGCGAACGAGACCGCGGTGCTGCTGGCCGAGCTTCACACCCAATGCCAGGACGTGATCGCGCTGCGCCACGGCTACAGCGGGCGCACGCATCTCGCGATGAGCTTGACGGCGCACGCCGCGTGGCGTCTCACGCCGGCTTCAACTCCCGGCATTCACCACATTCCCAACGCCTATTGCTACCGCTGTCCGTTCGGGCTGACCTATCCGAGCTGCGATCTCAAGTGCGCGAAGGACCTCGAAGAGGCGATCCAGACCGTCACGTCGGGACGGCTCGCGGCGTTCGTCGCCGAGCCGATCCAGGGAATCGGCGGCTTCATCACGCCGCCGAAAGAATATTTCTCGGAGATTATCGCCATCGTCCGCAAATACGGCGGGCTTTTTATCTGCGACGAAGTGCAGACCGCCTGGGGCCGCACCGGCGGCAAGATGTTCGGCATCGAGCATTGGGGCGTCGAGCCCGACATCATGACCTTCGCCAAAGGCATGGCAAACGGAACGCCGATCGGCGCGACGATCGCGACGGCCGAAATCGCCGACAGCATGAAAGGGATGAGCATCTCGACTTTCGGCGGCAATCCGGTCGCGAGCGCGGCGGCGCTGGCCACGATCGAAGTCATCGAAGAAGAAAATCTGGTCGAGAATGCGCGCGTCATGGGCGAGCGGCTGCGGAACGGGCTGGAGGCGCTGAAAATAAAATATCATCCGGTCATCGGCGACGTGCGCGGCATGGGCCTCATGCAGGGGCTCGAGCTCGTAGGCGAAAATAAACAGCCTCAGCCCGAAGCGACCAGGAGACTCTTTGAAGCGACCAAAGCGAACGGACTTCTCATCGGCAAGGGCGGGCTCGCGGGCAACGTGGTCCGCATCACGCCGCCGCTCAACGTGACCGGCGATCAGATAGATCAGGCGCTCAAGATGCTCGATCGCTCGTTCGGCCGGATGGGTCTATAGTCGAGCCGCGTTCGTTCTTTTCACGACTGCCCCCGGACAATTTTGCAACAGCCCTGGACAATTTGCGCGCTGTCATGGTTGACGGGCCCGGCTAAAAGTCGGCATTTCAGTATATTTTCGTACTCGGCCATGAGGGCATGCTTATTGCGTTACCTTCCACCGAGGAGGAACGAAAATGCGCTCTTGGATCGTTTTGCACAGACCGACGCGTTCTTTGGTTACCATCATAGCGAAAAGCCGCGACCGGGTGCTGGCGATTTGCCGCACGATGGGATGGAGCTCCGAGGAAGTAATGATACGAATCAAGTGAAGTCCGACGTTCCGCCGATGGCAATTCCCGCCTTTTCGCATCCGCTCTAGTCTGCCAATTTTATCTCGTTTTCGTCTTGTCGCTGCGCGGCCGTTTTGCTAGGGTTTGGTCGTGGCCGCCGGCAGTTTGCCCGCGCCTTTTTCTCGAATCAATACTCGGATTTGAAGGAGGATCGTTATGCAATTCGTCGATTTGAACCGAAAGGCGGCCGAAGCCAAGACGGAGAAACAGCGCAAGCTCAATCTCTTCGGCACGGATAATTTCCGCTCGTGGATTCTCTACTTCGTTCCGGGAGACGGCACGGACATGCATTACCACGCCTCGCCGGAGACTTTTCTCGTCATCGAAGGCAAGGCGTCGGTCAAAGGCATCGACGGCGAGGAAAAAATCATCGGCAAGAACGAGGTCGTCTTCTTCGCCGCGAAAGATTACTACCAGATCACCAACGTCGGCGACACGCCGCTGGTTCTCTTCGGCAATCGCTCCGAGGCGTTCGGCGGCCCGCACGTGACTTACCGAGAAGACCGAGCCTAAGGCGGGAGGATCGGATGAAAGTCATCAGACTCTACACCGGTAGCGATCAACGCTCGCACTTCGAAGTAAAAGAGTTGTCGTTCGGGGGAGACAAAATCCAGACTACCGAGCTTCAGAAGGCCAGCGGCGTCGTCTTTCGCCGCGCGCCCGTCGGCCACGTCATCGACTGGCACCCGGCGCCGCGCCGCCAGTACGTCGTCACGCTCTCCGGCTCGTGGGAGATCGAGTGCAGCGACGGAGCGAAGCGTCTCTTCAAGCCCGGCGACGTCATGCTTGCGGAAGACCTGACGGGCAAGGGGCACGTCGCGCGCGTCCTCGGCAGCGAGCCGCACATCTTCATAACCGTGCCGCTGGCGGAATAACTACAGGGGTGAGTGCTGAGGTCTGAGGACTGAATTCTTTTGTATGTCTCCGGATGAATTCATCGCCGAGCTTTGGAGCTACGCCGAAGAAGTTCCGATGGGCGAGCATCCATGGTTCCAGGGAATTCTTAAACATCGGTGGACGCGCGAGCAAATTATTCTCGGCGAGGTCCAGCACTACCTCCGCGTGCGCACCAATCCGATTTTCTTCGGCTACATCGCCGTGAATGCCGTCGCCGCGAAAGACTACGGCCTCATGGGAGCCGTGTTGGAAAATTTTCTCGAAGAGCTCTCGGGTCCGCAGCCGCACGTCGATATCATGCTCCAGTTTCTCGAAGAGGGCGGCATTTCGCGCGAGGAGGCCGACCGGGCGGAGGCTGCGCCGGGAACGGCTGCGGCCATCGAGATGATCATCGGCTGTTGCCAACGGCGCTCCGCGCTCGAAGGCATCGCGATGCTGAGCTTTGTCGAAAGCCAGCTCGGCGGGCCGGACAAAGTTTCCGCCAACGTTTACCGCGAGCTGATCAATTATTATCGCTTTTCTCCCCGCGCCGCCGAGACCTACCGGCTGCACGCCGAGCAGGACGTTGGCCACGGGGCGCGGCAAATCGAGGCGATCGGCCGCTTCGCAACCGATGACGAAACGCGGGAGAAAGTCAGGCGCGCGGTCAAGCTCGGCCTCACCGCGTTTTCGCTGGAATGGGACGGCCACGTGCAGGCGATGACCGGCAAGCGCGAGTTCTGGAGCGGAGTCTCCCGCTTGAGCCTGAAGCAACCTAAAGTGCAGCTCCGGTAGGCGGGAATTTTGAATTTTGAATGTTGAGTTTTGAATTTAATTCAGAATTCAAAATTCATCATTCAACATTATTTTTAAAGCGGCCAGTCCTCCGGCAGCTCGCGTCTGAGTTTTCGATACTCCGCGTCGCCGCCGTGCTCTTTGCGCATGCGCGTGATCGTATCCAGGAGATCCTGAAGATCGATATGGAGAGTGTTCGAGACCATGCCCGTGGTCTCCTCGAAGCCGAGGCCTCAGTTGTTGTGTCAGCCGCGGAGTTTTTGCAGAATCAATTTCTCGCGTTCGGTCATGGCGCAACGTCTCCAAGCATTTTTCGGAGAGATCCTTCACTTCGTTCAGGATGACATCTCTCGAAATGTCATTCTGAGCGGAGCGAAGAATCTGCATTCTCATTGCAAGTAAATTAGCACTCAACGTCCTCTTTGAAAAAGCCCACGTGCTGCGTGGTGATCAGTTCGGTCACCGTGGCCGGCACGCCATCATTATTCATGAGCACCCTGAGCCGCGCAAGGATCAGCCACGCCTTGCCGGCGTGGACGACGCGCAGGAGCAAAAACGCATTTTCAATTTCGGCGCCTTCGGCCTCGCTGCAGCGCACCTCCAACTCGATCCGGCCGCGCTGGTTCGCGGCCAGGTCCACCGGCGGCGTGAATTCTTTCTCATCGCAGCGAAATTTCCCATGCGGCGCGCGCGCGGCGAGAATTTTGAGCGGCGCATCGCCGAGGTTCTCGATGAGCCAGCCGATTTGCCAGCGATCCGGCGTCGCGCCGCGCTGAACCGTCTCCTGCTGAACTCTTATTTTAGGTTCCATGACAAAATCTACACGCTTTGAAAAACACTAATCTAGCACGGAGTGAAGCTAAAGCCTTTGCCGCCGAACGTCAATCTCCTATTTTACTTTCCACTCGCTACTTGCTATCAGTAAGTTGCTTCCGACCGAACCCGATAGCAGAAAGTTTCCCGCATGAGTTATTTCAAAGATTTGCGCGAGCACCTCGAGGCCTTGAAGAAGGCCGGACTGCTGGTCGAGATCGACGAGGCGATCAACAAAGACACCGAGCTGATGCCGCTCGTGCGCTGGCAGTTTCGCGGTCTTCCGGAGGAAGAAAGGCGCGCCTTTCTTTTCACCCGCGTCACCGACGTGAAGGGAAGAAAATACGATATCCCCGTCGCGGTCGGCTGCCTCGCCGCGTCGCGGCAGATCTACGGATTCGGTCTCCAATGCAAGCCGGAGGAGATCGTCGAGCGCTGGACCAGAGCCGAGGCGTCGCCGATCGCGCCGAAGATCGTCGAGAACGCGCCGGTGCACGAAGAAATTCACATCGGCGCGTCGCTCGTCGAGAAGGGAGGCCTAGGCGAGTTTCCGATTCCGATCTCCACGCCCGGCTTCGATTGCGCGCCGTACACCACGGCGTCGCACTGGTTCACCAAAGATATCGAGACCGGAAAGATCAACATCGGCAACTATCGCGGGCAGATAAAAAGCCCGACGCGGACTGGAGTTTTTCTAAGTTCCAGCAATCACGGCGGCTATCATTGGCGGAAATGCAAAGAAAAAGGGATTCCGCTCCAAGCCGCGCTCGTCATCGGCGCGCCTCCGCCCGTCGCCTATACCGCGCCGGCGCGCGTGCCGCTCGGAGTGAGCGAGCTGGATATCGCCGGCGGGCTTGCCGGCAGCCCGATCGAAGTCGTGCGCTGCAAAACGGTCGATCTGCTCGTGCCGGCGCGCGCCGAGATCGTCATCGAAGGAGAGATTTCCACCGAGTGGATCGAGCCGGAGGCCGCCTTCGGCGAATCGACCGGCTACATCGGCGAAAAAATGTTGAACCCCTACTTCGAGGTCAAATGCATCACGCACCGCAAGAATCCGATCTTCGCCTGCATCGTGAGCCAACTGCCTCCGAGCGAGTCGAGCGTCATGCGGCAAGTCTCGGCGGAGGGCAACTATCTTCGTTTTCTCCGCGATCAGTGCAACATCCCCGGCATTCTCGAAGTCGTCTTTCACTCCATCGCCGTGCGCCAGATCTGCATCATCCGCATGAAGAAAATGAACGGCGCGCACGTGTGGCAGGCGCTCCACAGCATGGTCGGCTATCATCCGGCGACCGGCAAGATCGTCATCGCGGTGGACGAAGACATCGACGCGCGCAACCTCGACTCGCTCTTCTGGGCGCTCGGGTTTCGCATGCAGCCCCATCGCGACACGCTCATCATTCGCAATCGTACCCCATCGATGGACCCGTCCGCGGCGCCGCCGGGCAAGCTGGAAATGGGCATGGACGAGATGAGCGGCTGCTCGGCGATTCTCATCGACGCGACGCGCAAGTGGGACTATCCGCCGGTGTCGCTGCCGAAGAAAGAATTCATGGAGCGGGCGAGAAAAATCTGGGAGCGGCTCGAGCTGCCGAAGCTCCGGCCGCAGGAGCCGTGGTACGGCTACAATCTCGGCTCGTGGTCCGAAGAGGACGAAGAGGAGGCCGAGCTGGCGCTCAAGGGCGAGCATTATCAGACCGGCGAGAAGGCGATCAAGAAACGAGTGCCGGTGAAATAGAACGACGAAGGAAAATGAAGATGATTGAAGGCAGACCGATGTCGCGGGAAGAGGCGAAGAAAATCGTCGACGGACTCTACGAAAAGATGCACGCGCGCTGGAAAGAGAAGGTCACGGAGAGCCCGTTCATGCGCAAGCTCCAGGAAGGCAGTTTGCCGATGGAAGCGCTCCGTCTTTATTACCGAAACTGGGCGAGCTTCGTCCTCACGATCAATACGTTGGGGCTGGCGGTCTATTACAAGCAGATCGATTTTCTGAAAAAAGATTTGAAGTTGATGCGGGCGTTCGCTTCCAAGCTGGTGGACGAGTTCGGCAAGCCGGAACCGCCCGGACATATCCTCATATTAGTCAGGACCGGGCAGGCGCTCGGGCTGACCGAAAGAGAAGTCCTGGATACGCAGCAGCTCCCGTCGGCGCGCGCGCTCGGCGACTTCCACAAGGTCGTCGTTTGGGACGGCGCGCTCTGCGATTACTGGGCTTCGGTCGTCTGGGAAGAGGCGATGGGCTACTTCTCGCAGGACTGGCGCGAGGCGCTGATGAAAAAATATAAATTGGACTTGAACCAGGTAGTATACTACAGCACGCACTACGAGGCCGATTTGAAAGAGCACGAAGGCACCGCCTCGCACGCGTCGATCGTTCGCGGCGTCCTCCAATATATGCTGGAGAAAGGCTACGTGGACGAGCGCATCGGCTACGGCCTGGAGTATTGCGCCGTGACGCCGTGCGATTTGAACGGCGTCATGCTGCAGGGAGTGCTGGACGAGCTGGGGATAAAGTAGGAGAGCGAAGTCCGCGCGGGGCTTGCCCCTCAGCGGGAGCCGATGGGCCTCTACTATTCTGCTCCGACCAGCGACATTAACCGATATTGTCTAAGCGAATCTTCAGTGTCGGACGTCTCCAGTCTTCGGAACAAGCCCCGCGCGGACTCGGAGGAGAAGGGGGATGTGTGTTGCTACTTTCGTTCGATTGACAAGTAAAGGGGTAGCGTTTATTTTTGAGTCATGCCGATCTACGAATATAAGTGCGGGAAGTGTGGCACCTTCGAGGCGACGCAAAGGATCACCGGAAAGCCTTTGAGCCGCTGTCCCACCTGTAAGGGCAAGGTAAAAAAGCTCATCTCCAACACCTCTTTTCAGCTCAAAGGCACCGGCTGGTACGTCACCGACTACGCCCGCAAAGACAAGGGAACCTCAGAGAAAAGCTCTTCTCCTAAAGATGAAAAGGTCGCTTCAACCGAGACCAAGAGCGACAGCAAAACGCCGGCCGCGTCATCGGACGCAAAAGAGAAACCCGCGGCTGAAAAGACCGCGGCCAAGAGTACCAGCTCGGACTCCACAACTCCCTAGAGATATCTTCGGCAGGGGATCATCTTGGGAGAGATCCTTCACTTTGTTCAGGATGACAGTTCTCGCAAGTGTCATTCTGGGATTAATGTCCAAAAGGTATTGCACTTTTATCTCGGACACAGA
>CAZNES010000109.1:0-13229 GCA_964572145.1 uncultured Syntrophobacteraceae bacterium
GTGCCCGGGGCCGGAATCGAACCGGCACGGACTTTACAGTCCGAGGAATTTTAAGTCCCGCTAGCGGGGCTTTTTTTTTGCCCAGCCAGATGGCTCCAAAAGTCTCATATACTTCGTTGCGCCTCAATCGCCTCGCTCGACGTACTGAAAAAAGTACGCCTGCGCTCAGCTTGTCCTGAGCGAAGCCGAAGGATCGATTTTCGCGCGCCTCATCTCTGAGAGCTTTTTCAGCCATCTGTAAACATTGTCAAAAATCCTCTTTTACCACTCTGCTACGGGTAGTGAAGAACAAGACGAGCAGGTGACATTGAGGGATCGGTTTGTGTTAATCTGTGCTTGGGATTTGATGGCACGTGAAATTCATCGATGAAGTTCGAATAGAGGTCCAAGCCGGACACGGCGGGCGGGGCTGTCTGAGCTTTCGCCGGGAGAAGTACGTCCCGCGCGGCGGGCCGGACGGCGGCGACGGCGGCGCCGGCGGCGACGTGGTGGCGGTCGCGGACCCGCAGTTCACCACGCTTTTGGATCTCCGTTACCAGAGGCTCTATCGCGCGGGCAGGGGCGTGCACGGCAAGGGCAAGGACCAGCACGGCAGGAGGGGCGAGGAAATGGTCATTCCCGTCCCCGTCGGGACGACGATTCGCGACGTCGGGAGCGGCGAGCTGCTGGCGGACCTGAGCGCGCCGGGAGAGCGCGTCGTGATTGCGCGCGGCGGCAAGGGCGGCAGAGGAAACGCGCGCTTTGTCTCTTCGACGAACCGGAGCCCGCGCAAAGTCCAGCCGGGACTTCCCGGCGAGGAGCGCCTGCTGGATGTCGAGCTCAGGCTCTTGGCAGACGTGGGAATCATCGGCATGCCGAACGCCGGAAAATCCACGCTGATCTCCGTGATCTCCGCGGCGCGGCCGAAGATCGCCGACTATCCGTTTACGACCTTGGTTCCGAATTTGGGCGTGGTGAGCTACGGCGAAGGGAAGACTTTTGTGGTCGCCGATATTCCGGGACTGATCGAAGGCGCGCACCGCGGCGAAGGTCTCGGCCACAAATTTCTCAAGCACGTGAGCCGGACCAGCGTGTTGATCCATCTCCTGGACGCTGGGCGCGTTCAAGCGGAAGATCCGCTGGCGGACTGGCGCGCGCTCAATCGCGAGCTCGAGCTTTTCGATCCGGCGCTGGCGGCGAAACCGCAAATCGTCGTGGCCAACAAGATCGACTTGCCGGAGGCCAGGGAGACGGCGGCTTTGTTGAAAGAAAAATTTGCCACGCTGTCGGTTCCGTTTCACGCCATTTCCGCGGCGACGCATGAAGGCTTGCGCGAGCTCACGTTCTCGATTGCGAGAAAATTGGAAGAGACGAAAGCCAAAAGGGACGACGATCGTGCAGCAGTGGGAATTTAAGAAGCGGATCTTGCGCCGCTGCCGCCGCGTCGTCGTCAAGATCGGCAGCCAGATTCTCTCGTCGCCGGAAGGCATCCAGGAGGAGAGAATCAAAGGGCTGGTGCGGGATCTCGCTGACCTGCATGAGCATGGAAAAGAGCTGATCGTCGTAAGCTCCGGCGCCGTCGCGGCCGGCATGACCCGGCTCGGACTTAAAGAAAAGCCCAAGACGATTCCGCAGAAGCAGGCGCTCGCCGCGGTGGGGCAGATCAAGCTGATGGCGCTATACGAAAAATATTTCTCGCGCTTCGGCAAGAACGTGGCCCAGGTGCTGCTGACGCACGAAGATCTCGCCAATCGCCGGCGTTATATCAACGCCAAGCATACGCTGCAGACGCTGCTCGATTTGTCGATCATTCCGGTCGTCAACGAAAACGACACGGTGGCGGTCGAAGAGATGAAATTCGGCGACAACGATCATCTCTCGGCGTTGGTTGCGACGCTGCTCGAAGCCGATCTGCTGGTGATTCTCAGCGACGTCGCCGGAGTTTACGATCGCGACCCGCGGCTCGACGACGGCGCGGAGTTGATCTCGGTGATCGACAATATTAAAAACGTCAAAACGAAGCTCGGGGGCAAAAGTCAAAGTCTCTACGGCACCGGCGGCATCGCCACAAAGATCGACGCGGCGGAGAAAGCCTCGGCCGCGGGAATTCCCATGCTGATCGCCAGCGGTATGGAGCCGGGGATTCTGCGTAAGATATTCGATCCCGAGGAGGAAACCGGCACGTGCGTCGTCCCCGACGAGAACCGCCTGGCCAACCGCAAGCACTGGATCGCCTACAATCTCAAGCCGGCGGGCGAGATCGTCGTGGACGAAGGGGCCGTCGAAGCGCTGGTGCACAAGGGCCGGAGCCTGCTGCCCTCGGGGCTGAAAAATATTCACGGCTCGTTCGGCGTCGGCGAATGCGTGCGCTGCCTCGATCTTCAAGGACATGAATTCGCCCGCGGCCTGGTCAACTACAGCGCGCAAGAGCTGGAGCAGATCAAAGGATTACACACGAGCAAGATCGAAAAAGTTTTGGGTTATAAGGCGTACGATGAAATCATCCACAGGGATGATTTGGTGCTGCTATGAAAGGCGTGAGGCGCGAGGCGACAGGCGAGAGTAAAAAGACAAAAAGCCAAATGTCACTTATAGAAGAAGCGGGGCTGCTGGGAAAGAGAGCCAAGGAAGCGTCGCGGCGCCTCGCCCGGCTCACCGCTGACGAGAAGAACCGTGCGTTGCTCGGGATGGCGGAGGGGATCGAGCGGCGGAGCGAGTTTCTCCTGAAAGAGAACAAGAAGGATCTCGATCTGGCGCGCAAGGCCGGAGTTTCGAGCGCGCTTCTCGACCGCATCGCGCTCGATCCCGCCCGTATTCAGGCGATGGCCAAAGGGCTGCGCGACGTGGCGGCGCTTCCCGATCCGGTGGGCGAGGTTGTCAAGACGTGGCGCCGGCCGAACGGTCTGCAAGTGAAACGAACGCGTATCCCGCTCGGCGTGATCGCAATCATTTACGAAGCGAGGCCGAACGTGACCGCCGACGCCGCGGCGCTCTGCGTCAAATCGGGCAACGCCGTAATCTTGCGCGGCGGCAGCGAGGCCCATTTTTCCAATCGCGCCATCGGCGCGATCCTCCAGCAAGCGTGCGCCGCCGCGGGAGTGCCCGAAGAGGCGCTGCAGGTCGCGGAATCGAAAGACCGAAACTTGATCCACGAATTGCTGCAGCTCGAAAAGTACATCGATCTCATCATCCCGCGCGGCGGCGAAGAGCTGATTCGCGCCGTGGTCGCGAACTCGCGCATCCCCGTGATCAAACATTATAAAGGCGTGTGCCACGTCTATGTGGACAACGAAGCGTCGCTCGAAATGGCCGAGCGGATCGCGATGAACGCCAAAACCCAGCGGCCCGCCGTGTGCAACGCGATGGAAACGTTGCTCGTGCACGAGCAGATCGCCGCAACCTTTCTTCCCGCCATGATCGCCAAGCTCCAAGCCGCGGGCGTCGAGGTGCGCGGGTGCGAGAAGACGCGCGCCATCGCGCCGGGGATCAAAGCGGCAAGGGAAGAAGACTGGACGACGGAGTATCTCGATCTGATTCTCTCGGTGCGGGTCGTGAAAGACATGGACGCCGCGATCGCGCACATCGAGCGCTACGGATCTCAGCACACGGAAACGATCGTGACCGCGAACGAGGCCAAAGCAAAAGAATTTCTTGCCCGGGTCGATTCCTCGGTCGTTCTCGTCAACGCCTCGACACGCTTCAACGACGGCGGCGAGCTGGGACTCGGCGCGGAGATGGGAATCAGCACGAGCAAGATTCACGCCTTCGGCCCGATGGGGTTGGAAGAGCTGACGACCACGAAGTTTGTCGTCTTCGGCGACGGGCAGATCCGCGAATGAAGAGGCCGTCCATAAACGCCCACCTACTTCGTTGCGCTCGGCCCGCTTCGCGTCAACGTACTAAAATAGTACGCCTCCGCTCGCGGATCTTCGCGCGCCTCGTAGCTGGGTCATTTCTGAACGGCCTCAAGACTCTCTGACACTATGAAGATTGGTTTGTTCGGCGGCACGTTCGATCCGATCCACTGGGGGCACTTGCGCAGCGCGGAGGAGGTCCGCGAGGCCTTTCGACTCGACCGGATTCTTTTTATTCCCGCTTCCGTCCCGCCGCTGAAGATAAAAGAGCAAACGACCGCCGCGGCCGATCGGTTGAAAATGGTGCGGCTGGCGATTGCCAAGAACTCCGGTTTTGCAGTCTCGGGTGTCGAGCTCTCGCGTCCCGGCAAATCGTACACGATCGACACGCTGCATTATTTCGCCGGGAAAGGGCCCGGCGACTCGCTCTATTTCATTCTCGGCATGGACGCGTTTCGCGAGATCGGCATGTGGAAAGATTTTCAGGAACTCTTTCCTCTCAGCCATTTTATCGTAACTTCCCGCCCGGAGTGCGGCGAGTTGCTTAAGCTCGGCGACCTTCCCGTTGCCGCGCGAAAATCGTTTTGTTATGATTTGAAAAATAACGCGTACCGCCACCGCAGCGGCACGCGTCTCCATTTTTTCAAATTGACCGACATTGCCATTTCGGCTTCCGACATTCGGGCCCGGGTGCAGGCGGGAAAATCGATCCGCTACCTGGTTCCACCGGCGGTTGAGAGCTATATTAAACGCAGAGGCTTATATCAAGGGAAGGGCCGTAACTTTTGAGGGCGATCGATTCGTGGGATAGGGCGGTGCTCGTCAGCCGCTTCGCGCTGGAGAAAAAGGCGTACGATCTGGTTGTGATGGAGGTCCGCGATCTCACCTCGATCGCAGATTATTTTATCGTTTGCTCCGGCCGCTCCGACCGCCAGGTGCAAAGCATCGCGCAGGGCATCGAGGAAAATCTGCGCGGAATGGGAGTGCGTCCGCATTCGGTCGAGGGCGCCGCCCGGGGCCAATGGCTTTTGATGGATTTTTCCGACGTCATCGTCCACATTTTCTACGAGCCGGTGCGCGAGTTTTACGATCTCGAGGGCCTTTGGTCCGATGCTCCCCGAGCGCAGTTGCCCGAGCCTTACGCGGCTCTCGTGAAGGAATTTCGCATCCGAGGCGAGCAACATCCGTGATCTTGAACGGACGCGAAGCGGCCCGCCCGCCGCGCGCGCCGGCAATAATATCTTGGGAGGAATAGATTCGTGAGCGATCAACGTCCTCTGGTCCTGATCGTCCTGGACGGCTGGGGCGTCAATACCCGCCGGGAAGGAAACGCGATCGCCCAGGCATCCACGCCCAACATGGACGCGCTCGTCCGCTCGTATCCTTCGACGCAGATCTCCATTTCCGGATTGGACGTGGGATTGCCCGAAGGTCAGATGGGCAACTCAGAGGTGGGTCACATGCACCTCGGCGCCGGGCGCGTGGTTTACCAGGACCTCACCCTGATCCATCGCGCGATCGAGGATGGCAGCTTTTTTTCCAACCCCGTCCTGCGCGGCGCCATGGAGGCGGTAAAGAAATCCGGCGGAAGGCTCCACCTCATGGGCCTTCTCGGCGACGGCGGCGTTCACAGCCACCAGCGTCACGTCGAGGCGCTCATCGAACTCGCGAGCAAGGAAAAACTCAAAGCGGTCTATCTCCATTTGTTCCTGGACGGCCGGGACACGCCGCCGAAGAGCGCCGAGGGATTTCTCCGCGAGCTGTCGGAAAAACTGAACTCCTATGCATTCGTGAAAATCGCCACCGTGAGCGGCCGCTACTACGCGATGGACCGCGACAAGCGTTGGGACCGAACGGAAAAGGCCTACCACGCCATCACGGAGGGCATCGGCGTTCGCGCGCGCTCCGCCGAGGAGGCGATTGAAAGAAGTTATCGGGACGGAGTCACCGACGAGTTCGTCCTGCCCGCCGTAATCGAGTCCGCGATGCCCGAAGGCGCGATCCGCGACGGCGATGCGGTTGTCTTCTTCAACTTCAGGGCGGACCGAGCGCGGCAGTTGACCCGCGTTTTGACTGAAAAAGATTTCAAAGAATTTCCCCGCTGCCGGCCGATCGCGCTCTCGTCCTACGTCACCATGACCGAATACGACCGGAGCTTCGGTCTTCCGGCGGCTTTTCCCCCGCGCGATCTTAAAAATATTCTCGGCGCGGTCGCGAGCCGAAACAATATCCACCAACTGCGCATCGCCGAGACGGAGAAATACGCCCACGTCACCTATTTCTTCAACGGCGGGGAGGAAAAAAAGTTTCCTCTGGAAGATCGCATCATGATTCCCTCCGTGAAAGACGTTCCGACCTACGATCTCAGGCCGGAGATGAGCGCCTTTGAAATAACCGGGTCGCTCGTCGAGCAGATCGAAGCGGACCGTTACGGTCTCGTGATCCTCAACTACGCGAACGCCGATATGGTGGGTCACACCGGCAACTTCGCGGCCACCGTGCGCGCCTGCGAAGTCATCGACGAATGCATCGGCAAAGTCGTCGCAGCGACCGTGCGCCACAAAGGCCGGGCGATCATCACTGCCGACCACGGCAACGCCGAGCAGATGATCGACTACGACACCGGGCAGGTTCATACGGCGCACACCTCCAACCTGGTTCCCGTCATCGTGGTGGATGCAGAGCTCAAGTCCGTCCGCCTTCAGCGCGGCAAAGCGAGCGACGTCGCGCCGACGATTTTGCGAATGTTCGGCATTCCCCAGCCCGCCGAAATGACCGGACGATCGCTTATTGCGCAATAATGAATTTTGAATTCTTAATTTTGAATTCAAAACTCAGAATTCATAATTCAAAATTCCAAGCGAGCCGTTGGCTCGATTGGTTATATCCGCCGCGCTGCCGCTCCTGCCGCGAATCTATCTTCGGGGCCGATGATTGTTTCTGCCGCCGGTGCCGCGCGCGTATTCGTCTCATTACCCATCCTCTCTGCGGCGTTTGTGGCCGGCCCTTCCTCGACACGAGCGGAGACGATCATCTCTGCGGCAAGTGTTTGACGCGCCGGCCTCATTTCCTCCGTGCGCGCGCATGGGCCTGCTATCCCACCGGAGACGGCGGCGATCACCCGCTCCGTGAAGTGGTGCAGCGGTTTAAATACGGCCGCAAGGTTTCCTTGGGAAAACCGCTCGGCCGGCAGATGGCGAGCGACTGCCGCGAATGGTTTCGAGAGAGCGCGCTCGACTTGATCGTCCCCGTGCCGCTGCATTGGAAAAGGCTCCGCTGGCGCGGCTTCAATCAGTCGGTCATTCTCGGCCGCGAGATCGGCAAACTCTGGAACCTGCCGGTCGACCCGTTTACGCTTTTAAGATTGCGCGAGACGCCGCCGCAGACGCAGCTTTCCGAGGAAGAGCGGAGAAGAAATATGCGGCGCGCCTTCTCGCTCAATCCCACGAAATCCATCGACGGAAAAGCGGTGCTGCTCATCGACGACGTGTACACCTCGGGCGCTACGGTGAACGAGTGCAGCCGCGCGCTCAAGCGCGGCGGAGCGAAGGAAGTTTTCGTGCTCACGTTGGCAAGGACGGTGTAAAAGGGTTTAAAGATCCAAGGGTTTAAGGGTTCATGGCGAGAGAAGATCAAAATCACTGGGACGAAAAACACGCTTTCCGGCATACCGAAAGTCTGCCTTCGCCGTTCCTCGAAGAATGTTTTGCTAGCGGATCGTGGGACATCGAGACTGGCAGGGCCCTCGATATCGCTGCGGGGAAGGGGCGGAACGCGGTCTTTCTAGCTGAGCGTGGTTTTCAGGTTGATGCAATGGATATCTCGGCTGTCGCGTTGGAAGAGGCGAGAAAAATCGCGCAGGCAAAAAAGTTTGAGATAAACTTCATCGAAGTGGATCTGGATCGCGCCGATCTTCCCGAGGCCGCCTACGAACTGATCGTCAATTTTAATTTTCTCGAGCGCGCGCTCATCCCAAAAATGAAAGCCGCGCTCAAACCCGGCGGCCACGTCGTTTTTGAAACCTATCTCATCGACCAAAAAGAAATCGGCCATCCGCGAAATCCGGCGTACCTCCTCGGCCACAACGAGCTGCTCGATCTCTTCCGTGATTTTCGCGTCCTCTATTATCGTGAAGGGAAGATGATCGAGGGAGGAAAAGAGGCGTATCGCGCCGGCCTGTTCGCGCAGAAGGTTCCATAAGGGGGGACTCTCAGCTTTATGTCATTCTGAGGCGAAGCCGAAGAATCCTTCGACTGTACTCAGGACAAGTCTCGACCGAGACCCTTCGCGGAGTTTATCCTGAGCTTAGCCGAAGGGCTCAGGGTGACATTCAGTGAACTGTCGGGGAATGTTGCTTCGGAAAGTTAACTATCTAACTTCGGTTTGGGCAAGATTCCGTACGGAATTCCTTCTTCGTCGAGCTCTTTGCGCTCTTCCTGAGTGGCGGAGCCATGGATCGGTTTTTCTTCGGTCTCGCCATGAAATATTGCGCGGGCTTCCTCGGCAAAGCGGGGACCCACGTCCTGGAAATTCTCCCGGACGTACTGGTTGAGACGTAAGAGCATCTCGTTCACATCCGCCGGAGTGAGAGCTGGAGGCATGGGGTTCTTTTTGAGTGGCGGCGCCTTCGGCGCATCCTTCTTCACGTGCACGGCGCAGGCGTGCGGCAGCTTCTCGACCGCGTGGGTGCCGCAAGATGGACAGGAGATGAGACCTTGCGCCGCCTGCTCCTGATAGCCTTCGAAGCTCGGAAACCAACCCTCGAATTTATGCTTTTTCTTGCAAACCAGGTCGTAGACCACCATGCTCTATGATTTTAGTGCGTTTCCTTACTTTGTCAACTCCGGTCAGGTTTTCCCCCATCGGTCGAGATGCTACAATCCGTGAAGCATGAGCGAGCAGACGACGATTAAAATCGCACGCGCGATCAAAGAAATAAAGCGCGGAGACTGGGACCGGCTGCTCGATCACGGCTCGCCTTTCATGAAATGGGATTGGCTCGATGCCCTGGAGCGGACCGGCTGCATCGAGGAAGAGACGGGCTGGCTGCCGCACCATCTCATCGTCGAGCGAGCGGGAGAGATCGTCGGCGCCTGCCCGATGTACCTCAAGCTCCACAGCATGGGGGAATTCGTCTTCGACTACGAGTGGGCCGAGCTGGCGCACCGACTCGGGATCAACTATTACCCCAAGATGTTGGTCGGAGTGCCGTTCACGCCGGTCACGGGCGCGCGCTTTCTCACCGCTCCTGGAACGGACAGACGAAGTCTGCTCCAGCTCATGGGACAGGCGCTTGCACAAATCGCCAAAGACAACAAAATTTCTTCCGTCCACGTGAACTTCTGCCTGGAAGACGAAGTCGAGGCATTGGAGGAAGTCGGCTTTGCGCGGCGGATCGGGCTTCAATTCCACTGGGAGAATCGCGGCTACCGGTCGTTCGAAGAATATCTCGGCTCTTTCCGTAGTGACCGGCGCAACAAAATCAAACGCGAGCGGCGCGCCATCGCCGAACGGGGGATCGCGATTCGCGCCGTCACGGGAGCGCAGGTGACGAAAGATCATCTGCGGACGATGTTTTCTCTCTACAAGACGCACATCGAAGCCCTTTATTACGGACGCCAGTATCTCACGCAGGAGTTTTTCGAAGAGCTTTCGCGCCGCGCCGCGCCCGAAGTCTGTCTGATTTTAGCGCAGCGCGATGCGCGCGTGATCGCGGGAACGTTCAACGTGGCGGGAGAGTCGGCGCTCTACGGCCGCTATTGGGGCGCGTTCGAGGAAGTGCCGTTTCTCCATTTCAACGTTTGCTACTACGCGGCGATCGAGCACTGCATCGAGAAGGGGCTTGGCCGTTTCGAAGCGGGCGCCGGCGGGAGCTTCAAGCAGCTTCGCGGCTTGGAGCCGCAGCCGACGACCAGCATGCACTACATCGTCGATACAAAATTCAGAGGCGCCGTCGAACGGCATCTCGCGCAGGAGAGAGAGATGATTTTGCGCAAGCGCGGCGCTCTGCTGGAAAACAGCCAGTTGAAGAAAGATCACGGAGTCGAGTAAACCGGGCTACTTTGGAATTGTGAAAACGTGAAAGTGAAAGCGTGATAGCTGAATTCAAGATTTGACTGGCTGGACAGCCTTGAAAATATCAAATATCACGCGTGACCCCGCTTATGCTTCCCGTCTATCAAGCTGACATCGTTCCCCGGAGCCTCCCTCGTCAATTGCTTTATACTGTTTCCGGAAATTCTAAACAGCTCATCATAAGCGTACCTTAAGAGATAGAAAGTGCCTGGCGGATCTTCTCCGCATAGATACGCCGGTCCCGAACCCCAAATGAGTCCACTGGGATGGGATCACAAAAGGTCAGCGTGAGAGGGACTGGATTAAGGAGGATACTTCCCCGCTTGAGGGCCTGAAAAGTCCCTGCAATCAGAACTGGGACTACGGGGATTCGGCTTCGAATGGGGAGAATGAAAAGGGCCGTCTTAAACTCTTGGATCTCTCCGTTTGGGGTCCGCGTTCCTTCGGGGAAAACAACAACCGAAATACCCTCCTTGAGGAGATCTGCCGCCTGTCTCAGGCTTTTCAGCGCCTTCCAGGGATTTTTCCGATCCATGGAGATCTGGCCGGACCTCCTGAGAACCAGGCCCAGGAGGGGAATTGAAAAAACCTCCTCCTTGATGATGTTACGAAAATTACAAGGAATATAGGCGAAGGCCAAAAGGGTGTCGAGAAAGCTGGCGTGGTTCAGCATAAAGATATAGGTGTTCTTAGGGTTAAGACGTTCTTGCCCCTCGATATGAACCCGAAGTCCCGCTAACGCGAGACTGGTCTTGGCCCATTGTGTAAGACATCGATGGGCCAGATTACCATTGACGTCAAAGAAGCCGGCAACATAGCATACTACTCCCCAAGAATACGTGAGCAGAAAGAAGAAAAGGATAACGAAAATCTGGTAGGGGAAAAGCAGTGCTTTTCGTAACATACCCTTGGTAGCCATGTGAGGCAGACTGAGCAATCCCACAGGGGAGTCAACCGTCCGCATCGAGCCTGAGGGCTCTACAAGCGAAGGTGGTCAATTCTACAATGAAATTTGGAATTGGCAATAGGAAAAATAACGGGGTAGGCGGAAGGCAACAGGAAGAGGCGACAGGCGTGAGGCAAGAAAACAAGGCAAAAGGAAAAAGTAAAAAGGCAAAAGAAGAAAAAGACGTGTTCGTGCAACGTGACTCGTGTTTGTGGAGTAGCGGGGAAGGATAAAGGATAAGGGATGAAATTAAGGCAAAAGTAAAAAGGCAAAAACAAGAGCCGCAGGCAACAGGCGATTCCTTGACAGTTATCCGGCTTTCCTTTAACGTTCCCTTTGACATCCGCCGCCTGGGACAAAAATCTTGAAATTTTCCATCAAGAACATCGCCGAGCCGGTGCTTTTTTTTCTCGCGCTGTTGGCGCTTTGGGAAATCCTCGTCAAGGTCGTGCACGTTCCCGCCTTTATCCTGCCGCCGCCAAGGGACCTCTACGCCTCTTTCATCGCCAAATTCTTTATTCTCGGCCGGCACTCGCTGATCACGTTTGTCGAAGCGGTGGGCGGTTTCGCGCTCTCTTTTGTTCTCGGCGTGGCATTCGCCGTCGGCGTGGTTTACTCGCGCCACCTGCAGAATACGGTTTATCCTCTGATCGTTATTCTTTACGCGATGCCGAAGAGCGCCTTCGCGCCCTTGATGGTCATCTGGATCGGCTACGGCCTCGTCTCCAAGATGGCGATCGCCTTTCTCGTCGCGTTTTTTCCCATCGTCATCAACACAGTGGTGGGACTCAAGGAAGTCGAGCCGGAATTGTTGGAGCTGGCGCGCATCAATCGCGGCTCCGCCTGGGACGTGTTCAAAAAAATTCGCCTGCCCAACTCGCTCCCCTATATGTTCGCCGGCGTCAAAGTCGCGGTGGTCCTTTCGGTGACCGGAGCGATCGTCGCCGAATTCGTCGCCGCGAACGAAGGTCTCGGCTACCTGGTTCTTCAGGCGAACTACAGCCTCGACACCGCGTTCGCTCTGGTGATTCTGTTGATTCTCGCGCTGCTCTCTCTCGCTCTCATCACGGCTCTGGAAATATTGCAGCGGAAAATCGTGCCGTGGAGCGCTGAGGTGCGGCAGATCGAAGGCTCGTTTTGATTCGGGAGGTGCGATCATGACGCTGACGAAGAAAAATTTGCCCGCGCTTACGATTCTCATAGCGGCGATATTCATGATGAGTCCCATCCACCCGGCCGGCGGGGCCGAAAAGCCGGCGATCGTTCGCCTGGATTTCATCCTCGGCGGCAAGCACGCGCCATGGTTCGTCGCCGTGGAAAAGGGCTTCTACGCCAAGCGCGGCCTCGCGGTCAACATTCAACCCGGCACCGGCTCCGCGGATACGGTCCGTGCCATCGCCGCGGGGCTCGCCGATTTCGGCTTCGCGGATTTGACCACGGCGATCGTCGCGCGCTCGCGCGGCAGTCAGGTGCAATCCGTCGCGCAGTTGGGTTACGTCGCGACCACGGTCATGTGGCGCGAGGAGACGCCGATCAAGAGCCTCAAGGATCTCGAAGGGAAGTCGTGGGCGATCAGCCCCGGACAGGCGCAGTGGTTTCTCATGCCCGCTTTCAGCCGCCTCAACAATATCGATTTCAAGTCGATCAAGATTCAGGAGACCGCACCGGCGCTTCAGCCCGCGGTGCTGGTGGCGAAGAAGGTCGATTTCATCGTCATGTTCCGCGCCTCCAATGATGAGATTGCCGAGCTTGCCGCGGCCAAGCAGGGGATGAAGCTCAAGCGCATCTACATGAAGGATAACGGGCTCAATATTTACGGCAGCTCGCTCATCGTCAAGGAAGACGATGTCAAGCGGCGCCCCGAGATGATCCGCGCTTACGTCGAAGGGACGATGGAGGGTTTACGATATTCCCGCGATCACCTCGACGAGGCGCTGGAGATTTTGCTCAAGCAGAAGCCGGAGCTCGATCGCGAGCTGACTCGGGTTCAACTCAAGAACGCCGTCGAGGAAGTCTTCATTCCGCCGGAATCGGTCCAGTCCGGTTTTGGATACATGAAGCCCGATATCATGGAAAAGACCGTCGCGACCACCAACGAGTTCTTCGACATGGGGAGAAAAGTCGCCGTCGAGGAGGTCTACACCAACCAGTTCATCAAAAAGTGACGCGCGGCGTCATCCTGCTGAGCGACGGACTGTGTGAAAACGCGCCGATCGCCCTTCGACGGGCTCAGGACGAACGGCTAAGTGCTTGAACTTCCATCGATGTTATCCCGTTCGTGGTGAGCCCGTCGAACCATGAACGGGGTTTTCACACAGTCTGGCGACGCGAAGGATCTGGGATAATGCGAGATTCTTCGCCTGCGGCTCAGAATG
>CAZNES010000110.1:0-13220 GCA_964572145.1 uncultured Syntrophobacteraceae bacterium
TTTCGTGGCCGGGCGGCTGCGGCGCGTCTTGCCGGAAGAATTTGCCGCCCTATCGTAAATAAAAAGGCCCTGCCATAGGCAGGGCCTTAAATCTGGAGCGGGTGAGGAGGGTCGAACTCCCGACCTTATGCTTGGCAAGGATATGAAGCGGAGGCTTCGCCGAGCAAAATAGCAGTAATTTGCCCACGGTAGCCCCGTCAATCCCACACAATCCCCTCGCGACCCGAAATATTTCGCCTCATGTCGGACCACGTTTTTCAAAGAACGTGGCAACCAAAACGGAGGCGTGTATGGAGACGATTTATAAAATTCAGACCGTAAACCTACGGCTGAAGGTCAACGAGTCCCCGAAGAAAAAAGCGGAGAGCTCTGAGGCTGCGGTGCGAATTCTCAGGGGTATCTACAAGAATCTGGACGTCGATCAAGAGCACTTCGTGATGTTGGCTTTAGACCAAAGTTCCAAGGTCACGGGTTTTAAAACTCTGTTCACGGGCGGAATGAGTCAGTGCCCAATTGATTTCAAAGTTGTCTTTCGTACAGCCCTGCTACTCGGAGCGACCAGGATCATCGTAGCTCATAACCATCCGAGTGGTGAGGCAGTCCCGAATGCGGTAGATAAGCATCTCACTCGACAGCTGAACGCTGCAGGCGATACGATCGGCATCAAAGTCCTTGATCACATCATCCTCGGCAACGGAAGATATTGGAGTTTTGCCGACAAAAAAGCCCGTGACGATCTCATTGAAAAAGGCCTCCGCGAACTCCGGCGAATGAAACATCGAAGGTAGATTATAAAGCAACGCTCAGTGCGGCGCTGTTTCCGGGAGCTCAGGACCGCGCCGAGCGCGACGGAGCGCTCAAAGTAGGATCCACGCCGCCCACGCTGCTCGCCTGATGATACTGCGGGGTCAATCCTGTAGTCATCATGGGATTATGACAGTTGCGCTGCGCGCAGATCGGCGAGCGCGGCCAGGTCGTGTCGGCCTGGTCGCTGCTCTCGACTTCAAATTTCCGTTTTTCCGCTTTCATCTTTTTGCCTGTCTGCTCGGCACTGAGCGCGCGAGCTGCGCTCTGCGTGGTAGATGCCTGTCCTTTTTCTCCGCTCGCGCCACGGAGCGAGCGGAGCCGTAAAACATTCTTGCTTTTTGGATGGAACGAGATACCTTCAGGCTATGGATACAAAAACATTTACTTCCTTTGTGCTGATTTATTGCGCCCTGACGCTGGTCGGCGGAGAATCTATCGCCCTAACCCACCCTGGATGGCATAAAAGCACACCGCACCCGGAGGTCGAGGTATACGCGCCGATGAACAAAGGCAGGTTCACCGACGTGGCGGTTGTGTCGAGCAGCGACTTCGTGCCGAGCATGCCGCTCTGGTACGAAGTGAATTTTCGACGGTAAGATAGCGCTCACGCCTTCCACTCGATCTGCCGGACCGGACCGGGCCGTCGCCGCGCTCGGTGATGCCCTGGCGGATTTTTAAATTTTGGCCGGCTGTATGCCCAGCCGCATAGGCGCGTGAGAATCGCACTCGGTGCTTCTCTTCGCCGCCGCCATTCACTGGACCAAAAAGACGCTTAATCGCCGGCGGCTGGAGAGATATCTTCGGCCGCTTTTGTTTTCAGGGGTAGATTATAAAACAACGCTCGCCCTGGCGGGAATCGGTGAGTGATGCCGGACCTCGCGACGCGGTGGTTCACGGCGCCGGCGGCCGCGGCGACTGCCAAAGGGTACCACGGTTTTGGTCCGGAGCTTAAAATCTAGCGCTGGCAGCCGAAACAGACGATCGCGGAAACAGTCGGCGTCAAGCCCAACCGTGTTGCAAATCCACGGAAAAGAATAAAGAGATTCCTGCTTCGAGGAAAACCAGGCGCGCGCTCTGCGCTGCAGTTCGGGCCGGTCTCGCGCAGTGACGCAGGTGGCCGCGCCGCCGGCCAGATCGAGGAAAGCCTGGGTTAGGACGGCAAGCCAGAGGTCGCGCTCGGGGAACACGCGGGAAATATAGCACAGAATTTTTGCGGGAGGAAAAAGTCGGTAGGTGGGGAGAGATATTTTACATTGTACGGGGTCGCGATGGATCCCTTCCCAGGACCCGACGCCTCTTATAAGCTGTACCGTTCACCGGTTTTCGCCGCTGGGGAAGCCTCTGGCTTATACTTTTGAAGTGATCCCTCTGAGAGGATGGAATCATAGATCGAAAATCCTCTTCCCGTCTCAACTGGGCGATCGCGTCGGCGACGTATCGCCTGCTGCTCGAAAGCGCGATCTCGTATTTTAGCTCTCCGAATATCGTTCGTATGGCGAAGAGAAACTTACTTGGAGAAGATGCGCGGCCGCCTTCGTAATTCTTGAGGTCTATATTTCTTTCGGCTAAGCAGCGACCGATCCTTACCGCACATGCCCGGGCTTCATCATTCCGCCGAGCCCCCGGTCTAGGCGACGGCAGGTTTTCAGTCTCCGCTGTTATCGTATGAAGGAAGGCCTTCAGGGGCTTGATCAGTCGATGGTGACCAGCCCAGCAGCTAGAGAAAAGGTGGTGGCCGCTGAGTCTGATACACGCCTTACAGCGCGGCTTACTTCCAGTTCCGCTCTCACGATGTCCGGGCAAGATGCGCTTCCCATCCGGGCAGTCGTCGTGATCGTGATACACGTTCCTATGCTCAGCCGGGTACTCCATCGAGTTCGTTTTGTACTGCTTGGCAGAGGAAGGTACGTACTCAACGCGCTCCAAAAGCCTTTTTGCCAGTTCCCTGTCCTCCAGCAAAATTTCTCGCCCAGCCTCCCACGCTAAGTCGCATGAATTGAGCGAGGGACCTGCGATTTGCTCAAGCGCGTCTATGGTCTGTTTATTAAACCCGTGGGATTTCAGCTCTTGCCGTGTCTGTTTAGAAAAAGTGTTTTTCATTTAGGTGCAGGATTCCCCGCTTTTTCGGATCAATTCTAATCTCGACTTCGGCATTGAGCTTATTGTAAGGCAAAGGCATGTCAACGAGCAAGAAAAAAATGAAAGGGGCCGAGACCATGGAAAAACTACTTACTTCGGGCGAAGCGGCGCGGCTGTTGGGCTTGAGCGCTGAGAGCGTCCGAGCTTATGAGCGCCAGGGCAAACTCACGGCGCGCAAGACTGAGCGCGGGCTACGGCTTTTCAAGGAATCTGACATTCGGGATCTCGCAGCCGCGCGCGCTCTGAGGCAATTGGCGCAGTCCGCCAGTTGAAAAAGGAAAATCCGTGCCGAAGCATCTAAATTATTTTCCTTGCAGCCAGGCGATCAACAGAGATCCCGAGGTGCGCAGACTAAAGAAGGAATGCGGCCTGGCGGGATTTAGCATGTGGCTCGAAATTTTGGCTCAGACCGACAGAACAGAGGGACTCTGGAAAGGTGACGAACAGGATCTTGTATCCATCTTGGCGGGCGCCTGCGAGAGCAATACTAGGGGCGCAGCAAAGTTCCTGCAGTGGGTTACAGAGGTTGGCTGGATAGTCTGGCAGAGGGGGTCAGAGACCGGCCACAGATACGGTCTGTTTGTTGTTAACTATGCGAACTATCACAGAAGACGGGAGCCAATCAAAAACCTACATGGAAACCAAACAGGCGCTCTCCTACCTTCCCATCCTTCCGAACCTCCCAACTTAAAAGATCCGGCGCCCGCGGCGGACCTTTTAAAAAAAAAGATGGAAGAGGTCAATCGGGAAATCGAAATGATTCTGAACAGGTTGGCTGCGATTGATGGGGAGAAGACCAAGGAGGTTCTGCGCTGGGTTAAAAGTTCCGCGAGGAACGAAATACCCTACCCCATCGTTTTGTCTTCACTCAGAAAGCTTGAACCGAAAGCAAAAACCGCCGACGAGTGGTGGCCGTATCTGGCTAAGATCGGAAAACAGGAATTCGGCCGATTCAATGAGGCAGAGTCTTCGCGATTTAAAGCGGAGGAGCGGAAATCTCTGGGATTACCGTCGGCCTCGAATCGACACGCTGCCGGCGCACGAGGATGACGATGGCTCGACTGGGCAGGCCGAGCGAATCGTTTCTTTCTGGAGGGAAACACTCGAAATTGAACTCGATCCGGACCGCGTGAGGAAGCACCTTGAAGCGCTGACAAACTGGCAACGGGGCCGACAAAAAAATATCGAGAGCAAAAACTAGGAGGAAAAATTGATGGAATTAAAAAAAGCGACTGCTGATCAGAAAGTCAAAGATGCTATCGGAAGTTTGAATGAGGCCGTCCAAATTCTCCCGGCCGCCCTCGATACGATCGACCGCGAGCTAGACGACCAATATTCAGAGAAAGCGCGCATCGAGAGCGCGTCGATTCTTCTGGCGGAAGCTCGCCGCGAAGCGGCTGCCGAGATTGAGGCCGTGAAGCGGCGCGTCCGGGAGCGCGTCGTCGAAGTCGCGTCCGGGTGCAATGCGCCGGCGCAGTTTAGTCTGCTCCCGAGCCACCACGAAATGCGCGACCCTTCCGCGGTTCAGGATCTCTTCGATCTCTTTATCTTTGGCCAGGCCGAGAATCTTCTGAAATCGATTTTTGACGATGCCCAGATAGCCAAGGACTGGCCGGACGCGATCGGCAAGGAAGATCGGGCGGCGGGGATCGCTGTGCTCGAAAAATCGATCGCGGAGAAAGAGGTCGCGCGCGAAGAGCTCGCGGTTAAATTGGCCGCGATCAAAATTTTCGTCGATCGACGGTCCACTTCCCCCGCGGAAGTCATCCTAGAATTTGACGGAGGCAAGTGGAACCGTGAAAAGTTTTCCCGGCTCGTCATCGAATTCCGGGGCATGCAGCATCAAGTCGGCATGATGAACGAAAAGATCAACCCACTCGTGAAAGATCTTTCAGAATTCGAGCGGCAGCTTCGAGTGGGCGATTTTCGGTTCGCGCCACAGCAGGAACAGAAGCTCAAAGCAGGGATCAAAGACCTTGGGGCGCAGATTCACGATTTGCGCCAAAAGCGCGAGTCGATTGAGCAACGAGTTTCTTGTCTGAACGGTGTGATGAATCGATGTCTGGAATTCCTTAACGCCAAAGGGATACATGCAGAGGGGTTATAGCCTGGGTCGATGATAAAATGAAATCAGGACAGCGCGCAATGAATAGTTTTCCCCTGCGTGCACTCGGGGCGTCTCCTCGCCCTCGGTTGCCCGATCGGAATCAGTCCATCTCCGGTCCGGTTTTGGGTGCACGCCTGGCGGCCGGGAGGTTGCAGCGACGTGGCCTCTCGGCCGCTTCAATTTTGAAGCTTTAGAGGACAGGTGAATGCAAGAGCCTGAGTTCGAGGTAACGGAGGAAATTAGGCTGCGGGCCAAACAAACGGTGGAAGCGTTTCGCCAGCTCGCCAATTCGAGGGAATTTCTTAAAGACGATTTTGCCGGCGCGCGGCGAGTCTTGGCGGGTTCAAACGACGAAGACAAACGGTCTATGCTTTTGCTCCTTGAACCATTCTCGGAGATCCAAGGCGCGAAGGAGCGTGGCGATCGCGTCGTATTCAGAGGACGGTTCATCGTGATTGACGGCAAGAAAAAAACCCGTGCGACGGTCCCAAACGCTGTCACGGAAGCGGAACCAACACAGGAGTCGGACGGGACTCGAGCACTTCATGACAATGCGATCGACGAAGAGAGCTGACTCAACGCGGCGTTTAAGGGAGAATCTCAATGCCTGACAAAAACGTTTTCGATCTCTGGATCTTCGGCGCGATCGGGGATTTTTGGGAACCAGGATTCTCCTCAAAAACACTTGTCGAGGAGCTAAAGAAAGTACCCGACGGCACGCAAACGATCCAGGTTCATTTATCGAGCCCGGGCGGCGATGCTTTCGAAGGGGTGGCGATTGCCAACATCCTCAGGCAGCGGTCTGAAAGGGTCGAAGTATCGATCGAGGGGATGGCGCTCAGTGCGGCGAGTCTCGTCGCGATGGCCGGCAACACTATCAGCATGGCGGCGAACTCTTTGATGATGATTCACAAACCTGTCGCGCTCATGATTGGTAACGAAGACGCGATGCGGGAGACGGCTGCCACGCTTGCAAAATTCCAGGATTCAATGGTGACGACATATCGCTGGCACTCAAAGCTAAACAGCAGTCAACTGAACTCCATGATCAACGCGACTACGTGGATGTCTGCCGAAGAAGCTTTGCAGAATGGGCTCGCCACCCATGTGGTCAATGCCGAACCAGTGAACGCTCGCATAGACGCGCGATTCCTGAACCTTCTTGGACCCATACCGGCCAAGTTCAAGGAGAACATAGAGCGATTGACGTGTACAACTGCATCGTTCGATCTGAGAAATATCTATGCCCGTCGAGCCAAAAAATAATCATGCTCTTTCAGCCATTATCGCCTGCGGTTGTGCTGGCGCCAAGGCGCGCGCGTTCCTTCGACGTTGGAATGGTCGAAAATGTTTAGCCTGCAAACCAAAGGAAACCTGAACTGGCTGCGCGATATTAATCGCGACATGAAGTCTGACCTCCGGCGCGCGGCGGCCACAGCGTTGAACAGGACCGCGGACGGCGCCCGCTCCGTTGCTGTCAAAGACATTGCCTCGGACCTCGGTGTCAGGCAGAAGTCCGTCCGCGATGCAGTGGGATTGAACCGCGCCATTCCATCGAGGCTTGAGGCTCGGATTGTTGCCAGGGGGAAACGGATTCCACTTTCCGACTTCGCTGCGGCTCAGACAAAAAAGGGAGTGACATACCGGATGAGGGGACTTCGAAAGCTCCTGCCAAACGCCTTCATCGCAAGAATGAAGAGCGGGCACCGCGGCGTGTTCAAGCGCCGCGGGAAAGAGCGGTTGTCAATCGATGAACGATTCGGGCCGTCTATTCCTCTTATCTTCACGAGGAAGAAAATCCAACAGGCGATACGAGCCGTCGTTGACGAACGCCTCGTAAGGGAACTCATCCATCAGTTTGAATACTACACCAGGAGGAACCGTTGAAAACGCGGGGGACCCTGGCGCGTCAGCTCGCCTGCGGATAGGCGAAGTCGCGAGGAATCGCTAGATTTGGGGGGCCTATAGGGCCTCAACACAACATCATCGCCCCGAGAGGAAACATGCCTAAGGAACGAGATAGCGTCAGTGCAAAGGACCTGAAACGGCCGCCGGGAAAGAAAGTCTCGCAAGCTGCGTTCGCTCGATTCATCGGCGTCGATCGCTCAGTCGTATGTCGCCTCGTGGATAAAAATATCCTCGGACCGAACGGAAACGCTCGTGATTGGTTCATTCAATACATTGCCTACAACAAAGGCCTCGCGGCCGGTGGTCGCGGGAGCGGATTGTATCCAAAAACGGAGGATTAGAAATGGCAGAAAACGAAGTCTGGACACCGGAGCAATTTCGGGCGGTTAATCGAATACTCAAATCAGGACTCGCGGTGAAAATCCGGTGACTCGGTTTGAGCGGAGGCGCGAGTTTCTGCAAATGTTAAAGGGAGGCAAATCGTAACATGGCCAATCAAACAACAGCCGTTGCCGAACTGATCTTGAGACTTCGCGACGAGGTCTCAGGGAGTTCTTCGAAGATCGACTCGTCGCTCAAGATGCTTCAAGGTTCGCTCGCCGGTTTGCAGCGCGCCGTCGCATTCCTTGGAGTAGGCCTCGGCGTGGGCGTTCTCATCGGCTTCGGAAAAAGCGTGGTCGATGTCGCTGATCAAATCGCGGATCTCTCTAAGCGTACCGGAATTTCCGGGCAGGTGTTGTCCGGCCTCAAACCTGTCCTGGAACAGAACGGATCGTCGCTCGAAGCGTTTGCCAAAGGGGTAAATATCGCACAGCGGAACCTCGGTCAGGTCACAGAGGAAGGCGACACGGCCGCGCTTGCCGTGAAAGCTCTCGGCCTAAACTTGGATGAGTTGAGGAACACGACGCCCGATCGCTTTGTCGAGTTAATAGCCAATGCGCTCGGGAAAGTCGAAAATCCGATACGAAGATCCGCCCTAGCATTTCAATTACTCGGAAGATCCGCTGCTGAGTTGGTACCCGCATTTTTGGCAATGGCCGGCAGCTTCGCGGAGCTCAAGAAGCAAGGCATGAGCGACGAGGATATCGCGCGGCTGAAGGCTTTTACGGACAATCTGAACCGACTAAGCAACTCGATCCAGGTTATGGCGTCCGCTCCGCTGGCAAAGCTCGCTGCGCTTTTTGAAGTGATGCGGGGCGCGCCGCTCTCGGAAATCGACCAACTGAGTGGCGAGCTGGCAGGTTTGCAGCGCGGTTTAAAAAATCTCGAAGCCACCCGGAGTAGCTTACTGGGCAAGCTCTTAGGGACCGAAGATCTCGATAAAGAGATCGCCGATCTCAAAGTGGCGATCAAGGAAAAGGAAAATCTTCTGAATTCGGCCAAGGCAAAGGCCGCAGCGGCCAAAACGCCGCCGCCTTTCGTACCGCTTCCATCCAAGGGCGATCTCGAAGAGACAAAAAGACTTCTCGCCGAGGGCCTTAAAGATATGTTCGCCGGCATCGACGAAGCACAGAAAGCTGCAATTGCCGGCGGCAAAGAGATGATCGCTGTCTTTGGCGAGCTCGATTCCGAGGGAATGGCGCCGTTGGAAAAAATCCTTGCCGAGATCAACAGGCACTTCGACGAAATGAAAATGAAGGGAGCGGCCGCGTTCGAAGCCGCCGGCATATCTTCCGAAGACGCCGCCAGCCGTCTCGCCCAGCTAGAGTTTTTCCGCCGGCAGGCATTACTGGCTGCTGAGACCGGCTCCACTCCGGCCGACGCGCTCGACGCTGAGGCGGGGAAGAGGAGCGAAGATTTCCAAAAACGGACGCAGGATCTCGGTCAAACCATCTCCGATCTGAACGAACGCATGGCCAACATCGCCGTCGAGGCGCAGATATTCGGCGCGAGCTTCGATTCCACAGGCGAGGCGATCAATGCGATAACGGCCGCGATTCGCCGCATGATCGACAATGGATTGACCCCCGCCGATCCGAAACTTCGCGAGTTAAAAGCCCAGCTCGACGGCCTTAAAAATCTTCAGACCGTCGAGAACGCCTTCGACTCGCTTTTCAGAGGCATAGAAGACGGCCTGCTTGGTGCGCGTCAAGGGACGCAGAGTTTTGCCGAGGCTCTTAAAAACACTCTGCGCAACGCGCTGAGTTCGCTGTCTGAGAGCCTTGCCAAGCGTTTCATCCTTGAGCCGTTAAAGGCCCAGTTGTCGCAGTTTTTGAGCACGACGTTTCCATCCATTTTTGGCACAGGCGGGCCTCTCGGCGGACTCGTTGCCAGCGAGGGAAAGGATATTGCGCTTACTGCCAATACGGCTGCGCTGAATGCCGTAACGATTGCGCTTGGAGGGGCGGTTCCAGGAGCTCTGGGCGGAGGCGGAGGTGGGCTTTTGAGTCTCCTCGGTTTGGGTGGTGGAAGACCACCGGGAGTAGAGGGGCCCTTGATGGAAGGCGGAGGCTTTTTCTCGGGTGGCGGAGGCGGCTTCGATCTCAGCGGCATGTTGAAAGGCATCACCGATCAACTCTCCTCGATGATGAGCGGCTTGATGGAGACGTTAAGCTCGCTCCTCTCCGGCTTGGGCAGCGGCCTCAGCTCTTTGTTCTCCAGCATCGGCAGCTTCATCTTTGGCCTGTTTCACCAGGGCGGCTTTGTCGGGCTCGACGGCCTACCGGCGTTCGCCTTCGGCGGCGAAGTGCCGATCCTGGCGCAGCCGGGAGAATTCATCATGCGCCGCGCCGCATCGCAACGTCTCGGCCGAGACAACCTCGACTATATAAACCAATTCGGCCGGCTGCCGGCGGGCGATCAACCTATGGTGATTCATCTCCATCAGGTCTTCGACTATTCCGGCACGATCGATCCGCGCGGCATGAAGACGACGGCGAGGGAAGTCAGGCAATACGTCGTGCACGATCTCAAACACGGCCACGAGATTCGCACGACGTTAAAACAAGACCGGGGGCTATAGCTGATGGATACCGATATCGTGCGCACGAGTTGGCTCGATGGCCTCTTCGACAGAGTTGTGGCGGAGTTCAACCGACTCGTCAAGGAATCCAGCAAGGGTTATCCCAGCGGCCCGGTAACAAAAATCTTCGAGGATGCCGTTGGAAGCGTCATCACGAAGTCATTCACCTGCGAAGCATTCAGCGGTTGCAACGTAGATGATGCCCGCCTGCGGGAGCTGGACGTTTTTGCTATGGGGGTTTTGTCCGGACAGAGGGTGTTTCAATTGATAGGGTTGGATATCGTTGTGGGCAGTTGGCTCGACGGCTTGTTCAATAGACTTTGGACGGAATACGAACGGCTTCAACAGGAAAGCCAAGGCGTCGGTCCGATTGCCTTGCTTATTAAAACCGCCGTCGAAAACCTCATCACCGAGCCATTCAGGTTCGAAATATTTCAGTCAGCGCAAACTCCGGTTCCGGAGAATCTCATGGGTGCCTTAAGCATATTTTCACTGGGTGTGCTTTCAGGCCAGAGGTTGATCAAGATGGGGCACGGCTTTAAGCCCGTTCCCGATCGCGACAAACTCCAATGAGCGCCGCTTTTGTCACTTTCGCCCAGTTCGCTCACCTCGCAAAGTCCAAGGGGTGGACGGCGCCGTATCTCGCTGAGCGATTCCGCGGGAAGATCGAAAATCCCTCTGCATTTTTTCAACGCATCATGGATCCGCGGGCCACCGGTTGCGCGATCTCCTACAGGTCGGTTTTGCAGTTCTACTTCGAAAACGTGGGTCCGGCCGCTGGAGTTGCTGAGCGCAAGACGTGCGCGTGCGGTTGCGGACGGCCGCTTACCGGTCGGAAAAAGCTGGCGACTGGATATTGCCGCGTGAAGATGTCGCGAGCAAGGTCCGTGACACGCAAAAGTGGGGTCCAAAAAGCCAGAGAAACAGAGAGTTTTTCCGTTATCAATCCTATGGGAACGGTAGGACAGTAGGGTGATAACAGTTACCCGGAAAAATTAACCCTGGAGCCGATCTTTTGGAAGAATACCTCACCGTAATGGAAGTGGCGCAGCGCCTGAAGATCTCGCCCAAAACTGTCAGGAATAGGATGGCAGGCGGGATTTACAGGGAAGGCGTACACTACTTCTCCCCTGAGGTTGCGGACAAGAACGGTAGGACGTGGAGAACTGAAGCGCGGTTCAAATGGAGCTCAATAGTAGCATGGCAGGAAAATAAACCGATCGGTGCCGAGGCCCGCCCCGAATCGTCCGACTCAGGTTCACCGAAGCAAGAAGAAAGATATCCCTCCCCTACTCTTCGACTCATTCCGATGTCGAAAGGATATCACACCTAAAAAAGACACTCCTGAAAATTCCTGTTGACAGTCTCCCGGTTTGGATATATACGAAGCGTATAATATGAAAGGGAGAGAACTTCGAAGAATCCGGCAGCGCTTGGGGTGGACACAGGCGCAGATGGCCAAGGAAGCCGGCGTCGCGTCGAACACCGTTGCGAGGTGGGAGCGCGACGAAATGCAGATCAGCGAACCCGTAGCCCGCTTGATCAAAATAATCGCCGCGGGGACAAAACAATGAGCGGCAGAAAGCGAACTCCCTGTAAGGATTGCGGCAAGGACACGGAGCCCATGAAGGGCGGCAAGCCGCTTTTTCAACAGTGGGAGAATTGGTATATCGTTCGCGATCGGGTTTGGCTTAAGGCGGGCATGGACGGATGGAATAGCGGCTACCTTTGCACGCCCTGTTTGGCCAAACGTCTTGGGCGTGACCTTAGGAGTAGCGATTACCTTGTCCGGGCAGTGGGAGCAACTAGCGAAGCGCTGGCAATAAACGCCATCCCTGATTACTTCAAGCATTACTCAATAGGGTTTACCCCGAAACACGCATTGGCGGTGTACAGGAAAACGAAGGGTAGGTTTTTGATAACGGCAGCCGACGTAAAAAGGGTTTCGGTAAAGAACCCATGAGCTGCGTTGTCAAACTCGGAGCGAAGCGAAAAGGCGGCGGACTTAGAAAGCTGGCTTTCCGCCTCTACTTCAACGGCATCACGAGCTGGGAGGGTACCGAACTCCTGGACGCGCCCGAAAATCGAGGCTTGGCCGAGGCCAAAGCCTTACTTATCTCTCATGAGATGAATCAAGGCGCTTTCGATTACCTGGCACACTTCCCTAACGGCAACAAGGCCTATCTCTTCCGGCCGGACGTTCCCAAACCGAAAGCTACAATCACCGTTCGGGCGTACTACAAGAAGTGGATCAAAAAGCATGCGTCGCGCGTTAGACCTCACACCATCCAACAATACGAGAGCCAATTTAAGAGACATACCCTTGAAGCCAAAACCGGAAACATACTCTTCGGAAATTTGCCGCTGCAGGGGTTAACGGTAGATCGCCTCAAGGACCTTCAGGACGCAGTGAAAGCTGAGGACCTTAAGGCGGGGACAGTCAACGCCGTTGTTCACGCATCGCTGCGCGCCCTCCTCCGCGATGCGCGCAGCGAAGGTCTGTTGACGGCCGATCTCTACGATCGTGCTTTCTTCAAGCCGCTGCCGGAGACCGATACCGATTCCAGCATCGATCCGTACACACCCGAGGAGCGCGAAGCGATCCTGCAGGGCTTCAAAGAGAAGCGTCGGCACTACCACGCCTTCGTCTTTCATCAATTCTGGTCGGGCTCTCGGCCGAGCGAGACCACTGCTTTACGTTGGGGCCTGGTGGATCTGCTTTATTCCCGCTTTAAGGTTCAGAGATCGCGGGTCCAGGGCAACGAGGCCGGCGCCAAAACGAAGCGGAGCAATCGGGAGGTGTTTATCCACGACAACCTGCTCGAGGTATTGAAGGCTCACAGGCCGCTGCACGTGGATCCGGACTCCTACGTCTTTACGACACTGAAGGGCGCGCCGGTCGACGAGGAGAACTTTTACACTCGGGAGTGGCTGCCGATGCTGCGCCGGCTGAACATCCGGCCACGGCCGTTCTACAGCACCCGGCACAGCTACGCGAGCTTCATGGTGTCGATCGGTATGCCCCTCGCTCGGCTTTCCGCTCAAATCGGCGACACCATCAAAACTATCGAAGATCGCTATGCGAAGTACATCTCAGAAGCGGACTTCACCCGGGAGTTAGTTGAGGGTTCAATAGCCAAAAGCGAAATCGAGGCGAAATCCTCGGAAAGCGAGAGAGGATCAGGGACCGGCACGGACGGCCAAGCAATGAAAAAGGGGCTGATTTCTCAGCCCCTTAAATCTGGAGCGGGTGAGGAGGGTCGAACTCCCGACCTTATGCTTGGCAAGCATACGCTC
>CAZNES010000111.1:0-6797 GCA_964572145.1 uncultured Syntrophobacteraceae bacterium
TGGCCGTAACGGTCTTCGTCATATCGGCAAGCTATAGCCACATCATCGAGCTGTTTCCCACCGGAGGAGGCGGCTATCTCGTCGCAACCAAACTTCTCGGGCCCAGAGTCGGCCTGGTCTCGGGCTCTGCGTTGATCGTGGACTACATGCTGACGATTACCATTTCGGTAGCCAGCGCGGGCGATCAGATTTTCAGCTTCCTGCCAGCCTCCATTTATGGGACCAAGCTGGCGGTCGAATTTGTGCTGATTTTTTTGCTTCTCTACCTGAATCTTCGCGGCACGAAAGAGTCGGTTCTATTTCTGCTTCCCATTTTCCTTTGCTTCGTCGTCGCTCACATTTTTGCTATCAGCCTCGGAATCGCCCCAAAGGCTGCGGAAATTCCCGTCGTAGCTTCCACCACTTATCAGAGAACGATCGGAGACATTCAAGCCATGGGACTGTGGACGACTCTTTTTATCATTCTTCACGCTTACAGCCTCGGCGGCGGCACCTACACCGGCATCGAAGCCGTCAGCAACGGCCTTCAAGTCCTGCGCGAGCCCAGAGTGGAAACAGGAAAGAGGACCATGATCTATATGGCCGCCTCGCTCGCCTTTACCGCGAGCGGCCTGTTGCTTTGTTATCTCTTGAACCAAGTCGGTCATGAGCCGGGAAAAACCCTTAACGCCAGCCTGTTCGCAAAAGTATATGGAAATTTTTTCACCGGCGACACGGCTTACCTTCTGATCGTCGTGACTCTGATCACGGAGGCCGCCATTCTTCTGGTCGCGGCACAGACTGGCTTTATCGACGGGCCGCGGGTCCTTTCCAATATGGCGATAGACTCGTGGATTCCCCATCGCTTCTCGCATTTGAGTGACCACCTGGTTACCCAGTACGGCATCTGGTTCATGGGCATGGCGTCGCTGGCATTTCTCCTTTATACGGGCGGCGACGTAAGACTGCTGGTCGTCATGTACAGCATCAACGTATTTTTGACCTTCACTCTCTCTCAGCTGGGGATGTGCCGTCATTGGTGGTCGGCGCGAAAACGAGAGCGACTTCGGCTGCGCAAACTCTTTGTAAACGGTCTCGGTCTGTCGTTCACGGCAACCATTCTGGTGATCACCGTCATCATCAAGTTCGCCGAAGGCGGCTGGGTCACGCTGCTGGTAACCTCGGCGTTTATTTTTCTCTGCCACATCGTCCGATCGCATTACGAGCAAGTGCGCAGGGCGCTGAAGAGTCTCGATGAAACATTGATGAGCATCCCCTTTCATCCGGACCTCAAAACTCCGGTGCCGGCGAAGAGCCCGAATGCCCCGACCGCGATTCTCATCGTGAGGGATTTTGACGGGCTATCTGTCCATTCGCTCCTCAGCATCGGCCGGCTTTTTCCCAATCACTTCAAGAACGTCGTCTTCGTCTCGGTCGGGCTGATCGACTCCGGCCGCTTCAAAGGCCTCGGCGAGATCGAGAACCTGCGCGGGGCCAAAGAAGAGGAACTCAAGAGCTTCACGGAGTTCGCCAACTGCCTGGGTTGGTACGCGGAGTATCGATATTCCCTGGGTGTTGACCTTATCGAAGAGTTGGAGAAGCTCTGCAAATCCGTCGCGAAAGATTTTCCGAGCGCGATCTTCTTCGCCGGCAAATTGGTTTTCGAGCAGGAGAATTTCCTCACCCGCCTGCTTCACAACCACACCCCGTTCACCCTCGAGCAGCGGCTCCAGTTCGAGGGGCTAGAGATGATGATTCTGCCGATCCGCGTTTTTCTTTCTTCCAAAATCCGAGAAAGCGACGTTTAACCCTCTCCCGGAATAGCACTCACACTGAATCGCAACCGAAGCCCCCCGCCACGAGCGCTTTTCTATAACAATTTTTTAACTCCCAAGGCATCACTTTTAATTTGGCTATTCGTCCACGGCTTCCTAACATGAAGCATGGGCGAACAAGACGTTTCTTTCGTTGGCAGAATGTTAACAACGTTCGGTCGCCCGGAAGGAAGTAGTCCTCCATGAAGACGGCTCTGGTACCCGGTAGGAGATTGTCGGTTAAGAATTTTTTATTCGGAGAACGCAAAGATCCTTTGGATCCGACGGTCTTCCACCGGGTCTCGCTGGCCGCGTTCCTCGCCTGGGTCGGTCTTGGCTCCGACGGCATGTCGTCGTCCGCCTATGGGCCGGAGGAGGCGTTTCGCGCGCTGGGCGATCAGCACTATCTCGCGGTCGCTCTGGTCCTTGCCACCAGCATAACGATCTTCGTCATCGCCTATGCCTATTCGCGCATCATCGAGCATTTCCCGTTCGGCGGCGGCGGTTACATCGTGGCGACCAAATTGCTCGGCTCCGGCTTCGGCGTCGTCTCCGGCTCCGCGCTGGTCGTCGACTACATTCTTACGATCTCGGTTTCCGTCGCCGCCGCCGCCGACGCCATATTCAGCTTTCTGCCGCGCGACTGGCACATGTGGAAGCTCGCCGTCGAGTTCGTCGTAATCGGCATGTTCATGATGATGAACCTGCGCGGCGTAAAAGAATCGGTGAAGGCGATAGCGCCGGTCTTCCTGCTTTTCATCGTTACCCACCTCGTCGTCATCCTCGGCACGATCGCGCTGCACCTGGGCGCGATACCCGTGGTGGCGCACGAAGTGCGCGTTGGTTTTCAAAACGGAGTTGCCTCGCTCGGTTGGGGCGGGCTGGCGGCGCTGTTTCTGTATGCCTATACGCGCGGCGCCGGCACCTACACGGGAATCGAGGCAGTCTCGAACGGGCTGCAAATCATGCGCGAGCCGACCGTGGAGACCGGCAAGAAAACGATGCTCTACATGGCGACGTCGCTCGCCGCCACCGCTTGCGGCATCCTTCTCTGCTACCTCCTGATTCACGCCGTGCCCGTTGAGGGCAAAACGATGAACGCGGTGCTGATCGAGAGCTTCGCTGCGGGTTTTCGTTGGGCCGAGCTGCCGCTCGGCCACTGGCTGGTCATCGCCGCGTTGGCCAGCGAAGCCGCGATTCTCTTGATCGCCGCGCAGACGGGCTTGATCGACGGCCCGCGCGTCATGGCCAATATGGCGGCGGACTCCTGGCTGCCGCACCGCTTCGCCCATCTCTCGGAGCGCCTCACCGTGCAGAACGGCGTGATCCTGATCTCCGTGGCGGCGGCGCTGACTCTGATCTATACGCGGGGAGAAACCACGACTCTGGTGCTCATGTATTCGATCAACGTGTTTCTCACCTTCTCGCTTTCGGAGTCGGGCATGGTGCGCTACTGGATCCAGCATCGAAAGGAGTATCGCGACTGGAAGCGCCACATCGCCATCCACATCACGGGGCTTATTCTCTGCCTTTCCATCCTGACGGCGATGATCGTCGAGAAGTTCACCGAGGGCGGCTGGATTACCGTGCTGATTACCGCGTGTTTTATTCTCCTGTGCTACGTCGTGCGATCTCATTACGATCGGGTGCGGACCGCGTTAAAAACACTGGACGAAACTCTTATCAATATCCCGTTCAAGCCGGATCTGAATCCAGTGCCGCCTAAAATGCCGGGCGCCCCGACCGCGGTCATCGTCGCCAGAGCTTTTGACGGCGTCGCCGTTCACTCTTTGCTAAACATCCAACGATTATTCCCCCACCATTTTAAGAATGTCGTCTTTATTTCGGTCGGAGTCATCGATTCCGGGCAATTCAAAGGCCTCAGAGAGATCGAGAATCTGCGGCAGTCGAAAGAGGAAGATCTCAAAAGTTTGGTAGAATTCGCCAACTGCCTCGGATGGTATGCCGAGTCGCGATATTCCCTGGGCGTCGATCTCCTCGCCGAACTGGAGAAGCTCTGCAAGGCGGTAGCCACAGAGTTCCCGCGATCGATTGTTTACGCCGGGAAGTTGGTCTTCGGCAGAGAGCCGTATTTTGCCCGGCTGCTGCACAATCAGACCCCCTTTGCTTTGCAACGGAGACTTTACTTTAACGGCTTGGACATGATGATTCTGCCGATCCGCGTCTTCCCTTCCCGCCGGTCAAAAATAAACGCGGCGAGCGCCGCCCCGCCGTCGGGCGCTTCTTAATCATTTTTTAACCCTTCAGGCCCGGAATTTAATTTGGCGATTCCCGCGTGCGTCACTAGGATGAGCCATGATAACGCGCGAAAATCCGAGACGCCCCCCGATTCGGTGACAGTCGATCGATGCTGCAATTCACCATCAATAGAGCTCGTGATCCCAATGACGCGTCTCTTCGCAGGCTCTTAGAAGCCCATGCGATATACCAAAGGATGAACGCGGCCAAATTGTTCTCCCTCTATCTATTGGCAATCGTCAGCGCGGTGGTTTGGTTGGGCGAAATGTGGCCGTCTCTTCTTTCTTCACAAGCACGGGCCGTCGCGCTTGCGCTTTGGGGAGTTCTTCTCTTGTTTGCCGTCTGTGCAGGCGTCGAGGAATGGGCCTGGCATCGGAAGGTGGCGCGTTATCGCAGCGAGCACCGGCCCAAACAAGAAGAAGGCGCCTAACAAACCGTTTGACTCATCCTTAATCTCATCTTAGAACCCGTACCATAACTGAGATATAGTGCCTGGCGAGATATACACGGCCGGACCTGGATGCCCTTTTGGTGGAACTGCGCCAGGAATCGCCGTCTCGCCGGTGGGCAGCTGGTTCGTGAGAACTATGAATGAATATGTCTTAGCGGCGATTTTTGTTGCGCTGGCAACCGCCCTCTCCTTCCTTCTGGAGCCTTTCACCGGCTATCTTTCCGTCGCTTTACTGTACCTCCTTTTGGTCGTTGCGGTGGGTTTGCGGTTGCGGCGGGGGCCGGTATTGACGGTGGCTGCGACGGGCGCTGTCCTATGGAACTTTCTTTTCATTCCGCCGCGTCTCACTTTCTATATCGACAGTGTCGAGGACGGCATGATGTTCACGATGTTCTTCGTGGTCGCGATGGCGATGGGGCACCTCACCAGCAGGCTGCGCAGGAGCGAAATCGTCGAGCGGCGGCGCGAGCGACGAACCGCGGCTTTGTACGAGCTGGCGCATCAGGCCGCATTCGCCACCGATCTGGACACCGGACTTCGCGCCGCGGTAGGTCTGATTGAATCTGTTTTCGGCGCGCGTGCCGCACTGCTCCTGCGCATGAAAGATCACACGCTCTCGAAGGCTGTCCACCCGGCAAGCTCGTATATCCCGTCAGAGGCGGAAAAGAGCATTGCAGCCTCGGCGTTTAGCCGTCGCGCGCCCGCCGGTAAATTCACCGGCGCGCGCCAAAGGGCGGAGACACTCCATTTGCCTTTGCAAGGACGCACGGCGGTGATGGGCGTTTTATCCGTCTCTCTTCCTTCGGGCAAATCGTTGGATGCGGATGAAAAAGAATTGCTGGAGGCCTTTGCCGTGCTGATCGGCTTGACGCTCGAAAAAGATCACGTGATCGAGGCGTTCAAGCGCGCCGAGATCATCGAGACCTCCGAGCGCTTGCACCGCGCGCTCTTCGACAGCGTCTCGCATGAGCTCAAAACTCCTTTGGCCGCCGTGCAGGCAGGGGTTGACGCCTTGGCCAGGCAAATCGGCGAAGAGGAAAAAACAACGGCGACGCTTCGCGAGATCCAATCCGCCGTGCGCCGGCTGCGCCGGGTCATCGACAATTTCCTCGACATGACACGCATCGAAGCGGGCGTGATCGAGCCGAAACTGGATTGGTGCGATGTCGGGGAGCTGGCACACGAATCCATCGCTCTGGCCGGAGAAGCTCTCAGCGCGCACGCGGTAACGGTCGATGGCGCGGAGAACCTTCCCATGGTGAAGCTCGACCAACCCCTGATCGAACAAGCTCTTTACAATCTTCTTCTTAACGCCGCCGCCTGGAGCCCGCCGCCGGCATCGAAGATCCTGATTCGCGCGAGGCTGGACAAGGATAAGCTTGTTCTTTCGGTTCTCGACGAAGGCAAAGGGCTCAGCGAATCGGACTTGGCTCACATCTTTGAAAAATTTTATCGCGCTGCCGATGCCCGACCCGGCGGCACGGGGCTTGGGCTTTCGATCGTCGACGGTTTTGTGCGCGCCCACGGAGGCAGCGCGCGCGCGGCAAACCGTGCGGCCGGCGGAGCGGAGTTCACGCTGGAAATCCCGGTCGAAACAATGCGGGCGGATGTCATGAAGGAATTGGCATGAGCGATAAATCCGCAGCGCTCATCATCGACGATGAGGTGCAGATCCGGCGGCTGCTGCGCGTCGTGCTCGAAGCGGACGGCTATCGGGTCCTCGAAGCGGATACCGGCGAGCAGGGGCTCTCCGATATCGCGCTCCGCCGGCCAGACGTGGTTCTTCTCGATCTCGGTCTGCCGAAAATAGACGGACTCACCGTGCTGCGACGCCTGCGCGAATGGAGCCACATTCCGGTCATGGTTCTGACGGTGCGAGCCGATGCCGAAGAAAAGGTGGCTGCTCTCGATGCGGGAGCCGACGATTACATCACCAAGCCTTTTGATTCGGCGGAGCTTCTCGCCCGGCTAAGGGCGGTCCAGAGGCGCGCGGCCGGCGATAAAGACGAGCCGTACTTTCAAGCGAGCCATCTCGCCATCGACTTCACCAGTCACATCGTGACGGTCAAAGGAGAGGAAGTGAAGCTGACGGCGACCGAATATGCCCTGCTGAAAATATTAGCGCAGCACGCAGGCAAAGTGATCACGCACAAGCAGTTGTTGCGGGAAGTCTGGGGGCCCAACGCGGAGGAACAGTCGCAATACCTGCGCGTTTACATGACGCACCTCAGGAAAAAGATCGAAATTCCCGACGCGCGCGAGAAGCTTTTGAGGACGGAGAGCGGGATCGGCTA
>CAZNES010000111.1:6897-13025 GCA_964572145.1 uncultured Syntrophobacteraceae bacterium
TGGCGGAGAGGGGGGGATTCGAACCCCCGAGTCGGGGTTAGCCGACTACACGATTTCCAGTCGTGCACCTTCAACCGCTCGGTCACCTCTCCGATTTGTCAATTAATAACACAGATGATCCACCGAAGAAAGTTTTTGCCGCGGTTTCATACCGGCGCGTGCCAGCCTAACTTTTCTCTTGGAAGCCGACGGAATCGGCGCTACAATTTTTGCTGGGAGGACCACGATATGATGCTCATCATCCACTGGTTCCTAAGCGCGCTAAGCCTTTTAATCGTCGCTCACCTCGTGCCGGGAATCGAGGTTCGCGGATTCGGCACGGCGCTCGTCGCAGCGGTAATCGTCGGACTGGTCAATGCGACGCTGGGATTCATTTTGAAAATTCTGACGCTGCCGCTGACGATCGTGACCTTCGGGTTGTTTCTGTTCGTGATCAACGCCGCCATGCTGATGCTCGCGGCCGCGCTGGTGCCGGGCTTTGCCGTCTATGGTTTTATGCCCGCCTTGCTCGGCGCGATCGTGCTGAGCCTGGTAACCTTTGTGCTGCGAGCGCTGATCTTCAGCCTGTAACTGCCCGGCGGTGGATTTTCGAAGAGAGCGAAATTTTGGCGGAGAGGGAGGGATTCGAACCCCCGTCACCCTGTGGGTGAACTTGATTTCGAGTCAAGCGCCTTCAACCGGGCTCGGCCACCTCTCCGCTGGTTAGACCGTTCGGCATAACTCCGGTCAACTTAGCACGGACGCGAACATTTTGAAAAGCTTTCCGGGTAAATTGCGGCAAATCAGCCGAATCTGCGAAGCCTACTAACGCCGTGATTCCCTTCTCGTTCCTGGAGTGCTCCTATGACAATGGTCCACCATCGGAATGGCCGTCGTAACTTTGAAACACACAGCATAGACGATCTCCGGGTATAAGCTGGGGGACCCCGTTCCAGCGCCCCAATCGGACGGTGGCGAAAAGAACGACTCTCGTGATATAGGTCAGAAAGCATGTGTGTAGCGTAAAGGAGACCGTCTCCGTATGGATCCAATCCGTGTCAGCTTAATCCACAGCCAAGGCCAGTACCAGGGCCAGTTCAGCGCGCCCGCGTTTAAAATGCTCAACAACGTCGTTGTGCTCTATGAAAATATCCTCGGCAGTCTGAAAAACCATGGCGCATCGGTGGCAACGTTAAAGTATGACGTTGGAGTGGGTGATTTTTCACAAGCTAATGTCAATTGCACTATTTTGAACTTCAATGCAGTCGTGAAGCTGCGACTTGAAGCCCTGGAAATTACCTTTCATAATCTTGTTAACGTCGGTGAAGAAGTGGCGTACCAGGTAATAAATGACGCTTGGAAAGCGGCTAAGGACTCTTACGCCCCGTTGACCTTAACTGAACAGACAATTACGACAACGACCCATTTAAAATTGTTAAATATGAAATATGACGACGTACTTCGTAGGTTCATTACTCCGCCCGAAAAACTACCCGGCATAGATAAAGCGGGGGTCGTGTTTTATTTGGGCGAAGAATTTGCTCCCGAAGTCAAGAAAGGAAGTATACTTCTCGACCAGTCCCTACTGGAACCCGGTGGACTCATTATGCAGGCGACACTAACCTTTGACGCGAGCAAAGTTTCACCAGAAAACCTGAGGGCAACTTTCAACGGCTTTTTTAAGACCTTATCTGAAAAAGTTGGACTGGTTTATAGCTAGGGAAATGGCATGCCTGGACTTGCCGAACAAATTGAGAACGCCGCCCTACTCTCGCGGGATATTCGAAGTTTCCCCGAAAGGCGGATGGGGCGCGTAGACGCTCACGCCCATGAAAGAACTTTGACGGGTTCGTTGAGCGCCAATGTAATGGCGCCAAGAGTCAAGCTGGTCTATTTCCCCACTTCTCTCGGATTGCCCTCCTTAGGAAATACGGTATGTACGCTTTCGACCGAAGTTCATTCTATGGGAGGAACCGAGGCTAAACCTCTTGGGCAGCACTTGGGCAATGTTACGCATCAACGGGATTATCTTGAATTCCGTATGAGACTAACTGGTCTCAATGAAAGGAAAATACCGGTCTACACGCTGGCCAGTTCTGCCATTGCTCGTGCGCAACAAAGGCAGGAACCAAAAAAGGACATAACTAAGGAAGTCTTCACCGAAGCCGAAAAGCGCTTAGCAAATCACAGCGGACTTCTCGAACAATTGATTTCTATCATTGAAACTGAAGCTAACAAACTAAATATCCCGGTGCGTAAGATTACCGCGCGTCCGGCATGGTCCCATGAATACGACGAAGAGACTGGAGTCGTGATTGATATTCAAATCACGGGAAGCGCCGTGGATCGCTTCCGCCTTTGGGATGCCATATCCGAGAAAATAGAAAAGCATCAAGCATCGTTTTCTGAAAAAGAAAATTATTTTGTCGCCAAAGAGATTTCGTTTGTTGTTAATCGAAGTTAACCATGCCCTTTGATCCACTCAAATTTTACGAATTTGCACTCTGGCTTGTTACTGTGCGAACCGATGAGGCAAGCTTACGCTCTGCCATTAGCCGACTATACTATGGAGGCCACCTCTTAGCAGTCCAAAAGCTCATGCAAAAGGGTTGGCAACCAACGGGACGAGGCGATGATCATCGTGGTGTTATTCGTGAATTGAGAAACAGAAGGACGAGAATGTTAGGCGACCGACTAGAAGCGCTTCTTGAACTACGAGAACACGCCGACTATCACCGCGAGGCTTCGCTATCTGTTACAAACAAGGGCTGCACTTACTGTAAGATGGTGCGGGAAACGCCCCCTGCTGACCCAAACGTCACAGCGGCACACTGGCAAAACGCAAAAGAGGTTGGCGAGCACCTATTTCCACTTCTCTCTAAGTTGTAACCGCCAGGAACGTCACAACCGCCCTTGAAATTCTCTCCTCCGCCGTGCGCGATTGTAAGAGACAAGTCATTGGCCAGTCGGAGGTTGTCGAGGCCCGGGCTCTACTTCAGGCCCGCCTCGACTGCGCCAGTATTTTTCTAAACGCCCGCTTGTTTCTTGAGCATCTCAAGTAATAGCGGAATGGCAACCTCTTTGTATGCCGTTTTACCTAAGCTGCGAAGGGATTCTAAAGTTTTAGATCGATTCCAACGCCAAAATTAGCTCTCTCAATAAATTGAATTCCTTTTTCAACCGCTAGGTCTTTTGCTCCGCGCGTAAGTTCGGCGCAAGTTACTATGACTCCTTTTGAGCCGTTCGGAAATGTTTGAAGCGTCCCCAACATTTCACGAATTGTCTTCGGCCCAACTTTCTGTTTGCGCCAATATTTACATTGAACAAGCAAATGCTCATCTTCTCTGGACGCCTGAATATCGACTCCTCCGTCGCCATCTCGGCTCCCGGCTATATGGTCGGTCTCGAAACCGTTTGCCGATAACCAAATTTTTACGTTAATTTCATACATGAACCACTCATCGCGTCCTCCGCTTAAAGCTGCTTCAAAATTTAAGGCGCTGATGCACTTTAGAGCAGACCGGCTCTTATAGATTCTTTCTTCTGCTTTGTCTCCCCGTCGGTGCGGACGTACGAAAGTAAAACCTTCCGGAACATGTATGCCATAGCGTCTCGCCAACTGGACTTGATTCTCGCCCGCATGCAAAGCCTTTCTTAAGTGACCTACAACAAAGTGGGGCCTGCGTACCGCGAAATTTAGAATCTCTTCTGCATTGTGAATGTCACGGACGTAATGGACCCGTGGGAGATAAACAATTGTCGGCTTGGCTTTGTCCTCACTTAGCTTCGGAATCTTTTTGCCGCGAATGGCGCTGCCGAAGACCGTTTCTCTTTGTTCTACAACCCAAAAATCACGGATAATCGCCGCAAGAAGAATTTTAATTCCTAACAGGACCCTTGAAACCGTGTCCATCCCATGACCTGCCGCTCCCGCAGTCTCCGAAATCCCCAAGATTCCTGCCAATGAAAAACGGGTCTGTGATGGGTCTACCCATGCTATTAAATATTCTCCCGCCTCGTTAATAAGAACACATGCAACCTCTGGCCCCACTTCATATAATTTCACCGCCTTAATCTCGCCCAAATCGAGCAATACGTACGCGCCCGTGGGGATTGTCCATTGTTTTAACGCTACCGCCTCAGCGAGCAAGTCGCAGAAAAACTCCTCCCCCTTTTCGGGTTCGCCCTCGTAAATCGGGAAGTTTTTGATGAGGAGCGACGGGTCAAGCGGGATACTGTGAGGCCCGACTAACAGTTCATAATGAAACGGCCATTCAAACAGGAAATTCTGCCAAAACTTTTCTACAGCATCGCCGAGGTCGTCAGGCTCAAGAGCAACCGGCGTTACCGTACCATCTAAGTCTATAGAGCAAATGCGCCGCCCCTTGGACGTACCAAGCGATGAAAACCAAGCGCATTTCATAGCCATAAGAATGAAATCGTGATGTAACTCGGAAGCCCTGAGACTCTCATCTATCATTACGATGAGCCTCATTGGATTCAGATTCTTCGTCCAAAAGAGATTTACATAATCAGCAAACACTTCCTGTAATGGGTTTTTCCTTTCAGTGATCCCGGCAAATGGCGTCTCCATGACGGCCTCACGTTCCTTCTCAAATTCCTGGCGAAATTCTGGTTCGCGGAGAAACTTTATTACACGTCGCGCTTCTGATTCTAGCTTTTTCGCCCAGCCAAACTCCAATTTTTGAGCTAGTGATGGCGTATGATTTAGCCCTTTTTCTACGAATAGTTTTGCGGCTGGGCCATCGCCGAGGTATTCAAATGGCGCGCTCCGATCAAGATGGTCCCATATCTTCAGGTCGACGGCGGGAAAATTAAGGTCGATTGCTGATACACACTTTCGATTGCGCAACAAAACAACGTGGGTCGGCTTTTTTAGAAAAAGATCAAGTTCGGGTGAATCGACCATAAAAAAGGCGCGCTTTGTTATGGGTTCACCTGCGGATTTCCAATAAAGAGTCAACGTATATATCGGCCACAACCAATTGTTCCAAAAGAAAACGAAACCGGTAGGTCGAGGGTCAATAATATCGTGAGGGGAATTTGCCACGAGCGATAAAGCGCCGTCGATTTCTGACACAAATTCGTTTGTGAATTGGCGTTCGTGCTCTTTGGACCGGTAAATGTCGATAGCCCGCCTAGTGTCAACGACATCTGGGGGTAAAAGCTGAATCACCGAGGCTAGGTAATCGCGAAGTGCGAATGCGGCAGCTTCACGCCTGATGAGATCGTCATCTAACGTCATAGGAATTGTTCCGCTTTACCATAAAAAAGGGATGACACGAAAGTGTTGTGAATCCCGTTGTGAAATAGGCGGCGAAACGTGGGGAATTTCGAGGAAGCGCGGGGAAGCGATCAAACCTATTTAGTGTTTGTTTTCCGGGGGCTTTTCAGCGTTTTCGATAGGTTGCCTTACCCGTTTGAAAACTGATTTCGAGTCAAGCGCCTTCAACCGGGCTCGGCCACCTCTCCGCTCGTTCGACCCCCACGTTTATCTTCCCGGATGCGACTGAAGAATTCACTTAAAATGCGGCTGCACTCGTTCCCCATGACGCCGCCGGTCACCGGCAACGTGTGATTCAGCCGGGAATCGTCGCAGAGGCGATACAGAGATTCCACGGCGCCGGCTTTAGGATCGAGACAGCCGAAGATCAATCGCGCGATGCGCGCCTGCAAGATCGCGCCGACGCACATGAGGCACGGCTCGAGCGTCACATAGAGAGAGCATTCTTCCAGCCGCCAGCTTTTCAGCTGCGACGCCGCAGCTTGCAGCGCCAACACCTCCGCGTGCGCCATGGGATTTTGCAACTCTTCACGCCGGTTGTAAGCCCGCGCGATCACTTCGCCGTCGTAAACCACGAGGGCGCCGACCGGAATCTCTCCGGCATCGGCCGCCTCACCCGCCTCACGGAGAGCCATCTCCATATAAAAGCGATCACGATCGTCATCATTCACTGTAAATTTGTCCATGAGATTTTTCGACCATAACACAAAACCGGCGCCAATGAAATTGACGGGCGTTTGAGCACGGGCGACGCCAGAGACCAAGACCTTGAGAGAGATTCTTCGCTATGCTCAGAATGGGATTAATGTCCAAAAGGTATTGCACTTTTATCTCGGACACAGAT
>CAZNES010000112.1:0-13001 GCA_964572145.1 uncultured Syntrophobacteraceae bacterium
TCTGTGTCCGAGATAAAAGTGCAATACCTTTTGGACATTAATCCCATCCTGAGCGCAGCGAAGGATCTCGATCGAGATTCTTCGGCTTCGCCTCAGAATGACAGGAAGGCGCGAAACGTCTAGGTTAATCAGTTACCGGTCTCTGATGCTTTAAAAAAATCTCCCGCTTCTCTTTCGCCGATTCTAAAATAGCCAGACAAACTTCCAGTGTCGCCTCGCCCCATCGGCCGTCGTGGAAGACCGGACGATTCTCCGCAATCGCCTGATAAAGCTCGTCCACTTCCGCCTCGCGGCCTCTTTTTCCCGCCGGCAGCGCGACTTCTTTTTTTCCTTCCTCGCCGTAGACGATGAGCCCGTCGGCCGACTGGCGGATGTCCCCCTTGTCGCAGCTCACCAGCGTGAAGCCGAAAAACGGCTGGTGCCGCTCGCCTTGCCAGTCGTGGCTGAACTCACCTTCGCGCCGCCCGCCGTAGCGCATCTGCTCTTTCAACAATTCTTCTTCCTCGGCCGTCGTAATTCCCTTTAGTTTTTTTCTTACCCGCGCGTTCGTCTCCGGCTCTCGCGGCTGTCCGCCTTCGCCGACCCACCAGAAAAGCTCCGCGGTGTCGAAGAAGCCGTAGCCGCTGTAGACCAGCGTCGCCGGCACGCCGTCCGCGAATTCCAAGTAGCAAACGTAACTACCCTCGTGCGGACGCGCCGGGTCCCAGGTGCCAGTCGTGGCGCGCACGCTTTTCACCATGCCGCCGCCGATGAGCCGCACGACGTCCACTTGATGCGGCCCCTGGTTCAAAACCACCCCGCGGCTCATTGCCAATTCATGCTTCATCCGCGGCCGGTACATGAACTCGTTGTAGTTCCAGCTATGGATCATGCGGAGTCTTCCCAGCTCTCCGCTCCGGATGATCTCGCGAATTTTTCTGATCGGCGGATCGAAGCTGTGCGTGTGGCCGCACAAAAGCGTTGTCCCGTTTTTTTCCGCCGCCGCGTTCATCGCCTCGCATTCCGCGAGATTCATCGCCATCGGCTTCTCCACGATCGCGTGCTTGCCGTGCTCGGCGGCGGTGATCGCGTGGCGCGCATGCAAGTCGTTGGGCGTGGCGATGTAAACAAAATCGACGTTAGGACTTTTGCACATCGCTGCGAAATCGGTGAAAACCTCCGCGTCGTATTCTTTGCGGAACTTCGCCAATGCGTCCGCGCGGATATCGGACGCGGCGGCGATTTGGACGTAGGGAAGTTTCGCGACCGGCGGCAGGATCTGAGTGCTCGCGACGCCGAGTCCCGCCATGCCCATGCGCAGCGGTTTCACAGTCGCGCCTTTGCCTCGGCTTCGATTTTTCTGGTGTGCTGCTTGATGTCCGTGGCGCTCGGAATCAAATCCGAAATCACCTGCAGATGGGGAAAACGGTTCTTTTCCGGATCGCGCACGACGTGCGGCGGCTCGCCGCCGTCTTGAATGTCGCGGATCGCCTTCACCATCAACTTCCGCGCGGCGACGATCGCCTTGTCCGAGGAAACGACGTGCTCCTGCGTGCGATCCTGAATTGCGCCCTGGCTGCTCGTGGCAAAGACATCATGGGCTTGAAAGCCGTGACCCATGCCGGAATAGGTCTTGCTCTTCATGGATTCCCGGTCCTGCATGAATCGGTTGGAACTGTTGCGCACCAATCTGAAGTCGGGCGTTATTTCGGAGCGTTCCTGCTGGATGACGGCCTTGTCCAACGGCGCTTCGCGGCTGAAGACAAACATATACTTCCAGTGGTGAGTGTCGTCGATCGGAACGTGCCAGTTGACCGAGTAGCCCTGGCCGCCCGTCTGCCCCGGAAAGGCGCTCAAGTTCGGCAGGATGAAATAGGAAACTCTCAGATAGACGTTGTCGCCCGGCTGCTTCCGAGTCGTGTAGATGCGCACGCCGAAGTCGGTCAGCTCGACGTCGATCGTCGGCGCGACGTCCCTGCCGACGAGATTGTAGTGAGACTCCTCGGCGCCGCGCACGCCTCGATAACGCTCTTCTCTATCTTCAAGAAAGCGATGGAGGTAAGAGAGGTGGACCGGGTCGATGTTTCCCTCGTTGGCCTGTTGGTAACTGCACTCGTGGAACATCTTACAGATGAGCCGGTGGTCGGAGGGCACGCCGAGAAATTCGTAATTGGGAAGCAAGGGCGCCTTCCCCGGTCCCATGTAGGTGAAAATCACTCCGCCTTTCTCCTCGCAGGGATAGGCCGGATGGCGGATGGAATCTCTGTGCTCGCCGCCTCCAGGCTCTCCCGGCTGCTCGAGACAACGGCCGTCGATGTCGTAGAGCCAGCCATGGTAAACACATCGCAAGCCGCCGTCCTCCACGCGCCCATAACTGAGATCCGTTCCTCGATGCGAGCAGTGAATTCCCAGGAGGCCGGGGCGTCCCTTGTCGTTGCGGAACAAAACGAGGTCTTCGCCGAGGATTCGCACCGGCACAGGCGCGCCTCCCGCAGGCAGTTCCTCCGACAACGCCACCGGTTGCCAGTATCGGCGCAACAGTTCTCCGGCGGGTTTCCCGCGACCGACCTGGGTCAGCAGCTCATTTTCTTCTTGGGTGATCATATCAGCGCTCCGTCTTTTGTTTAATCAAAGAGAGATTCTTCGCTGCGCTCAGAATGACATCGGGAAGGTTTGTCATCCTGAACCCTTCGGCTGTCACTCTGAACGAAGTGAAGAGTCTCAGGGTAAACTCCGTGAAGGATCTCTCTTATTTTAAAACTTTCGTCGCCAACGCGATTGCCGGCGTCCGCAACTTCTCCACCGACGATTCGAGATGCGTCTCCAGCCGATAGTAATCGCTCACGGTCATCACGTCCTTGCAGCCGTCGATGCCGAATTCCTTGAGCCACTGCGTATCGACGTCGAGGCGGCGAGTTCCCTGGATCATCGCCTTGTTGTAAAGCTCCTGTCCTTCTTTGCCGAGCAGCCAGGTGACGAAAATCTTCGCGGCGTTCGGGTGCGGCGGATTTTTCACCACGGTCAAAACGCCGCTGCCGTTGTTCGCCTGGCCGCCCTCTTTGATGCGCGGAATCGGACTGATCGGCAAATCCGCTTTGATGAACGCCTCATAGCTGTAATGGCTTAGCCCGATCGTAAAGGCAAGTTTTCCTTTCGCCAGGCCTTCGGCGAGCTGCCGTTGGTTTTGGGTGACGAGGAGATCATGCTGCGCGAGCTTCTTGAGATACTCTTCGCCTTTCACTTTCCACAAAAACGTCCAACTGTTCTGCCCCGAGCCGGGATTGCGCGGATCGAGATAGCCGATCCGGCCTTTCCATTTGGGATTCAACAGATCGTCGTAGGAGCGAATCTCGTCCGGCTTTACCAGGCTCGTGTTGTACCAGAAGGTTTCGCTCGTGTAGCACTGGAAGGCGTAAATGTATTTCTTGGTGCTGGCGTTGTCCTCCCAGACATGGCCGCCCCACCAATTTTTCGGGTCTTTCACCTCCGGCAGGATCATGTATGGCAACATCTCCTCGGCGGCGCCGGCCGAGGCCATCGTCAGCGGCGTCGCGCCGCCGGCCACCAGGACATCAAAATAGCGGATGCCGGCCGTAGATTCGTTGAGGATTCGCGTGGCGTTTTCCGGACCGCGGGCGGGAAAAAGCTCCAGGGAAATTTTGAACTTCTCTTGAAACTTAGACTCGAGCGCCTTTCTCAATTCCGCGCTCGCGGGAACGCCGACGACGAGCGTTCCTTCTTTCCGCCCCGCGGCCAGCGTCTTCTCCCATTCGGTCTGCGCGTCGGCCGCATAAAGGTGCGCCGGAGGGAAAAAAAGCGCAAGAAGCGTAGTGATTGCGACAATAGTTTTTGTCATTCTGAGGCCGCAGGCCGAAGAATCTCTCCGAGATCCTTCCCGAAGGCTGTCCTGTGCGTAAACGAGAGATGCTTCGCGGAGTTTATCCTGAGTCCTTCGACTCCGCTCAGAATAGACCCTGTCGAAGGGCTCAGCATGACAGAAAGCGAAATACTCAGGATGATCCACGAGCGGTTTTAACAAACGACTAAGCATCATCCTTTAGGAAACGGAATCACATTCCCGAACTTTTTTACGACCTCTTCGCGCAGCTCGCGGCTGGTCCGGCTCGTCTTGGGAAATTTATCGCGCCACTCGAACGGTCGCACGGCGAAAAAAATCGCCCGGCTGTTCGTATGGTCTTTGGATTCCCGCTTGCTCGGCGGCATGCGCGGATCGAGCGGCGTGCTCCAGCAGCCGTCCACGATGTCGATGTTGGTCGCCGGATCGACGCGCGTCATCATCGCCCAAAGGACTTCCTTCATATTCGTCGGATCGATGTCTTCGTCCACGATGACGACGTAGCGCCCGTTTCTCGCGGCGGCGGCGCAAGTGAGCGCCGCGTGGCCGGCCTGCTTGGCGTGGCCGGCGTAACGCTGCTTGATCGCGACGACGGTTAGATACGGCGTGTGGTTATAGACGCCGACGATGTCCTGAATGCCGGCGCTCTCCAACTGGTCCCAGAGAATTCCCGACGCGGGGTTGGCGTCGATCTTGACCGCCCCCGGCCACAGCGGCGCTTCGTCTTCTAAAATCGGATCGTTGCGGTAATAGACCGCCTTCACTTTGATCACCGGCTGCGGTTCGCCCGTGCCCAGCGTGCCGCCGGAATAATATCCCGGCCATTCGCCGAACGGGCCTTCGGCGCGCGACTCGACGCTCGGCGGCGGCACCTCGCCTTCGATCGCAATCTCCGAGCTTGCCGGTATCGGAAGTCCGGTCAGCGGGCCGCGCAAAATCTCCAGCGGCCTGCCGATAACGCCGCCGACGTTATCCAGCTCCGACCGTCCCCAGGCGATCTTCGTGTGCGAGAGCGCAAAGACGATCGGGTGAAGTCCGAAAGTCGCCACGACCGGACAGCTTTTTCCCTGCTCCCAATATTTCATGCAGACGAGTCGCCCGTGCTGTCCCGGACTCATCCAGAGACCCAAGAGATTGCGGTCGTGAAGCTGCATCCGGTAAGTGCCCATGTTGATGAAGTTGCCTTCGATGTCGGCGTTGATGAGGCAGTCGCCCGTTCCGATGTAGCGTCCGCCGTCCTGCTCGTGAAATCGCACGGCGGGAAATTTGAACAGATCGACTTTGTCGCCCTCCATGACGTTTTCCATGAGCGGCGAAGTTTTTACGACCTCCGGCGGAATCGGCCGCGCCGATTTAATTTTCCGCGCCACCTGGCGGACGATTTCCAATTTGCTTTTTTCCGGCGAGAGGCCGAAGGCGACGGCGACGCGTTTGTACGAAGCGTAGGGAAGGCTCAGAACGCGAAAGCCGGCGGGATATCCTTTGATGCGGTTGAAAATCAGCATCGGCGGCTGCGGCACCAATTCCGCGGTCGATTCGACCAGCGCGCCGATCTCTAGGTCCCAATCGGCGCCGTCGATCTCGCGCCAGTCGCTGACCTTCTTCGCCTCCTCGATAAAACCGCGCAGATCGTTGTAACTCAACGTTTCCATAGTTACTCCTTCACCACCGAGACCGCTTCCTTCACTCCATTCTTCGCCAGCTCTCTCAAATATTCCGCATGAACTTCCGGCGGCTCGTCTTCGAACGGAATCATGTCGTGGAAAGACGGGCGGTATTTATCCAGGCCGTACTTCGGGCTGCGCCCGCGCATGGCGAAGTGGCGCATCGTCTGGTGGCCGGTGTTGAAATGGCCGTGATACATGAGATCGCCGGGCGAATAGATGGAGCCGGGGCGGATCGGGAAGCGCTTGCGCTCGTTGTCTTCCTCGCGCCAGACCATCGCGTAGCCCGTGCCCTGCGTGACGCAGACGATCGCTCCCGGCCCGTGGCGATGAAACGTGCTGCGGCTGCCGACGGGAAATTCCTGAATGTGGCAGCCGTAGGTCGTTCCCGCGATGCCATAGCGCATGATGCGCACGCCTTTTCCTTTCATCGGATAGTCGTCGAGTGGAAACGCGTTCACGTCGGGGACAAGGTTCGTCTCCCAGCTACGCACCGTAAGGCGCTCGTTATGGCGAAAAAAGTCGGGATCGTTATTGAACCGGTCGCGGAACTCGAAGGGATTTTTGAAAATAAAATCTTCGTTGTGAAAGAGATTCAATAAATGCGGCAGGTTGGTGCCGGCGAGAAAACGCACGGCGTCCTGCGACACGTTGAAGTGCTGATACGAGACGTTCAGCGGAATCGCGAAGATCGCGCCCGCGCTCCATTCGAAACTCCGCTTGCTGTTCTCGTCGTGCCATACGGTCGTCGCGCCGCGGCCGGTGACGATGTAAATCAGCGTCTCGAAGAGATGGCGCTGCGGCTGGGTTTGACTGGCCGGCGGGATCTCGCAGATGTACGCGTCGGTCTCCTGCTGGTCGCCCATATTAAGGTAGCAGCCGAGCGCGCCCATCCGCCGCCACGGCTTGAGATCGACCTCTTTCAGATCCTCGATGAAATATCCTTTAACGACGGGAATCGCTTCGCGCTCAAGGAATTGCTCGTAAGCGGACGGCCCCAGATCGATGTGGTCTCTATGCGGCAGCTTCATGACTTGGTCCCTTATCACAGTCTTTCACGATCAGAAAGTTCCGCCGCGGGACCGAGCCGTGACGCGGTCTTATTCCGGCTCCCATCCGGGATCGGCGACGAGAATATGAGGAAACACCATCAACATTTCGAGCGACTGGCTGAACCCATCCAGCCCCGGGAAAAGCGTGGCCCGATTCATGTTCATGCGTTGCAGCCGCTGCATAATTCGTTTTCTTAACTGAGCGTCGTCTTCGATGGTATATTTAATGAGACTTCCGGAAAAATCTTTTTTGCCGCCCTTGTCCCCGGCGAGCGCTTCCAGATTCGCTTCGAACGACGACGACAGGTCTCCCGGACAAAGAAACAGCCCCTGCTGGATGACCAGCCTTTCGTTGAGCCGGTACGGATTGATCGGGAAGACGAACTTTTTTTCCGACTGAAAGGCTTCTCTAAAAGTATTCTTGCTCGTCACGTTGGGATCTTCGCCTCCGTGCTCGCTGTCGATCAAGTTGGAAACTTCGTTGCGCGTGGATTTGACGCGCTGGCGCACCCACCGGGAATCGAGCGCCCACACGGCGCATTCTTTTTCCGCTTCCTCCACCGCGAAATAAACCGCCACCCAGAACGAATAAGTCCAGTCGAACAAGCGGGTCGGAGCTCCATAGTGCTGCATCAGCGCGAGCCACTCCATGATGTTGTCGTCGTCGGGGACGGCCATCGTGTAGTGATGGCATTGGCGCTTGAACCGTCTCAGCAGACCGCCTTCGATTTTCGCGACGCTGTGCGCCCGGTCGGTTCCCTCCAGGCCCTTTTTTAATATTGCTTCCTGAAGCGAGCGCCTTCTTTCCGTATCCAGCTCTTTGCCGGCGTTGGAACCGAATTTGAAAATGGCCCGTTGGAGTCTGGTCTCAAAGTCCGAAAAGCTGTTTTTGTAGCCCCTAAAGATCCACTGCTTGTTCTTGTCTTGTTCGGACTCCGTTTCTTGTAGCTCCTTAAAGCAGCGGTCCAGGTCAGGTAGAGATTCGATGCGCTGCTCAGAATAAATATGTCGTTTTTCGTCCATGGAAAGGCCTCCTGGGATTGCGGTGGTTAGATTCTCTACCTGCGCGGCGCGCTCGTCAATGAGATCCGCGCCCGGCGAATAGGACGCTGCAATTCGACGCGCGGCGCGAAGACCAGGAATTCAAAAATGGCGTTCCGGCCGCCTAGAGACAATTTTGCCTCGTTATGGTAGCAGAAACATAGCGCGGAGATGCCATGCTTTTCATCAACAATGAGGAAGTCGAAAAAGTCCTGACGATGGAGGACACCCTGCGGGTCCTCGAAGATGGCCATAAAGAGCTGGCGCGCGGCGAGCTTGCCGGACGACCTCGGGTGGACGTGTACACCGAGACGCGCGAACGCGAGAAGTTTCATCGCTGGGGAACGATGGAAGGCTCCAGCAAGAGCCTGCAGAGATTTGCCATTCGGATGAAGTCCGACGTCGTGAGCTGGCCCGTCCGCCACGGGGTTCGAGTTGAAGACAAATATTGCGTTCAACCGGGGCTCTACTGCGGGCTAATATTTTTATTCAGCACCGAAGACGGCGCGCCGCTTGCGATCATCAACGACGGGTATCTCCAGCACATGCGCGTCGGCGCCCTCTACGGGCTGGGCGCCAAGCATCTCGCCCGTAAGAATGCTTCGGTCGTCGGCATGCTGGGCTCCGGTGGAATGGCGCGAACGCATCTCACGGCGTTTGCCTGCGTTAGAAATATTAAAAGGGCGAAAGTATTCAGCCCGAACCGGGAACACCGCGAGATCTATGCACGGGAGATGGAGCGGAAGCTCGGCATCGAAACGATTCCGTGCGCCAGCGCCGAAGAGGCGGCGCGAGGAGTCGATATTCTAGCCACCTGCACGAATGCCAAGGAGCCGACGGTTCATGCCCGCATGTTGGAGCCGGGAATGCATCTGACGCAGGTATCGCGCGAATTTGCGCCGGATGTTTACGCCAGGCTCGACGTTTGTATCGGCGGCGGCCCCTCCAGTCAGGTGGTGGAAGGCGCCGCCATCGACGACTCGCAAGGATTCCCGACCTATCTTGCGGGAAGCCGCGAAGCATTAGATCATGCCAAGGGGAAAGCGCGCTCGCGCGAGGAGAAGAACAAGAATTTTTCCGGCAGGGTGGTGTCGCTTGCCGAGCTCATGACCGGCCGGGCGCAAGGACGGCTAAGGGACGAGGAGATCAGCGCGTCGAGCGGCATCAAGCTCGGCGGCGAGGACAGCGTCAAAGGTCTTCAGTTCGTCACCGTAAGCTCGCTCATTTATGAGCGGGCACAAAAGGCGGGATTGGGAAGAGAGGTCCCGCGCGACTGGTTTTTGCAAACGATTCGGGATTGAGGCCGTTTGCGATTCGGAAATACGAGGTGACGCGACATGCCGACAGCCGAAGAAAACGAGCTGCTCACGCGCGTTGGCCCGGGAACGCCGGCTCGGTCACCTATCATCTGCCTGCAGGCCGTTGAGGTTCGGCCTCGATCCGCCGCTCGTTTTCACTCTGCTCAGGGAACCCGTTCCTTCGCTTCAGTTTGAATCTACGAGACCGCCTGAAGGAACTCGATCCGCGACGTTCCGTATTGCGCGATCAGGCACAGGCTCTTCACAGCTGGCGCAGTTCCATAGTTGAAAAAACTTGAGAGTCCGTTTAATAGTTCAAGATTGACACGATTTCAAGATCGTCTTATGGTCTTCATCGTTCGCCAAGGCGGATTTTTCCCATGATGGATTTGAAAGAGTTTCTGAAAATTTTGGAACAGGAAGGGGAGCTTCAAAGAGTCAAGGCTCCCGTCGACGCGAAGCACGAGATCGGCGCGATCTGCAAAATCCTGAACGAGCGGCCCGGCAGCCCGGCGGTGGTTTTCGAAAACGTGAAGGGCTCCTCAATTCCCGTCGTCGGACAGCTTCTCTTCGGGGACAAGCGGGTCGCCATGGCGCTCGGGCTCTCGCAGGAAAACGTCTTCGACGAGACGGTCAAGCGCGCGACCCATCCGATTCCGCCCCGGCTCGTGTCCGACGGCCCTTGCCAGGAAGTTGTGATGGAAGGGAAGGACGTCGATCTCACGAAGCTGCCGATCTGCACGAACAACCCGAACGACGGCGGTCCGTACATCACCGCCGGCCACGTCATCATCAAAGATCCCGAGTACGGCATGAATCTCGGCATCTACCGGATGATGCTGATCTCGAAGAACGAAGTCAGCCTGCGGTTGACGCCCGGCCACGACGGTTACGACTTCATGAAGAACGCGGAGAAGCGCGGGCAGAAAAAATTCGAGGTCGCGGTTTGCGTCGGCGTGCCGCCGGCGGTTTATGTCGCGTCGCAGTTCGAGCCGCGCATCGGGGTTTACGAGCTGGAAATCGCCGGCGGGCTCGCCGGCGAGCCGGTGGACGTCGTCAAGTGCCGCACGATCGATCTGGAAATTCCCGCGCTGGCGGAGATCGTCCTCGAAGGCGAGCTCACGATTCCCGCCAAGACCGGCAGCGAAGGGCCGTTCGGGGAATTTTGCGGCTACACGACGCAGAAGATGCCGAACGAGCGCATCATGACGATCAAGACGGTCACGCACAGAAAAAATCCCATCTGGCACAACATCTGGCTGGGAAAACCGCCGCACGAGCACCTCTACGTCGACGCGCTGACTTACGCAGTCGCCGCCTACCTGGAGCTCAAGCCGGCGTATCCCGCGCTCAAGAAAGCCTACGCGCCGCCGTGGGGAGTTTCCATCGTCCTCGTGCTTCAGGTGGAGGGGCGGTTGAAGCGGCCGGGGCTGATGAACAACATGCTCGCGGCTTCGCTTTACACCAGGAGCGGCAAGTGGAAGCACGTCATCGTCGTCGACGAGGACATCAACTTCTACGACCCCAACGAGATTCTCTGGGCGCTCACGACGCGCTTTCAGCCGGCCGCCGACATGTACGTGATTCCCAAGGCGATCACGAGCAGCCTCGAGCCGTCCTCGACGGCGGACGGCGTCACTTCGAAGATGATGATCGACGCAACGATCAAGGAAGGCTTTCGCGGCCAGGTCGCCCAGCCGAGCGACGACATGAGAGAAACGGTTCTCCAACGCTGGAAGGAATACGGCTTCAGGTAGGGGAGCGATTTATCGCGCCCCCTGCTGGATTCCCGTTTTTCACGGGAATGACATGGGTTGCCATGAAAACGAGTAGCGCGAAAAAAAACAAACAGGCGACGATCGCCGACATTCCTCACGTCGGTCCCGGCACGCCCGCCGGCGAGTGGCTGCGCCGTTACTGGTTCGTCGTCAGCACTGTGGCGGATCTTCACGACGTTCCCAAGGCGGTCAAAGTTCTCGGCGAAGAGCTGGTGCTCTTTCGCAACCCCCAAGGCCAAATAGGACTCCTGGGTCTTCACTGCCCGCATCGCGGGACGTCGCTCGAGTACGGCGACATCGAAGACTGCGGTCTTCGCTGTGCCTATCACGGCTGGCTCTTCGACGTTTCGGGACAGTGTCTGGAGCAGCCGGCGGAACCGAAAGGCAGCGTCTTCCATAAAAAGGTCAAACACCTTTCCTATCCGGTGCGCGAGCAGGGCGGGCTCATTTTCGCCTATCTCGGACCGAATCCGGAGAAGCCGCCGCCGCTGCCGCGTTATTCGTGCCTCGTCGATCGCGGCGGCCAGAGACAGATCGAGCCGGTCCGCACCAACGACTACAACTGGTTCAACTTCTACGAAAATTCCGTCGATCCGTCGCACATCTGCATTCTCCACCGCCACACCGGCTACGGCGAGCAATCGTGGGGCGATCGGTTTTTCAGCTACCGCAATATGCCGAAGTTCGACTTCGTCGAGACCGACTACGGTATCAAAGTCGTGATGACCAAGCCGGGGCCGGCGGCGGGGACCGAGTTCGTCGACACGATGAGCCTGGCGCTTCCGAGCATCATCCAGGTGGGCGACACGGAGTTCGTCCACGCGCGCGTCGACGCGGTCAAGCTCATGACCGAGGGCTCGCAGTGCGAGCACGTGCTCTTTCTCACACCGAACGACGACGAGCGCTTCACGATTTTCACGGTCAACTATTACACCGGCGCGGACCAAAACTTTTTCGAGAAGCTCCAGCAATTGCGCGCAACCGAAGTGCCCAAGCGGGAAGTCAAGGAATACGACCGCCGCAAATACATGCCGTTCAAAGGCAACGTGCGCCAGGAAGACATCATGAGCCAATCGACGCAGGGTCTGCTCGGCGAGCGCGCGGAGCGTCTGGCGACTTCCGACCGCGGCGTCATCATGTTTCGGAAGATCATCCGCGACGCGATCGCGGCGGCACAAAAGGGAGGCCGTCTCAAGGGTATGGTTCCCAAGGGGCGGGAAGAAGAGATCGTCTATTTCGACTCGTTTACCGGCGTCAGAAAAAGCAGCCGGTGAAAAGCTCCGCGAGAATAAATAGGAGGCGTGCATGATTAAAGGAGTCCTGGTCCCGCTCATCACTCCTTTCGATGAGAAAGAAAGAGTCGACGAGGCGCTGATGCGCAGTCTCGTCGATTTCTACGTCAAAGCGGCGGTGCAGGGCCTCTTCGTCCTGGGCTCGTCGGGGCAGGGTCCGGCCATGTCGATCGCCGAGAGAAAAAAAGCCGCCGAGGTCGCGCTCGATCAGGCGCGCGCGCAAATTCCGGTCATCATCCACGTCGGCACCGCGGACGCGGAGAGCACGGTCGAGCTGGCGGTCCATGCCGCGGAAAAAGGCGCCGCCGCCGTCGGCGTCGTCCCGCCTTATTATTATTCCGATCATACCGAGTACGAGATCATGTCTCATTACCGGTCCGTGGCGGCGGCGGTGAAGCTGCCGATTTATATTTACGAGAACCCGAAATACTCCGGCATTTCGATTCCGCCGGATTTGGCCAAGCGGATGAAAGAGGCGATCCCCGCGATACGCGGAATCAAGGTCGCATACGGCCAGGGCGCTCTGCTCGAATACGTGCGACTTTTTCCGCCGGACGTTTCGGTCTTCACCGGCAATGCGGATCTCTTCGGACTGGTCCCGTTCGGGCTGGCGGGCATGATCAATCCGCCGACGAGTTTTCTGCCGGAGCTGTGCGTGAGTTTGTGGCGCGCGCTCGAGGAAAAAAAATACGACAAGGCCGTCGAGGTGCAGCAGCGCGTCAACACTGCGGCGCGTCTCGTCGGCGGCGCGCTGCGCCGCTACGGCAGAACCGCGCTCGGCGAGGTGTTCCGCATGAGAGGGTTCGCCGTCAAGCGCTTTCCCAAGTGGGACACGCAGCCGATGCCCAAAGAGGCGCGCGACGGGCTGTTCAAGGAGCTGAAAGAAGCGGGACTTCTGCCGGAAGGGTAGCTTCCGAACTTCGTGGGCTTCGTGCTCTTTCCGCCAAAGGACGGATCAGCTAAAGTTTGGTGGCTGACGTAGTGAGAAGATTTTAACCACGAAGGATCAGCCAAAAAGAGAGGCTGATCAGCCTCAGGCTG
>CAZNES010000113.1:0-12914 GCA_964572145.1 uncultured Syntrophobacteraceae bacterium
AGACTCCGTTGACGCTCGGAGAGCTGCCTGTGGATCGGAACATCTCGATCACGGCCTTGCTCAAGCCGACCGATATTTCCCGCGCGCAATTTCTCGAATGGAACCCGGCAGTGAGTTCCCAGGTGAAAGACCTCCCCGGCGGCTACCGCGTCAAGGCTCCTCCCGACAAGATCGAGAGTCTCATGGCGGCGTATTACAAAATCGTCGGATCGTCGTCCCCCGCGGTCAATATCGTCGCGGCTTCGAAAACTTCACTCAACTGGATTCTCCACCACGTCGCCCCCGGCGAAACGCTCTCCAAGATCGCGCGCAATTATCGCGTCTCGATCGACTCGATCCAGCAAGCCAACGGCATGAGCAACGCCCATCGTCTCGCCATCGGCCAGCAGTTGAAGATTCCGAAAAAAGCCTAGCTGCCGGTCTACCACATCATCACGCAAAAACCTTAAAGTTCATTTAAGGATTTTGTCAAAAATACTTGTTCTGTTGCAAAAATCTTTAAGTTCGCCCTTTTCATTTATCCTCTGCCGTCACGAACCACGATCACGGTTCTTGCCGATCCTTATTGCCTGTATTCAAAGCCCTTGCCAGTTTCCCCGCAGATCGAATAGAATTCGTCAAAAAGCATATTGACCTCGCAAGTTCTCAAAATGATCCAACTTGAAGATCTACAAGCAAACGCGTCCGTCCGAGGTATATTGCCTGACTGTCTCGTTACGGTCGTGAGCGTAAGTTGGTTTGGGTCAGACGCGCTCGAACTAACCTATAAAGATCCCGGAGGGCGCGTCGCCAACCGACTACTGTTCCGTGATGATGAGCCACGGCTTGAGATTGTAGAGCAAGGTAGGCCCTGGAGTTTCGACGGCGACGGCAGCCTCTTTCGCTTGGTCTCTGAAGCGCATCGCATCCGTCTGGCGCACCTGTTCGACCCAGTGCTGGCTGTCCACACTTCGCAAGTTGACCCACTACCGCATCAGATCATCGCAGTGTATGAGGAAATGCTACCGCGCCAACCGCTGCGGTTCCTTCTTGCCGACGACCCCGGCGCCGGTAAAACCATTATGGCGGGGCTTCTCATGAAGGAATTAATCGTGCGTGGAGACCTTCAGCGTTGCTTAGTGGTTTGCCCCGGTAGTCTCGCTGAGCAGTGGCAAGATGAGCTCTACCACCGCTTTCAACTCCCTTTCGATATTCTGACCAATGACAAGCTCGAATCCGCTCGTACGGGCAACTGGTTTGTCGAGAACAACCTTGTTATTGCCCGGCTCGATAAGCTCTCGCGCGACGAAAATGTTCAGCAAAAACTCAAAGCTCCAGACTGTCGCTGGGATCTCATCGTTTGCGACGAGGCGCACAAGATGTCGGCCACTTTCTTCGGTGGCGAAATCAAGTACACAAAGCGCCACAGACTCGGCCAGCTGCTTTCGACCCTGACTCGTCACTTCCTTCTTATGACGGCGACGCCACACAACGGCAAAGAGGCGGACTTTCAGCTTTTCATGGCGCTGCTCGACGGCGATCGCTTTGAGGGGCGGTTTCGTGATGGTGCGCATGCGGCAGACGTTTCCGATCTCATGCGCCGTATGGTCAAAGAGAAACTGCTAAAGTTTGATGGTACCCATCTCTTTCCGGAGCGCATCGCCTATACGGTTTCCTACAAGCTCTCTGACGCCGAAGCACGACTCTACAAAGAGGTTACCGACTACGTACGCGAGGAGTTCAACCGAGCAGATGCACTGCAAAATGACAAGCGTGCCGGAACCGTCGGCTTTGCGCTCACAATATTGCAGCGGCGGCTTGCGTCCTCTCCCGAGGCCATCTACCAGTCTTTGCGCCGGCGCCGCGAAAGGCTGGAGAAACGACTGCGCGAACTGGAGCTACTACAACGTGGAGCTGTCGCTGCGGCCATTGTAGCTGACGTCCCGGTACTCGATGAGGAAGACGTTGACGATCTAGAGGATGCTCCAGATAATGAGGTCAAGGCCGTCGAGGAAGAGATTCTAGACCAGGCTACTGCCGCGCGAACTATCGATGAACTTAAGGCTGAGATCGCGACGCTCCAGCGCCTCGAAGTGTTGGCAAATTCTGTGCGGCGTAGCGGTGGGGACCGCAAATGGCGCGAGCTCGCGAACCTGCTCTCTCATATCTTTACACGCGCTTCCGTTGGAGACCGCGTGGCCGAAGAGCCGGCGCCTTACGGAGCGGGAGATGTCCCTAAGCCGGTCCCGTCTCCTCGACAAAAGCTTGTCGTTTTCACCGAGCACCGAGACACTTTGAATTATTTGGAGCAACAGATCGCCACGGTGCTTGGACGCAAGGAATCCGTAGTGATAATCCACGGAGGACTCGGACGCGAGGAGCGGAAAAAAGCGCAAGAAGCTTTCCTTCACGACCCCCAAGTACAAGTTCTAGCTGCCACTGATGCAGCCGGGGAGGGCATCAACCTTCAGCGGGCTCATCTGATGGTCAATTACGATTTGCCGTGGAATCCGAACCGGATCGAGCAGCGCTTTGGACGCATCCACCGTATCGGACAGACCGAGGTCTGCCACCTTTGGAATCTTGTGGCGGGCGAAACTCGAGAGGGTGACGTATACCGAACTTTACTTGAAAAGCTCGAAGAGGCTCGTAAAGCGCTGGGTGGGCAGGTGTTCGATGTGCTCGGTAAACTACAGTTCGACGGCAAACCATTACGTGACCTGTTGATCGACGCCATCCGCTACGGCGAACGACCTGAGGTACGGGCGCGGCTAACGGAAGCCGTTGCTCATGCTGTTGACCGTAAACAGATCGAGGATTTACTGGAAGAGCGAGCGCTCGCGCACGACGCGATGGACGCTAGCCGCGTCCGGCGTGTGCGTGAGGATATGGAACGGGCTGAAGCTCGGCGCTTGCAACCACATTATATAGAATCGTTTTTTCTGGAGGCGTTTCAGGGGCTCGGGGGTTCAGCCAAACAACGTGAGCACCGTCGCTATGAAGTGACACACGTCCCGGCGCCGATCCGCAACCGCGATCGCCTGATTGGCGTTGGCGCGCCTGTGCAAATGCGTTACGAGCGCATCGCGTTTGAAAAATCGCTCATCGCGCCCCAAGGCCAACCGCTCGCCGCTTTCGTGTGCCCAGGTCATCCATTGCTTGACGCAGTCCTCGACCTTACGTTGGAGCGCCACCGCGACCTTTTGCGTCGCGGCACAGTGCTCGTCGATGAGCGAGACCTGAGCGAAACGCCTCGCGTGTTGTTCTACCTGGAGCACGCTATCCAGGATGCGAGTTTCACGCGCACCGGAGAACGGCGGGTTATCTCTCGGCGCATGCTATATGTGGAGCTGGATGAGGCTGGCAACGCGCGACATCTGCAATACGCACCTTATCTCGATTACCGGCCGCTCAAATCCGAAGAGCCGTCGATACAAGCTATCCTCGATCGTCCTGAGAGTGCTTGGATCACGCGTCAGCTAGAGCAAAAAGCGCAAGGTCACGCCATTGCTCATGTTGTTCCCGAACATCTACAAGAAGTGCGCGGCCGCCGCATTGAATGGATCGATAAGACTCGCGCAGCAGTCAAGGATCGATTAACGAAAGAGATCAGTTACTGGGATCACCGGGCCGAAGAACTGAAGCTCCAAGAGCAGGCGGGTAGAGCCAACGCCCGCGTGAATTCACAAGAGGCACGCCGCCGTGCCGACGAACTTCAGGGCAGGCTGCAGAAAAGAATGGAACAGCTCGATCTCGAAGGGCAGATCTCCGCGTTGCCGCCGGTGGTGCTCGGCGGTCTTGTAGTCGTTCCACTAGGTTTGATCGCGCGAATGACCGGCCGACAAGCATCGTCACCTGCACACGTTGTCGACAAGCAGGCTGTAGCGGCGCGCGCCCGCGCGATCATTATGGGGGTAGAGCGGGATCTTGGCTTCGATCCTACTGACCGCGAATCGGAAAAACTCGGTTACGATATCGAAAGCAAACATCCTGGGCAAGGAACATTGCGCTTCATCGAAGTTAAGGGCCGGGCTTCGGGTGAAGGCGTTCTCACAGTCACGAAGAACGAAATCCTTTACTCTCTCAACAAACCCGATGATTTTATTTTGGGCATCGTTGAGTTCATGAATGACGGATCGCATAAGGTCCACTACCTGCGTTGTCCCTTTCAGCGTGAGCCCGATTTTGGGGTGACGAGCGTCAATTACAATTTCGCAGAGCTGCTCGCCCGGGCGGAGGCGCCGCGATGAAAACGAAGCACCGTGTGTTCGTCAGCTCAGCGCAGAAGGAATTGGAAGACGAGCGCCTCATCGTGCAGAACCTTGTGAATACCGACTCGTTCCTGTCCGCCCATTGTGTCCCGGTTTTGTACGAGTTTGAGCCGGCATCTCCCGATGCGGCGCTCGAAGGGTGCTTGAAAACTCTGGATACCTGTCAGATTTATCTGCTGATCGTGGCCGTCCAGTACGGCAGCCTCGTCGGCCACCTTTCCATCACCCACGCCGAATATCGCCGCGCCAAGGCGAAGAAGCTGCCGGTTCTCGCCTTCGTCAAGGGCGATCGAGGTTTAACACGGGAAAAGGGCACCGATGCGTTGCTCAAGGAGCTCGATGCCGATGGTCCTAAATACAAGCGCTTCGGTAACGTGATCGAGCTTCAGAAAGAGGTTCGCGCCGCGCTCGTCAAACTTCTCAAAGACCGCCACGGCATCGTTCCGTCGAGCGACGAAAACGAAATCGCCCAGCAGACGATTGAAGCAACTTCCGCTTTTGAGTCGCAGCCGCTGAACCGAATTCGTTGGACGGAGCTTGACCATTCCGTGGTTCGCCGCCTTGTTGCTGCCGCTGAGAATAGGAATCCGGACGAACTAGGCGCGCCTGACCTCTTAACCGGCGCATCGCTTCGCGGATTGATTTGGCAAGACTCAAGCTCCGGTGAACACTTCGCGACCGCTGCTGGTATCGTGCTGCTGGCGAAAGATCCGTCCGCCGTCTTTCCCCAATGTCGCATCCTCGCCGATGCTTACCGGGGTGCCGAAGCCGACGGCGATCCACGCGATCACGAGGATATACGCGGACCGATGCCTCTCGCCGTCGATCGCGCCATAGCGTTCATCGACCGAAACACCCGCCATCCAATGAAAGTGGTCGGCCTGAACCGTGTGCGCCTCGATGAATATCCCACCGAGGCGCTGCGTGAAGCGTTGGTCAACGCGGTCGCCCATCGGCAATACGAGGACGCCGGCCGCAAGATCATGCTCGAAGTTTTCGCCGACCGGGTAATCGTTTCCAGTCCCGGCCTGCCGCCGGCGCCGATCACGCTCGCCAGTCTTCGCAAGAGAAAGTATCGCCCATGCTCGCGCAATCCGGTTCTTGCCCAATGCCTGTCCTACTTCCATCGCATCGAGGAGCGCGGCAGCGGCTTCCGGCGAATGCGTGAGCAGATGCTCAATCACGGACTCGATCAGCCGGTCCTCGGCACCGACACGGGATATTTTCAGGTCACCTTCCCCGGCCCCGGCGACGACATCGATCGCATCCGGGTGCCGGAAACGCGTCTCGTGGTGACGCCCGCCGTGGAAGCGCAGCTCAATAAGCGCCAGAAAAAGATCGTCGCTCATGTGGCCGAGCAGGGGTTTGTTACCAGCGGCTGGTGTCGGAAGCAGTTTGGCGTGGCCTATTTGACAGTATATCGCGACTTGAAAGGACTGGTGGAACGCGGTGTCTTAGAGGCGATTGGGAGTGGCAGAAGCACTCGGTACGTACCAAAAACTGACCATGGTTAATCTATCACTTTTCTATCACCATTTTGGCGGAATCTATCACCGCGGCTTCGGCTCGCCGCGCCGAGGGTGCGCCGCGTGATATGCATCCCATTTGCCGATAATTTCACGATGATTCGCCCGAATTTGCTGATTCTACGGGTTCCGGATTTTTTTAATCTACCGATAATCTACCGATTTTCTCCGGCAATTTACCGATTCTCGCGGGGGTTTTCGATGGAACAACGACCGACAATCGACCGACGAAATCCCAGAATCGACCGATCCGGCTGCCGAGATGACAGATTCGAATCGTCGGCTAATCGTCAGATGAAACCTCGTAATCGTCAGATTACCCCGGTTCCAACCCGGCCAAGCGGTCTGGCTAATCATCAACTAATCGTCAACCGATTTCCCGTAATCGTAAACTTCGGCGCCTTGAAGCCGTCAAGAATCCATCAAAGAGGAGTTCCAATCCATCAATTCGCATCTGAAAGTTTCACCTTACGAAATCAAATCCGCAACCGCCCGGCTAAGCTCGCCGCAGAAAATATCCGCAACTATCCGCAACCGGCTTGGCCAGTATCCGCAACCGCCGAAAACTATCGCGTAGCCCGCAGGCAGGCGACATTTCTGTTCTCGGAATCATCCGATAATCATCCGACGAAACGGAGAAATCATCCGATTGAGCCTGCGAATCTACCGATAATTTACCGACGAATTCCTGGAATCTACCGATCCGGCCAAGCGAACAAGTTGCGTGCGTAGAATTTTCGATGTTGATTGAACAAAGAGCAAAGAACCAAAATGACCTACAAGAAAAAACTCATCGAAGTCGCGCTTCCCCTTGAAGCGATCAACAAAGCTTCCGCGCGGGAGAAGTCGATCCGGCACGGGCATCCGAGCACGTTGCATCTGTGGTGGGCGAGGCGGCCGTTGGCGGCGGCGCGGGCGGTGATCTTTGCGCAGATGGTGGACGATCCGTCGAGTCATCCGGACATCTTCAAGACGGAGAAGGCGCAGGAGAAAGAACGTCAGCGGCTTTTCAAAATCATCGAGGATCTCGTGCTGTGGGAGAACACGACCAACGAGGAAGTGATCCAGCGGGCTCGCGACGAGATCTGGCAGAGCTGGCGCGCAACCTGCGCGGAGAATGCGGATCATCCGCGCGCCAAAGAACTATTCGACCGGCACAAGCTCCCCGCCTTCCACGATCCCTTCGCCGGCGGTGGATCATTGCCGCTGGAAGCGCAGCGGCTCGGGCTGGAAAGTTACGCCAGCGATCTGAATCCGGTGGCGGTGTTGATCTGCAAGGCGATGATCGAGATCCCTCCGAAGTTCGCCGGCAAACCACCGGTTAATCCTGAGGCGCGGAAAAAGTTCGGTTCGCAGACCGGCTGGAAAGGTGCGCAAGGTCTCGCCGAAGACGTGCGGTACTACGGTCAATTGATGCGAGACGAGGCTGAGAAACGTATTGGCTATCTCTATCCGAAGATCGAAGTAACTGCGGAGATGGCGAAAGACCGTCCAGACTTAAAACCCTACGTAGGTAAAAAGCTAACCGTCATCGCGTGGCTCTGGGCGCGCACGGTCAAAAGCCCAAACCCGGCTTTCGCGCAGGTGGACGTCCCGCTCGTCTCGTCATTCCTGCTCTCCACTAAGGTAGGCAAGGAGTCGTACGTCGAACCGGTGATCGAGGGTGGCGCCTACCGATTCACGGTAAAGCTGGGCAAGCCCAAGGACGTCGAGGCGGCGAAGTGCGGCACCAAGCTCTCGCGCGGTAGCTTCCGATGTCTCTTTTCCGATGTGCCGATCCGGTACGAATACATCGATGACGAAGCTAATGTGGGCCGCATGGGCGCGCGTCTGATGGCAATCGTCGCCGAAGGCGAGAAAGGTCGTGTGTACCTTTCGCCGACCGAGGGGATGGAGGCCGTGGCACACGAGGCAAGGCCAACGTGGAAACCCGATGCTCCGAGCCGAGGAACGTGGGCAAGTAACGCCCAGGGGCGATATTACGGTTTTCGAACGTTCGGCGACTACTTCACCGACCGGCAGCTTGTGACGCTGACAAACTTCAGCGACTTGGTGCAGGTAGCGCGCGAGCAGATGAAACGACACGCGTCCGCAGCCGGCTTTCTCGACGATAGCAAGCCCCTCGCCGCTGGCGGCATGGGTGCTTCAGCCTATGCCGATGCGGTGGCGGTGTATCTTGCGTTTCTCGTCAGTCAGGTTGCCAATCACTCGTCATCAATCTGTGGCTGGAACTCTGCGAACACCCAGATGCGTAGTGTATTCGCTCGGCAAGCGATTGCGATGGCCTGGGATTACGCGGAAAGCAATCCCTTCTGCGATTCGTCCGGTAGCTTCAACAACTTAATCGAGCGGCAGGTGAAGGGCTTCGCGGCGCTTGCCGACGGGACTCCTGGACTTGCTAACCAAGCTGACGCGAACAGCCAGACGGTATCCAGAGATAAGCTTGTCTCGGCAGACCCTCCCTACTATGACAATATTGGCTATGCCGACCTGTCGGACTTTTTCTACGTCTGGCTTCGTCGCACGCTGAAGTCTGTCTTCCCCGACCTCTTCGCGACGCTCGCCGTGCCCAAGGCCGAGGAGTTGGTTGCTTGCTCCTATCGCCACGGCAGCAAAGAGAAAGCGGAAAACTTCTTTCTCAGCGGCATGACGCAGGCGATGCACCGCTTAGCCGAGCAAGCGCATCCTGCCTTCCCGGTCACCATTTACTACGCCTTTAAGCAGTCCGAGAGCGAAAGCGAAACCGGCACCACCAGCACCGGCTGGGAGACATTCATCGAGGCGGTGATCCGCGCAGGCTTTGCAACCAGTGGCACGTGGCCGATGCGGACCGAGAAGCAGGGCCGAGTTGTCGGTAACGACGCTAACGCCCTCGCCTCCAGTATCGTCCTCGTCTGCCGCCCCCGCGCAGCCGACGCGCCCACCGCCACGCGGCGCGAGTTCGTCACGGCGCTCAAGGCCGAGCTCCCCATAGCGCTCGCCCACCTGCAGCGCGGCAACATCGCACCTGTGGACTTGGCGCAGGCGGCCATCGGCCCAGGCATGGCGGTCTACACCCGTTACGAGAAGGTGCTCGACGCCGAGGGCAAGCCGCTTTCGGTGCGCGAGGCACTCTCGCTCATCAACCAGACCCTCGACGAAACATTGGCCCAACAGGAAGGCGATTTCGACGCCGATAGCCGCTGGGCACTGGCGTGGTTCGAGCAGTACGGATTCGGTGAAGGCGAGTATGGTGTCGCTGAGACGCTGTCGAAAGCAAAGAACACAAGCGTCGGCGGCATGGTGGAGGCTCGCATTCTCGCATCGAAAGGCGGCAAGGTGAGATTGTTAAAGCCTGCTGACTTGCCCAAGGATTGGAATCCGGTAGATGATGGGCGCTTGACGGTCTGGGAGATGGTGCATCAGTTGGTGCGTTCGCTGGAGCTAGGTGAGAACGTCGCCGCAGAACTAGTGTCGAAGCTTGGCAGTAAGGCTGAAACCGCTCGCGAGCTTGCGTATCGCCTCTACACAATTTGCGAGCGCAAAAAGCGCACGCAGGAAGCGCTCAGCTACAACGGCCTCGTGCAAAGTTGGCCCGAGATTATTCGACTCGCAGGTGAAAAGGGCAGGCCGCAGCCGCGGCAAGAAGCTCTTTTCAATCAGGAGTAACCGATGGCAATTACCAATCACGAACGTGTTGGCAAAGCATTGGACCTTCTCAAGGATGGGTTAGGCCCATTTCTCGAACGCGAGCTCAAGTCGGAATACCAGCAACGCTGGTTCGACGAAGTGAAAACCACACTCTCGCCGCAGCAGCTCACCTTCGCCGGTACGGAGAAAAATCCGCAGTGGGATATCGCGACAGTCCTCGCCGTAATGTGGAACCAATGGAATCAAGTCTTTCGGAAAATTCTTGGGCAGGCGGAACGCACACTGGTGAGCGAGCTACGCGAGGTGCGCAATAACTGGGCTCATCAGCGTCCTTTTACTTCCGACGATGCTTACCGTGCTCTCGATAGCGCGGCGAGACTGCTCACGGCAGTTTCCGCATTGGAATCGGCGGAAGTCGAAAAGATGAAAATGGAGCTGCTGCGAGTACGCTTCGATGAGCAGGTCAGAACCGAGAAACGCAAGACCGCCAGTCCCGCGGTGGAGAGTCAGGTAACCGGACAACTCAAGCCGTGGCGCGAAGTGGTTAACCCGCACAAAGACGTCGCCAGCGGAAAATATCAGCAGGCCGAGTTTGCCGCGGACCTTTGGCAGGTGCATTTAGGCGAAGGGACGGACGAGTATCGTCATCCCGCTGAGTTTTTCCGCCGCACCTACCTCACCGAGAGTTTGAAACTCCTTCTCGTCGGCGCGGTTCGACGGCTCGCTGGCACAGGTGGCGATCCGGTTATTCAACTCCAGACCAACTTCGGTGGCGGTAAGACGCATTCGATGCTGGCGCTTTATCATTTATTTTCCGGCGGCAAACCCGGTGAGTTGCTTGGCATCGATGCGGTACTGAAAGAAGCCGAGGTTTCAAACCTGCCGAAGGTGAAGCGCGTCGTATTCGTGGGCAACAAGATATCTCCGGGTAATCCGGTAACGAAAGGTGACGGCACCGTCGTCCGCACATTCTGGGGCGAGCTCGCCTGGCAACTAGGCTTTGCGGCGGGCGGAGTGAAAGAAGCGAAGAAGGCTTTTAACCGCGTCCGCGCCGATGACGAGAAGGCCACAAACCCCGGCGACGTGCTGCGTGAACTGTTCAATGAGTACGGGCCGTGTCTTATCCTCGTCGATGAATGGGTGGCTTACGCCCGGCAGTTGCACGACCAGGGCGATGCTTCGACCTCGCTCAGCACAGGCCTTCCGGCGGGGAGCTTTGAGACGCAATTCTCTTTTGCCCAAGCGCTCACCGAGTCGGCAAGACTCGCGAAGCAGTGTTTGCTGGTCATCAGTTTGCCGGCGTCAGATACCACCGGCTCGCCGCACGCCCAGGCGGACGATACCGAAGTCGGCGGGCAGCGTGGACGCGAAGCCTTAGAACGTCTGCGTAACGTTGTGGGGCGGCTGGAGTCGTCATGGCGTCCAGCCAGCGCCGAAGAAGGGTTTGAGATTGTGCGGCGAAGATTATTCGAGCCGCTGGTAGACCGGGCGCAGTTCGTCGCGCGCGATACCGTGGCTAGGGCGTTTTTCGATTTATACCGGACGCAGCAACAGGAGTTCCCTCCCGACTGCCGCAACCCTGAATATGAAGAACGCCTGAAGGCGGCGTATCCGATTCATCCAGAGGTTTTCGACCGGCTCTATAATGACTGGTCCACCCTGGTGAAATTTCAACGCACGCGCGGCGTGTTGCGCTTGATGGCGGCGGTCATTCATAGCCTCTGGGAAAAAGGGGATCGCAACCCGCTGATTCTGCCATCCAACATTCCCATCGATGACCGGCGCGTCGAGTTTGAATTGACGCGCTATCTTTCAGACAACTGGATTCCGGTTATCGAGAAGGACGTGGACGGCGCGAACTCGCTGCCGCTGCGGCTCGACGGCGAGGTGCCAAACCTCGGCAAATTTGCCGCGACTCGACGTGTAGCACGAGCGGTTTATCTCGGGTCCGCGCCGACTATCACAGCGGCTAATCGCGGGCTGGAGGATCGCTGGATCAAACTTGGCTGTGTCATGCCGGGAGAATCGCCGGCGATATTTGGCGATGCGCTGCGCCGTCTCGCGGGAGCGGCGACTTACTTGTACCAGGACGGCCCACGTTACTGGTACTCCACTCAGCCGACGGTTACCAAGCTCGCCGACGATCGTGCCGAACAGTTGAAGCGCGATCCTGACAAGGTCGTTCAAGAACTCGACAGACGGCTGCGTGCTGATTTACGCAAACCGGGCGACTTTAGCCGCGTGCATCCGTTGCCTGCTTCCGGTCAGGAAGTGCCGGACGATTTAGATGCTCGCTTGGTGGTTCTTGGGATTGACCATCCGTATAGCAAAGAGGCGAACAGTTCAGCGGAAGTCTTGGCAAAGGCGATTCTTGAATCACGCGGCAACTCGCCCCGTCTATACCGCAACACGCTCGTATTCCTCGCGGTAGACAAGACGAGGTTGCAGGATCTCGACGAGGCGGCACGCCGCTATCTGGCCTGGGAATCGATCCTCGCAGAGAAGGACACGCTTAATTTAGATCCACACCAGGTGAAACAAGCGGAGACGCAGAAGGAAGCGGCCGATAGCGCTGTGACGGCGCGCATTCCCGAAGCTTATCAGTGGCTACTCGTGCCGGTGCAGGAAACACCGCAATCGGCGATCGGCTGGCAAGCCTTCCGGCTTACCGGTTCCGACACACTCGCGGTTCGCGCCAGTAAGAAGCTGCGTAACGACGAGCTGCTACTGACTGGCTTTGCACCTTCAAGGCTGCAAATGGAGTTGGATCGCGTGCCACTTTGGCGCGGAGATAGTGTGGCAATTAATCAGCTCGTCGAGGATTTTGCGCGGTATCTCTATCTGCCGAGATTGAAAGACTCGTCTGTTTTGCTGGGTGCTATCCGCGAAGGGCTTGGCTTGTTCACGTGGGAGAAGGACTCGTTTGCTTACGCGGATAGTTTTGACGAGGCCGCCGGGCGGTATCGCGGACTGCGCGGTGGGCAGCAAGTGTCGATCGTCGACAGTGACGCGCGTGGACTGCTAATGAAGTCGGAGGTCGCACGCAAGCAGCTCGACGCCGAGAAGCCCTCCGACGCGGTGAAAGATGATAAACGACGCGATGCAGACATCACCGACCGTGATCGAGAGACGATACCACCGCCCCTACTCGAAGCAGCTAAACCAACGCGCTTTCACGGCACCGTCGAACTCGATCCGACACGAGTGGGGCGAGACGCCAGCCGCATCGCCGACGAAGTTGTTTCGCACCTCTCGGGAATCGTTGGTTCAACCGTGAAGGTAACGCTGGAGATTGAGGCAAACATTCCAGGCGGCGCGCCAGATAATGTGGTGCGAACGGTCACAGAGAACAGCCGAACCCTCAAATTCACAAGTCAGGAATTTGAGAAGGAATAGCCGTTACGGCGAGAAAAGGGGGTAGGCTTTTCCCAGCCTCGACATCTTCTGGCTTCGCGACGAAAGCCTCGAAGACTCCGACAACCTTCCCGATCCCGACGTTCTCGCCCGG
>CAZNES010000114.1:0-10118 GCA_964572145.1 uncultured Syntrophobacteraceae bacterium
CAAATTTCAAATCTCAGATTTCAGATTTGCTATTTGAGATCTGAGATTTGAGATCAATGCTGTCCCAACGTTAACGGAATAAATTCAATTGGTTATGAGATTCATGGTTGATTTCATCGCACTCAGTTTCTGAAAGCGCTTGTAAAATGGGCATTTTCTCGAAAAGCGAAACGCTCAAAATCTGTAGAATCGAATGGAGACTGCGCTCCAGGTTGAGACGTTTTCTCACGATCGCAACTAATACGTAGACCGAGACGGCAATCCAGACTTGAGTTCTGACGGCGTTTGGAGAAGTTCCGTAGAAGGCTTTGATCCGCAGATGTTGCTTGATCCAGCGAAAGAACAGCTCCACCTGCCAGCGACACTGATAGAGCTTGGCGATGGTGAGAGGGGGCAGGAGAAAATTGTTGGTGAGAAACACCAGACGATGTTGACTCAAAGCATCGTAGTAATGAACCCGCCGAAGCCGCTCGGGATATCCGCGTTTGGGGACGGGGTTGTTGAGCGAGACGATCTGGTCCGAGCGCAGGCCGGTAGTCTTGTCGACGGCGTGAGAGAGAAGGCGCTGACAATCGAAGCGCTTTTTGGCCCGAGTCACAAAGAAGGCTCCCGACTGGTGCATGCGATAGAGTCGTCGAAAATCGAGATAGGCACGATCCATCAGATAAATAGCGCCCGCTTCCCAGATCAGCTCGTCGAGGATGTTGACCTCGTGGATTTGCCCGCCGGTGACAATCACCACTGTGGGAATGGAGCCGCGAAGGTCCAGCAGTGTGTGCAGCTTGACGGCCGATTTGCGGCGGCGAAACTGAGCCCAAGGAAACAGCGACAGACACAGATCGATCGTGGTCGCGTCGAGCGCATAGACGGTTTGATCGAGTTCGATTCCGAAGGACTCTTCCCTGTAGAGATCGCGTGCCGCTTCGATCAGCACATGAGCGAAGTCGGCGTAGATTCTCCAGTCGCGGACCTGATTGGCATGGGCCAGAGTGTTGCGAGAAATCCGACTTCGAATGCCCATATGATAAAGCTTGGCCGGAGCTGCTCGCAGGCACGCTTCGATGTCTCTGAGACTCTCTCGGTAGGTCAGTTGGGCAAACGCCATGCTGAGAAACTGATCCCAACAAGAGAAGCTCGTGATTTTGTAGTTGCCGTGATAACGCTCCACGCAGCGGCGAAATTCGTATGAGGAGGAGACAAAGTCCATTAATTGAGCGAAGATCGTTTTGCCGGAATTCATTCGTAGCCTCCTTCCGTAAACCTACGGAAGTATGGGTTTGAATGAGTTCCAGATTCAAATCGATAAATCTTATTTTTGCTAACAACGGCATTGTTTTCAAAAGGTTACAATCAAACTTAACTCCAACGTTGGGACAGTATTGATTTGAGATCTGAAATTCCGAGCGCAGCGAGGATATGCGGAAAGTTCGAATCGAGAGGGAAACTTTCTGGTGCGCCGTCGTGCTCGCCGGCGTCGCGTTTTTCGTCCTCTATCCGATCCTTCTCATCGTCGTGAACAGTTTCCAGATCGCCAAGCCCGGCGCGCCGCCGCTCTACGGCCTGGACGGATGGCGCGCCGTGCTCGCGGAGCCCGGCATGCGGCGCGCGCTTTACAACACCTTCGCGCTTCTCGTCAGCCGGCAGGTCTTGTCGTTTCCCATCGCGGTCTTCATCGCGTGGCTGCTCGCCAGAACCGATCTGCCCGGCAAATACGGTCTTGAGTTCATGTTCTGGCTGTCGTTCTTTCTGCCCTCGCTCTCGGTGACGTTGGGCTGGATCTTGATTCTGGATCCCGACTACGGCATTGCGAATCAGATATGGAAGACGCTGTTCGGCGGCGCGACAGGGCCGTTCAACATCTATTCGTTTTGGGGCATCGTCTGGGCGCACATCGGCCACAACACCACCGCCGTGAAAGTGATGCTCCTGACGCCGGCCTTCCGCAACATGGACGCGTCGCTGGAAGAGGCGTCGGAGACATCCGGCGCCGGCATGATCGGCACTTTGATCCGTATCCTGATTCCCATCATGACGCCGGTATTCATGGTCGTGCTCATTCTCGCGATCATCAACGGCCTGCAAGCGTTCGAGATCGAGATGATCCTGGGCGCGCCGATCGGCCTCCACGTATACAGCACCAAGGTCTACCAATTGGTCCAGCAGGAACCTCCGGCTTTCGGTCCGGCGACGGCGCTCTCCACGCTGGTGCTTCTCATCCTGCTTCCTTTTATCTTCGCGCAGCGCCGTCTGATCGGCCGCAGGCAGTATACGACGATCACCGGCCGCTACCGGCCGAAGCTCATAGCCCTAGGAAAATGGAGATATCCCGCGGTGATTTTAGTCGCTCTGGTCGCCGCCGTGATCACCGTCGCGCCGATGTCGTTCGTCCTGATCGGGACATTCATGTCCCTCTTTGGATTTTTTCACATCGCCAACCCTTGGACGCTGCATAACTGGAAGCGCGTGTTCGACGATCCCATTTTTTTCCTCTCGCTCAAAAATACCATCGTCATGTCGCTCGGCGCCGCGCTCCTGTCCGTGTCTTTGTTCTCGATCGTCGCCTACATTTCGGTTCGAACCAGGTTCGTCTGGCGCTCGGCGCTGGATTTCATCTCGTGGTTTCCTTCCGCCGTGCCGGGCATTCTCATGGGCATCGGCCTTCTGTGGCTGTTTCTCGACATTCCGGTTTTCCGTCCGCTCTACGGCAGCATCTGGCTGCTCATCATCGCGACCGTCATCAGCAGCATGACCTTGGGCACGCAGCTTTTGAAGAGCAACTTGCTGCAGCTCGGCATGGAGCTGGAAGAAGCGTCGCACGCGGTCGGCGCTTCGTGGTGGACGACGTATCGACGGATCGTCGCGCCGCTCATGTTTCCCAGTCTGCTTTTGGTGAGCGTGCTGAGCTTCATTCATGCCGCGCGCGACATCAGCAACGTCGCTCTTTTGGCCACCTCCCGTAGCCGGACTCTGGCGCTGTTGCAATTGGATTTCATGGTCTCGGGCCGTTACGAGAGCGCGGCGGTGGTCGCGACGATCGTCATGCTGCTCACCACCGGCGTCGCGCTGCTCGCGCGCTTTTTGGGCCTGCGCGTGGGGATACGGACATGAAGAAATTCCTAAAGGAGTAAAATGATGCATCGGCGGCAAAAATATCTTTCATCGGGGTTGATGTTTCTTCTCGTGCTCGGTCTCGCGGGAGATGCCGGCGCGCAGGGCAAAGGACAAAAAGATTGGGAGGCGATCGTCGCGGCGGCGGAAAAAGAGGGGCAGCTCAATATCGCCGGGCCACCTGGAGATACGTTTCGATCCACGCTCGTGGAATGGTTCCAGAAAAAATTTTCCAAGATCAAGGTCGAGTACAACGGCGCCAGCGGGCGCGACCAGGTGCCGCGCATCATGCGCGAGCGGCAGTCCGGCATCTTTAATTGGGATCTCTACATCGGCGGGCCGACTTCTCCACTGGAGGCGTTGAAGCCGATCGGCGCCTTCGATCCGTTGCAACCGGAGATGCTGTTGCCGGAAGCGCTCGACGACAGCAAATGGTACGGCGGCTTTCGCGCCGGCTTCATGGATTCGGAGGAGAAGCTCTATTACGCTTTCGACGGCACGGTTTCCGACGTCGTGTACGTCAATACGGATCTCGTCGCGCCGGCCGATCTCAAATCATTCAAAGAGTTGGCCAATCCGAAATGGTCGGGAAAAATCGTTTGGGAAGATCCGCGTCAGGAAGGCTCCGGGCTCAACTCCGCGCTGTTGTTCCAGCTCACCTTCGGAGAAGTCTTTCTGCGCAAGCTCTTCACCGAGCAGAAAATCGTTTTCACCCGCGACCGGCGGCAGCTTACGGAATGGGTCGTACGCGGGCGCTATCCGATCGCGGTCTCGCTGCCGAAGGACCAGCTTAAAATTTTTCTCGAAAAGGGCGTGGGTAAAAACGTCAAGGCGGTGGAAGATCCGGCCATGGTGAATTCCATCATTCCCGGCTTCGGCGCTTTCGGTGTCCTCAACCGGCGCCCGCACCCGAACTCCGCCAGGGTTTATGCTAATTTGCTTTTATCGAAAGAGGGACAACTGAGCTGGGCGACGCAGAGCGGGGGGAGAAACAGCCGGCGCAACGACGTGCCGCTCGGCGATCCTGACTTCGCCATCAAGCCGTCGCAAAAATACATCCAGTCGCAAAGCGAGAAGATGATCGCGCAACGGCAGGCGATCATCAAGCTGGCCAAAGAGACGATACCGCAGTAAAGGAGATGAGTTTCCGAGATGACCGTTAAATGTGCGCTGCTTACACTGATTTTGATTTTCTCTATTCGTGCGGCGGTTTCGGCGGCGGAGCCGGCGCCTAAAGAATGGGCCGAGATCGTCCGCGCCGCAGAAATCGAAAAACAAGTCAGCATCGCCGGACCACCCGGCGACGCCTTTCGCGCTGCGATGGTGGACAGCTTTCAGAAAGCTTATCCGAAAATAAAGGTCGAACTGCTCGGCGGGACCGGGCGCGACAAGGTCGCCCGCATCGTGCGCGAGCGGCAGGCAGGCGTTTATGAGTGGGATCTTTACATTTCGGGTCCAACTTCGGCGCTGGCGGCCTTCAAGCCGGTCGTGGCGTTCGACACGTTCCGGCCGATGTTCATTCTTCCCGAGGTGAAAGACGACCGCAATTGGATCGGCGGTCTCGACGACGGCTGGGCCGACGTGGAGAAGAAGCTCTATTATACTTTCGCGGGGAGTTTGGCCGGCGACAACGTACACATCAATTGGGACGTCATTCCCGCCGGACAGCTCAAATCGCCGCAAGATCTGCTCGACCCGAAATGGGCGGGAAAGATCGTCATGCAGGACCCGCGCGTCGAGGGCAAGGGTTTGAACGACGCGCTGGTGCTCTCGCTCGCCTACGGCGAGAGCTTCGTCAGAAAACTTTTCCGCGAGCAAAAAATCGTTTTCACCGGCGACCGGCGGCAGCTCGTGGAGTGGGTGGTGCGCGGGCGCCATCCGATCGCCCTCGGCCTCAACGAATATTTTTTGACGATTTTTCAGGAGAAGGGGGTGGGAAAAAACGTGAGCGCTTTGGTCGATCCGAAAACCGCGATCTACTGGTCGTCCGGCTCGAGCGGCATCGGCATTTTCAACCGCGCGCCGCATCCGAACGCGGCCAAGGTGTACGTCAACTGGCTGCTCTCGCGCGCGGGTCAGGCCGATTGGATCAAGACGCAGACCAACAGCCGGCGCGTCGACGTGGCGCCGTTCGATGCCGCCGGCGCCATGAAGCCCGGGCAGAGCTATCGCAATACGCAGGCGGAGGACATGATCCCGCAACGACAGCGAGTCGAGCAGCTTGCCAAGGAAGCGATTCAATGACGCTTGATACTCAAATATTTGAGATATGAACTAGAACTAGCTGATTTTCATAGGCTTTAATGACAAAATACTTGCAATCCGGTTCTCGAATCAAGTATTCTTTTCGCACCGAGACGAAAGGAGGGCGGTGGTATGTTGAGTAAAGAAGAAAACGAGTTTCTGACACAGGTCGGTCCGGGAACTCCTGCGGGCGCGCTCTTGCGCCGTTACTGGCAGCCGGTGGCCACGGTCTCGGATCTCACGACGGAGAAGCCCAAGAAACGTCTCAAAGTTTTGGGTGAGGATCTGGTGCTGTTTCGCGACGGGAACGGCAGGTACGGACTCGTCGGCGAACACTGCTCTCATCGCGCGGCGTCGCTTTATTACGGCACGGTCGAGGACGACGGCATCCGCTGCGCCTACCATGGATGGAAATATGATATCAACGGCAAGTGTCTGGAACAGCCCTTTGAGCCCAAGGACAGCGCGTACAAAGACGAGATCTGCCATCCGGCGTATCGCGTAGAAAAATTGGCCGGGCTTCTGTTCGCCTACATGGGACCGAAACCGGCGCCGTTGCTGCCGCGTTGGGATCTTTTGCTGCGCGAGGACGGCGTGCGCAAGATCATCGTGCTGCCCGCGCACCGGTGCAATTGGCTCCAGGCGATGGAGAACTCCGTGGATCCGGTGCACACCTACTACCTCCATGCGCACCAATTTAAAATACGCGGGCTGCCGGTGGCGGAATATTACTACCGGCCGATCGGCCAGTTTCAATTCGAAGAGGTGAGGGGACCGGTGTGGGCCGGATTGATTAAGAGGCGAACCTTCGAGGCCGGAGAACAGGCGGAAGGGGAGAGAGGGCACCCGCTGATTTTTCCCAATATGCTTTACGTCCCTCAAGGGCCGAATCTCGTGATCCACTGGAGAGTGCCGATCGACGACGGCAACACCTATATCGTTTGGCTGAGTTTCACACCTTCGGAGAACGGACAGAAGGTGGAGCAGCCCGAAGATGCTCCGGTCGAATACCTGCCGCGGCCGGAGACTCCCGAAGGCGAATATGAAATGACCTCATTCCCCGGGCAGGACATGATGGCATGGGAAACTCAAGGCCGGATTTTCGACCGGACCAGGGAGAGCTTGGGCCATACCGACAAAGGCATCACCCTGTACCGGAAGCTGTTGCGCGAGCAGATCAAGGCGGTGCAAAATGGCGGGGAGCCTTTGGGCATCATTCGGGACCCCGCGAAAAACAAGATGATCGGCTTTGAGGTTTCCAGTGGGGCCGCGCGCAAGGAGTACGTCGAAGGGAAGGCGGACTATTATAGCGGGCGCCCTGTCGTTTGATCGCAGCTGAGGCCGTAAAATTTTTTACGAATAGCAAGAGAGTCGTCAAACAATAACGACGAACGGAGAACATTATGGCGGACATCGTACTCGGACTTGGAACCTCGCACAGCCCGCAGTTGAGCGTCTCGTGGGAGGAATGGAACCTGCTCAGGGAAAAAGACGAGACCGACCCGCGGCTGGACTATAAGGGCCTGCTCGCGTCGGTGCGGCAAAAAAAGCCCGACATCGAGCAGGAGCTCACGCAGGAAAAATGGCGCAAGCGCCACGAAGCTTGTCAAAAAGGAATCGCCGCGGTCGGCGCCGCGTTGAAAGAAGCGAAGCCGGATCTGGTCGTCGTCTTCGGCGACGATCAGCACGAGCAGTTCGGCGACGAGAACATGCCGACGTTCGCGCTCTATCACGGCGACAAGCTGCCCGTGGTTAAACATACCGGGCGCAATCCGGCAGCCTGGAAGAATGCGGAGGAGCGCGGCTGGGCCGAGACCGACGCCGAATATTCCAACGCGTCGGAGTTGGCTAAGCATTTGATCGCGACATTGACCGCGGACGAGTTCGACGTCACGCGCTGCAATCGCCTACGTCCGGAAATCGGTGTCGGCCACGCATTCAGTTTTCTTTACCGCCGCATATGGCCCGGCGGGAAGGTGCCGATGCTGCCATTGATGGTCAACACCTACTATCCGCCCAACCAGCCGACGCCCAAGCGTTGTTACGCACTCGGCCAGGCGGTGCGGCGCGGGATCGAGTCGTGGAAACAGAACGCGCGCGTCGTGTTGATGGCCTCGGGCGGACTCAGCCACGTGATCATCGACGAAGAGCTGGACAAGATCACGATCGACGGGCTGATGAGCAAAAACCGCGACCAGCTTTTTTCTCTCCCGCGGCAGAAGCTCAAAGGCGGCACTTCGGAGATTCTCAACTGGGTCGCGCTGGCGGGGGCCATGGAGTTGAGCCGCATGGAGCTGTTCGATTACGTCACGACGTATCGCTCACCGGCGGGCACCGGCTGCGGCATGGGCTTCGCGCAGTGGCGCTAGCGGATCGATCGGCGCGATGGAGCGGATGCTCAAGCGAACGGATTTATGGCTTGCGGTCGTGTCGGCGTTTTTCTTTTGTCCCGGCCCCGCGCGTTCTGAAGGAACGCAAAGATGAGAAAACTGATAGCGCTTTTGTCGTTGGTATTCTCCCTGGTGAGTCTGCCGGCGAATCGCGTCGCCGCCCAGCAGCGGGTGGCGGCGAGCTACCCCGGCATAGCCGGCTACAATATTCCATTCTGGGTGGCGCTGGACACCGGTGAATTCAAGCGAGTCGGGTTGGATATCGATCCCGTGCTGATTTCCGGCGGCTCAAAGAGTATGCAGGCGCTATTGTCCGGCGGGCTCGACTTCGCTCACGTCAGCGGTGGAGTTTCGGTGCAAGCGGCTTTGAGCGCGGCGGAGGTCACGATCATTGCGACCGCCGCCAATTCCATGTCGGCCGGCGTCATCGCGGCCAAAGAAATTAAATCATATCAAGACCTCAGGGGTAAAAAAGTCGGCATCGCCAGCTTCGGGGGCAATAACGAGATCGGCTTTCGCTTTGCTTTCAAAAAGAACGGTATCAATGCCGACAAGGACGTGACCTTTTTGCAGCTTGGCGGGGAGAGAATCCGGCTGACCGCCCTGGAGCGCGGCGTCATCGCCGCGACCATCATGTCGCCGCCGGGGTTGTTTGTCGCCGAAGCCCAGGGATACACCCGGCTCGGCGATTTGAATACCATGGGCATGCGCTATCCCGAGCTCTCGGTCGTCGCGCGCAAGCGCGACTTGAAGGATCGCCGCGACCTTGTACGGCGATATTTGCGCGCCTATGTAGACGCCGTGCGGATCATGAAAACCAACCGGGAGGTCACTGTGCGCGTGATCGAAAAATATATTCACGTCGGCTCGATGGCCGAAGCGCTCAAGACCTACGATTACTTTGCCCGGAGCATTTCGGACACGCTGCGCACCGAACGCGAAGGGATTACTGAGTTTCTCGCGACCCTCGAAGCGAGAACTCCGGGCGCGGCGAAGCGCAATCCGAACGACTTCATCGACGAGTCGGTGTTGGAAGAAGCGCTGAAGGGGCGATAGGTGGAGCGGGAGAGAATCGGAAAAAGGCGTTCGCTTTAACTGTGGTGCTGTCCGCGCGCTGATGAAATTTGGAGGCAATTTGATGGACAGTAATAATGAAACCTACGACATGCTGCTCAAGCTGGTGAAGACGCGCATGAGCGTGCGCAAGTTCCGGCCCGATCCGATTCCCGACGACACCATCAACAAGATTCTTGAAGTCGCCCGCTGGGCGATGTCCGGGGCCAACTCGCAGCCCTGGGAATTTATCGTCGTTACCGATCCCAAGACCAAGAAAGAGCTGCGCGACGCTTACTCGGAATACAACACGGATTTTATTTTCTGGATGGAGCAGCAACGCGAGTACAACCTGCGCCATCCCTCTTACCAGGTGAAGAACGACCCGCACGAATCGTTGAAATTCAATAAGGCAAAGGCAAACTGGCATCAAGCGCCCGCGGTGATCGTCGTGCTGGGCGACGGCCGGCGGCAGTGGGGCACGGTGATGGGCGCGCATACTTTTGGCCGCGACCAGTCGCATCTAACCGACGGTCTGGCCAATGCATCGTTTTTAATTCATCTCGGTATCGCTTCCCTCGGTCTCACCTCGGAGTGGGTATCGATCCACATTGAGGAGCCGCACAAACGCATTCTCGGGGTTCCCGACCTCTTGAAACTGTATCTTATTATACCTATCGGCTATCCCGACGTTCCCGCTCGAGAGGGGGTGCGCCGCCCTCTTCAGGACATGGTGCACCGCGAGCGTTACGACATGAGCAAGTATATGTCCAACGAAGACGTCATCAAGTACCTCTATTCTCTGCGCGAAGCGACGGTGCCGATCCATTCGGCGTCCCGCGCGGTGAAAGTAGACGAGAAAAACTAGCCAAACATAAATGAAAGTTTCGATTGAACAACCCTGCAGCAAGCTGCGGGGTATCAGAAGGACACGGTGCGAAATTTCCCAAGGGCGTCACCCCCGAATGTTTTTATCGGGGGTCCAGTTCCGGACTCGCCTGGATTCCCGCTTAAAGCATGCGGGAATGACGGACTTCGGAAAGGGAATTCGTTCTTCGCCGCAAGCTACGGGGAATCGACCCACAGAGATTGAACGTTGCCTCGCAGAATCGGAAAAAAGATGACTCGCGCAAAGACGCAAAGCACGCCAAGATCGGAGAAATAGGAATTGATTTAACTTTGCGTCTTGGCGTCTTGGCGCGAGAAAATTTCTTGCTGTGGCTCTGTCGAACATTTTAAACAGAAGAATCTAAATGACGCAGTCGCCTGTCAATCCGATCACCGTCGAAGTCGTGCGCAACGGCCTCGCCCATATCGCCAACG
>CAZNES010000114.1:10218-12180 GCA_964572145.1 uncultured Syntrophobacteraceae bacterium
GTCAATCCGATCACCGTCGAAGTCGTGCGCAACGGCCTCGCCCATATCGCCAACGAGATGGCCACGGTATTGCGCAAGACATCCTACAACATGATGATCTACGAAGTCCGCGACTATTGCGTCGGCATCGTCGACCCGGCAGGGAGCATCTTGTCGCAGAACTTCGGCGCGCTGCCGATTTTCCTCGCCGACCTGGGCCCGGCCATCCTCGATGGCGTGCGCATGCACGGCCAAGACGGTTTTCAGCCGGGCGACGTGGTGATCATGAATCATCCCTACGTCTGCGGCCAGCACCTGAATAACGTCGTTGTTTACACGCCGTTTTTTCATCAGGGCGAGCTGGTGGCGTTTCTCGCCGTGCGCGCCCACTGGATCGATATCGGCGGCACCCGGGTCGGTTTCGGTTTTAGCGGCACGCGGGAAATCTACGAGGAAGGATTGCAGTTCCGTTCGCTCAAGCTTTACCGGGGCGCAGAGCCCAATCAAGATCTCTTCCAATTGATTTCAGATAACGTGCGCTTCGCCGAATCTTGTCTCGGCGACTTGCGCGCGCAAATTGCCGCTTGCCGCGTCGGCGATCGCGGTCTGACCCAATTGGTGAACCGCTACGGCCTCGAAGCGTTCTTGCGCTCGGTCGGCGCGATCGGCGACCAGTCCGAGGCCCTGGCGCGCCGACAGGTGTCGGCCATCAAGCCGGGCGGCTACCAAGCCGAGGCGCTCTTCGACAGCGACGGCGTCGATCTCGATCGGCCGGTGCCGTTGAAGGTGAAAGTTATCGTTGCCGGCAGCGAAATGACCATCGACTTCTCGGAGATCAGCGACCAGGTGCCGGGCTCGATCAATTCCGGCGAGTCCGGCGCCGTGGCCGCGGCCCGCGTTGCTTTCAAGTGCCTGGTCAGTCCCTTTTCGCCCATTGACGAAGGCTGCTTTCGTCCACTGAAAGTCGTCATCCCATCGGGAAAAATTTTAAGCGCTACGCCGCCGGCGCCGGTGGGCAACTGGAGCCGCACTTTGCCGACGGTCATAGATCTCATTCTCAAAGCATTGGCGCCGGCGCTGCCGGACCGAGTCGCCGCTGGCCACAAAGGCGACATGGGCGGCTATGCATTCTTCGGCAGCGATCCGCGCACCGGAAGACGTTACCTGTGCCAGACCATTATGGGCGGCGGCTGGGGCGCGCGCGCGCACGCGGACGGCGAGAACGCGACGGTCTCGATTTGCCAGAGCGACGTGCAGAATGCGCCCATCGAGCTGCAGGAACTTTATTATCCGGTGCTGATCGAAGCTCATCGGCTGCGCGAAGCCAGCGGCGGCGCGGGAAAATTTCGCGGCGGGCTGGGTATTGAGATCACCGTAAAAACGCTGTGCGATGGTTTCGTTAATATCAACGTCGAGCGGACGCGCACGCCGCCGTGGGGATTGTTCGGCGGCGAATGCGGCGAGAAGGCGAAAGCTTTGGTAAAGCAGTCGCCGGACGATCCGGGAGCCTGGCTGACGAAGAAACCGAATTATCCTCTTAAAGCAGGCGGTAGCGTGACTTTCTTCACCGCCGGCGGTGGCGGTTACGGTTCCCCGGCTGAGCGCTCGGCCGAATTGATTGAGCGGGACGCGCGTTTGGGATATGCGTCAGCGACGAATGGAAGTTAGATGTCGTTTAACGACGCTGTGTTGGAGGTGTCGCGTAAGTCTTTAATAGAAGTGTCTCCCTCGCCCATTCCGATGGGAGAGGGCAGGGGTGAGGGTTTTCATGGTCAATGGTTCGAGCGTCCTCACCACAGGTTTTGGATTTTCGTCTGCGGGGCCGCTTTTGGATTTTGGATTGGGGGACTACGACATGACACAGATGTTTGGGACTGCGATTCGGTGGCTTCGATCCGATAATCGGAAATCTAAAACCTGTCCTGAGCTTTGCCGAAGGATCCAAAATCTTCAGCCAGATCCTCCTGAGGCGGACCCGCCGTG
>CAZNES010000115.1:0-12152 GCA_964572145.1 uncultured Syntrophobacteraceae bacterium
GTGACCCGCCGGCTCCTTGCACAGTCCCGAGAATCCTGTTAAAAATCGAGAGTTACGCAGTCTCACGGCGGACTTGCGTCTGGATGGCCCACCAGCCGTCCGGGAAATGGCAGTAGAGATTTTTCCAAACATTACACACCCTTTCTGATTCTCTCCCGGGTGCCCAAGGGGTCGGGCGAGGAGTTGACGAGAGGGGAGGAGACAACCAAAGGATGGCTCTATGACGGAAATTTCCATGAAGCAGCTTTTAGAGGCGGGAGTCCACTTCGGCCATCAGACAAGCCGGTGGAATCCCAAGATGAAGCCCTACATTTTCGGTGCCCGCAACGGCATCCACATCATCGACCTGCAGCAGACGGTCACGATGTTCAAAGGCACCTCGGCGTTTGTCCGCGATCTCGCGGCGTCGGGCGGCCACATTCTTTTTGTCGGCACGAAAAAGCAAGCCCAGGAAGCGATCAAAGAAGAGGCGGATCGGTGCGGCATGTTTCACGTCCACAACCGCTGGCTCGGCGGGACGCTCACCAACTTCTCGACCATTCGCCAGAGCATCGACCGGTTGCGCAAGCTCGAAGAGATGGGTAACGATCCAAAAATGGTGGATGCGTTCACCAAGAAAGAGTGGCTCGGTCTGACGCGGGAGAAGGACAAGCTGGAGCAATCGCTCGGCGGAATCAAGGGGATGAAAAAGCTCCCCGACGCCATTTTCGTCATCGATCCCAAGCAGGAGGAGATCGCGGTCCGCGAAGCGCGCAAGCTCGGAATTCCCGTCGTAGCGGTGGTCGATACCAACTGCGATCCGGACATGATCGATTACAAGGTCCCGGGAAATGACGACGCGATCCGCGCCATCCGGCTGTTTTGCGCCGCCATCGCTGACGCGGTCCTCGAAGGCAAGGGGCTCCATGAGCAGGCGCTCACGCGCCCGCCCGGTGAGCCGCCTGCGCCCGAGCCTGCCGCCGCGCCCGAGGGCGGAGTTCAGGAAAATACCGCGGCAGGGGGAGCATGAGTTCATGGAGGTGAGCGCGTCCACAGTTAAAGATTTGCGCGAGAAGACGGGCGCCGGCGTTATGGACTGCAAAAAAGCGCTGGCGGAATGCGCCGGCGATCTGGAAAAAGCGGTGGACTATTTGCGCCGCAAGGGCCTGGCGGCGGCGGCGAAAAAAATGGGCCGGGTCGCCGCGGAAGGACTGGTGGGCGCCTACATCCACGCGGGGGGAAAGATCGGCGTGATGGTCGAGCTCGACTGCGAGACCGATTTCGTCGCCCGCACGCCGGAGTTTCAGGCGCTGTTGAAAGATATAGCCATGCAGGTGGCGGCGGCTAGCCCGCGCTGTATCCGGCGCGAGGAAGTCTCGCCCGAGGAATTGGAGCGCGAGCGCGAAATTTACCGGCGCCAGGCGCTGGATTCCGGCAAGCCCGAAAAGATCGCCGACAAAATCGTCGAAGGAAAAATGGGCCGCTTCTATTCCGAGGTCTGCCTTCTGGAGCAGGCCTTCATCAAAGATCCCGACCGCAAAGTCGCCGACCTCGTTCAAGACGCCGTCGCGCGTCTCGGCGAGAATATCCAGGTGCGGCGCTTCATGCGCTACCAGGTCGGCGAAGGCGTGGAGAAACCGTAGACAATTGCAAAATTTAAAATGAAAAGTGCAAAAGTCAAAATTTGCGGGTCGAAGCCGTCTCTTGATTTTGCAATTTGCATTTTGCAATTTGCATTTTGCAACGCGCGGGTGGTGGGCTGTGATAGGTAACGTGCTCAAGTACAAGCGGGTTATCCTGAAAGTCACCGGAGAAATTTTCGGCGGCGCGGAGAAATACGGCATCGACGGCCCCACCGTCCGTTCGTTCGCGGAAGAAATCAAAGACGTCAAAGCGCTCGGCTGCGAGATGGCGCTGGTTATCGGCGGCGGCAATATTTTTCGCGGCGCGCAATTGAGCGAAGGCGGGATGGAGCGCGCCACGGCCGACACCATGGGCATGCTGGCGACCGTCATCAACAGCCTGGCGCTGCAAGATGCCCTGGAAAAACTCGGCGTCTCGACCCGCGTCATGTCGGCGATCGAAATGCGCCAGGTGGCCGAGCCCTACATCCGCCGACGCGCGACGCGCCATCTGGAAAAGGGCCGCGTGGTGATCTTTGCCGGCGGCACCGGCAATCCCTATTTCACTACCGACACGACGGCCAGTCTGCGCGCGATGGAGATCGGCGCGGAGGTGATTCTCAAAGCGACCAAAGTCCCGGGCGTTTACGACGCCGATCCCCTGAAGCACGAAGGGGCCAAAATGTACGGCCGGCTCTCTTACATCGAGGTGCTCAACAAGGAGTTGAAGGTCATGGACTCCACCGCGATCTCGCTCTGCATGGACAATCACCTGCCCATCGTGGTCTTCAATCTCATGGAAAAGGGCAACATCAAGCGCGTGGTCTGCGGCGAGGAGATCGGCACGATCGTCTCCGCGGAGAAATCATGAACGAAGCATTTTATACCGAGCTGCAGAAAGAGATGGACAAGTGCGTGATCGCGTTCCGCAAGGAATTGTCGAAGTTGCGCACCGGCCGGGCGTCCACCGCTCTGCTCGAAGGCATCACGGTGGATTACTACGGCACGCCGACGGCGCTGAACCAGTTGGCGACGCTGAGCGCTCCGGAGCCGCGCCTGCTGGTCGTCCAGCCGTACGACCCTTCCGCGATGGCGAATATCGAGAAAGCCATCATGAAATCCGAGTTGGGCCTGACGCCCAACAACGACGGCAAGGTGGTCCGCATTCCGATTCCTGCTTTGACCGAAGAGCGGCGCCACGAGCTGGTCAAGCACGTCAAAAAAGGCGCCGAGGAATTCCGCGTCTCGGTGCGCAACCACCGCCGGCTGGCGATCGAGAAGCTGAAAGAAAGCGAAAAAAAGAAAGAGATCACCGCGGACGATCTCAAGCACGGCCAGGAGCGGATTGAAAAGATCAGCAAAGAGTATATCGAAAAAATCGACAAAGTCCTCAAGAGCAAAGAAGAAGAAATCATGGAAGTCTGAATTCCCCGAAGCTCCCCGCCGACCCTTCCGCCACCCGAGTGACTCATTCAACGACAAAAATAAATTTCGCTGGCCTGGACAAGAGCCGGCTGCCGCGCCACGTCGCCGTCATCATGGACGGTAACGGCCGGTGGGCCAAGCTCAGAGGCAAGGGCCGCACCGAAGGACACCGGCGGGGAACCGCCTCGGTCCGTGCCGTGGTGGAGATGAGCCGTAAGCTCGGCATCGCGTATCTCTCGCTTTACGCTTTCTCAACCGAAAACTGGTTCCGGCCCAAGGACGAGGTGCACGCGCTCATGGGCATGCTGGAGCATTATCTGACGGCCGAGCAGCCCAAGATGATGCGCCACGGCATTCGGCTCCTCGCCATCGGAGACCGGAGCCGCCTGCCGTCGAGCGTGCTGGCGACGCTCAAGTACGTCGAGCGAATCACGCGCAACAATCGGGGGATGACGGTCCTGCTGGCGCTGAGTTACAGCGGCCGCGACGACATCGTCGGCATGGTCCGGCGCATCGCCCGCGCCGTGAAGCAGGGAAAATGCGCTCTGCGCGACATCGGCGACGCGATGGTCGCGGCGCACATGGCGACGCGTAAGATTCCCGATCCCGATCTGCTCATCCGGACCAGCGGCGAGATGCGCATCAGCAATTTTTTTCTCTGGCAGTTGGCCTACACCGAGCTCTACATCACGCCCACGCTGTGGCCGGATTTCCGCGAGGCTGAATACTATCAAGCGCTGGGCGAATTTCAGCGCCGTCGCAGGAGATTTGGGCGGACCGACGAGCAAATCGCCCAGCCTGTTCCCGCTTTGGCGAAGTCTCGTGAATTCAAAGATCATTCCTAGAATCGTCACGGCCCTGGTAGGGATTCCGGCGCTCGTCTGGATCGTCGGCTGGGGCGGTCCGCGCGTTTTTTCCTGGGTGATCCTGCTTGTCACGCTAGGCTCTCTGTGGGAATATTACCGCATCGCCTTTCCCGGCCTCCGCCGCGAGCAGGCCGTCGGAATCGCCGCCGGCCTGCTGCTAGGCTTCGGCGTCCTCACGGCATGGCCTTCCGCGTGGGTCGCGGGCGTGGCCGTGCTGTTGTTTTGCGCCCATCTTTTTTTCGGCGGCAAGCTGGAAGAGAGATTCAATCGGCTCTGCTGGACGCTGCTCGGAACGCTCTACATCGGCTACCTGATCCCGCATGCGGCGCTGCTTTACCGGCACCCAGACGGGAGCCGGTGGATTTTCTTTGTCTTACTGGTGGTCATGATAGGAGATACGGCCGCCTACTTCGTCGGAACGTTGCTGGGAAGAAAAAAACTTTATTTCGCAATAAGCCCCGGGAAGACCGTCGAAGGCGCCATCGGCTCTACGGTCGCGAGTCTTCTCGCCGGAGTCATCGGCGGCAGTTTTCTTCTGCCGGCCCATCCGTGGCCGGAGTTGTTGGCGGTATCTCTCGTCTTGAGCGTGCTCGGGCAGGTCGGCGATCTGTTCGAGTCGTGGATCAAACGCGTCTTCGGAGTCAAAGACTCGGGCGCGCTCGTTCCCGGACACGGAGGGTTGCTCGACCGCATGGATAGTCTTATATTCCCTCTGGTGTTCGTCGCCTATTACGTGAGGGTGTTTCATCCATGAAGTCGATCGTTATCCTCGGCTCGACCGGCTCGGTCGGCGTGAGCACGCTGGATCTGGTGCGGAGTTTTCCGGATAAATTTCGCGTGCGCGCGCTGGCGGCCGGCCACAATTTGAAGCTACTCGCGGCGCAGATAAAAGAATTCGCGCCGGATGCGGTCAGCGTGCGCCAAGAGCAAGGAGTCGCCGAGCTGCGCCGCCTTCTCGGCCGGTCGAAAACGGAAATTCTCTGGGGTGAGAGCGGCGCCGCCGCGCTCGCCGCGGCTGACGGCGCGGACATGGTTCTTGCCGCGATCGTCGGCGGCGCGGGCCTCGTGCCGACTCTGGCCGCGGTGCAGGCGGGAAAAGAGGTGGCGCTGGCGAATAAAGAAGCGTTGGTGATGGCGGGGGAAATTTTCGTCCGGGAGGCGAAAAAGCGCGCGGTGCGGCTCCTGCCGGTGGACAGCGAGCACAGCGCGATCTTTCAATGCCTTCAGGGAAACCGCAGCGAAGACGTCGAGCAGATTATTCTCACCGCCTCCGGCGGGCCTTTTCTCCGCGCCTCGCTCAAGAGTCTCAGCCGCGTGACGGTGAAGCAGGCGCTCAAGCACCCGAACTGGAAGATGGGGCCGAAGATCACCGTCGATTCGGCGACGATGATGAACAAAGGGCTGGAGCTCGTCGAGGCGCGCTGGCTGTTCGACATGCAGCCGCCGCGCGTGGACATCGTCATTCATCCTCAGAGCGTCGTCCATTCCATGGTCCGCTATCAGGACGGCTCGATCATCGCGCAACTGGGAATTCCCGACATGCGCATCCCGATCGCCTACGCGCTTTCCTATCCGCTGCGCCTCAAGGCCGACTGGCGGGCGCTTGAGCTGACCGATCTCGGCGCGCTGACTTTTCTCCCGGTCGAGAAAAAACGGTTTCCGGCGTTGCAACTCGCTTATGACGCGCTCGCCGCCGGCGGCACGATGCCGGCCGTGCTCAACGCCGCCAACGAAGTCGCCGTCGCGGCTTTTTTGGACAAGCGCCTCGGATTCCGCGAGATCCATCGGATCATCGCCAAGACGATGGAGGCGCACGCGATCGTTCATCCCGGCGACGTCCGGGAGATTCTCGAGGTCGATCGCTGGGCGCGGGAGCGCGCGGCGCGGCTGGTTGATCGCAAGCCCGCCAGCCGGTATGGTGAAATGCATGGGCCGTCGTGGACGACCCGAAGCGCGCCGTAGCGGCGCGCCATAACAGGAGCAAGAAGAATGCTGAACGTTCTATATGCGGCGGTTTCGGCCTTGATCGGGTTGGGCATCTTGATCGTGATCCACGAGCTGGGCCATTTTCTCGTGGCGAAAAAGAGCGGCGTGGGAGTCCTCACGTTCTCGATCGGCTTCGGCCCAAAGCTTTTCAAGAGAAAAATCGGCGAGACCGAGTACGCCGTCAGCGCCTTTCCTCTCGGCGGTTACGTGAAGATGGTGGGAGAAGATCCGCAGGACGAGGTGAGCTCGGTGGACATCCACAAGTCTTTTTCACACCAGCCGCTCGCTAAGCGCGCCGCCATCGTGGCGGCGGGACCGGTCTCGAATCTTCTTCTCGCGGTCGTCATCTTTCTCTGGACGTTCGTTACTTACGGCGTGCCGGTATCCACGACTCAGATCGGAGGCGTCACGCAGAATTCTCCCGCGGCCGCCGCCGGGCTCCAGAAGGGAGACCGCGTTGTCGGCGTCGGCGACCAGCCGATTGAAAAGTGGGAGGATCTATCGCGGCGTATCAGAGAAAGTCAGGGGAAGCCGCTTCACCTCCGCGTCATGCGGGATAGTCGCGCGATCGAGATCACCGTCTCGCCCGCTCGGAGCGAGACGCACAATGTCTTCGGCGAGAAGCAGGAGGTGTGGTTCATCGGAATCGCCAGCGAGCCCGCGATCGAGCGCGGCAATCCGCTATTGGCCGTAGGTCAGGCTTTTTACAAAACCGGAGAGTACTCGGTCGTGACGTTGGTTGCGCTCTTCAAGATGGTCACGGGGGATCTCTCGCCCAAAAATCTCGGCGGGCCCCTTCTCATCGCGCAAATGGCGGGCCAGCAGGCGCGCGAAGGTCTGGCGAGCTTTTTCTTTTTTGTGGCAATGCTCAGCATCAATCTCGGCGTCCTGAATCTGCTCCCCATCCCCGTGCTCGACGGCGGGCACTTGTTTTTCTTTCTGCTCGAATGGCTCCTTGGCCGGCCGGTCGAAGTCAAACAGCGCGAGCGGGCGCAGCAGGTCGGAATTTTTATCCTGATCGGCGTGATGATCTACGCGTTCTACAACGACATCACCAGGTTCTTCGAAGGATGAAACAGGCGATAGGCATTAGGCGGTAGGCAATAGAAATTTCTACCGCCTATCGCCTCTCGCCTTTCTATGATCATTCTCGGCATCGATACGGCGACCGCGACGGCGAGCGCGGCCCTGGTGGAGAACGGGCGGCTCGTCGCCGAGGAAGTCGGCGCCGAGCCGCCGGCTTCGGGCAATGGCGCTGCGGTTTATCGAAGCAATCACGCGGAGATTCTACTTCCGTTGATCGATAGGCTTCTTGACCGAACAGGAGTCCGGCTGTCCGACCTTTCCGCCTTCGCAGTCGCGATCGGTCCCGGATCGTTCACGGGGCTGCGCATCGGGCTTAGCACGGTTAAAGGTCTGGCGTATGGATCGGCGGCGCCGGTCGTCGGCATATCCACGCTGGCGGCGGTGGCCGCGCGGGTAAACGACCGCGAAGGTTTGATCTGCCCTTTCCTCGATGCGCGCAAAAAAGAGGTTTATGCCGCGCTGTTTTGCAGGAAGGGCGAGGCGCTGGAGCGCGTCAGCGACGACGTCGTCGCGGCGCCGGGAGACTTCGTCGAATCGGTCCTGCGCCGGATAATCGGCCGGCGCTGTTTGTTTATCGGAGACGGAGCGAAAAGTTACGCGGACATGATCCAGGAGAGATTGGGAGAGCGCGCGGTGTTGAGTCCGGGCGACGGCTATCCGTCCGCCGCGTCCGCGGTCGCCCGTCTGGCGGAGGATAAAATTCTCCGGCAGGAGATCGACCCCGTGGGTCCGCTCGTGCCGCTGTACTTGCGCCTATCCGAGGCGGAGCTGAAAAGGAAATCATGAAAATATTCCACGACGGCGAAAAATTATTCTTTCTGCTGGCGGCGATGCTGCTATCGCTTGGCGCGCCGCCCGCGTTCGCGCAGGACGATGTGAGAGATCTGGTGGTTAAAATTCACACGACGCGGCGCGATCCCGACCTCGCGCGGCCCTGGACCAAACAGAATCCCACCAACATCAGCGGCTCGGGCATCGTGATTCAGGGCAAGCGCATCCTGACCAACGCCCACGTGGTGCAGAACGCAAGCCAAATCTATGTCCAGCCGAACCAATCGGCCGAGAAGCTGGCGGCGCGCGTCGTCATCATCGCCGAACCGGTCGATCTTGCGATTCTCAGCGTCGATGACGATTCGTTTTTCGACAAGCGGGCTTTCCTGCCGTTCGCGGACGATCTGCCCAAAGTAAAGGACGCGGTCAGCGTCTACGGCTTTCCGACCGGCGGCACGGAGTTGTCGGTGACCGAGGGGATCGTCTCGCGCGTCGAGTTCACGAATTTTTATCAATTCACCATGGGCCTGCGTATTCAGGTGGATGCGGCGTTGAACCCGGGCAACAGCGGCGGGCCCGTGGTCTCGCGCGGCAAGCTCGTTGGCGTCGTATTCAGCAATATTCCCAACGCGCAAAGCATCGGCTACGTAATCCCGATAGAAGAAGTTCGCCTGTTTCTCGACGACGTCGCCGACGGCGTCTACGACGGCAAGCCGCAACTGCACGATTTCTTCCAAACGGTGGAAAACGACGCGCTCAGGCAGAGGCTCGCCTTATCCAAGGGAGCGGGGGGACTGATGGTCACCCAGCCGTACAACAGCGATGCCGGCTACCCGCTGAAAGAATGGGACGTGATCACGGCCATCGGCGGCCAGCCGATCGACAGCGACGGCAAGGTGAGCGCGCGCTACGATCTGCGCGTCTCGGCGCTCTACCTCGTGCAGAAGCACGCGAAGAACGGCATGCTCGAGGTTGCCGTGCAGCGCGGCGGGCAGCCGATGCGCGTCAGCGTGCCCGTGGCGCGGCAGCGCGATCTGGTCATGCCGTATCTGAGAAACCGCAACCCGCGTTATTTTATTTATGGGCCGCTGGTGTTTTGCGCCGCCACGCAGGAGTACATCGAAAAGCTGGGCAATCAATGGGAGATTTATCACGCGCGGCTGGGAAATCCCCTGATGCTAAGACGCTACGACAAGCCCGCTTTTCCGGGAGAAGAGGTGGTGATGGTCTGCTCGCCGATGTTCCCGCACCCGATCAACAAAGGCTACGACGATCCGAACGGCTTCGTCGTCAAAGAAGTGGACGGCACGCCGATCAAAAATTTGCAACACTTCGTCGAAGTTTTGCGCGATGGGAAGGGACCGCAGGTGACTTTCAAGTTCGCGCGAATGAGCAACCGGGTGCAGGAAAACATGATCTTCGACCGGCGCGCGATGATCGCGGCGAGCGAAGATATTCTGAAAGATTTCGGGATTCGCTACCAATACTCGGATGATCTGCGCCCGGTGTGGGAGATAGTGCAGCAAGGCCGGTGAAAACGCCCATAGGCTTCGTTGTGCTCGGCCCGCATCGCGTCAACGTACTGAAATAAGTACGCCTCCGCTCGCGGACCTTCGCACGCCTCGTCTCTGGGACGTTTTGACCGGCCTGAAGAGTTTTCTCAGTTGATTCAAAACTAAAAACTAAGACTTGCCAGTTAGACAGGTTTCTCAGTCAGCAACTGCCGCAGCACGTATTCCAAAATGCCGCCGTGACGGTAGTAGTCGAGCTCGGCGGGGCTGTCGATGCGGCAGAGGACTTTGAACTCCGCGGCCTTGCCCTCGTCGCTCTTCGCCCTAACCGTCAGTTCCTGTTTCAGCTTGAGTCCGGCGGCGATACCCACGACGTCGTAGCTCTCGAATCCGGTCAAACCGAGCGACTTGACATTCTCTGCGGGCTTAAACTGGAGCGGGACAATTCCCATGCCGATCAGATTGCTGCGGTGAATCCGCTCGTAGCTCTCGGCGATGGTGGCTTTGATGCCCAGCAGTCGAGTTCCTTTAGCCGCCCAGTCGCGTGAAGAGCCGGTGCCGTATTCCTTGCCGGCAATCACGATCAGCGGGACTCCCTCTTTTTGATACTGCATCGCCGCGTCGTAGATCGACCTCTGCTTTTTATCCGGCAGATGGACGGTCACGCCGCCTTCGGTTCCAGGCGCGAGGAAGTTTTTTAGTCGCACGTTGGCAAACGTGCCGCGCACCATGACCTCGTGGTTCCCGCGCCGCGCGCCGTACTGGTTGAAATATTTAGGCTCGACGCCATGCTCGGTGAGATAGCGTGCCGCCGGGCCGTTCCTCTCGATCGAGCCAACAGGAGAAATATGGTCGGTTGTGATCGAGTCGCCGAGCAGCGCCAAGACCCGAGCACCGGTGATGTCCTTGGGCTGTGAGGGCGTCTTGCCCATGCCTTCGAAGTAGGGCGCTGCGCGCACGTAGGTCGAATTCGGGTCCCATGCGAACAGCTCGCCCTCGGGCGTCGGCATTTTCTTCCAGCGCTCGTCGCCGTTGAAGACGTCGCCGTATTCTTTTTTGAACATCTCGGACTTGACCGACTTGCGGATCTCCTCGCGGATCTCCTCCGGCGTCGGCCAGATATCTTTCAGGTAGACGGGATTCCCTTTCGGGTCGTTGCCCAGCGGCTCGTTGTAGAGATCGAGATCCATCCGGCCCGCGAGCGCGTAGGCGACGACGAGCGGCGGAGAGGCGAGATAGTTGGCCCGCACCTGCGGATGGACCCGTCCCTCGAAATTCCGGTTGCCGGAGAGAACCGCCACCGCAACCAGATTCCCTTCTTGGATTGCGGTGGAGATCGGTTCGGGAAGGGGGCCGCTGTTGCCGAGGCAGGTGGTGCAGCCGTAGCCGACGAGATAGAAGCCGAGCTTCTCGAGATATGGCAGGAGGCCGCTCTCTTTGAGATAGTCCGTGACGACCTTCGAGCCCGGCGCGAGACTCGTCTTGACCCACGGTTTGGATTTGAGTCCCTTGGCGGCGGCTTTTTTCGCCAGCAGGCCCGCGCCGATCATCACGGAAGGGTTGGAAGTATTCGTGCAGCTCGTGATCGCCGAGATGACCACCGCGCCGTGTCCGAGCGTGGCGCTGTCGCCGTTCAATTTCACCGAAACGGTTTTGTCCGCCGCGCCGCTCTTGATCAGGCTCGGCAGCGCCGCTTGAAAATCGCTTTTGGCCTTCGTAAGCGGCACTCGATCCTGCGGCCGCCTCGGTCCCGCCAGGCTCGGCTCCACGGTGGCGAGATCGAGCTCCAGCGTGTCGGTAAAGACGGGATCGGGGGATGAGTCGGTGCGGAAGAGGCCCTGCGCTTTGCAGTAGGCTTCGACCAGCGCGATCAGCTCCGGATCGCGGCCCGTCAACTGCAAATATTTCAGCGTCTCGGCGTCGGGCGGGAAAAAGCCGATGGTCGCGCCGTACTCCGGCGACATGTTGCCGATCGTTGCCCGGTCCGCAGTGCTTAAGCTGGACAACCCCGCGCCGAAGAACTCGACGAACTTTTCCACCACGCCCTTTTTGCGCAGCATCTGCGTGACGGTGAGAACGAGGTCCGTAGAAGTCGCGCCCTCGGGCAGCCTGCCGTGGAGCTTAAAGCCGATGACATCGGGGATCAGCATGACGATCGGCTGACCGAGCATAGCTGCTTCGGCCTCGATGCCGCCCACGCCCCAGCCGACCACTCCGAGGCCGTTGATCATCGGCGTGTGCGAGTCCATGCCGACGACCGTGTCGGGATAGGCCAGCGTCGCTCCGTTTTCTTTGGCTCGAAAAACCACCTGGCCCAGGTATTCCAAATTCACCTGGTGGCAGATGCCCGTGTCCGGGGGGACGACTTTGAAGTTGCTGAAGGCCTTTTGCCCCCAGCGCAGAAAGGCGTAACGCTCGACGTTGCGCTCATACTCGATCTGCGAGTTCTCGTGAAAGGCGTCCGGCGTGCCGAAGCGATCCACCTGAACGGAATGGTCAACGACCAACTCCACCGGCTGCAGCGGGTTGATCTTCTTCGGATCGCCGCCCAGCCGCTTCATCGCCTCGCGCATCACGGCGAGGTCCACAATCGCCGGCACGCCGGTCAAGTCCTGCGTCAGCACCCGAGCAGGCATGAAGGCGATCTCTTGGTCCGGTCTTGTCTTCGGATTCCAATTCGCCAGCGCCTCGATGTCACTCTTGTTGACCAGCCGCCCATCCTCGCAGCGGAGCAGGTTCTCTAACAAAACTTTCAGCGAAACCGGCAAGCGCGAGATGTTCTTAAAACCGGCCTTCTCAAGATTCGCCAGCCGGTAGATGTTGTACGATTGCCCGCCGACTTTCAGCGTCGATGCCGCGCGAAAACTATTCGGGTGGTTCTGTGCCATCGAACTCTCCTTCATTCT
>CAZNES010000116.1:0-9319 GCA_964572145.1 uncultured Syntrophobacteraceae bacterium
GGAATGACGGACTTCGTAAAGGAAATAAATTCTACGCAGCAAGCTGCGGGGAATTAGACCCCGTAGAGATTAAAAATTATTGCATTTTCAGCAGTCGTTTCGCGTTGCCTTCGAGGATCATGAGCTTCTCGGAGTCCGGGCAATCGAGCGCTTCGACTTTCTCGACAGCGAGCCAATCCCCCAGTGTGTAGGGATAATCGGTTCCGACCATTAAGTGATCGGCGCCGGCGACGCGCTTCAAATATTCGAGCGCGTCTACGCGATAGATCATCGCGTCGAAGTAGAGATTCTTTTTAAGATAGGCGCTCGGCGGCGAAGAGGCCGACACCGCGCGCGCGCCGCGCCGGACGGCGAAGCCCTGATCGAGCCGGCCCAACTGATACGGAAAAAATCCGCCGCCGTGGAGCACGCAGAGCTTTAGATTGGGAAAACGGTCGAAGACGCCGCTGTAGCTCATGAAGGCGAGCGAGAGCGTGCTGTCGGCCGGGTTGCCGCAGATCAAGCGCAGGCCGTAAGCGGCCATCTTCTCCGAGCCGGCCACGTCTTCCGGATGCATCACGATCAGCGCGTCGAGCTCCTCGGCCTTTTTCCAGAACGGATCGAAGAAGTCGCTGTTGTAGTATTGGCCGTTCACGTTGGAGGCGATGTAGCCGCCGCAGAGCTTCAACTCTCGAACCGCGTGCTCCAGAACCGCGGCCGCTCGAGGCGGGTCTTGTAATGGGGCGGCGGCCAGGCCGACGAAGCGATCGGGGTGTTTCAGCGTGAGGTCGCGAATGCCCTCGTTGTAGCGGCGGCACCATGCCTCGCCCTGTTTTCCGTCCAACGAATAGCCCAGGCTCGAGGTGTGCGGGATCAGCGCGCCCACGGCGATCTTTCCGCGCTCCATCGCCGCGAATCTCTTCTTGAAGTCCGATGACAGATCCTCGGAGAGGTTGAATGCCTCTTCACCTGCGAATGAAATCGAGGTTTCGCCTTTCCGTCCGTCCTTGGCCGAAACGCCGGCTGCTTTTCCCTGTTTCGCCTCATCGAGGAGCGACTCCGGGATGTAATGATGATGGATATCGATGGCGCAGACGCGCATATTACTCTGTGCCTCCTTTGATGTCTTAACGGTGGAATCTTCTCTCGAGAGTCAGATCGCGTCCTCCGGCCGGTCGTACTTCGCCTTGCCGCGGCGCTCTTTGATCGTCGGATAAGCGACCACGATCACAGTGAGAATGATCAGCGTGATGACGCTGGGGAAGAGCAACCACTTCGCGCCGTAGGCCGCCGTCGAGATCCAGAGATAATTCTCGCCGATTTTTCCAAGTATAAGTCCTAAGATGAGCGGCGGCCTGGGCCAGCCGTTGAGAACCATGAAATAGCCGAGGGCTCCGAAGGCGAGTGTGACGATCAGGTCGTAGACGCTGTTGTTGGCGGTGAACGAGCCGATGAACACGAGAACGACGAGAAAAGGAATCAGCAGCGAGCCGCGGATAAACGTGAGGGCGGCCAGATGGTTGATAATCAAAAAGCAGATGCCGGCGACGATGATGTTGGAGATGATGAGAATCCACACCATCGCGAAGGTCACGTCCAGGCGCGACTTGAGCATCTCCGGCCCGGGCTGGAGTCCCACGATTAACAGCGCGCCGAGCAGTAGCGCCATGCTCGCGCTGCCGGGAATGCCGAAGGCGATCGTCGGGATCAAGTCGCCGCCGCGCGTCGCGTTGTTGGCGGCGCCCGGACCGAGCACGCCTTCGACGGCGCCTTTGCCCGCTCGCTTCCTGTCCTTCAGGCCGCCGGCGGCATGCGCGTACGCGATCCACTGGGCGACGTTGGCGCCGAGCACCGGCAGCACGCCGAAATAGACTCCGATGAGACTGCATCGGACCACGAGCCAAAAATGGCGGAAAGTGTCCTTGACACCTTCCATCACTCCCTTGAGTTTTTCTTTGGGAGCTTGCGAGATGCTCGTGCCGCGGACGGCGAGATCGACGATCTCGGGGATGGCAAAAAGCCCTACAACGACCGGAGTGATGTCGAGACCGTCCCAGAGATAAAGAAAGCCGAAAGTGTAGCGCAGCGAGCCGGTCTGCGGATCGACGCCGATCGCCGCGAGCATCAGGCCGACGCCGCCGGCCAAGAGACCTTTGATGAGCGACGCGCCGGCCAAAGTTCCGATGAAGGTGATTCCCATGATGGTGAGAATGAACAGTTGGGGCGATCCGAACATAAGAACCAGGGGCCGCATGATCGGGATCGAGATCGCCAGCGATAGCGCGCCGATGACCGCGCCGAGCAGAGAGCTCATGATCGCCGCGCCGAGCGCCCGTCCCGCTTCGCCTTTTTTCGACATCGGGTAACCGTCAAGAATGAGAGCGGCGGAAGAGCTTTCTCCGGGGATGCCGAAAAGAATCGAGGTGAGATCGCCGGTGGTTCCGGTCACCGCGAGCATGCCGAGGAGAAAGCAGAAGGCTTCGATCGGCGTCTTGATCGTATAGGAAAACGGCAGCATCAGCGCGAGCGTGGCCAGACCGCCGATGCCGGGCAAAAGGCCGACCCAAAAGCCGATCATGATGCCCAGCAGGAGATAGCCGAACGCCGGCCAGGCCAGTACTTGCCAAAAGCCGCTGGAGAATGCTTCGAGCATTTTGATTTGCTCCTGACTATTCGCCGAGAAGTTTTTTCATGCGCTCTACGATGTCCGGAGGTTGTGTGATCACCTCTTTGGCCAGAGTCTCCAACTCCTCGCCGAAGGTCGGATCGATCTCCAAGTTTCTCTTTTCGGCGTCTTTCAGAAGAGCCGGGTCTTTGATCGACTTGGTAAACGCGTCGCGCAGGATTTTTACCCTATCTTCAGGCACGCGTGGAGGCGCAACGATCGGCCGGCCTACGTCGCCGCCAGCCAGGACCACCGTGGACAGGCGGCGGCCGGCTTCGGAAGTTTTGTAGCGGTCCATGAATTCATAAATGGTTGGGGCGTCGCTGACTCTCTCGTCACGTTTTCTGCCGGTTTGGATGAGCACCCGGACGAAGCCCCTCTTGCGCCAGCTGATGAAAGGCTCGCGGGCAAAGTACGCGGTGATGGTAAAAGCCCGGCACTGGATCTCTCCTCTTTCCACCGCGAGATCGACGTCCTGGCCCGCCTGATAGCCTGCGACGATGTCGAATTTCGTCCCGAGGGTCTCGTCGAAAAGCTTCGGCATGTAGTAGCCGGTGGACGACACGCCGGTGGCGCCGCATTTGGGCGCCGTAGAGGCTTTCCGTACGTCCTCGATCGACTTGTACGGCGTATCGGCGCGCATGTAGAGCAGGTGATTCGACCGGACCGTGCTGCCGATCCAGTTGAACTTCGTCCAGTCATACCTGACCTCGCTCTTCTTCGCCAGCTGGTCGAAGTAGAGGGCCGGGTAGATCGCGCCGAGAGTCAAGCCGTCCGGCTTAGCGACGTTGTACACGTTGTTGGCGGCGATGAGTGACGCTGCGCCGGGCATGTTCTGGATAATAATATTGGGATTGCCGGGAATGTACTTCGGCAGATACTCGGCCAGGAGGCGCGGATAGAGATCGTAAACGTCGCCGGCCTTGGTGCCGACGACAATCGTGATCGTTTTGCCCTGGTAAAAAGGCGTCTGGCCGAAAGCCGGTGCGAGCGTCAAAAATAAAAAGAAGATGAGAGGCGCGAGGCGCGAGGCGAGAGTAAGAATTCGTCTGAAGCCCTTGCGCGCCTTAGCGCTCCTGAAATTATTGAGCATCTTTGACCTCCGGTGCTTGCTTTCTTGGTCTGCTTATCACACTTTCCCCGACTGAGTGTCAATACTTTGGCTCGGAAAATTCGACGAGCGTTTTCATTCGCGCGACGACGTCGGGCGGTTGCGCCGTCACTTCCGCAGCCAGCGCTTGTAGCTCCTCGCCGCCGGCGAGGACGACGCCGAGGCCTTTGATCTCGGCCTCTCGAAGCAGCTCGGGATCGCGCGCCGCGCTAGCGAACGCGTCGCGCAAAATCTTGAGCTTCTCGGCCGCCAGGCCGGGTGGCGCGACCATCGGCCGGCCGAACAGAGCGCCGCCGAGAATCACGCGGGCAAGCCTGCGCCCGGTCTCGGACACGCGATACGCGTCCATCAGCTCATAAATCGTCGGCGCGTCAGGCAGCCTTGCGTCGCGTTCTTTCCCGGTTTGCAGCAAGATGCGCACGAAGCCGTTTTTGCGCCAGCTATGATACGGCTCGTGAGAGAAGAAACCGGAAATGGTCAGCACCCGGCAGTCGATCTCGCCGCGCTCCACCGCGGCGTCCACGTCGGGCCCTTCGCGATAGCCGGTTTTCATTTCGAACTTCGCGCCGAATATTTCCTGCAGCAATTTGGGAAGATAATAGGCCGTCGATGAAGTGCCCGATGCGCCGCACCTCGGAGGCTTGGCGGCTTCCACGATCGCGCGCAGAGTCTGGTAGGGCGTCTTCGCCCGCGCGTAGAGCAAGTGATTGGATCGGTCGGCTGTGCCGATCCAGGAAAAGCGCGCCCAGTCGAACCGGACGTCGCTCTGTCCGAGAAGCTGGCCGAAATAGAGCTCGGGCGATATCGCCGCGAGCGTGAGGCCGTCCGGCGTGGCGGCGTAGATTTGGCCGGCGATTTTCTTTCCGCCGGCGCCGGAAATATTTTGCACGGCGATAGCGGGATTGCCGGGGATGTATTTTCCCATGTGGCCGGCGATCAGTCGGGCGTAAAGGTCGTACGCCACTCCGGGGCGGGCGCCGACGAGCACCGTGATGGTTTTGTTTTGGTAAAAATTCCCGGCGCTCCCGGAAGAGGCGTTCATACTTTGGCGGCTCTCCCGGCGCGCGGCGGCTGCATCGAGACCCGGGCTCCCGGCCGGCGAAGTTCTACTGAACGACGAACAGTTTCTTGATTTGTTCGAGGACTTCGGGCGGTTGGTTCATCGCTTCTTTGGCCATGGCCTGAAGCTCCGGGCCTTTTCCCGGCGTGATCTCGATGCGTAATTTTTTCGCCTCGACGATAAACTCCGGGTCCTTGACGGCTTTTTCGTAAGCTTCGCGCAGGATCTGGACTCTGTCCGCCGCTGTCCCCGGAGCGACGAGCATCGGCCTGGCCCACTCGCCGCCGGCGAGCATGGCCTCGGCCAGACGGCGTTTAGCCGCGGGCGTTTTGAATTCGTCCATCAGCTCGAAGATCGTCGGGCTGTTGACTCGCGGGTCCCGCTTCCGCCCGCTTTGGGCAAGGAACCGAACGAAGTTGTTTTTATTCCAGGTCAAGAACGGCTCGCGCGAGAAAAACGTGGAAATCGTGAGCCCTTGGCAAGCGACCTCGCCGCGCTCGACGGCGATGGCGATCTCGTTGCTGCCGGGATAGCCGATGACCTGATTGACCTTGGCGCCGATCGTCTCTTCGAGGATCCTCGACATGACATAGTCGGAGCCTCCAACACCGGTGGTGCCGCATTTAGGCGGCTCCTTGGCCTGCATGACGTCCTTGATCGATTTGTACGGCGCATCGGAACGGATGAAAAGCATCATGTCATCCCTTTCCAGAGAACCGATCCAGGGCATCTTAATGAGATCGAACTTGACCTCTTTGTCCCCGGACAATTGGCTCAGATATACGTTGTTGTGCGGCATCAGCAGCATGAGGCCGTCGGGCTTGGCCACTCCGTAGACGTAGTTAGCGGCGATCACCGAGCCGGCGCCCGTCATGTTTTGCACGATGATGTCCGGATTTCCAAGGATGTATTTTCCCATGTAACGGGAGAGCAGGCGGGCCGCCCGGTCGTAGCCGCCGCCGGCACTGAGGCCGACGACGATCTTGATCGTTTTGCCTTTGTAAAAGGGTTCCTGAGCGAAGGCGGGTTTAAGGGTTGAAGGGTTTAAGAGTTGAAGGGTTAAAAGGATGAAGAAGGAGAGAGGCAAAATGTTTCTTATGCCTGTTGTCTTTTCTTCTTGAACCCTTAAACCTCTAAACCCTGAAACCCTTGAACCCTTCATGCGTCCTCCAGCGTCGAACAATTATGCTAAACCGAGCCAGGTGAAGAGGGCGCCGTCCGGAAACGGCAGATGCAGGAGACGGTCGAAGAGACCCCAGAAGATCAGCCAGGCCGCCGCCGTCAGGGCGATCGAGAGCGGCCAGCGTTCGCGCGACTGGACCTTGAGATACAGAAACACGAGCAGAGGCACCGAATAGAAGAAGCCGATCAGCCAGATGGCGATGATATAGCCGACGATCCAGGAGAAAATATTCAGGGTGCGGCGGCGAGCCACGACGGGGTCCACGCGCTCGGCGAACTGTACGTCGACCGGAGCGGCGTCAGGGCTTTTTGTCGGTTCGATTCCCCTGAGGTCGAGCACGAGCTGAACCAGCGCCAGCATCAGCATCGGTATCCCGATCGCCCACGGGTAGAGACGTGCCTGGAGGCGCCAATCCTTCGCCGTGTAGGCGAAGACGGCGAAGAACGCGACCAGAATGATGCTAAGAATTACCTGAGGTTTGATCTTCGTAAACATAGTCGGATTTTTGCTGTCCCCTGGCATTGTTACGGTTGCTTAAAGCTTCGTGCAGATCGGCACGCAACGTTCGACTTCCCGGTGTTTCGATTATCATAGACTCTAGGGCGCGGTCAATTGCTAGTCGGCTGCCGCTTTTCACGGGCGATGAAGCCGTGGTAATAGGGATGCACGCGGTCGAGTCGTTATGGATTTTTGCCTACGTCCGGAAGAAGAAATCCTCCGCCAGGAGGTCGAGGAGTTCGTGCGTCAAGAGATCGTTCCTCTCGAGCGAGTCTTTGAGGGCGCGCCCGATATCTTCGAGGGGAGCCGTTGGAAAAGCCGGGCGAAGCTCAGCCGCGATCCGGAAGTGAAACGCTACATCGGCATTATGGAAGGGCTGAAGAAAAAGGCGGAGGCCAGAGATCTTTGGCATCTGGACGTGCCGAAGGCGTACGGCGGGCGGGAAATCAGCAACGTGGCGATGATCGCCGTCACGGAGGAGCTGGAAAAGGCATCGGTGCCCTTCGAGCTTGGCAACCATGTCTCCAATATTCTCTATGCCTGCAAGGGAGAGCAGGTCGAGCGTTTCCTGCTTGCGTGCATCCGGGGAGAGAAGACCGCTTGCTTCGCTCTGACGGAACCGGGGGCGGGATCCGATCCTTCCATGATGACGGCCACGGCGACTCTTGATGGGGACTTTTTTGTCATTAACGGAACCAAGATGTTTCCCACGTTCGGCGACGTTGCCAACTTTGTCCAGGTGTTCGCCAGATTGCCCGGAACCAAGGGCCGCGAAGGGGTCACCTGTTTTCTCGTCGACACGGGGCACCCCGGTTACCGCGTCGTGCGCAGCATCGAGACGATCGCGGGAAGCGAGCCTTGCGAGCTGGTCTTCGATAATTGTCGAGTCCCGAAAAACCAAGTCCTGGGCGAAGTAGGCAAAGGTTGGGAGTTGAATCAGGCATGGCTCGGCGCCCGTCGTTTCCAAGTCGGAATCCGCTGTCACGGCACCGCGCAGAGAGTTTTGCGCCGCGTGGGAGATATGCTGCGGCTCAACCCGAAGGAACGCGAACGGTTCGCTCCTTCCCTCGGTTATTTCTGGGGCGAGATGGAGGCGCTGCGCGGCATTACGTATCATGGCTCGTGGAAAGCGGACGAGGGAATGGACGTGCGCTTCGAAGCGGCGTGCGTCAAGCTCTTCGGCACTGAGCTGCTGCATAAGGTCGTCGATTTTGCCTTGGAAGCGGTCGGGCCTTCTGCCTTCAGGAAAGACCATGCCATCGCTCGCGCTTTTCGACACGCCCGGCCGCGGCGGATCGTGGAGGGCGCCTCTGAAATCCAGCGCCACGTGATTCAGCGGGCGCTGTTTAGGGAAGGGATAGCGTGTATGGAGTTGCAGTAGGGGGTCGTTGAGAATGACGGCAGACCGGAGACCGAAGACCGGTCTTCGGTCCCCGGTCATCGGTCGTTCGTAATACTATGCCTGAAAGTTTTCGCGCTTTGCGCAAATTTTCTTGCGCACCGATCCTAAGTTGCCGAATCGACAAGAAAATACGATCTCACCACGAAGTGCACGAAGGCCACGAAGGATTCGTAAATTTTATAACTTTTGAACTTCGTGCTCTTCGTGACCTTCGTGGTGAAATGTCGGTTTCTACTTTGGTTGCGGCTTTGCCGCGCTGTGTTAGACCATGGATCTTAGATTGAGCGAAGAAGAGAGACTCATTCGAGACACGGCGGCTCGGTTCGTCGCTAAAGAGCTCATGTCTCAGGAGGGATCGTTTCTCAAACAAAAAGAGGTTTTTCTTCTTCCCGGCGATCCGCCTCGGCGAGAATTGGATTGCGATGTCCGGAAATCCCTCATTGAAAAAGCGAAGCAGGTCGGGCTTTGGGCGTTGGATTTGCCTGAGGAGGTTGGAGGATCGCGCGTCAGTCACATCGCACGCGTTCTCATTTATCGCGAGTTTGGCAGAACCGCGCTGCCGTTCGAGCCGCCGTCGATTCCAGCAGTGGTCGCGCAGAGCCCTTACGCGCGCAAGCTGGCGAACGGCGAGCTATCCCTTACGCTCGCGTTCGACGAAGTTCATAAGACGGGCGATTTAAGCGCGATCCGCGCCGTTTACCGGCGCGGCGCGGGTAGTTATGAGCTTTACGGCGACGGCATGGACGTCATCCATCCCGACGCCGACCTCTATCTGCTGCCGGCGGTGGAGCATGAGGACGGCGACGTCGGCCTTTTTCTCCTGGAGAAAAACGCGTCTGGAGTCCGGATCGAAGGCGATACCGACCTCACCAACGACCAGACTGTGGCGCGGCTTACGCTCCGCGCCTGCGGTGTTGCGAGCGATCACCGTGTCGGCACCGGGGAGGATGTCGAAGCGGTCATCGCCTCGGAACAGCTTCGCATCGCCGCGCGATCCCTTGGAATAGCGATGCGTTGTTTGGAGGCGTCGCTCGAGCATGCGCGCAACCGCGTTACCTTCGGTCGGCCGCTCTCTTCCCGGCAGGCGATTCAGTGGATGCTGGCCGATCTCGCGGTCGGGCTGCGCACCTCGACCTGGCTCACGCTGGAAGCGGCGTGGAAGGCGGACCAGGGCATGCACTATTTTCATGATGCCGCGTTAGCCAAAAAGCGCGCCGCGCGGATGGCTTTCGAAGCGGCGGATACGGCGATTCAAATTCACGGCGGCTACGGCGTGTCCAAAGAATTTCCTTTCGAGGGCTTTTACCGCGAAGTAAGGCTGATGCGGTTGCTATACGGTCGCGAAGCGGACGTCGATAGAAAGATGGGGGAGGAAGCGTTAGGGGTTAAGGGTGAGGGGTAAGGCGAGAGGCGTGAGGCGT
>CAZNES010000116.1:9419-11692 GCA_964572145.1 uncultured Syntrophobacteraceae bacterium
GAGGAAGAAGAGACATCCTATTGCCTGTTTCAGCCTGAGGCTGATCCGCCTCTGGCGGAGCCTCTAGCCTAATGCCTGAGAGAGAAAGGAGAGAGAGGTGCGGCGTAAGAAAGTTTGTTTTGTCGGCTACGGTTCGACCGAATACTCGCGCAAATCCGAAGAGCCTCTGCTCGGGCACTATGCGACGGCGATTCGCGCGGCGCTCGATCAGACCGGATTGAAGAAGAAAGACATCCACGGCTTGTCGATCACGACGCAGTCGAGTCCGGACACTGCGCCGCACGTGGCGGAACAACTTGGGTTTGAACTGGACTGGGTATTGAACGCCGACTACGGCGGCGCCGGCGGTGTGGGCGCGGTGCGCCGCGCTGCCGATGCCATCGAGTGCGGCCATCTCGACGTCGCGCTGCTGGTCGGCGGGAACTCCTTCGACAAGAGCGTGGTGCATCAGCGGCCGCTGGAATACCAGCGCGCGAATTATGTCGACGTCTACGGCTACGGCGGGCCGAATTCATTAATGGCTTTGATTCAGCGCCTGCACATGGAAAACTTCGGCACGACGCTGGAACAGATCGGCAAGATCGCCGTGGCGCAGCGCTTCAACGCGATCAACAATCCGCAGGCGCTGTTTCGCGAGCCGATGACGATGCAAGATTATTTGAACTCGCGCATGATCTCCGATCCGGTTCGGCTGTTCGATTGTGTCATGCCATGCTCGGGGGCGGAATGTTTGATCGTGGCATCGGAAGAAAAGGCGAAACAGATTTCCGACAAGCTGATCTATTTGGTGACGGATGCGGAGAAAGTGCATTACCAGGTCGCCAACATGCTGCCGGACAAGACCACCTTCGGCATGAAAGCGGTCGGCGAGAAAATCTTTGCTGAAGTTAAGCGCGAGGATATCGACCTGTGCGAAATCTACGACGACTATCCGATCGCGGTGATGATTCAAATCGAGGATTTCGGCTATTGCAAAAAGGGCGACGGCGGCAAGTTCGTAGATGCCCATGATTTGACTTACCAAGGCGATTTCCCGGTGAATACCGGCGGCGGGGAATTGTCGGTCGGACAGGCGGGTCTCGCCGGTGGCTTTCTCCACGTTGTCGAAGCGCTGCGCCAGCTGAGAGGCGAGGCCCAAGGCCATCAAGTGCAAAAAGCCCAGCGCGCCCTGGTTACGGGCATCGGCTGGCTCAACTACGGGCGCAATCTCGGCACCACGGCCGCGCTCGTGATGGAAAGGAGAAAGTAATGGCTGAAGGAAGAGCACCGCAAAAAAGTTTACCCAAGATCAATCCGGTCGACGCGCCGTTTTGGAAAGGCGCGGCAAACGGAAAATTTCTCCTGCAGAAATGTAAAAGCTGCGGCAAGGTGCAGTTCTTTCCGCGCGTCGCCTGCGTCGATTGCTTCGGCGAATTGGACTGGATCGAAGCGAAGGGCACCGGCAAGATTCACACCTTCACGCTAGTCCGCGTGCCGCGCAATCCGGCGTTCAAAGAAGAAGCGCCGATCTATTACATTAATGTCATCCTGGACGAAGGCGTGATCATCGAGAGCCGGCTGCTCGGCGAAAATAAAGAGCAGGTCAGGCTCGGCGACCGAGTCAAGGTGCGCTACGAGCAGACACATAATCCGGAGATCAAGCTGCCGTGCTTTGAGTTGGCGGAATGAGGGGAATGGAATAATGGAGTGATGGAGCGATGGAGTAATGGGTCGAGACCGATTCCCCAACACTCCAGTACTCCAACACTCCAAATCTCAGATACTCCGTTCCCCCGAAATTGAGGGAAACCCCATGCACAAAAAAATCGCTAGACTGGCTCTATGCGCTCTGCTCTTTGCTCATAGCTTTACGGTTCAGGCGCAGCAGGCGAAGAAAGTGCCGCGGATAGGGATTCTTCGAGTCTCGACGCCATCCCGTGCCGCTCCCCAGAATGAGGCATTCCTCCAGGGGCTGCGCGAGCTTGGGGTACGTGGAGGGGAAGACTATCTTGATCGAGTACCGCTTTGCAGAGGAGAAGCTCGATCGGCTATCCGACCTAGCGGCGGAGCTAGTCCGTCTCAAAGTCGACATCATCGTTGTATCGGGAGGTAGGGCAACTGCGGCTCTCAAGAACGCCACCGCGACCATTCCAATTGTCGTAACGGGCGCTGGCGATCTTGTAGGAGCCGGGCTCGTTGCTAGCCTTGCCAAACCAGGTGGGAACATCACGGGATCGACCGCTAGTGTTGTGTTGCATAAATGGCTTTACAACGATTGATCTTTTCCATGATCG
>CAZNES010000117.1:0-11646 GCA_964572145.1 uncultured Syntrophobacteraceae bacterium
CCGCGCGTTCGGCGAGCGAGGAATCGAGCGGATAGACGTTGTATTTCTTCGCTTCACGCTCGAAAGCGGCCTGTAGTTCCTTGAGCTTCTTCGGATTCTGCGCCGCCAGGTTGTTCGCCTGCGAGAAGTCCTCCGCGATGTGGTAAAGCTCCCACTGGAAGTCATCCGGATTGGGAGTGGCTTTGCCGATGGCAGGCGGGGCCCACGGGAGCTTCAGCGGCGAGGTGTTGGCCATCCAGCCGTCTTCATAGATGCCGCGATTGCCCATCAACTCGAAATACTGCGATTTGTGGCGCGTGGGCACCTTGGCGTTGTCGAAGCTATAGACCATGCTGAAGCCTTCAATCGGAGTCTGCTTCACGCCGTTGATCATCGTCGGCGGCTTGACGCCGGCCGCTTCGAGAATCGTGGGCACGATGTCGATGACCGAGCTGAACTGCGTACGGACTTCGCCGGTCTGCTTGATCCGCTTGGGCCAGGAGATGACCAGGCCGTTGCGCGTGCCGCCGAAGTGTGAGGCGACCTGCTTGGTCCACTGGAACGGCGTATCCATCGCATGCGCCCAGCCGACCGGGTAGTGGTTGTAGGTCAGCGGACCACCGAGGTCGTCCATGATGGAGAGGAGATAGGGGAGGCTCTCCTCGACACCGTTGGCGGCCACGCCGACTTCGTTTGCCAAGCCCTGCAAGGTGCCCTCTCCGCTCGCGCCGTTGTCGCCCATGATGAAAATGATCAGCGTGTTATCCAGTTCACCCGTATCTTCGACGGCCTTGATGACCCGCCCGATGTTGTGATCGACGTAGGCCAGAGAGCCTGCATAGACCTCCATCATGTGCGCGTAGAGTTTCTTCTCGTCGGCGCTGCGCGAATCCCAGGACGGAATTTCCTTGGGCCGGGCCGTGAGTTTGGTGCCGGCGGGAACGACTCCCATCTGGATTTGACGGGCGAGCGTTTCCTCGCGCAGCTTGTCCCAGCCCATGTCAAACTTGCCCTTGAACTTCGCGATCCATTCCTTGGGCGCGTGGTGAGGCGCGTGGGTGAGCCCCGGCGTGTAGTAGGCGAAAAACGGCTTGTCGGGCGCAAGCGAGTTCTGTTGCTGGATCCACGCGATCGCGTGGTCGGCCAGGTCGGCGTCCAGGTGATACTTCGGGTCATGCGCCGGTGTTTCGATCGGCTTGGTACCCTCGAAGGCTGCGGGATGCCACTGGTCGGTGTCGCCGCCGATGAAGCCGAAGAAATACTCGAAGCCCAGGGCCGTGGGCCAGAGGTCGAACGGCCCCGCCTGACTCGTCTGCCAGTCCGGCACGTTATGGTTCTTGCCAAACCACGACGTGTTGTAGCCGTTCTGCCTGAGGATCTCCCCGACGGATCCGGAGCTCTTCGGCATCAGCGAGTTGTAGCCGGGAAAGCCCGTGCCCATCTCGGTGATGACGCCGGTGGCGTTGGTGTGATGGTTGCGTCCGGTGATGAGCGCCGCGCGCGTGGGCGAGCAGAGCGCCGTGGTGTGGAACGTGTTGTAACGCAGACCCGCCTTCGCCAACTGATCAAACGTCGGCGTGGGAACCGCACCGCCGAACGTGGACGATGCGGAGAACCCTACGTCATCGGTCATGATGAGCAGGACATTCGGCGCGTCCTTGGGCGCTGCGATGGGCTTGGGGAAGTCCGGCGTGGACTCCGCGGCCGTACGGCCAATCTTGCCTTTGAATGATTGTGGAGGATAGGGCAGGATTTCTTGCGCCCAAGCTGACGTTGCCAGCCCGAAGGCCAGCGCGAGGATGATGAGGATGCTTCGTTTCACGTCTGTTTTCTCCTTTTGGTTGATTCATTTGGTCTGCGCGGTGCCAGCACGCCAACGAGCGCGGCGGCCATGAGGTTTTGTGTGCGCGTGGTTTTCATTGTTGTGTCCCTGTTCGTTTCTTTCTGTTTACTTCGGAAAAAGGAATTGAACTTGAAAGCGCAACTGCCACTTGGGGCCGAACTCCGGCTTCACCACATTGGCGTAGGCGCCGATCTGCGTGTTGATCGGCAGCTTTCCAATCGCCTGGCCTTCCAGTGGAAGGATATCGCCCAGCCTGAACAGCTTGCCGCCGCCGCCGCCGACCGGCACCGTCCACACATCGCCCGCCTTATCCGCTTTCCAGTTCGCCGTGACGACGGGCGAGCTGGTCAGATACCACCCGCCGGGCAGATTGTAGTTGACGAACGGCTGCATCAGGAATGCGTTTACGTTCTGGTTGCCCCAGCCGGCAACCGACCATTGGTTGTTGATCAGCGCGCCGAATACCCAGGGCCCCTCCATCATCAGCACCACGCCCGCCGGGCCCATGCTGTACTTCGTCGCTCCGAGCACTCTTTGGCTGGCGGTCGGAAACGTAAACGTCGGCCCCACTCCCCAAATCACCTTGCCCGGCTTGGACGGCGACAGAAAGAACGTCGGGTTGATATCTCCCAACCCGAAAGCGCGGTCGGCTAGGAGTGTGTCCGAGTAATCCAAAAATCGCCGGTTTAGGGGGTAGGAAAACCATTCCCGAACCGCCGTTCGTTGATCCTGGGGCATTCTACGAGGTCGAGTTTTGACGAAAGACATTACTCGGACAGGCTCCTAGCGGCGACAGCGCGTGCTGGTCGATCACGGGCATGATGATGCGCGTGATGAGATTCCAATCGTCGCTAAGTTTGATCGGAATGACCGGTTGGATGTTGAGAACGTAGATTCTCCGGTTGTGATGAAAGCCGGCGCTGAAGTTCCAATTGCTCTGAAAGGGGACGCTGATCAGATCGGCCACCGGGTTTTGCGTCTTCTTCGCCAGCTCTTCGGCGCCGTCATCTTTCGCGCCGGGTTCTTGTTGTCCGAAGGCCGGCGTTGAGAACGTTGTGAACATAAAAAAAATGCCCAACAGCGAGAAAATCTCGCGTGCTTTTATCCCAACCATTTTTCCTCCGTATACTGGCGAGGGTCGGGGGCGAGATTCACCCCCGGTTCACCCCGTCAGTTAGCCCTTCCCCTTGGGCTGAGCTCCTTTCTAGCGAAGAGCGGCCGGGCTGTATATTGGACCTTAGTCCAATAGGGGGGAGGCGAGCGCGTATTATTCTTTTCCCGGCTGCGGTTGGCTCGGAGTAAAGAGTTTCATCGTCTCCAGCGGAATTCCCAGTATTCTCGTCGGCATATTCAACAGTTCGGTTCCGACGTCGGCCGCCGACAGGTAAGTAACGTCGGGGCGGTCAATAGAACCCGTAACCCGCACCGGGATTCCCACCAGCGAGCCGCCAATAATGGCGCCGATGACCGGAATACTCCGAATCACCTGATTCGTCGACATCGCGACGGAAACCAGGCCTTTGGCGTCGATTTGTCTCAGCCTGAGGTCGAGCCTCGCCTGGCCGGTAATGGTGTACGGCGACGCCTCGATAATGAATTCGTCGGTGACGATGTTCTCGCCGTCGATCGCCCCTTTGACGCTCAAGCGGCGGTACGGAAATGTCTGCTTATTCAAGTCGGGGAAAGCCACTTTGAAGTCGCCCGTCGCGTTCAAGTAATCGAACGTGGCATCCATTGTGGGAGAATGCACAAATTCGCCGTCACGGGCGCTGAGCTCGAAGTTGCCCTTGAGCGACGGCAGCAATCGCTCTCGGTCTCCGCGCCCCGCGATCCGAGCCTTCAAAGAGTAGATTCCCTTTATGTCCTGTTGCTTACCCGATAGACAGATCGTGGTCGGTTCGAGCTGCGCCTCGGTCGCGGAGAGTTGGACGTCGAGCTCGATCTCTTTGCCCGCGATACCGACGCGGCCCGTTGCCGTGATCCCGCAAGCAACGCCTTGGGCGATTTCCGCTCGAATTCCGGATGACGAGATGTCGGCTGTCATCCGGAGCGGGCTCAGGTTGAAATGTTCGAAAGTAAAACTGTCCGTCTTGAGCCGGACCGTGCCGAGAATGACCGGCATCGGCATGGTCTTGGCCCCTTGATCTGCACGCTTATCGTCCTCTCGGCCCATGGCTTCGCTCATCGCGTCCCACGCCAGCCGATCGGCGGAGATATCCATATCGACCCGAATCGCTTCCTTCTCCGCGCCGAGCTTGCCTGAAAGTAAGAGACGGCTGTCTTGCCACCGCAGGGCCGCGGAGCGAATCGTCACCCCGCCGGCGCCGGCCTCGAGGAGAAAGCTTTCAACCACGGCCGGCTTCTTCTTCAATGGAACGACCAGGTTTTTCCCTTCCAGTTTTCCCCGCGCGAAGAACCGCTGGGGCTGTTTCAATGAGCCGCGCGCCTCGAAGTCCCCCTGGAGAAAACCGCCCGGAAGCGGCAACGATTGAAAAATTTTGTTCAGCATCGCCTGGTCGACCGCGCCCTTGAAAGACAGATTGAATTCGTCTTTCTCGACTTTGAGCGCCATCCGGGCGCGCTGCGCCCCATCTTCGAGCGTCAGCTCTCTCACCGTGACGGCCTGACGGCTACGCACGGCATCGACGGAAACCTTCGGCCCGTTGGCGACGGTGAAATTCCCGATAAAAGATAAATCTCCGCCTTCGCTCCACCGAACGCGGCCGGCGCCGACTTTCAACGGCGCGCGCAGCGCCAACTGCTCGGGCAATCCGGCTTGACGGCCAAGCCACTCTTTCATCTGCGCGCCGACGACGCCCGTTGCGGCCGCGTCCAGGGTCAGCGGCGCTTTTTGGGATTTTTCCAGAGAGCCGCCGACGGTCAAACGAGCATCCAGTATCTCGGTCTCCGCGTCGGAGAGCGTGAGTTTTGCCGGCGTCGCGGCGAATCTCGCCCGAGCCACCGTGAGCGGGGCCGGCAGGCTCGCATGGTTTACGCTGAGGCTCTCAACGCTCCCGGCGGCGCTAAAATTCCATTCAGCCGGATCGTCGAGCGGGCCGGCTACGAATAACGAGGCGACGTTGAGCCTGCCCCGCGCCGACTTGACGCCGGCAAAGGTTTTGCGGTGCGCTTCATAGCGGAGGAGAAAGTCCTTGAACTCTTCAAGATCCAACGACAGGCTTCCCGCGCTGATCTCAAAATTCCGCTGCGCGTCGTTCTTGACCTGGCCCGCGAGGCCTGAGAAAGAGGACCGGCCGAACGTTCCCGTCAAGCCCGCGAGCGAAATTTTGCCCTCTTGGTAATCGAAAGTTCCTTTTCTGATGGAAATCGGGTGCAGGATCGCATCGTCGGAAGCGCCAGCCGCATCCTCCGAACCCCCAACGTTCGGCGAAACCAGATCGAGGCGCTCGATAACGACCCGAATGCCGCCGTTGTCGTACGTCACCGTTCCTTTCAATCGCCGCGCCTCGACGACCGCCTTGGCGCCGCCGCGCGCAAGCGCGAGCGACGGCAGCGATCCGTCAACCTGGACGGCGATCTTCCGCATGCCGGCGGACGCGAGCCTCAGAGCCAAATTGACCTCGCCGCCCTCGACGTATTCGAGCGGGCGAGGCAAGAGCGAAGCCATGGCCTCGCGCAGGCGGATGCGCTCGATCGATATCGTTCCGTCCGTGACCAGTTTATCGCCGGTGATTTTTCCCTCGACCCGGAGCTTGTCCCAGAGGTTGGAGCGGGCGGCGATTTCTATTTCCACCTCGTTGCGCAATCCGACCAACTGCGCATCCAGATTCTTGATGCTGACGGGCGGCCTCTTGCCGATGGCGATCTCGGCGGAACCGTTGTCGATGCGGACAACCAGCCGCGGCCCCGGCGTTAGCAGCGCCGCCAGCCAACCGCGGATCGTTTTTTCGATCTCCTCGGCGCTGAGCGGCTTGTCGGGCCACTCCGCCAGCCGCGCCGCAACCGCGGGTTTCTCCAGCACCACGCGCGCGAGCGCCCAGCGCCCCGCGGCCAGCGCGACGATCGACGGTTGGACTCTGACCGATTGGATGGTCGCCGCGGAATGTTCGGCGATCGAAATTTTCACGCCGCGGATCACGACCGCCGGTCGCGGCAGCCAGAGAAAATCGATTTTATCGAAAGCGAAACTCCCGCCGGTTTTTTCCGACAAGACCAGCCGGATTTTTTCTTTCGCGGCTTCGCTGTCGACGAGACGGGGAAGAATCAGGACGAGCGCAAGGAAAGCGATGGACAGTACGCCCGCAACGCCGGCGAGCCATTTGAGAATGCGCCGCTTTTTCATCTGAACGCGCCGGGAATCAAGATGATCGGTTGAAGCATCCGGCTTTTACTTGCTACCGTTCAAGCTGTTTGCGAAGGTTTGTTATTCCCGGATCGCCGGGCGCCAGCGCGACGAGCTTCTCCGCATAGCCACGCGCAGCCGGGATTCTGCCCGCATCGCGATTCATGGTCACGAGCGCATAGAGCAGATCGCGGTCGTTGGGCTGCCGCTTCTGCGCGGCTGCAAGGACGCCGAGAGCTTTATCCGTCTGCCCGGTTGAATTCAAGGCAACGCCGTACACGTAGGCGTAACGCGCGTTTTCCGGCGCGCGCTCGGCGGCGCGCTTGAGCCAGGTCAGGGCTTCGTCAACTTTTTTATCGCGCACCAACAGAAGACCGAGCGCGTGCGCCACGCTCGCGTCTTCGGGAACTGCTTTCACCCCTTCGCGTAGTGCTTTCTCGCCATCAGTGTCGCGCTCTTGCAGACGAAACAGGTCGGCGAGATTGACATACGCCGGGGCAAAGGACGGCTGGAGCTTGAGCGCTTGTCGGTAATGCGCTTCGGCTTTTTTGAGATCGCCGCTGCGCGTGTAAAGCAGACCGAGATTGAGATGGGCTTCGGGGCGATCGGCGTTGATCTCTTGCGCGGCGACGTACTCTTGAATCGCTTTATCCAATGCCGCGCGCTGCTCCGTGGTCAGCGTCTCCGGCGACACTCCCGCCAGCAACGACGCTGCCGCGAGGCGCACGGCGCGGACGGGGTCTTGGAAAAGCGCGGCGCTGTTGGCCGCATGCGCCTTTGGATCGATGCCTTCGAGCGCGCGCAGCGCGCCGAGACGCGCGAGCGGATCGCCGTCTTTAAAATTATCCTGCACGACCGTCAAAGACTTCGGGCTCAAGGTGCGGCCGAGCGCCGCCAATGCCGTCGCCCGCGCGATCGCCGGCACGCGGCTGTCCTGCGCTACCGCCGCGAGCTTTGCCTCGGCGCCCGCCTCGCCGGAACGGCCAGCGTAAAGCGCCTCAGCGTAGCGCTGCTGCGCCGAATCCACGGGCTTGTACCATTTTGCGAAAGTGTTAGCAGCCCAACCCACGCTCTTGTCTGTGTGACAGCCGGCGCAGGCATTCGGCGTGCCGAGCTTGGCTGATAGGTCGGGACGTGGAACGCGAAAGCCGTGATCGCGCCGCGGGTCCACTACCATATATACACGCTCCGGCATGTGGCAGCCGAGGCAGTTCGCGCCAGCGGAATTCGGCTTGTGATGGTGATGCCCGGCCGCTGCGAACTTGGCCGGCGCGTGGCACTGCGAGCAGACGCCGTCGCCTTCCGTGCGCAACTTGAGACTGTGCGGCTCATGACAGTCGCTGCACGTCACGCCGGCGGCGTGCATCTTGCTCTGGAGAAACGAGCCGTACTCGTATACTTCATCTTGGATTTGGCCGTCGGGATAATAAAGCCCCTCGGTCAAGAGTGCGGGCAAATGCGTCTCCAGTAGCGGTTTCCCGGAAACGTAGTCTTCGGTCAGCACGCCGCGGCGCGAGTGGCAGCGCGCGCAGGCATCGATCTCAATGTTGGTCGCGCGCGCAACGCTGCGCCGCGCGATGCCCTTCGATTCGTCCATCACCCAGGTGACGCCGCGACGCTCGGAGAACGACACGAACAGTCCGTTGTTCTCTGCGCTTTTTTTCTTGCCTTGATTTTTCTTGGCCCATTCGACGTGCGCGCCGCCCGGCCCGTGACACGCCTCGCACGCGACGTTGATCTCCGACCACTTGGTATCGTAGGCGGCTTTGCCCGCGTCGTAGCGTTTTTTGAGATTGGTGGAATGGCACTCGGCGCACTGATAATTCCAGTTCTGATCGATCCCGGTCCAGTGCAGTGGATCTTTGTAGGTGATCCGTTCCTTGGGATAGAGGTGAAACCAGCGTTGGCCGCCCTGCTCCTTTGCGCGGGTATCCCACGCGATACTGAGCGCCTGCATGCGGCCGCCGGGAAATTGAATCAGATACTGTTGCAGCGGCGAGACGCCGAAGGTGTATTTGATTTCGTAATCGGCCGGCTTGCCGCCGGGGCCGTCGGTGTTGACAAAGAATTTTCCGTCGCGCTTGAAGAAGGTCGAAGTGATGCCAGCGTAAGAGAATTTCGCGTTGGCGAAGTTCCCGAGCACGGTCTGTTCACTCGCCTCCTGCATCGCGCGGTCGTGGTCCGACCCGCGCCAGGCTGCGAACTCTTTCGCGTGACACCCGGCGCACGCTTTGGTAGTAACGAATTCCGCTTTGGGCGCTGCGCTCTGCGTCTCTTTCGAGCCGCAACCGTAGTGTGCCGTCGCCAGCACTACAAAAAAAAGTATGAGGGGAGCCTTCTTGGCCAGGCGAAACCAACTCATGGGTTATGGACGACTCCGGTCTCTATTGGAACCTGGCGTCCTTTGCGCTTCGACCGGGCTCAGGGTGGTGAGTTTATCGAACCACGCCTTCGCGCGAGATACGGTTATGTACTTCTTTCCAGCATCCATTCCCAAACCGTCCGCACTGTCACGCCGGCAGGCGCGGCGGCCTGTGCGGCGACGACGTCGCTGCCGGTAACCGTGAGCAGCAGGGCTTGAGCGCGGCGATGCGACACCCGCGCATCGGTCAATGCACGGAACTCGCGCTCACGCGCAGTCTTTTCCGAAAGGTCCGCGGCAACTTGAATCAGCATGCGCTTGCCTTGCGGTTCCGTGGCAAGGAAATCCACCTCGAATCCGCCGGGCGTGTGCACGTAAGTCACTTCGCAGCCGCGGCGCTCCAGCTCGATGAGCACGGCCGTCTCCAACGCATGGCCGAGATTCGCCTTGCCGCTGCGGTCGAATGCCGGTATGAGCGCCGGGTCCACGGGATAGACCTTGCGCGGATTCACCTGGCGCTGGCGCTCCGAAGTCGTGGCCATCGGGACCAGCCGCACGAGGAACGCGTCCTCCAAGTGCGCCAACATCTGATGCAGCGCGTCCTTGGCCACGGCCACGCCTTGCGATCGGAGATCGTTGTAGAATTTACTCACGCTGAAATGGCCCGCCGCCGCGCCGAGCAATTGCCGCACCAGCCGGCGCAGCGCCACCACATTGGTGATGCCGTGCCGCTCCACCACGTCGCGGAAAATGCACGTGTCCACGTAGCCTTGCAACAGGACCACGCGGTCGCGCGCGGACAGCCCTTGCGCCTCAGGGAATCCGCCTGCTGCGAGGTAATCGCCAAACGCGCGCTCCACGCGCGAGCGCTGGGCCTTGGGCACAAACTTCGGATCCGGAGGCGCCTCGACGCCGTGATGCCCCAGAAACTCGCGGAAGCTGAATGGAAAAATGACCGTCTCCGTGGCGCGCCCGCGCAGCGCCGTCGCCACCTCGCGGCTCAACAACCGCGCCGACGAACCGCTGACAAACACCTCGACATTTTCCGAATCCAGAATCCGCCGGATGAACGCCTCCCAGCCGGCCACGGCCTGGATTTCGTCGAAAAAGAATGTCACCTGACGGCGATCGCGAAACTCGGGGCAGCGGGTGAAGTATTCCTCCAGCACCCAACTGAGCTGGCTCGCCTCCAAGCCGGCGAGTCGCTCGTCCTCGAAACTGAAATACACCAGCGCCTCACGTGGCGCGCCCGCCGCCAGCTTGTCCCTCAGGCACTGCTGGAGAAAGCATGTCTTGCCCGAACGCCGCATGCCGACTACCGCGCGCGCCTTACGCGGAATCTCCGCCACGCGCGCCTCCCGCCGCGTGAGCGCCGGCGGCTCGAAGACCAGGGCATCGGCAATCTTTTGTCGGATGATGTCGCGCATTGTCCTTTTACAAAGCCCAGATTAGGACATGTTTGTCCTTAATACAAGGACAATAGGGCCCGCCTAAGCGCCTTAGCCGACCGGCGCGGCACGGTGATGACCTTCACAAGACTCGAAGAGAACGCTTTCGAGAGAGGGCCGCACGGAAACGGACTTTTCGATCTTCCGAAAGTTCAAGATATAGCTGAAACAGATGCAGACTTTTGCGCAAAACAGATCGGCTCATTCTCTTCTCAGCGCGTCTGAGTTTCCCATAGATAAAGTAAAATGGAATCTGATAATGTTTTTTACCTTGCCTCATCTTTGCCAGCCCGTGATCAGGGCGGTCGTCTCCAGCCATAGCATCTGAGACATGATGAAAAAAGAGCGTCAAGATCGGAAGGAACGCCCGAGGGACTCTCACCTGTACGCTGTCGCTCGTAATTTTCCCACAAACCCGATTCCATTCAACATCCGGCTTATTGATGTTCCTTGCCTTCACTTAAAACCTCCCGGCCCTCCAAATCTTGTCGCTTCCTGTCATCGATTGACCGCCTGAAAAATTTCCTCCGCGGACATGGAGACCAATGCTTCGGTAGGGATATCCCCTCCTCCCACACACGTTGTAATGACTTCACCGGCACTAAATTTCTTAAGAAACGGCGCCCTGCCTTTGGAATTCTGCCGACCGCCTGTTTTTACTTCAATGCCTAATATTTTTTCGCCTTGCCGTAAGACAAAATCGATTTCATGATCACGATCGCGCCAATAAAAAATCTCCACGGCTTTCCCAGGGTTATTATTAACCAGCGCTGCGCCCACCGCATTTTCGACAAGCCGTCCCCATCGGCTATCATTCTTTTTAATCTCGTTAAATTTCTGCGGGAAAGAAGCATTGACCAGAGCGTTGTTTAACAAAACGAGTTTTGGGCTTGAAATCTTCTGGCGAATCCGGTTTCCAGAAAACCGTTCCAGAGGCTTGAGCAACATAGCTGCATCGAGCAGCTTTAAATAAGACAGAATCGTGGTGGCATTCCCCGCTTCTTGAAGTTGACCAAGCATTTTATTCAGCGAAAGCATTTCCGCCGGATGCAAACAGGCAAGCGAAAACACCTGACGAAATAATGCCGGCTTGGCAACGGGGGTTAATAACAGAATGTCCTTGTTGAGAACGGTCTCAATCAGGGCATCCCTGACATAAGCGCCCCAGCGTTCACCATCATGGCCGGAATCCAATAAAATCTGAAGCGCCCCCGGATAACCTCCATAAAAAACATATTCATCAAAGGAAATATCAAAACAATCATGGCATTCTGAGAACGACCAGTGTGGAAATGGAATGATTTCAAATCGTCCAGCAAGACTTTCCGTCAGGCCGCGCTGGACAAGCAAGGAGGAAGACCCCAACAAAACGACGTGCAGGGACAATTTATTGCGGCGATCTTCATCAAAACACTTTTTGACCACCTCGCTCCAGCGAGGCACCTTCTGAATTTCATCAAACACTAAAATACCCCCGCCCCTCGGCGCAATTTGGCGACGCGCCTCCCTCCACTGGATTTCTATCCACGCAGCATCGGGCGGTGCAATTTGATCGGCCGTATGATAGAAAGACGACCCTTTCCATCCTTTTAAATAGTGAAGAATAGCTGTTGTCTTCCCTACCTGCCTTGGACCCAGGATCACTTGAATGGGCGGAGCTGGTATCGCAAGGTGTTCTGTTAAGAGCTTAAGATAGGAAATTCGCTCGAAG
>CAZNES010000118.1:0-10958 GCA_964572145.1 uncultured Syntrophobacteraceae bacterium
GCGGGCTTAGATGGATCTACCTTCGCGATTCAAGCGACATTTGGGCAACAACCCGGCAAAACCTGACCCCTATTTCTAGGGATGGGATCGGGCAAATCGCGATCCGCGGTGGATGAATATTTTAAGCGGCCTCTACACTGACTTTTAGCTTGAGTCTTCCTTGATTGACAACGTCCTGAAGAGCGAGAGCGACGAAGCTCCGCTCTGAATGCCCCAGTATCTTGGCGAACTTCGCAGCGCGCGCCGGGCTTACAAACTTACGCCCCTTTTCGATATCACACAGGTGTTGCTTGGAGATGCCCAGCTTTTTAGCAAACTCAACCTGAGACATTTCTTCAGCTTGGCGCATTGCGGCAATCAGGGCGCCGAACGTCAGCGCGCCGACTAGATTATCTAGGAATTTCATCGCATCGCTTTTTTTCTTAGTACTCATGTGGATGCACCTCAATAACTTTCACATTTTTTACTTCCCGTCCTTCAATCACATACACCGCACGCCATTTTTTATTCAGGTAAATGGCTCTTTGTCCGGCGCGGTCACCTTTTAGCGAATGATCATGCCAACCCCGCACTCTTCGGACCTCCTCCAAACCGTACTTCTCAATATCATCGACCCACTTTTGAAACTTAATAACCAAAGCTTTCGGCGTCTTTATCAGGTCTTTTTCGACTGGTCGGATATCGACCTGATTGATCACAGACCCATAGTACTACTGGAAGGTGTACTACGTCAAACATTTTCAAAATCTTTCGTCTAATATCCCAAACAAAAAGGCCCGGAGTCACGAGACTCACTACGTGGAGTTTTGAATTATGAATGTTGAGTTTTGAGTTTCCGCCAAAAAGAGAGGCGGATCAGCCTCAGGCTGAAAGGGGAAATTCAAACTTCTCGGCGCTGGAGGGCTTAGAAACAAAAACGTGCTCGTGACTCGTGGCCGTAAACACTCAAGGATCAGAGCTGAATGCCTTGAAAGCTCCTCGGCAAACCTTAGTTTTCGGACCTCTCGGCGGCGGCGTTCTTGCCGGCGATGTAACCCTGGGTCGTGCACCGCCCCAGACCGTGTTGATTGAATCCCCCCGCGGACTCGCCCGCGCAATAGAATCCGGGGATGACCTGGCCGTTCATATCCATCACCTGGCACTTGCCGTTGATCCTCAGCCCGGCGCGGCAATCGTGCACGAGCGGCGTGCCCCAGGCGGCGTAGAACGGCGGCGTCTGGATCTTGTACTTGGGCGTGGGTTTGGCGAAATCCAAATCCGCGCCGGATTCCACAAAAGAGTTGTAGCGTTCCGCAGTCGCTTCGAGCGTAGCGCCGTTCATCGGCTTTGCCTGATACGGATTCTTGATCGCGGCGGCCAGTTCACGAAGCGTCTTTGCGCTGAAGAAATAGCCGTCGGTATCGACGTGTGGCGGAGTCAATTTCCACCCTTCCCGTTCCGCCGCGTCGGCGTCGAATATCGCCCACACCGGGCCGGCAGAATAATCGGGCGGCTCCGAGTGCTCGTTCATCGCCACCGCGGCGTTGAAAAAATTATATTTCGTCGGATTGAACTTGATATTCTCGTTGTTGCGATAGTCGTGGGGCGTATAGGGTTGGATCTCGTTGGCGACGTTGCCGTGGGGATAATCCCCTTTGGTCTCATCGTAGAATCTCTTCCCGACTTGATTGACCAGGATCAGATCCTGCCAGTCCTTTACGCTCAGGCCGGTGGCGCGGACGAGCGGGAAAATCGGGTTCTCGAGTTCCCAGGTCATGTAATTGTACCTCGTGGCGAGGGCGCGCTTGGTGCGGATGTTGTCGCCGTTTTCAAGAGTCTGGTTCGCGAAGCCCCAGAGCGATGCGCCGATGGCCATGGCGGCAAGCTCGCCGCTGCCGTCCTGGAAGGTATAGGGCTCGCCCGCGACTTGCAGAACATCGGTCAGCCGCGCATCGAACATGCGGCGGAAATTGACATTGCTGGTGCTGCCGCCGGTGGCGATGATCACGGCCTTCTTTGCGCGGATAGCGGCGCTCGCTTGGGCGGTCTCGATGTTGCCGTCGGAGCGAAAGCTCTTTAACGGCGTCGTCCGGCCCGGCATGATCCTCGGCGTGTGCCGCGCTGTAATGCCCATCACTCTCCCGGAATTTTTTTCCGCGGCGAGCTCGCGGATGAGGCCGGCCATCTTATAGTTGACCAAAAATCGCACGCCCTTGGCGCGCGCGCTCGCCTCGAGCGGCCTGACGAGACTCGTGCCCGCTCTGGCGTTGGGGCTTTCGAGCCCCGCGCCTTTGGTCCATGTCAGATGATTTTCCCTCGGCGCGGAGTTGCCCAAATTGTGCCCGCCCTGATTGTCCGGCGCGACGTCTTTGAAGCTTACGCCGTTTTCCAACAAGAACTCATAGGTAAGAGCGCAGTGATCGGCGAAGGCGCGCATCACCGCGCGGTCGTTATACCGGTAATCGGGCCAGCCGTTGGGTTGTACGATCGACCAGTCGGTCAAATCGGAGAAGACAAGATCCGGCGAATCCTCGATGCCGTACTTCCTTTGCGCGCTGGTGCCGCCGCCCAGAGGCGTATTGCCTCCGCTTATAATGGCGTGTCCGCCGACGTCGTAATTGGTCTCGACGACGATGACCGACGCTCCGCCATCGGCCGCCTTGTTCGCCGCCGACAGCCCCGCCGCCCCCGCGCCGACAATCACCACATCCGCCGCCAAGTCCCACGTCGCGGGGATTTTTCCTCTTGAGAGATCGGCGTTGGCGTCGTTGTGTTCCATGGATGGATTCTCCTCGGCCTGCGGCGAAACAAAAACGTCCATGTTTTATCCTATGCCGGTGAGAAGGGTCAAGCGGTCCTTCGACTCGCCTGGCTCGCTCAGGACGGCGGCAGTTTTGCTTTGCGCGCGCGATGTGTGGTAAGGACAAAGCCGTTTTGAAGCCGCTTCCCGGAGGTTGCCAATGACGTGGATTTTCGACACACCGCCGTCTTACTCGTTTGTATTTTTACGCCTGGGTCTTGCCGTGACGTTTTTCTTTCATTCCACCCAACACATCTTCGCCTGGTCCGGCGGCCGCGGCGCGAAAGGACAACTTGCCAACTGGCGCGACAAATACAACATCCCCATCCCCATCGGAGCGCTCGGAATGTTCATCGAGTTCTTCGGCTGCTTCGCCCTTCTCGCCGGATGTCTCACGCGGCCGTTTGCGCTGGGCCTGGCGGTCTTCATCGGCACGGTGATGGCAAAGGCCCACTGGGGGCATGGTTTTTTCCTGGCGCGCCGCCCGGGAGACGGCAATGGAATCGAGTACACGATGGCGTTGTTCCTGATGGCTATGGCGCTGCTCATCGGCGGCGGAGGCGCTTTTTCCGTGGACCGGTTGCTAGGCCGCTAGGGCACGTCCACGAAAAAACAAAAGGCCCGGGCTCTTTTCGAGCTCCGGGCCTCTTCCAAGTAAACCCGTCTGGCCCTGCTCGCTTCTGATGGCAGATCCGCGGGAATGTAGCGATGGTTTTAAAGCGCCGGGACGCAGAGCTCCTGGCGCGTGACTTTTCCGGGAAACACGTCGAGGCAAGCGCCGCCTTCGACGACGACCTGCCCGTTCACCACAACCGCCTCGATTCCCGGCGGATGGCGCCGCACCTCGTTCGCGTCCACTTTTTCCGGCAGCCGCCCGCTCGCCAGGTCGTCGATCTTGTCGGGATCGAAAACCGTGATGTCCGCCGGCAGCCCGGTCTTGAGATAACCGCGGTTGAAGTGCAGCTTATCCGCCGCGAGGCCGGTGATTTTCCTGACCGCCTCTTCCAGGCTGAAGAGCTTCTTCTCGCGGGTCCAATGGCCGAGAATGCGCGCCGGCGCGCCGTGCCAGAAAAACCGGTCGAGGTGCGCTCCCGCGTCGGTGCCGATCAGGCCCTGCGGGCTCTTGATCATCTCCGCGAGCCGGTCCATGTGCGCGTTCGCCCAGCCGTAGAAGATCAAACGCGAGGCGAGATCGTCTTCGAGCCAGGTGTCGAAGAAAGCGTCGACGGGCGCCTTGCCGGTCGCGCGCGCGATCTCCTCCACGCTCTTCCCTCCGAGTGACTTCAAGCTTGGTTTTTGCACGCGCTCGAATACGATCCGGTCCCAACCGAGCCACTCGGGAAACGATGGTTTGCCCGCGCCGTCGATCCGTTCCTGTTCCAGCCTGGCGCGAAGATCTCTGTTTTGCAGCTTTTGGCGCAACTCTCCGGCGGGCTCTTTGATCGCTTCCCACACCGGCAGTCCTTCGAAGATGAAACAATCGGCGGCGCCGAAGCGCCTGATGTGCTGGTAGGGAATGACGACGCCGTTAATGTCCTTGCCGCGTTTTTTGGCCTCCTCCATGAAGGCGATCGATCTCGCGGCGTCGTCTTTTTCTCCCGGACGGATCCGGAACTCATTGCCGATCATGTTGGAGTTGATCTTCTCCACCAGCGCCGGGAAGCCGCTCGCCGGCTTGAGCAGATTCTGAAAACCGTTGAACTGAAAGCAGCCGCCGTACTCCGCGGCGACATTAGCCAGCCCGACCAGCTCCGCCTCGGTCGCAAACGTGCTCGGAGTTCCGGCGTGGACGGCCGGCCCGCCGCGCGGGCTCGTGGAAAAACCGACGGCGCCGGCATCCAGTGCTTCGCGCACCATCCGCTTCATCGCGTCCAGCTCTTCGGCGCTTGCCTCTCGTTGATAAGCGGCTTCTCCCATCACCGTGAGTCTGACCGGAGAGTGCGGCACCAGGGCGGCGACGTTGATGCCGACCCGTCCCTTGAGATAGCCGAGGTACTCCGGGAAAGTTTTCCATTGCCAATCCTTCTCGTCGACGTACTTGTCAAGCACGCGGCGGAGATAGGCGACGAGGACCTTTCGCGGCTCGCTTTCGGCCGGCACGGGCGCGCACGAGGCGCCGCAGTCGCCGATCACGATCGTGGTCACGCCGAAGTTCACCACCGGATTGCCGTGCGGATAAAGCACGAGAAAGAGATCCATGTGGGTGTGCGGATCGATAAAGCCCGGGGCCACCGCCCTGCCCTTCGCGTCGATCTCCTTTTTTCCGGGAGCGAGATTTTTTCCGATCGCGGCGATCTTATCGCCTTCGACCGCGACGTCGGCCTCGAACCCCGCGCGTCCCGTTCCGTCGATCACCAGCCCGTTTCGAACAACCAGATCGAATGCCATGGCATGAACCTCCTCTCGGAAATCCCGAGCCGTCGAGTTCCCTCAGCAGCCTCATACCACAAATGCCGGAGCCTGCAAATCGTCCCAACTCACGTCGGTGCTCGAATAATCGCTCGGGCGTCACCCGGTTGCCGGAATTGTTACCACAGGCTCGGACCCTAAAAAACAAAAAGGCCCGTCCGCCTATCGTAATGGCGGATCGGGCCTTTTCAATTTAAATCCGGCGGCGTCCTACTCATATCCTCGCCAGGCTCGGAATCGATTCGACTGCGCTCACGACAGGTCTCAAATGGTGGTTCGACTCGCTCAGAGTTCGACTGAGGCTCACTCGAAGTCCCACCCTGAGAAAAATCGAAGGGCAAATCTCAAATCTCAGATAAAATCCGCAGAACGGATCAGGCGACCGCATAGTACCTCGCGCTGGAGGGCTTAACGACCGTAGGCCTCCGCCAAGCGGCGATCATGTTCCTGGGCCAAAACTCTACGAGGCGGGCATGTGCTGCTCCGCATCGGCCCCTTCAGCCTCGAATCCAAGGCCTCTATAGGTCTTAAGGCGCCTGAAATGCATTTTACTAAGAACCGGTACCTTTGCATCTAAATAGTCATAGACCCTGACGCTGCTTTTGCTTCGGTAATTTCTCAACGTTCTTCCGACGTATTGAACGATTTTTCCCTTGAAAGAGACGGGGAACGCAAGAAAGAGAGTATCGATTCTCGGGCAGTCGAACCCCTCGCCCAAGTATTGTCCGGTAGCGATTACAAGTAGCTCTTTCTGCGGAGATGTATTCTCGATTTTCTTCAAGATGGAGGCTCGCTCTCTTTTACCGAGCGCTCCGGTCAAGATGAAAGGAACCTTCCCTCTTTGAATCAATCTATCCGCCAGCAATTGACAATGCTCCTTCCAGTCGCTGAGAATCAAGCATTGCCGGCCTTCCTCTAAAGCCCGAATTACATCCTCTTCGATCAACGCATTCCGTCCTTCATCTTTGACCAGGCTACGGAAAATTTCCTGGATCGAGGGGCTCTCATCGGTCGGAACCGCGAAAGGTGTCGCTCGAACATTCAACCTCAGAGAAAACTCCGCCGCGGCATCCTCCATTTTGTGACGTACCGGCCCGCATTGCATGGTGATAATGCTCTGGAGACCGTCCCGGCGATAAGGTGTTGCGGTGAGCCCTAGAATGTAGCGGACCGGAGCTTTTTTGATACAGCCTTCGAAAGTAAAAGCCGGCAAATGGTGGCACTCGTCCACGATGATGAGTCCGTAGCCTGCGTAGAAAGCTTCTAAATCGGGAACTCTTTTTAAGCTCTGAATCATGGCTAGATCCACAATTCCACTTCGGCGATTTCTTCCGCCTCCCACCTGACCGATTTGCTGCGAGGAAAGGCCCAACAGTGCCGTCAACTGGACTCGCCACTGTTCCAAAATCGGCTTGCGATGGGACAGGATAAGTGTCGGCAGACTTCGCTTGGCTACTACAAAACATCCCATCACGGTTTTTCCGGCTCCAGGCGGAGCTACTAAAACCCCCATGTCGTGCGCCAGCAGATTCTGAACAGAATGTTCTTGTGATGGCGTCAGCGAACCCAAGAACTTAAGAGATAATTTTCCGGGTACGGGCCGTTGGTCAATAATCGAAATCTTGCTCCCAGCCTCCTTAGCCGCCTGCCGAACATCTTCCAGAATCCCTCGAGGCAAGTGGATGTGATAAACGTCTTCTTCGTAACATCGGACGAACCTCGGAATTTGGAAAGTAGAAAGACGCAGTTTCTGGCGCTCGTAGAACTTGGGATTGTGAAAAGATGCCAGGTGTTTGATCTGGGAAAGCATCCACGGAGGAACGCCGGATTTTTCCAGGCTTACCGTATTTCCCAAGGTGCAGCGGATTCGATCGGGGGCGGGATACTTGTGACGGATCAAAGGAGACGCCATTCCAGGAATGCCCGGCCCAACCACCACCGGCGGTATTTTTTCAAGTAAAGTCTCCAGATGGGTCGGACCAAGTCGTTCGATGTGACTGAGAAAAGTCCATTGGTCCGGATAGGGAGGTAATTCCGGGTCTTCGGAAACAATGAATTCGGTATTTCTCTGGGCTCTACTTTTTTTCTGAAGCGGCAAAGCAATCAAATTCCCAAAGCCACCCGATGGCACGAAATCCTGGTTGGGGAAAAACCGGTCGTAGCTGGCGAGATCGACCTCGGCGCGAACGTTCATTGTTTCTCTTAGAAGTCTCATACCGAGTTGACGAGCCAGGATCGCCGACACCGGCGAGCTAAAGAAAATCCAGATGTGGCCGCCTATTCCCGAACGCGATCGTTCAAGACAACTTGGGACTCCAAACCGTTTACAGGCATCGAGAAAACCCAAACTGTCCAAGACCCATCCGTCTTTGTCGAAGTCACACGCAAGAAACCAGCAACTGTTATCTTTTAGCAGTGGATAACAGCCGATTACTCTCTCGCCGGTTAGGTGATCATGAATGACCTGATCGGTTAGAGCCAGATATCTCTTGGGCTTGCCCTTTCGAAAGTTCCACGGGTCCTCTACTGCGGGAGAATATCCCTTCTTGCCACTTCGCTCATTCGTCCATGAAACGGCGTAGACGTCCTCTCTTCCTCTAAAGAGATTTCGGAATAATGAGATTTTCTCCGCAGATGAGGAATCGGCAGTTAGTGAGATTAGCGGGCTATTATTTGATGACCGTTGCTCCGATTTTGTATAGTAGCTACCAGTCGGCTGGATAACAGGGCTGCCCAAACGCCAGCGAAGCTCGGCATTCTCTTTACGGAGTCGCTCTAGTTCACGGAGGATTTCTTCCGAATCAAAGCTCATTTTCCCTGGGAGAAAGCTTTTCAGAGCTGTTCAAGTGGTTGCTCCGAGTCAATAGAGAATAATCATATCCCCACTGATGTAAGGGCAGAGGCTACCATATTAGGGAGCGCTGAGGGAACATTGACGAGGTGTGCTTCTAACTTGTCGGCGCTGGAGGGCTTTAACGACCGGGTTCCACTCGTGCTATGCTTGGACTGAAAATCACCATCTCAACAAACAACAAGAGAGCCAACCCTGCTCTGCCCTTACCGGCTCCCAACGATAATGGCGTAAACCTTTTTCATTTCGCCGCGGGAAAAATGCTTCGAGAGTGCGCGCATCACTGTGGCCTTGTCAGCATGGATCGAAACGCCGAGCTGGTCATACTCCTCCACGACCCGCTCCTTGAATTCAAATTCGTGCTTGACGTGGCTGATGCATTCTTCGATGTGCGGCCGGAAGCCTTCAATGTCCCTGGGCTCGTACTCCTCGGTCAGCAAGGGCGCGAGCGTTTCATAACGCAAATCGTCGCTGGTCTCGAGAAAATTCCAACAAGTGGCGATCACAGCCATTTTGTTGATGCCGAGGGCCCAATGGATCGCTTCCACGGATTCGGGCTTACACTTCCACAAGCTGACACGACCCTCGGGTTCCTCGACATACCAGACGGTTCCCTCAATGCCGGTCAGCTTATCGTCTTCAGTAGGACGATTGCGCTTCTCCATTTGCGCGCGGATCTCGGCATATTTTGCGACCGGGTCTTCACCGGCGACAATCTCACCAAATAGGGGCGCGCTCGGTACGTCCAACAGATTCAGCCTATGCAGGGGTACGACACTTGCGTCGCGGCGAGCCCCAAACAAAGCGGCCACCGCCAGATCTCGCTCGTAGACAACCAAGTGCGTATTTCGGGCTCCGTAAATTTCAAAACTCATGTGACAATCATTGGCCGCGACCAGTTGCGGAATCATTGGATGCCGCTGCAAGAGTTCTCGCCACATGTCGAGAAATGCGCCCCACCGGCTATTGCGCAGAGTTGGCGCCAAACGCAGTTTGTAGGTTTGACGCCATTGGCCCTCAATATCACGATAACGATAGGCGAACACGTTCGTACCATCCAATTTTTCGTACAGATGGAGTCTTTTAATCGGTGGAAAATGAAAAGAGCCGTCTTTACCAAATGGGTAATGCAATTTCGGCGTCGCGAGAATGAGTTGCGGCATTTCCGCCTCACCCACGTGGGTGATCGCCAACGCCCCATAGCGGTGATCCGGCTTTTGGGAGAGGAAACCGCGCAGTCGCAAATTGTTATTAAACGGATCTTCGACATCGAAGGGCTGGAGCCACTTGGCATCGAGACCGATGAGCTGCGTGGCGATGGATACGGATTGCGTGTCTACGTCTGTGGTCATCGTACGGCCGTTGATACCGTTTACCGACGATGTAATGCGGTGTCAACGCTCAAGTTGTTTCCTCAAAAATACAGAAAGCCCCGACCTCTTTCAAAGTCGGGGCTTTCGAATTAAATCCGGCGACGTCCTACTCTCCCATAGGGCAACCCTATAGTACCATCGGCGCTGGAGGGCTTAACGGCCGAGTTCGGGATGGGATCGGGTGTGACACCTCCGCTATCGCCACCGGAAGGCGACGGTCGTTGAAAAAGGCCACCTACTTCGTTGCGTTCGGTCCGCTCGCTCGGACGTACTGAAGTGAGTACGCCCTTCGCTCACGGTCCTTCGCGCGCCTCGTATCTGGCGCTTTTTGAACGACCTTAAATCATCGGGCTGACCAGAAAAGCCAACCTCAAATCAAAGAACGAAATATTCGTTCACAACTGAATACGGGACAGAGCAACAATCGCGTGAAGTAACAATAGTAAATATGGTCAAGCCGCACGACCAATTAGTACCGGTAAGCTTCAACCATTACTGGCCTTCCACATCCGGCCTATCAACCTCGTCGTCTACGAGGGGTCTTTAGGGGGCTTACGCCCCGGGATACCTTATCTTGGGTAGGGCTTCCCGCTTATATGCTTTCAGCGGTTATCCCGTCCGCATATAGCTACCCGGCGATGCCACTGGCGTGACAACCGGAACACTAGGGATGCGTTCTTCTCGGTCCTCTCGTACTAGAGAAAACTTCCCTCAAGTATCCTGCGCCCACGGCGGATAGGGACCAAACTGTCTCACGACGTTTTGAACCCAGCTCGCGTGCCACTTTAATCGGCGAACAGCCGAACCCTTGGGACCTACTTCAGCCCCAGGATGTGACGAGCCGACATCGAGGTGCCAAACACCCCCGTCGATGTGAACTCTTGGGGGGTATCAGCCTGTTATCCCCGGCGTACCTTTTATCCGTTGAGCGATGGCCCTTCCATGCGGGACCACCGGATCACTATGACCTGCTTTCGCACCTGCTCGAGATGTCTCTCTCGCAGTCAAGCCGGCTTATGCCATTACACTCGTCGGCTGGTTTCCACTCAGCCTGAGCCGACCTTCGCGCGCCTCCGTTACAATTTAGGAGGCGACCGCCCCAGTCAAACTACCCACCATGCAATGTTCTCGCCCTGGATTACAGGGCAGAGTTAGAAGCCAAGGTCAATAAGGGTGGTATTTCAAGGTTGGCTCCACGAAAGCTAGCGCCCCCGCTTCAAAGCCTCCCACCTATCCTACACATACTAACCCTAGATTCATTGCAAAGTTATAGTAAAGGTGCACAGGGTCTTTCCGTCCTGCCGCGGGTACCCGGTATCTTCACCGAGAGTGCAATTTCGCTGAGTCCGTGGTCGAGACAGCGGGGAGATCGTTACGCCATTCGTGCAGGTCGGAACTTACCCGACAAGGAATTTCGCTACCTTAGGACCGTTATAGTTACGGCCGCCGTTTACCGGGGCTTCGGTTCAAAGCTTTGCCCTTGCGGGCTAACCTCTCTCCTTAACCTTCCGGCACCGGGCAGGCGTCAGACCCTATACGTCGTCTT
>CAZNES010000119.1:0-10471 GCA_964572145.1 uncultured Syntrophobacteraceae bacterium
ATACCTTTTGGACATTAATCCCATTCTGAGCCCTTCGCTTTCTGTCATGCTGAGCCCTTCGACTGCGCTCAGGATAAACTCCGCGAAGCATCTCTCTTTTCCGCTCAGGGCAGGCTCCGCGAAGAATCTCTCTTCGCTCCCGGGCCTTTGACCGCCTCACCGCTTCGCCAGAATTTCCTTGATGAATTTCCATTCGACTACTTTGGATTCGGGAACTTCATCCTTCATTTTAAGCTGCTCTCTCGTGAGGCGAATCTCGGTATCCAGGCTGCTCTTCGCGACCAGACCGTCTTCGTTGAGCGACCTCATGGCGAACTGATAAATCTTTTCCACGTAATCGCCGGTGATCTTCAGATAGTCGCGCATGATCGCCAGCGTTTCCGGTTTGTTGTTTTTCAAAAACCGGACTCCTTTCAAAGTGGCCCGAACAACCCGTGAGATCTGGTCGGGATTGCGCTGGATCTTATCCGTGCTCACCGCGAATCCGCCCAGGCGCAGGCTGACGGCGTCGCCTAAATAAAGCAGGTTGTTGAGACCGAGCTGTTCGGTTCTCTGGAGGTAAGCAACGTCCAGAGGGGACGCATCCACGGCGCCAGCGGCCAACGCAGCCAACCTCTCGCCCGAGCCGCCGAGAGCGAGCACGATGATGTCTTTCTCCGGATTCATGCCGGATTGCGACAGCGCCTCGCGAATCATGACGTGAGGGACCGAACCGAAAGTGCTGACAGCGATTTTCTTGCCCTTGAGATCGGCCAACTTTTTTATGTTCGGGCGGGAGACCAAAATGTGCAGCGGCTTGTCGAACCATCCCATAACCGTCTTGAGGGGCAGCCCCTGGATGCTGGCAGTCGAGATAATTCCGGTGACCGTCGAATAGTCCAGCTCTCCCGCAAGCAGCGCGGCGACGTGGAGCGGCGTGCGGATCACGACCTTGCGCGCGTCGAGCCCTTCCTCCTGATAAAAGCCTTTTCGCTTGGAGATTTCCGTCGGCAGCTCGTAGAGACCCACGGTGGAAATTCCGATCGTGACCACCTCGGCGCGCGCAACGGCGATGATCGCGAGAGCAAGAGCAAGGACTGCGAGTGATAGTATGGCCCTCATGTTGTTTTTTCTCTCCGTCTCTTTCGAGACTGGATATTCGACTCTTCTATCGCTCATTCGCGCATGCCCTGTCAATCGTGCGTTCTTGACCCGGCAAGCGGCGCGGGTGTAGGACGATCCAAACGGCGAACGGGGGTATATCGACGTGGCGTACTACCGCGACTTGCACGAATGGTTGGACGTTCTCGAATCCAAGGGTCACCTCAACCGCATTCAGCGGCGCATCGACAAAGACACGGAGATGCATCCGCTGGTGCGCTTGCAGTTCCGCGGCCTGCCGGAGCGTGAGCGGAAAGGATGGCTGTTCGAAAACGTGGTCGATGTGCACGGCAAGGCCTACGATATCCCTGTAGCCCTCGCCGTCATGGCGCCGAGCCGGGCGGTATATGCCTTGGGCATGGGCGTCGGCTCGCCCGAAGAGATTCCCGCCAAGTGGACCGCGGCGCAGACGCATCCGATCGCGCCGCGCGTCGTTTCGTCCGCACCGTGTCAGGAGCTGGTTTACGAAGGGCGCGCGCTGGAGGAAGCGGGCGGCGCCGGCATGCTGCCGGTGCCGATCTCCACGCCGGGCTTCGATAGCGCGCCATTTTTGAGCTCGGGACACTGGGTGACCAAAGATCCGGAAACGGGTGAGTTTAATTTCGGCACTTACCGCGGCCAGATCAAAAGTCCGACGCGCATCGGCCTGTTCGCCTTCGCCTATCAGGACATCAGCAAGCACTGGAGCAAAGCGCGAGCGATGGGAAAGCCGCTCGAGGCCGCGATCGTCGTCGGCTGCACGCCGAATCTTTCCTACTGTTCCACATCCCGGCTGCCGGTGCCGGAGTACCCCATCGCAGGCGCCATCGCCGGCGAGCCGGTCGAGTTGGTCCGCTGCAAGACGGTCGATATTAACGTTCCGGCGCGCAGCGAGATCGTCATCGAAGGACTCATCTCCACGGACGAAGTCGAACCCGAAGGACCGTTCGGTGAATTTACCGGTTACATGGCGCAGCGCGCGCCGGACAAATTTTTGACGGTGACTTGCATCACGCGCCGTCGCGACGCCGTCTTCCAGGCCTTTTTGAGCCAGTTTCCGCCCAGCGAATCGAGCGTGCTCCGCGGCGTCGCTCTGGAAGGGCTCATCTACAAAATACTTACGGTGGACAAGAAACTAAAAGGTATCCTTGAAGTCGCGCTGCCCGACGCGGCGGGAAGTCACGGAGTCGGCGTGATCCGCGTCGATCGCACGGCCGGAATCGATCCGATGGCGGCTCTCGATATCATCGCCGACATGCCCCGCGCCGCGCCGAAAATTTTAATCGCGGTGGACGAAGACATCGACCCGAGAGACGCCGACGCCGTGCAATGGGCGATGTCGTATCGAATGCAGCCCCACCGCGACATTCGCATCCGCGACATCAAAGTTTCCACTGCGCTGGATTTTTCGCTGGCGCCGCCTTCCTCCCGAGAAGAAGCGGCGACGCTTAGAGGCTCCGCCATCCTGATCGACGCCACGCGCAAATGGGAATATCCGCCGGTCTCTCTTCCCAGGCGGGAATTCATGGAAAAAGCGCAAGCGATCTGGCGCGAGCTCGGACTGCCCGCCCTTGATCTGAAAAAACCGTGGTACGGGTACAATCTCGGCAGTTGGAGCGAAGAGGACCAGGACGACGCCGAGCGCGCGCTACGCGGCGAACACTACGCGGTCGGAGAGATGAGGCGAACGCAGCGCGTGCCGTTTAAAGAGAAATAATACTCGATAGGCTTGGGTTCCTCCGCGAAGCATGTAACATGGAAACCATCACAACTTAGGAGGACACAATGGCGGAAGCGAAGCAGACCGTGGAGAACCCGGTTGTTTGTATCTCGACGAGCGCGGGCGATTTCTGGGCGGAGATTTTTATGGATCAGGCGCCGGTCACGGCGGAGAACTTTCTGGCCTATGCGCGGGATGGATTTTTTGACGGCTTGATATTTCACCGCGTGATACCGCGCTTCATGATTCAGGGCGGCGGTTTCGATAAGGACATGAAACAAAAAGCCACGAAGGCGACGATCAAGAACGAGGCCGGGAACGGACTCAAAAACACGACGGGCACGCTCGCGATGGCGCGGACCAACGTCGTGGACAGCGCCACCTGCCAGTTCTTCGTCAACGTAGCGGACAACGATTTCCTCGATCACCGCAACAACAACGCCGACGGCTTCGGCTACGCGGTCTTCGGAAAGGTGACCAACGGCATGGACGTCGTGCAAAAAATCGAGAAGGTGAAAACGGGAAGCAGAGGGCTCAACCAAGACGTCCCGGTTGAGGCGGTGGTGATCAACTCCATAAAGATTACCGGCTGACGCCCTCAGCGCAGTCGTACTGAGATTTTTCCGGACTAGCGCAATTAGGAGAGATCCTTCGCGTTGCTCAGGATGACAGATGCAAGTTGGCAAGGCTTGAATGTCATTCTGAGCGGAGCGAAGAATCTCTCTTCGCTCGTTCAACTCTTCAGATACTAAACACGAAATAACTTAGCAGTCTCAACGCCGCGACGACGATCGCGCCGAAGGTCAGGAGCATGCCGGCTGTGCGCAGCCGGTAATTTTCTTTTTCCTGGCTCACGCCATAGGCGTGCACAATGCGGCCGAAGAGCAGCGCGAGCAGCGAAGCGTAGAAGGAAACGATGGTGGGCATGGTTGAGAAATCTCGGAGCAAAGCGCTTCGGGACTCGGCTCATCGGTCACGCAAATTGGAGTCAGCGCGCACCCTCGCTCCGCAGGATGTCCTTCATCTGTTGATGGAGAACCGGCACCTTGTTTGTTACAGCATCCCAAACGATCTCGTAATCTACTCCAAAGTAGTCGTGGACCAGCTTGTCCCTCATACCCGCTATGGCTCTCCATTCAACATTCGAATGATTCCGCTTAAGATTCTCCGGGACTTTCTTCGCTGCTTCGCCGATGATTTCAATGCTCCGAACAAACGCCCGCTTTACTGTCTCATTACGCATAAACTCATCTTTGCTGATGAGCTTCGTCTGGACGGTTAGAAACTCGGTTTCATCGACGATGTGGCGCAGATACTCAAGCGGCGATAGGGGCATATTCTACTTCGTCGAGGATATGGGGACCGATGTAAGGACTAAGGCTTTCGGGGGTTATGAGTTCAACGCGGCGTTGCAGCAGCTCTTCGAGCAAGAAGGCAAGTTCTATGAAATTGTCGAAGCTCTTTTGCCCCTGCTCGAATTCGACCAGCAAGTCCACATCGCTTTCCGACCTCTGCTGATCGCGCACGAAAGAGCCGAAGAGCCCGAGCCTCTTCACGCCTAGCGCTCTGATTCTGGAGCGATTCTTGGAGAGCACAGCCAGGACATCCTGCTTTGTATGTGCGATGTGGTTCACCGTCTTCAAACCTCGGAAACGATTTTACCGTATCTCCGGTGAGATATAAAGCAAATTATTGGCTAGGAATTACCTGTTTGAAGACCTAGCAAGAGCGGCTCTTATGGAGGCTCAAAACACTTTCATCACAATAGCCCCGGCCGTAACCAAGCCGGCAGCTACAAAACGAATCGGGCCGAAGCGCTCGTGTAGAAAGATTGCCGCGATCAACGTGCCGAAGATAACCGAGGTTTCGCGGAGCGCGGCGACAAGCGCGATGGGAATGTAAGCCATGGCATAAAGCGCGAGTCCATAGGACGCGCATGTGCAGACTCCGCCGAGGAAGCACGCCCGCCAACGTGTTTTGAGTTGAGCAATAAAACTCTCGCGTCGCGTAATAAACGAATAGAGGAGAAGAAGTACCGGCTGTAAGAATAACAGCCAGCAGATGTAGCTCACCGGATCGCCCGCGAGCCGCAATCCGATGCCATCGACAAGCGTGTAAATAGAGATGACGATTGCGTTAGTTAAGGCAATCGCCGTCGGCTCAAAGCTAAATTTTCCCGACCGCCAGTTATCGCCTGCAAGCGTTAGGATACCGGAGCAGAGCAGCAAGATGCCGATCTTTCCGCCTGTAGTCAGCGGTTCGTTGATCAGAAAAGCTGCGGCCATAGCCGTGAGCATAGGCGCGACGCCGCGCATGATCGGATAGGCGTAGCTCAAATCGCCGCTACGGTAAGCCAGAGCGACGAGAGAGAAATAGCCGAAGTGGATGATTACGGATGCGACTAAATAGGGTCGGCTTGCCGCGGCAGGGAATGAAATCCAGGGTAACAAAAGGCCCGGAACTATCGCCGCGCCGATCGTCACCAGAACTGTGTCGTTGAATTTGTCCGATCCCGCCTTGATGATCGCGTTCCAGCTCGCATGCAGAGCCGCGGCAAAAAGAACAACGAGCATCCAGGAAAAAGACATAGCCCGTGTGTAACTCTTCAATCTCAGATCTTCAATTTGGTGCCGGTTCGTTTCGGAGAGATCCTTCGCCTTGCTCAGGATGACAGAAGGGAAGGATTAGGTGGACATTCCACCCGCTTGTCATTCTGAGCGCTAGCGAAGAATCTCAATTTTGTTTCCCTCAGAGACCCGACCTGCTTATTGACACTTTGAGAACCTCGATGGTAGCTTCACGCAGGAGAGATTGCCATGCGCATTATCGATGCCGACGGTCACGTTCAGGAAAGAAACCTTCCGTGGGAGGATCTCATCGCCGCGCCGTTCAAAGCGCGCGCGCCGCGCGTCGTCAAGGACAACCGTGGCGTGGACTTCATCATGATGGAAGGAAAGCTTTGTCCGAAGCCCGTGGGCAAGGGTTGCAGCTTCGTCGGCGCGCCGCGCAATCGTCGGCCTGAATCCACCACGGGAATGGAAGACCCGGCGCAGCGCTTAAAAGACATGGATCTCGAAGGCATCGATACCGCGGTGCTGTTCGGCACATCGCCGTTTTTAAGTCTTCCATTCGTCGAGGACAAAGACCTCGCGTGCGCCATAGCTCAAGTCTACAACAACTGGCTGGCCGAGTATTGCAAATCGGATTCGCGTAGACTGAAGGGCGTGGCCCTTGTGCCGATCCAGGACCCACCCGCCGCGGTAAGCGAGCTGCGCCGCTGCGTCAAAGATCTCGGCTTCGTCGCCGTCGCGACGCCAGCCCATTCTGCTTCGGGAAAAAATCTCGACCACCCCGATCTCCTCCCGTTCTTTGCCGAGGCCGAGCGCCTGGGCGTTCCGGTCTGCGTTCACGTCGGCGCGGGCGACGGCACGGCCGCCGGCATCGAGAGATTCGATCATCCTTTCTACACGCACGCGATGACGCATCCCTTCGAGCAGATGATCGCCGTCCTCTGCATCGTCGTCGGCGGCGTGCTGGAAAAATTTCCCCGGTTGAAAGTCGCATTCATGGAAGCCGGCGCCGGTTGGATTCCTTATTGGATGGAGCGGCTCGACGAGCACTACGAATACCTCCAGCCGACGGTGCCGTGGCTCACCAGGCCGCCGAGTGAATACATGCGCGGCGGCCAGCTCTACTATTCCTTCGAGCCCGACGAGCGTACGATTCCCTTCGTGGCGAGCTACGTCGGCGAGGATGTTTTGATCTTCGCCTCGGACTATAATCACTCGGATTCCAAATTTCCCGACACCGTGAAGAGCATCGTTCGGCGCGAAGAGATCGCGCCGGCGCTGATGGCGAAGATCATGGGCGGAAACGCGGCCCGGCTCTATGAGATCTAGTGTAGTGTGTCATGCTGTGGGTGGTTTATCCTAAATTCAGCATTTGAGACGGAGTATAGCACCACGAAGGACACGAAGAGCACGAAGGAAGAAAGAATCTTATTCGATTCCGGTCGCTTTTCTAGTTCGGTTATCCGTTCTTCGTGTGCTTCGAAATACTATGATTAAAAGTATTCACGGTTTGCGCAAATGTTTCGACGGTCCGGAACTCTGGGACGCGGGGATTGACTCGCGCCAAGACGCCAAGAACGCAAAGTTAAAAGAAGTTTTTCTTGGCGGCCTTTGCGCCTTTGCGCGAGACAATCCGAGACTGATCGGTACGCGAAGCGCACCCTACGAAAACCTTCGTGTCCTTCGTGGTGAATAGAGAAGCCCTAGCGCTCTGCTGGAGGTGAGACGATGGCGGACCTCAAAGCATTTGAAGAGGAGCTGAAAAAGAAAAATTTCCGCGGCTATTGGCAGGCGAACGTCGGCGATGTCTTTCGCGAGCCGGCGGCCACCTTCGAGCCGCACCTGTGGAAGGGAAAAGATCTTTACGAGATGATCCAGCGAGCGGGAGACGAGGTCGGTTTGGAAACGTCTTTCCGTCGGGTCATCCAGATGGCCCATCCGGCGCTGAAAAGCGGGACATCGCATACGCTCACGCTGAATCTCCAGATGCTCAAGCCCGGCGAACACGCCGGCGCGCACCGCCACATGGCGGGTGCGATCCGCTTCATCACCAAGGGCAAGGGCGCGCGCCTGGTCGTCGAGGGCGAATCGTTCGAGATCGGCGCGGGCGACTTCGCCACGACGCCCAACTGGACGTGGCACGATCACATCAACGAATCGAGCGAGACTCTCATGTGGCTCGACGTGCTCGATTCGCCTCTGGTGCGCATGCTGCAAGTCGATTTTCACGAGCCGTACAAAGAGCCGCATCAGCCGATCACCCGCGCCGAGGGGACTTCGTATTGCGAGCTCGGCCCCTTGCGGCCGAGTTGGGTAAAGGCCGATGCTCTCCAGCCGCCGCCGTATGTTTATCGCTGGGAAGATACCGAGCGAGTTCTGAAAACGGTCGGCGAGAGGCCGGGCGATCCTTACGACGGAATCTTGCTTCAATATGCCAATCCGCTCACCGGCGGCCCGACGCTGCCGACTTTCTCCTGCGCCATTCAGATGCTCCGCCCGGGAGAGAAAACTTTGTCCCACCGGCACACCAGCTCGACGATCTATCATGTGTTCCGAGGCAAGGGCGCGACGACGATCGGCGACGTGCGCTATGAATGGGAAGAGGGCGATTCCTTCGTCGCGCCGCTCTGGAAGCATCACCGCCACGAGAACAACCACAACGAGCCCGCGATACTTTTTCTCATGACCGACCGGCCGCTCATGGAAGCTTTGGGCTTTTACCGTGAGGAAGCGCAATCTCAGGCGTGAGGCATGAGGCGCGAGGCGTGAGAAAGATTCAGATGACGTGCGCCGATGATCTCTTTTCCCAGCCCAGGAGGAGAAAATGAGCAATCGTATTTTTTCACTCCGCTTCCTCGGACTTCTTTCGCTATTTTTCGTCATCGTGTTGCCTCGATCCGCCGAAGCGCAAAAGCTCATGGTGGGTTGGTCCGCCGTGAGCGCGCTCAACGCGCCCTACTGGGTGATCAAGGACGGCGGCTTCTTCAAAGAAGAGAAGCTGGACGCCGACCTGATCTACATAGCCAGCTCGTCAACGATCGCGCAGGCGCAGCTCGCCGGGGACGTCGCGATTTCGACAGCGAACAGCCAGGTGATCGTGGACATCGGTCTCCAGGGCGGAGACCTGATCGCTATGGGGGCGGTGATCAACGTTGCCGCGTTCTACATTATGGCCGCTCCTGAGATCAAAAGCGTACAGGACTTGAAAGGAAAAGCGGTCGGGGTAACGCGCTTCGGCGCCTCGACCGATTTTTCGATGCGTATGCTTCTGCGCAAGTACGGCCTCGAGCCTGTCCGTGACGTTCCCATCATGCAGATCGGCGGCATGCCGGAGATCGCCGCGGCTCTTTCCAAAAAGTTGATCTACGCGGCGCCGATGTCCTACCCTATGGGCTACGTGGCGCAGCAGGCGGGAATGAAGATGCTCGCCAACCTGGCCAAAGAGGATATCCCCTTCGTGCACGTCGGCATCGGAGTGACGCGCCGGTTTATGAAAGAGCATAGAGCGCAGGCCAAGGCATTTTTGCGCGCCTACGGCAGGGCCGTTCACTTCATGCACTCCAGAAAGGAAGATTTCAAAAAAATCATCGCCCGCTACTCAAAAGTAACCGATCCGGGAATGCTCGAGGGAAGCGCGGATTATGCCTATGATTTCGTCGAGAAGGTCCCGCTGGTGAAGCCGCAGGCATTTCAGGTGACCATCGACGAGATCGCTCAGAAAAACCCCAAGGCGAAGCAGGCCAAGCCCGAGCAGTTCTACGACAACAGCCTGGTGCAGGAGCTGGTCAAAGAAGGATTCTTCGCCTCGCTCTGGGGCAAGAATCCCTGACGAAAACCCCGTGACTCTCATTCTCAGCAATGACGACGTCCAGAGCGTGCTCACGATGGAGATCGCGATGCGCGCCCTGGAAGAAGCGTATTCCGACCTCGGGCGCGGCGCAGCGGTCTGCAGGCCGCGGATCGACATCCAGATTCCGACCCGGGACCCGAAAAAGATTTACCAATGGGGAACGATGGAAGGCGGTTCCGCTGCGGGTTACTTCGCGATCCGCATGAAGTCGGACGTGATTTACGAGCAAGAATACGAAGGCGCGCGGACCCAGGAGAAATACTGCGTGCGGCCCGGAAAATTCTGCGGCCTTATTTTGCTCGTCAGCACGGAGAACGGCGAGCCGCTGGCGTTGATCAACGACGGCTATCTCCAGCACATCAGAGTCGGCGCGGACTCGGGCATCGGCGTCAAGCACATGGCGCGGGAAGACGCGCGCGTCGTCGGCATGATCGGCTCCGGTGGTATGGCGCGGTCGCACGCCGAGGCCTTTCTCCTGGCGCGGAAGATCGAGAAGGTTCAGGTTTACAGTCCGATCAAAGCGCACCGTGAGGAGTATGCGAGAGAGATCGCGGCGAAATTCAACATCGAAGCGGTGGCGCTGGAGAATCCGCGCGCCGTGTACAAAGGCGCCGATATCGTCGCGGGCTGCACCGACTCGGCGGTCCCCATCATCGTCGGCGACTGCCTTGAAGAGGGGACGCACGTCACCTGCATCGGCGGCAAGCCCGACGAGGAAACGCTCAGAAGGATCGACGTGTCCTTACGGCTCGGCAACGCGCCGGCGCCCGTGGGATTGCCTGAATTCGGGCTTGCCGATGAATATTTGACATACGCCGCCGCATCGCCGCAGAACGACGGCTTCAAGATGAAGCGCGCCGGCCAGCGCGGCCACGGCGCGATCGCTGAAGATAGAGCCGTTTTGCTCGCGGATCTTTTGAGCGGCGCCAGAAAGGGTAGGACTTCCCCCAAGCAGATCACCTATTCCGAGCGAGGAAACATCCAGGGCGCTCAATTCTTCGCCGTCGCCGGCAAGGCGTACGAGCTGGCGATAGCGAAAGGGCTGGGGAAAGAGATCCCTACGGATTGGCTGCTGCAGGACATCAGGGACTAAAGATGAAATCCGAAAGATGATTCTCGGAGAGATCCTTCACTTCGTTCAGGATGACAGATCTCTTTTGAATGTCATTCTGGGAATAATGCTCAAAAGGTATTGCTCTATTCATGAGAAAT
>CAZNES010000120.1:0-5728 GCA_964572145.1 uncultured Syntrophobacteraceae bacterium
TTCGCCGTCCGAGATAGTCGCTGAGAGTGCCGGAGAATACTTTGGTGATCAGGGCAGTCGCCTCGGCGATTCCTTCGATCAGCCCGACCGTTAGTGCGCTTGCACCGAGCGCCGAGACGAGGAACACCGGAAGCAGGCTGTGGATCATCTCGGAGGAGATGTCCGCGAACATGCTGACGAAGCCCAGCGCCCAGATGCTTCCGGGTATCGCTCGCCACCCGCTGGGCGGAGGCCGCGCACTCTTGGCCGATGCGATTTCGGCAAGCATGTCAGCGCCCTTCGGCAACGATCCGTTGCCAGATCAAGTCGATTGCGTCTCGAAGCGCCGAGCCGGCCTGCTCGCGCTGTTCGTCCAGATATTCCTTTGCTGCCTCGCCCATGACCAGCAGAGATTGCTCCGCCATGCCCCGCACTATCGGGTCAGGATCTAAAAGCTTGGTTGCTTGGCAAATCGGCCGCATGCCTCGGTAGACCTGAGCCGACTCTGACACATTTGTCAGCACGCCAGCAGTGTCAAATGCGAGCGACGCGGCAATCTCGCCTTTGTTGCCTCCCTGCGGATTCACAACAGCTTTTCCCGAGACTTCGAGACCGCCATTCCCTGTCGTGGAGACTTGTATGGAATCGTCGGAAATTGAAAACCGAAAAAAGCCATCCTGGTGGAATTCCTGTGCAAGCTGTAACCAGGCCTTGGCTGCGTCCCTTGCGCTCGCTTGTGTTGTAATCGGAGCAAGAGTGGCCCGGAAGAAATTTTTTAACGTCTCGGTGTCGGATAGATACTCGACAGAAGCATCCGGCTTAACAACGAAGAGATTCTTAGCCCTCAGCGGTTCAGGAGGGGCCATCGCAACCGGATACTGTCTGAAGCGTAGCACATAGAACGAATATCCGGGAAACTCACGAGTCAGCGAGCCGTCCTGAACGGGATTTATCTGCCCGCGTTCCGCGCCCTTATATTCGGCCAGTTTCTTTGTCAGTACATCCGGTATCGCCGCGGCCGATACAACGTTGATCAAAAACTGCGCCAGGATAAAAACCGTTGGACCGCAAATCGCGGCTACGACACAAGGGCGTCTAAATCTGTAAGTCATTTGTGCGCTCCTTCTTTCATCACACATATTACGATCTTTTAGTGTCTATTGTCACAAATCGAACGGGCCCGCCAACGAGAGCTGGCTTGAGGGGGAAAGGGCAATGTGATATCAAGCGTCGTGGAGATGGCGTTCTCCGTTTAACCGCCCACAGGCTGATAACGCCTACTTTCATTCTGGAGGTAGAGTTATGGAACAGCTCTGGTGGGACGCCTCAGTCTGGATCGCTCTCGCCCTGATATCCAGCCTAGTTTCTCTCCGAATCGGTATCTCCGCCGCTCTTGTCGAGCTGATCGTAGGAATACTTGCCGGGAACTCTTTTCATCTGCAAGTTTCCGAGTGGATTAATTTCCTCGCCAGTTTTGGCGCTATCATCCTCACGTTTCTCGCCGGCGCCGAGCTTGAAAGCCGGACCTTAAAAAGATTTTGGAAAGAAAGCCTCGTTCTTGGAATCATAGGATTCTTTGCCCCGTTCGCTTTGTCATGGGCGGCGGCTCAGTTTCTCCTCGGTTGGGATCTCAGAGCATCCCAAATCGCTGGAATCGCCATGTCCACGACATCGGTCGCGGTGGTTTACGCCGTCATGGTGGAGACCGGGCTTAACGAGACTGCCATTGGGAAGCTGATCCTGGCCGCCTGCTTTGTGGACGATCTTGGAACCGTGATTGCCCTCGGGCTGCTCTTTACCAGCTTCGGAGTTTGGTTCTGGATCTTTATTGTTGTAACCGTTCTTGCGCTTCTTCTTCTGCCGAAAATTACGCCCTTCTACCTTAAGAGAGTCAACGCGCATTCGAGCGAACCCGAGGTCAAGTACATCTATCTTGTCCTTCTCGTTCTCGCGTATTTGGCCGTGCGGGGCGGCAGCGAGGGCGTGTTGCCGGCCTATCTGGTCGGCATGGTGCTAGCCGACACCTTTCTCGCAAACAAAGAACTCATCAGGCGAATGCGCGCGACCACGTTCGCCTTGCTCACACCGTTCTACTTTCTCAAGGCCGGAAGCCTGGTGGACGTGAGAGCCGTGCTCACGGCTTTTGGCATAGTCATCGTGTTCTTCTCGGCGAAGAGCCTGGCGAAATTTTTCGCTCTGTACCCGGCAGGGGTATGGTTCCGATTCACCACAAAGATCAATTTATATACCACCCTGATGATGAGCACGGGTCTTACGTTTGGAACTATTTCCGCCCTTTACGGGTTCACACACGGAATCATCAACCGGGACCAGTACTCCATCTTAGTCGTTGTTGTTATCTTAACCGCCATTATTCCGACACTCATCGCTCAGACCTTCTTCGAGCCCAAAGGAAAAGAACGCGAGGCTTTGTTTGCGGAAAAAGGAGGAAAGGAAAATGTTTAAGAAAATACTGCTGGCCTACGATGGGTCTGAAGGCGCCAAGCTCGCTTTGACGAAAGTTGCGGAGATGGCCAAGACTGCGGCGGCCGAGCTTCATCTCCTGGCAGTCGGCAGAATCCCGGAATACGCGGAGACCGTGAGTGAAGTGGAAGAGGCGAGAGAACACGCTAAGGGATTTTATTCAAAGATTATGGATGAAGCCGCCGCAAGCTTGCGGCAAAGAGGTCTTTCTTCAACGGTCCATATCGACTATGGCAAGCCCGCCGATGTTATTCTAAGGATTGCAGAGGAGTGGGGCGCCGATCTCATCGCAATCGGGACAAATCCTCACTCCGCTCTGCGAAGACGAGTTCTCGGCGCTACGGTGGACAAAGTCGTCGACCATGCGCACTGCTCCGTATTGGTTGTGAGAAGCGGCAGTTGATTTTGTTCGGTGGAATACAGCAATAGTAAATCACCGCCGCTACTTCGCCCGCGCGACCGGCGGCATCCGGAACGCAACTCCCTCTTTCTTGAGCTCGGCCTCGTACATCGCGCGGATCTCCGGCGGCTCGTCCTCGTGTTCGAGCATATGCCCGCCGTCATGCTCGCTGACCGAAGGCAGCCAGTTGGCGCCGATGCCGCGCAGTCCGCGGCGCAGCGCGAGATGGCGCGCGGCGTCGCGGCTGGTAATAAAATGGTGGTGATACCAGCCTTCGGGCGGAACGAGCAGGCTCCCCTTCTTCCAATCGACGCGCACGAATTTTCCTCCCGGCGGCCACATCAAGCTGTATCCTTTGCCGCCGAGCACGATCACCTGCGCGCCCGCGTGATGGCGGTGCGCCTTTTTGTAGGTGCCGGACTTGATCGCCATGATGTGGCCGACCATGGAATTGCCCGAAAGATGAATGCCGAGACGGCTGAAGCCGACGCCGCGCTCGGGGTGATCGTCGAGCGGCACGGCGTAAACGTCGGGAATAAAATTTACCGCCTTGTCTTCGAGGTCGCTGGGCTTGAACTCACTGCTGAAAAAATCGCGCTGGCCGCTGAAGCGGTTGGTAAAATCGAACGGCGCGTCGAAAATAAATTCGGCCGACTTGTAGATATTGAAAATCACCGGCGCGTTGTTCACCGCGACAAAGCGCACCGGCTCGGACGACGAGCCGTTGAAGTGCTGGTGCCGCGCGTTGAGCGGCGGCGAGAAGAGGCTCCCGGCCTGCCATTCGAGCGTAACCGCCTGCCCGCTCCCGTCGCTCCAAAACTGCGTCGCGCCGCGTCCTTCTAAGATGAGAACCTGCTCCTCGTAAAGATGGCGGATCGGCCGCAAGCTTTTCCCCGGCGGAATCTCCGCGACCATCGCGCCGACAAATCCCTGAGACCCTTCGAGGTGACAGTAGGCCGCCGGCCCGCCGAGCCGCTCCCAGTGAGAAAGCGGCAGCGCGCGCAGGTCCTCGACGCCGTAGCCCGTCGCAACCGGCAATCCCTCGCTGTCGCACCATTCCAAAAACGGCGACTTTTTTAACGCTCTCTGCTTGGACAAGTTTTCCATGTTGTCTCTCTTTGCTTTAACCAGTCCAATAATAAGTTCGGGAAGAAAGCGCAAGCGGCGCCCACCGCGCTAACGCGCGCCGGTTTTTTCCGGCTTTTGCGGGAGAAGATAATAAAAAAGTGTCGAGGTAAGGAACAGCGATAGTACCGAGGTGAGCGCCAGGCCGAGATCGGCGCCGAAGAAGCTGGCGAAAATGCCCATAACCAACGAGCCGACCGACCGCATTCCCTGGTCCATGACGAAGACGCTCATGACCCGGCCCAAGAGCGCGTTCGGCACGTCCATCTGGATGATCAGGCGGCTGACGGTGCGAAACGCAATTTGTCCGCCGCCGACGAGTCCAAGAAGAACGGCGGAGAGCCAGAAATTGTGCGAGAAACAAAACAGGATGAGAAAAACCGGAGTCAGAGCGGTGGTCACCCAGAGCATGGTTTCCTTGCGCCACCGTTCGGCGGCGCTGCCCAAAAAAAATAGCGAGGCGACCGCGCCCAGGCCCGGCGCGGCCATCAGAATTCCCAGCCCTTCGGGCCCGACTTCGAGTATCTCCGCGGCGAAGACCGGGAGAAAACGCTGGTAGGTGCCGACGAAAATACTAAGAATGTACGCCGCCGCGATGCTGCTCAAGATCACCGGCGCGCGCCGTATATAGCGGAAGCCCTCCTGAACCTCGTGGAGCAGCCCATGCCCGCCCCTGACGACCTCTGCCGGAGAAAGACGGACGAAGAGAAGTCCCAGGCCGGCGAGAATCAAAGTGACCCCGTAAATCAGGAAACAACCTCCGACGCCGAGCCAGAGGATGAGAACTCCGCCCACCGACGGGCCGATGATGCGCGCGAAGTTGAACTCCATGGAGAAAAGCGCGATCGCGCTCATGAGCGCATGGTCCGGGACCAGCTCGCGGATGAGCGATTGGGACGCCGAGGGGTTGATGCTTCGAACGACGGATGAGACGATCTGAAAAACGAGCAGGTGCCAGAACGCCAGAGTCCCCGAGAAATACACCGCGATGAAAACAAAGATCGGCGCCGCGGTGAGGTATTGGATCAGGATCACCACGCGCAGACGGTTGTAGCGGTCGACCAGCGCGCCGCCGACCGCGCTCAGCACCAACCGCGGCCCGGCCTCGCAGACGCCCAGGATCCCCAGCGCGAGGGCCGACTTGGTGATCTCGTAGGCGATCCAGTAGAGCGCCACCTCCTGAATGAATTGCCCGATGGACGAAACAAAATCGCAGGAGAGGAAGACGGCGTAATTTTTGTGAGTGAGGGGGCGAAAAACGCGAAGCAGTTGATGTTCCTCCCGGGGCGTTGCTCGATCCAGGAATTTTATACCGTGTGATCGCTCTCGGTTACAACCGTTCAGCAAAGCCCGTCAATCAGGCCGGTCAAAAAGGTCCCGGATACAAGGCGCGCGACAAACCGACGAGCGCAGGCGTGCTTTTTCCAGTACGTCGAGCGAGGCGGTTCGAGCGCAACGAAGTAGATGGGCCTTTGTGGCCGGCCTGCGGGGCTTGACAGAAATTGGGCGTGGGGAATAGAAGATAAATGCCATCGCACCTTACGAAAGCGGCAGCGTAGAGCCGCTCCATTTAGAAGGAGGCTGAGATGAACCGGCAACAAAAACTTTTGCTCGCGGGACTGACGGCGCTACTGCTGACAACTGCGCAGGCGCGGCCTGCCGAAGCGCAGACGCGCGTTTCCATTGGCGTCACCGAAACGATGGAAACCTACAATCCTTACGGCGACAGCGTCTCCCTGC
>CAZNES010000120.1:5828-10468 GCA_964572145.1 uncultured Syntrophobacteraceae bacterium
GGCGTCACCGAAACGATGGAAACCTACAATCCTTACGGCGACAGCGTCTCCCTGCTCTACGGCATCTGGTGCCAGGTCATGGGCTGCCTCGGCACCTACGATTTCATCAAGGGCGACTACGCCGGCATGCTCGCCGAGCGGTGGGAAGTCAAAGATCCCAACACTTGGATTTTTTATCTACGCAAGGATATCCGCTGGCACGACGGCTCGCCTTTTACCGCCGACGACGTGGTTCACTCTTTCAACCGGGCGAGGAACGATCCGCAGAGCAAACAAACGCAAAACATCGCTCCGATCGCCGCCGCCTCTGTCGTCGACAAGTACACGGTCAGCTTCACGACCAAGCAGCCGACCGCTCCCTTGCTCGAATATCTTTTCGACCGTCTCATCATCACCAACCGGGCCGTCTATGAAAAATACGGCGCTGAAACCGCCGACCGCAAATATCCCATCGGCGCCGGCCCTTACAAATTCAAGGAGCTGATCCCCGGCCAGCGTTTCGTGATTTCAAAAAACCCGGACTATCCGGGGATGAAGCAGCTCACGCAGGCGCCGGACGAGGTCGTCTTCCGGGTCATGCGCGAGGATGAACAACGAGTCACGGCCCTGTTGAACGGCGAGATCCAGATCGCGCAATTCATCCCGCCGCACCTGCGCAAGCGCGTCGAGAGCGACGCCAGGGTTGCGACGGTAGACGCCGTCGAGATCATGTTCCTGGCCATGCAGCCCAAGCCGCCGTTCGACAAGAAAGAAGTCCGGCAGGCGGTTTGCCACGCCATCGACCGGGACAAAATCATCAACACGCTTCTTCAAGGGCTCGCCACGCGGCTCGACGGCCCGATCGGTCCGGGTCAGTACGGCTACGATCCGAATCTGAAACCCAAATACGATTACAACCCGGACAAAGCGCGCAAGCTGCTCGCCCAGGCTGGCTATCCAAACGGCGTGGATGTTGAATTGCAAACGCCGGTCGGCCGCTACACCTTAGATAAGCAGATCAACGAGGCGATCGCGCAGATGCTCAACGGCGCCGGCTTCCACGCCAAACTCCTCACGCCAGAGTGGGCGACGCTCTGGTCCAACGTTCAGGCCGGCAAGACCCCGTTCTACTACATGGGCCGGGGATCGATCGTCGATCCGAGTGTCGCCCTGTCGCAATATTTCGAAACCGGCGGCTCGCCCCGGATCGGCTACTCGAATCCTAAGTTCGACAAACTGCTGGTGACGGAGCGGCAAACTTTTGAGCCCGCGAAGCGCAGAAAAGTCCTTTCCGAAGCGATGAGCCTCCTCACCGACGATGCGCCCGCCTGCTTCATGTGGCGTCACAAGATGATTTACGGCGTGGCAAAACAGATCGACTACAAACCGACGCCCAGCGGCCGGATCTTCGGCGAAGATATCCGCGTGCTCAAGTAGGCCACATCGCGCCGCTCTTTGATCCGACCGAAGCGAGTTCCCTCCGCGCTGTCGTTCGAGTGGGCAGGTTCGACACAAAGGAGCCGCAGTGACGGTCTACTTCCTCCAACGTCTTTTCGGCACGCTCCCCGTGCTGCTCCTGATCGCTCTGCTCGTCTTTATTTTGCTCCATGCCGCGCCCGGCGATCCGACGACGATGCTGCTCGGCCAGGAGACCACCGCGGCCGATCTCGCCGAGGCGAAGAGGCGTTGGGGATTGGACCAGCCGGTGCACGTCCAGTACGTCAAATTCGTTCTCTCCGCCGCCACCGGCGATCTCGGCAAATCGTTTCGCTTCGCGGCGCCCGTAAGAGAAGTGATTGCGGAGAGATTGCCGGCCACCCTCGAGCTTGCGCTCTTATCGATACTGATTGCGATCGCTTGCGCCATTCCGCTTGGAGTGTGGGCCGGCGCCCGGCCCAACTCGTGGGTCGATAATCTCGGCACGAGCCTCGGCCTGTTCGGCATCAGCATGCCTAATTTCTGGCTCGGTATCATGCTGATTCTTCTGCTCGCAGGAACTTTCCATATTCTTCCGTCCGCGGGCCGCAGCACCTACGGCATCGCGGGGCCGATTCAGACGAGCTTTTATTTTCTCGACAGCGCGCTGCAAGGGAACTGGGCCGCTCTTAAGGACGCCTTCCTGCACGTGCTGATGCCCGCGCTCGCGCTCGGGGTCAACATGATCGGCATCCTGATGCGAGTCACGCGCTCATCGGTCCTGGAAACGGCGACCGAAGAATACGTCGTCACGGCCCGCGCCAAGGGGCTGGCGGAACGGATTGTTCTCTGGCGTCATATACTCAGCAACGCGTTGATCCCGATCATCACGGTCGTCGGTCTGGAACTCGGGACTCTTCTCAGCGGCTCGATCATCGTGGAGACGGTGTTTGCCTGGCCGGGAGTCGGCAGCTTGCTGATCACCGGCGTCACCTCGCGGGATTACCCATTGGTCACGGGTCTCGTGCTCATGTACACGGTCGCTTTTGTCACGATCAATCTCATTATCGACGCCCTCTATGCATTCATCGATCCCAGAATCCGCTACTAGCGCCGCGACCCGCGCCGTTCCGAAAAGCAACGAGCGCTCGCGGGCTCGGCGGCGTCCATGGATGCAGCCGAAATTCGTCGTCGGCGCATCGATCGTTTGCGTCCTGACGGTCGTCGGCGTTCTAAGCCCGTGGCTCGCGCCGTACGATCCGGGCAAGCAAGCGCTCGAAGCCGCGCTCAAAGCGCCGCAATGGTTCGGCGGCGCGCATTTCCTCGGGACCGATAGCCTTGGCCGCGACATCTTGAGCCGCATCATCTACGGCGCGCGCGTCTCGCTCGTCGTCGCCTTCGCCGTCGTGCTGATTTCCGGTTTCGTGGGAGTAACTCTGGGCGCGATCTCAGGTTATTTCGGCGGGAAAATCGACTTTATCATTCAGAAGCTGGTCGAAGTCGTCTGGGCGTTTCCTGCGCTTCTCCTTGCCATCACGATCCTCGCGTTCCTCGGCCAGGGACTGTTCAATCTGATTCTGGCGCTGGTGGCTCAGCGTTGGATTCAATATTGCCGCGTCGTGCGCGGCCAAGCGCTGTCGCTTAGGGACCGCGACTTTGTCATGGCGACCCGCGCCCTTGGCGCCAGCGACGAGCGCATCATTCGGCGCCACATTCTTCCCAATCTGATCCAGATCTCGCTCGTGATCGGCACTTTCTCCATGGCCTCGGCGATCATCTCTGAAGCGAGCCTCAGTTTTCTGGGACTCGGAGTTCCACCCGAGATTCCTACGTGGGGAACGATGCTCGCCGACAGCCGCAGCTACATCAGCACCGCCTGGTGGCTCGCGCTCTTTCCCGGTCTGTGCATCTTCCTCACCGTTCTCGGCATCAACCTGCTCGGCGACGCGATCAGGGATCTCCTGGACCCGCGGCTCAAACGGACGGTCAAGAGTTGAGCGCCCACCGCTTCCGTTTTGACTCGCCGCTCCATTTATATAGATTAGGTTTCGCACGTCGAATCGAAACAGTAATGAAAGGAGACCTTCGTGAAGATGAAAATTTCAGATGTGCTCGCGATCGCGACCGTTTTGTTTTTGCTTGTAGGAACGGCCGAGACCCAACAGAAGGAGCCGCGCAAGATTGAGTTGAACGCCTTTCGGGGCGACGCAGCAACTGCAGCGGCACGGACACGAGGCTTTTTTGCCAAAGAGGGAATCGATGTGAACGTCGCTATTACACCCGACTCCACCTCACAGATGCGCGGCCTCAGCAACGGCACGAATCATATAGCCTTAACGGGTTTCGACAATGTGTTGGCGTGGTCGGGTAAGGAAGGCGCTGAGATTTTCGCCGTGGCTCAAGGACGAGACGACGTAGACCTGCAGGTCTTCGGGCGGCCGGAAATCCGGGACTGGAGCGACTTGAAGGGCAAGAAGCTGGCCGTGGACGCGGTAGACACGGCCTATGCCTTGGTCCTTCGACGCGTCCTGTTGGCCCACGGTTTGGATCTCAATCGCGGCGACTACGCACTTGTTACCGTCGGTTCTACGCGCCTTCGGGCCGAATCGTTGATTCGCGGAGAAACCTCCGGGACCGTCCTGAACCGGCCCTTTGACGCCCAGGCAAAAGCCGCCGGAATGATTCGGCTCGGAGACAGCCGGGAGTTGCTTCCCTATTATCCAGGATCGGTTTACGCGGTCAACCGGGCGTGGGCTCAAAAGCAGCGCGGCGATTTGGTCGGATTTTTACGCGGCTGGCTGGCAGGACTTCGCTGGGTCAAGGATCCGCCAACCGGGAGGAGGCCGTCAAAAATGTGGCCGGCGAGATGAAGCTGAATCCCAAGGAGGCCGCCGAAGCGATCGATGAGCAATCGGCCTCCGGCGCTCTGAACCTTTCCGGTCTCCAAAGCGTCCTCGATCTGAGAGTCCAGTTCGGCTTCAAACTGCCGATGGGAAATTCTTTAGAGCGCTATTACGACGAGAGCTATTATCGAAAAGCGGCGGGAAGGTGAAAGCTGGACCTATTTTCGCTTTTCTTTGATTTCCTCGACGAAAGGGCGGATATTGTAATCGACTCGGATTTGATTGGTGGAGCCGGCCTCGGAGATAGGCCGACCGGCCAATCTTGTCAGCGAAAGCGGCTCACTTAGTAGTTGAACTAAACCGCTTCGCGGTGGCACGGACTATGTGAGTTCAGTGCCATTC
>CAZNES010000121.1:0-10309 GCA_964572145.1 uncultured Syntrophobacteraceae bacterium
TGAGCGATACAGTTAAACAAGTAATCTTGCAAATCGTGTAGAGCTGTTTGGGATAGGCGGCCAGCAACGACGCGGCCTAAACGGCTCACTTAATAGTTAGAAGGAAAGTGTGTTCTATGATATCCTCTATCGCAACGTCGATAGATTAGGACCGCCGTGTCTGAACTCGATCGCCTTAAAGAACAGCTCGCCTACCTCAAATTCTGGCAGGGCATCATGGTCGTAACTGATATCAGCTTGGTTGGGTGGCTTGTTTCGACGGCTGATGGTGCACGCGCTCTCACCGTTGTGCTAGCGATCATCGGCGTAATCGTGTTGACTTTCGGCATCGTGGTCTTGCATCGCCAAATCGAGCGTCGCATCAACCAGATCGGGAGACTATAGCCATGGAAACTGTCGCCGCTATCGTCATGCTCGCCGTCGTATTCGTGTTTGTCGGCATAGCACTTGACGCTGCCCGTCGGGCGAAGTAGCGCCTCCTAACTTTAGGTCGAACGGACGGCCGCAAATACAGTAGCATCGTCGGTCATCGCGGACCACCGTTCACCAAAACGTTAACTTAAAAGCCGCTTACCCCAAGCGGAGTTATATTCTCTGCAGCGCTTCCGCGGCGGCGCGCCGCACCAGGACTTTTACCATCTCGCGTTTGTACTCGGCCGAGCCGCGGTTGTCGTCGATCGGATCGACCTCCGTCGCGGCGACTTCGGCCATTTCGGAAATCAGTTTGTCATTGACCTTCTGCCCGCGCACGATCTCTTCCGCCCGCTTCGCTCGAAGGATGGTGGGCGCGACGGAATTTAATGCCAGACGAACATCATCGCACGTGTCGCCGCGCAGCCGCAGCGCAAGCGCAACTCCGACCGTGGCAAAGTCCTCCTGGCTCCGGGGCAGAAACTTTATGTGCGACCATCGGAGCCCGCTCACGGGAAGCGGAACGCGAATCTCGGTGAGAATATCGCCCGGCTCGATCGCCGTCTGGTAGTAATCGACAAAGAATTCGTCCAGCGCGACGGTTCTCTTTCCCATTGAAGAGAGGAGCACAACTTCCGCGTCGAGCGCGAGTAGGCTCGCACCGGGATCGGTCAGCGGATCGCCTTGGCAGAGGTTGCCGCCGAGCGTCGCCATGTTGCGTATGCGCGGCTGCGCGACTTTGCGAAACGTTTCGTGGAGTAGGGGATAGTGCTCGCGGACCGCGGGATGAAGCTCGATGTCTCGGTGGCGCGCGCCGGCCCCGATCGTCAAACCGTTCTTGAGGTCGAAGCGGATTGCGTCGAAGCCGGGAATTTTAGCCAGGCTGATAACGACGCGAGGATTCAACAGCTTCATGCGCATCCAAATCAGCAGCGCCGTGCCGCCGGCGATGAGCCTGGCATCTTCGCCGTGCCGCTCCAGCAGGCCGAGTGTCTCTTCAAGGCTTGCCGGTTCTATGTAGTCGAATTTAACCATTTCAATTTTCGATTTTAGATTTCAGCCTGAGGCTGATCAGCCTTTTTTGGCTGAGCCGATTTTCGATTGAATCTAAAATCCAAAATCCAAAATCTAAAATGCGCGGGCGCTCAGCCTTTTTCCTTGAGCGCCCGCAGGACCTTCTCCGGCGTGATCGGCAGCGTCTTGATGCGCACGCCGACGGCGTCGAAGATTGCGTTGCTGATCACGGCCGCCGTCGGGTCCATGCCCAGCTCGCCCAATCCTTTCGCGCCGAACGGGCCCGTCGGCTCGTAGGAGTCGGCGAAATCGTGTTTCAGCGGCGGCATGTCGCGCATCGACGGAATGCGGTAATCGGAAAAATTCGGATTGAGCGGCCTGCCCTCGTCGAAGCGCAGCCCTTCGATCAGCGCGTAGCCGATGCCTTGCGCCACCGCGCCCTCGACCTGTCCCTCGGCGCCGATCGGATTGATCACCGTGCCACAGTCCGACGCCGCGACGTATTGGAGAATCTTCACCTGGCCGGTTTCGTGGTCCACTTCGACCTGGACCGCCTGACAACCGTAATTATACGCGCCCGATTCATTGCCGTAGCGCGTGGAATCCTGCAAGACCGAGTCGGCGTCGAATTTTCCCGACGCGACGATCGGCGCGCCGCCGTTGCGAAAGAGCCGGGCGCGCGCCACGTCGCCGACGGACAACGCCTTCTGCTCCGCGCCCTTGACGAAAATCTTTCCGTCGCGCGCGACGAGATCTTCCGGGTTGGCTTCAAGCATTTCTGCAGCCTGCTCGAATAGCTGTTGTTTCACCTTGGAGGCGGCGTCGCGCACCGCGTTGCCGCTTATATAGGTGAGCCGGCTGGCGAACGCGCCGAGGCAGAAAGTGGTGAGATCGGTGTCGGCCTGGGAAATCTCCACGTCCTCAATCGGAACGCCAAGCTCTTCGGCGGCAATCGCGCACATGGTGGTATAGCACCCCTGGCCGGCTTCTCCCTCCCCGCTCAAGATGAGAGCCTTGCCGTCTTCGTTGATCTTAATCGTCGCCGAGCTGCCGTCGTAGTCGCCGAAGTGGCGCTTGCCGCTGACGTGGACCGTACAAGCCAATCCCAATCCGGTGTCGGGCTTTTTGGCGGCGCGCTTTTTCTTCCAGTCCATCATTTTTTCCGTCATGTCGATGCACTGCTTCAATTCGCAACTAATGACGCGGTTACCGTGCGGCGAGACGTAGCCGGGCTCCGCCGCGTTCATGCGCGCGATCTCGAGCGGATCGATTCCCAACTCGTGCGCCGCCTCGTCGATCGCTTGCTCGACCGCCCACTCGGCCGACGGATTACCGAAGCCGCGAAAGGCGCCGGTCGGAATTTTATTCGTGTAGACGAGGTAGGCCTGGGTCTTCACGTCCGAGTACTTGTAGCATGTGTCGTGGCGCAAGACGGCAACGCCGGTGATCGCAGGCGCCTTTGCCGAGTACGCGCCGTTGTCGGCGACGACGCGCGTCTGCTTGGCTCTGATCCGGCCGTCTTTTTTGAATCCCATCTTGACGTAGATTTTCATGAAGACGCGCGGACGGCTGCCGGCAAGGAATTCTTCCTCGCGCGTGTTGATGACTTTCACCGGCTTGCCCGCTTTGCGCGACAAGATCGCGGCGACAAGCGCGTTGTTGTCGTCGCACGATTTGCCGCCGAAGCCGCCGCCGACGGCGCTCTGGATGATGCGCACGTCGGTTTCCCGAATCCCAAGCGCCGCGGCGATGCGGTAACGAGCGTTGAAGAGCGTCTGCGTGTTCATGTAGATCGTGTACTTGCCGGTGGGAGAATAGTCGGCGACGCTGCCGATGGTCTCGATCGCGCAATGCCACTGCGGCGCGCTCTGGAAAGTATCTTCGACGATAACGTCGGACTCGGCGAAGGCCTTCTCGACGTTTCCGCGCTCCACGTCGATGGTCATGACGACGTTGCTGTCTTTATCTTCGTGGATCAGCGGAGCGCCTTTCTGCATCGCCTCTTCGGCGTCGAAGACCGCGGGCAGCTCTTCCCAGTCGATCTCGATCAAGTCGAGCGCTTCCTCCGCCGTCTCGCGATCAATGGCCGCGACCGCCGCCACTTCCTCACCGACGTAGCGCACCTTGCCGACCGAAAGGGGATACTGGTCGGCGAAAAAAGCGCCCCAGGGTTTTTTGATAGTATCCTCGGCGGTCACGACGCAGCGTACGCCTGGTAATTTTTCCGCTTTGCTCGTGTCGATGTTGAGGATTCTCGCGTGCGGGTAAGGGCTGCGGAGAATTTTTCCGAACAGCATTCTCGGGAGGACGATGTCTGAGATGTAGCGCGATTCGCCGGTGACTTTTTCGTAACCTTCGACGCGGTTGATGCGCTTGCCGACTACGGAAAAGTTTTCTGCCTTGGACATATAGGTAGCGATTTGCAGTTAGCGTTTCCCTCACTCAACCCTCTCCCTGAGGGAGAGGGCAAGGGCTCAGCTCTTGTACACGCCGAGGCTCTGGATCTTTGCTTGCTTCTGGTCCCGTTTGGTCGGACCGATGGTAACTTTTCCCTGGACCACGGCCATGACCGACTCGAAAATCTTGTAATACCCGGTGCAGCGGCAGAGGTTGCCGGACATCCACTCTTTGACCTGTTCTTCAGTGGGCTGCGGGTTTTCGTCCAGCAGAGCCTTTGCCGCGATGATTTGTCCCGGCGTGCAGATGCCGCATTGGAGGCCGCCGTATTCGACGAAGGCCTGCTGGAGCGGATGAAGCGCGCCGTCTTTCGCCAGCCCTTCAATGGTCGTGATCTCTTTTCCCTGGCAGGCGATCGCAAGCGTGAGACAAGAGCTGACGAGTCGTCCATCGACGATCACGCTGCATGCGCCGCAGACGCCGATGCTGCAGCCTTCTTTCGTACCGGTAAGCTCGATGTCCTCGCGGAGGGCGTGCAGCAGCAAACGGTTGGGCTCGATCTCCAGATCGTAATTTTCGCCGTTGACGTTCAGCGTGACGGGCTGCTTCATCGATCAATGTCCTTCGGATTTCTCGGAGAGATGCTTCGCTCCGCTCAGCATGACAGTAAATTCAACCGTTCACGGCCCAATATGTCATCCTGAACGAAGTGAAGGATCTCTCTGAAATCTTTTACTCCGCCCGACCCGCGTGCGTCTTGCCCCATTTCGCGCGCATCGAGCCGAGCGTCTCGCCCTCGCCCACCGCAACGCGCGTCGCGCGCAGCTTTTCTCCGACTTTGTCGGCATCGCCGGCGGCGGCCAGGCGCGCCTCTTCGTCAAGCGCCTCGGGCCAGAGCCCCAGCAGATATCCGTGCCACGGCTCCTGCGGCTCCAGCTTGGGGAGACCGAGCTCCTCCCAGATTTTCCGCGCGCGCTCCATATATTCTTTTTTGGGCAGCGAGAGGGGAGGGAAGTCGGATTTCCGCGTCGCGTCGATCAGCAGCGAAGACTCCGAATTGTCGTAGCGGCTCGACGGATGCTTGGCGACCATGCCGATCGGCGTCGCGCCGAAGGGACGGTCGCGGACGATCTTAACGTCTTTGTGCGGCTGGGAGCGGTGTGTAATCGCCCACGTGACCGCGACGGGATCGTGCGGATTGATATCCTCATCGACGGCGATGACGAGCTTGCCCACGCGGTCGCCGTACGCCAGCAGCGCATCCATCGCGTTCCACGGGTCCTTGTCGTCGCGCTTCTTCATGCGCAGCACGACGTACGGGCGAAGATTCACCAGCGGTTCCATGAGCGAAACTTCGAGCACGCTGGAAAATCCCTTTTGCTTCAGAGATCGGAGGATCAGCGTCGCCATGCCCATCGCCTTGATCTTCGAGCTTTCACTCGGCGTCACCTGGCTGATGATCGATACCCAGATCGGGTTTTTCCTGTGCATGACGCCGGTCAGCTCGAAGACGTTGCTGAGAGTCCGTGGATCGACGTAGCCCATCGACTCGCCGAACGGGCCTTCCTCTTCGAGATAGTTCGTGGGGATGATACCTTCGAAAACGATTTCCGCCGTCGCCGGCACTTCGAGGTCCACCGTTTTACATTTCACCAGCTTGATCGGCGCGCCGACGAGACCGCCGGCCAGCGCCAGCTCGTCCATCGACGGCGGAACTTTTTGCGTCGCGGTGAACGAGACCGCCGGCACCGTGCCGACGGCGACCGCGACTTCGAGCGGGATTCCGCGCTGCCGGCATTTCTCCCAGTGGCGCGAGAGGTCCTGCGGCGTTCCCGACATGAGTCCGCTCCAGCCCTCGCCCTTGATGAGCCCGCGATAGTTGCCGACGTTGCGCCGCCGGGTCTCCGGATCTTTGGTGATCCAGTGGCCCGCCGTGATGTACGGACCGTTGTCGAAGCCCGGCGTCGAGATGGGAATGGGAAATTCATGGAAACCGCCGCGCGCGAGCAAATCCTTGCCGGTGTGGATCTCTTCCATCACCGGACCGTAACTCACGATCTCAGGCTCGATCGTGTGGTCCATCGCGTAGAGCCAGCGGTCGGCGACTTCATCGGGCGCGCACTTCAAGCCCAGGCAGTAAATCGCCGACGAGGCGGCAAGTCCGCCGACCAGCACGGGGCTTTCGTATTTGCGGCCTTTGGAATCGACGACGTTCTCGAAGAGAAACGCCTTGCGCTGATCTTCCTTCAGCCCGCGGAACTGCCAGCGCACGAGCGGGTGAAGCTCGGTGTCTTTGTTGATCTCGCGGCGAATGCGGACGAGCTTGTCGTCGGCCTCAAGAGCGGCAATCAGCTCGCGCAGGTCGTCGTGGGGCTTGGAAAAATTCATTTCAGGTTTTTTGTGTATGCTTTTTCACCGATTTCTGCAAGGGGAAGGACGCGATGGATAATTCTTCGTTTGCAAAACGGCCGGTGAATTCCGTACAATGGGATAGGAGCGGCATGGGGCTGCATATCTACAACACTCTCTCCGGAAAAAAAGAGCCTTTTATCCCTCTCAAAGAAGGAGAAGTACGGATATACGTCTGCGGCGTGACGGTTTACGACTCCTCGCATGTCGGCCACGCCCGCTCGCTGCTGACGTTCGACGTCGTCTATCGGTATCTGATCTTTCTCGGCTATCGCGTCCGTTTCGTGCGCAACTTCACCGACGTGGACGACAAGATCATCCAGCGCGCGCAGCTGGAAAACACGACGGCGGAAGCGGTCGCGGGCCGTTACATCGCCGAATTCCAGCAGGATGCCCGGGCGTTGGGACTTTTACCACCGACCGAAGAGCCCAAAGCCACGGAGCATATCGCCGAGATCGTCGCGCTCATCCGCCGGTTGGAAGAGAAGGGAATAGCTTACCGAGCGGACGGCGATGTTTTCTACGAGGTCGGCCGCTGCGCCGGTTACGGCAAGCTTGCGCACAAAAAAATCGAAGAGCTGGAAGCGGGCGCGCGGGTCGAAGTCGATCCGCGAAAAAAGTCGCCGATGGATTTCGTCCTGTGGAAGGCAAACAAGCCCGGCGAGCCCTCGTGGGAAAGCCCGTGGGGGCCCGGCAGGCCCGGATGGCATATCGAATGCTCGGCGATGAGCACGAAATATCTCGGCCAGCCGTTCGATCTTCACGGCGGCGGAAGAGACTTGATCTTTCCCCATCACGAGAACGAGATCGCTCAATCCGAGGCGGCCTACGAACTGCCGCTCGCGCGCGCCTGGATGCACAACGGTTTTCTCAATATCGACCAGGAAAAAATGTCGAAATCGCTGGGAAACATCCTGCCCATTCGCGAAGTCCTCAGCCGCCACGAGGCGGCGGCGCTCCGGCATTACATGCTCTCCAGCCACTACCGAAGCCCGATGGATTTTTCCGAGCAGGGTTTGGAAGAGGCGGGGAAGGGGATCGAACGGATTTACGAAACGATCGACCGCTTCGAGCAGTCGTCTCCCGGCGCTGGCGGCGCTGAGGCCGATGCTGCGCTGCTGGAAGAATTTCGCCGCGAGATGGACGACGATTTCAACACGCCCCGCGCACTGGCGGTCGTCTTCGAGGAGGTTCGCACGCTGAACCGATTGATGGACGAAGGCGCCGCCTCGGGGTTGGCGGCCCGGGCCGCGGCGATGAAAAAAGCCGGCGCGGCGCTGGGCCTGCTGCAGGAGGCGCCGCAAACTTTTCTCGCGCGCAAGAAAGAGCGCTGGCTGGACCGTAGCGGCATCGCGCCGCGGGAGATCGAAGAGCTGATACATCGACGCGACCAGGCCCGTAAACAGAAGCAATGGCAGGAAGCCGACCGGATTCGCGCCGAGCTGAAAGAAAAAGGAATTACGATCGAAGACGGTTCTGGAGGAACGATATGGAAAGTGAAATAAGCGTTTTGCATCGCCTCGCAACGATAATATTGTTCAGCGCCGCGTGCGGCATTGCGCCGGCATCGGCTTCCGCGCAGGAGCAGCCGGCCAAACCCGCGCAGGAGGCGCCCGCGCAGATGCAGCTCCGCAGGGGGGTGAAGTCGCGCGAGTATCAGGGCAAAAACGTCGAGGGCGAAGAGCGGGTGGTCCGTCCGCGGGATACGCTGTGGCGGATACTGATTCAAGAAAGAGGCCTCTCGGGGAAACGGTTCAACCGTTACGTCATCTTGATCACCGCGCTCAATCCCAATCTCAAGAAGCCGGACGTGCTCCAGGTCGGCGATACTTTGTTCATCCCGATTCAGGCCGACGAGATTCTCGGGCTCAAGGCGGCCATTGAAAGCGCGGAAAAAGCCGCAGCGGCCAAGCCCGCGCCCGAAACTGTGGCCGCAAACTCCTATCAGGTGAAACCCGGGGATCAACTCTATCAGATTTTGCGGGAGCAACTCGGGATAAAAGGGAAGGCAAATCTGCATAAGGCCGTCGAGCAGTTGAAAGCGCTCAATCCCGCGAAAAAGAATTGGGATACTCTGCTGGTTGGAGAAACCATTCGCTTGCCTGGAGCTGCGGGCGCCGCCGCCCAGGCGGTGACCCTGCCCAAGCCGACCGAAGAACTTTCGCGGACCGTCGGTCTGGACTACGGACAGAAAATTACCGTGCAGGAGAATCTCGATCTATTGGCTTCGGTGATGAAAGTGCTGGGACAGGATACGACACGCGAGGGCGAAGAGGTCGTGCCGCTGCGCGAAGGGACAGTGCACATCGACCGCAGTTCCTACCCCATCATTCAAGGTCCCAAAAAAGGACAGCGGGCCGTTCTGGACATGCAAAGTAAAATCACCCCCGCGTTGCGCACGAAGCTCGAGGGGGAAGGCGCGGGACTTCCCGTAGTCTCGGTGAAGAAGGGCGCCTCGCTCCACGACGCGGTCACCGGCCTGCTCTCCAAGTTGGGATTCCAGAGCCTGCCCTCCAATCAGCCGGTCGTCATTCAAGACGGCGGCGTGGCTGTCCAGATAAAAGGCGAATGGATGATGATGCCGCCGGACGAGAGCGGCACGATGCCGCAGGTGCTGGTCGTCAGCTTGACCGACGCGCCGGGCCAGACTCCGGACTACCTGAGAGATTATCTCTCTCTCAAGGGAATGAATTTCAAAGAGATCCTGCTCCCGTCGGCAACCTCCCTGGCGGCGCCGACGCCGCCGGCGGGCGCCGGCAAGACGGCGCCGCTCAAGATCGAAAACTGGCCGGCGGACAAAACCGCCCTGGTGGACGCCTTTCTCACCGACTACGGCATAGCTTTTTCGCTCGCCAGGCAGTTCTCCGTGAATCTGCGCGACGGAATTCGAATGGACGCAAAGGTCGACCGGGTGTTCGAGCAGGGCGACAAGAAAATCGCCCTGTCGTTTCGGCCGATGGCGGCCGAGGTGAAAAAGGCGCTGCAGCAGGACGAGGACATGAGAGTCGTCGAGCTGGATCTTTCGTCGATGTCGTCGCGCGAACTGCTGGCGCGCCTGTTGGCCGCCCTCGGTGAATCGCCGGCTTATCGCGAACAGCGCTTTCAAGCGAACGAGCGCGCCAAGGATAAGCTCACGCTGGGAGTTCCCGGCTTTTATTTGCCGCGGCATTCCCTGCTTATTACCGACCGGGAAATTCCCAAAGAGCTCGAGCGCTTCTTCGCCGAGAAGAATATTCGGGTCGTGCGTTTCCAATGAGAGAGGCTGTAGGCGATAGGCGATAGATGAGACGGGGCAAAAAAAGCTTCAGACTGGTTCAAGTGTGTCTGCTCAGCGGCGTGCTCGCCGCCGGCTGCGCGCCCGTGAACGGCCGCCGCGGTCTTCCGCCTCCAGGCACTGCCACGCAGGCGATGGCTGCAGACCATTGTTCCAGTAGGCTCAACAGAACCAGAGCCGGAGGAACCGTCGGGAGTGTGGTCGGATTCGTTGCGGCGAGCGCGTTGGGAAGTCCGCTCTTGGGCATCCTTTATAGCGTCGGAGGCTACGCGGTAGGATTTGCGAGCGACGATCCTTGTAAAAAAGAAAACGGGACGGTGACGGCTGCGGCAGTTCAAATGCCCAACGGCGCGACTGGGAAGATTGCCGAAGAGGATCTAAAATAATCGCGGCGCCCGTAGCTCAACTGGACAGAGCATCAGACTTCGGATCTGAGGGTTGGGGGTTCAAATCCCTCCGGGCGCGCCAGAGACCCTGGTATTTCAAAGCCATCACGCATCGCCCACGTTCTTGCTTGCCCGTTCTGCTACCGTTTCGCTACCACTTGAGGCCTGATCTTCGCGGATTTCTCCCTCAACATCGTCCAGACGGTCTACAGTTTGCCGATTTCCATCCGGAACTACGTGACCGTAGGTGTCCGCTGCTACCCCTTCTCCGGACCTTGCCCTTTCTCCGGACCTTGCCCTTTCTCCGGACCCTGCCCTTTCTCTGGACGCTTCGCCTTCTCCGGACCCTGCGCCTTCTCCTGACGCTGTGCCTTCTCCGGACCCTGCGCCTTCTCCGGACCCTGCGCCTTCTCCTGAC
>CAZNES010000122.1:0-10307 GCA_964572145.1 uncultured Syntrophobacteraceae bacterium
TGGAGCGGGCGGCGCTCGTGGACCGGATGTTCCACAGCGTGCAGCTCGCCTTCCGGCGCGTGCCCGCGTCACTCGCCGTCACGACGCTCATGGTGTCCGCGTTCTGGGGCATCGCCTCCGGGATCGTCGGCGCCGTGGTGGTACTGATGGGCGTTATCTCGCTCCGGCCGATGCTGAATGCCGGCTACGACGTGCGGCTCGCCGCGGGCGTCATCACCGCCGGCGGCACGCTGGGCATCCTGATCCCGCCCTCCGTGATGATTATCGTCTATGCCGCGGTGGCCGGGCAGTCGATCGTCAAGCTCTACGCGGCGGCCATGCTGCCAGGGTTTTTTTTAACGTTCCTCTATCTCGTCTACATCCTCGGCTGGGCGATCCTCAATCCGAAGATCGCGCCCAAGCTGCCGCCCGACAAGTACCGTGTCGCGGTGCCGGACTATCTCCAGCGACTCGAGCGGGGCCATTCCCGGCGAGTTGTCGGCGGGCTGATTGCCACTGTGTTCCGGCCGAGCCTGGCGCAGGGAGCGACGGCGCCGGACGGCCGGCCGGTGAGGTATGGTCTCATCGTCAACGATGTGCTGGCGCTCATGGTGCCGCTGGCGCTCACGGTCGGCACGTTCGGCGCGACCTGGTGGTACGTCGTCATCCATAACGCGCCGGCGGCGGCGACAACCGCGGCCGTCTCGGCGCCGAAGGCTGCAGCCATCACGGCGCCACCCGCCGCAGCGCCCGCTACGGCTGATTCGGAGAAGCCGCAAGAGCTAGGGGAGGCGGAGACCGAGGTGAAGAGCAGCGAGCCCCAGCGGAGCGCGGACGCGCCACCCGAGGAAATGGGCTCGGTCACCGAATCCGGAGTGGCGGGAGTGGGTAAGGTCCCCGCGCATTTCTACCCGTGGTTTTGGGGGTTTGCCGCGTTCTCGGCGCTCCTTCTTGCCATCTACTACCGGCGCATGGACGGCGAGCAGCTCGAGATCCTCAAGGAGCTGTCGGCATCGGTGGTGCCCCTCGGGGTCCTCACGTTCGTCGTGCTCGCGGTGATCCTGTTCGGCATCTGCACCGCGACCGAGTCCGCGGCAATCGGCGCCCTCGGTGCGATGTATCTCGCCGTGATGGCGAAGTACGCGCGGCAGGTCTTGTGGTGGAGTCTCATCGGCGCGATCATCAGTATCGCCCTCGGGTGGTGGGAAGGCGAAAACTTCGCATCGTTGATCGTTTCCGGCTCACTCGGCGGCACATTCTTGGGCACGGTCGTGCCGGGGCTTTGGAATCTCAGAACCTCACCGGATCTTCGGCAGAACATCAAGGAGGCGACGTTCCTCACGGCAAAGACGACCGCGATGGTGTGCTGGCTGTTTGTCGGCTCGGCGCTCTTCTCCGCCGTGTTCGCGCTGCACGGCGGCCAATCGCTGATCGAGCGCTGGGTGCTGAGCATGAACCTGTCGCCCCTCGGATTCCAGTTCGTTGCGCAGATGATCATCTTCTTCCTGGGCTGGCCGCTCGAGTGGACCGAGATAATCGTGATCTTCTGTCCGATCTTCATCCCGCTGCTGAGCCACTTTCAAATAGACCCGATACTCTTCGGCACTATGGTGGCCGTGAATCTCCAGGCGGCCTTCCTGTCGCCGCCGGTCGCGATGTCGGCGTTCTACTTGAAAGGCGTGGCGCCGAAGCACGTCACTCTCAATCAGATTTTCGCCGGCATGATGCCCTACATGATCATCGTCTGCATCTGCCTCGTCTTCATGTACATCTGGCCGGGGATGACGTTGTGGCTCCCTGAATTCCTCTACGGGCAATAAGTGCAGGTCCAACTCACTTCGCCATACTGCGTTCTCGGTCGTCGGGCATCCTCAGCGTACTAACTACGTACGCTTCCGGTGCCCTCCTCCCTGCGGCCTTGTCTGGCTCGGGATTTGAACCTGCACGGGGCAACTGATAGTAGAACCGGGATTGATGGACTTCGAGAACCTACACTCGCTCTCGGCGTCGGAGGCGGCGCGGTTGATTCGCGACGGCGTGATCAGCTCGGAGCAGCTCATCGAAGCCTGTCTTGCGCACGTACGCGAAGTGGATGAGCAGGTGCAGGCCTGGGCGTTCCTCGATCCCGATTACGCGCTCGCGCAGGCGCGCGCGGCGGATCAATTGCGCCTCTCCGGACAACCGACTGGGCCGCTTCACGGCGTGCCCGTCGCGGTCAAAGACATCTTCGATACCGCCGACATGCCGACGGAGAATGGCTCCGTGCTCCACGCGGGCCGCACGCCTTCGCGCGACGCGACGGTAGTCGCGATGCTCCGCGCCGCGGGCGCGGTGATTATGGGGAAGACGGTTACCACGGAGTTCGCTTACTTCGCGCCGGGAAAAACGCGCAATCCGCACAATCCCGAGCATACGCCTGGCGGTTCCTCCAGCGGCTCGGCCGCGGCCGTCGCCGCCGAGATGGCGCCGCTCGCGCTCGGCAGCCAGACCAACGGTTCGACGATCCGCCCGGCGGCGTTCTGCGGCGTGGTCGGCTTCAAGCCGACGCATGGACTGATTTCACGCCACGGCGTGCTCGCGCTCTCGCGCACGCTCGACCACATCGGTCTCTTCGCGCGAACCATCGACGACATCGCCCTCCTGGCCGAACAGTTGATCGGCTACGACGAGCGCGACCCGGACACGAGGCCGTGCGCGCGTATACTATTCGTCGAGGTAGCCGCGGAGGAGCCGCCGCTTGAGCCGATGTTCGCGTTCGTGAAGACGCCCTACTGGGAGCGCGCCGACGACGAGACGAAAGAGGGTTTCGCGGAGTTGATCGAGACGCTCGGCGACCGCGTTGAAGAAGTCGAGCTGTTTCCGTCCGCCGCTGAAGCCTGGGAGTGGCATCGCATCATCATGGAAGCCGAGATGGCGGCGAATCTGGCGCGCGAGTACGACAAAGGCCGCGATCGTTTATCGGAACCGCTGCGGAAGCTGCTCGAGCGCGGACACGAAGTACGCGCAGTCGATTACCAACGCGCTCTCAGCCGGATTGCGCCCGTCCATGAAAGCTTTTTGGAATTGTTCGAACAGCGTTACGACGCGATTCTCACGCCCGCGGCGCCCGGGACCGCGCCGCGAGGCCTCGCTTCGACCGGCGATCCATCGTTCTGCACACTGTGGACTTACTGCGGAATGCCCGCGATCAGCTTGCCGCTGCTCGAAGGCGCGAACGGTCTCCCAATCGGCGTTCAGCTCGTCGGCCCACGTAACGGCGACGCACGGCTTTTAAGGACATCGCGATGGCTAGCTGCGCGTGTAGCTTCCGGAAAATGAAATTATTGGGTCGTCCCAAATCACGCCGGTCGGGGCAAGGAACGAGCATAACGAGGCGCGAGCCCCGAGCCGACTGAGGCGTACTCTTTGCAGTACGCCGCAGGGAGCGCGAGGGGCGATAAACGAAGTTAGGCGAAGTGCATTGGCCCGACCGTTCAGAATTCGTAGGTAATTTTCGTAAAGAAGCTGTACGCCATTCGTCCCGATAGCGCGCCGTAGGCGCTGCCTGCTCTGAATGCCGCGGCCACCAGTTCAATTTCGACTTTCTTCCACTGTTTAATAATGGAATAGAGCATCCACTCCTGGCCGATATTCTTGTGGATACCGTCGGGGTCTGCTTTGATGCGCGCATCGCGCAAGAAAGGGACGGCGTAGAGTTGCTGAAAGTGACGGTAAGCAAACTCGATGTGACTTTTCGAAAAGATGGGAAAGCGCACGGCCAGGACCGGAATGCTTAAGTTGGAAAGTTCGGGCCGCAGTATTTCACCGTACGTTCTAAACTCTTCGTCGTTGGCCTGAAGACCGGTCTGTCGATATGACAAATCGGGGCCGCTGTCAGGCTTTTTATCGCCGGACCCGATGGCATATCCCGCAATGAACATGGGCCGGCCGGGAAGCTCGGTCTCCCAACGGCCGCCCACGTCAATGGCCCAACCGCTGACCCGCTGGCTTCTGCGGGAACTGACGACTTTTTTGTTACCGCCCGCATCATGAAATTCTAAAAATTTTTCACGTCCGAGAACTACCGCGGCGTCCGCCCAATAAGAAAGCTCGCCCTGTTCCGCAACCGGTTCATTGCCGATCGCGCGGAGCCCGCCCCACCAAAGCTTTGCGTCACTCTCATCCTCTCGATTGCGCTGCACGCGATCGCCGGGGGACTCGGTCGCCGACGTATCATTCTGGTGCAGGAAAAACAGACTGAGACCGTGATTTTTGAAATAGCGCCAGTCGGCGCGCGCGAGCACGCGGATCACGCCTTCGTCTTCCGCGTCGATGAATTTTTCCTGCAGCGATTTCCGCGGTAGCTCCCTGCCTGCGCCAAGCTCGAAAAACCATGATTCGCTCCGGTAGCGCAGCGCGACGGCGTCGAGGTCGTCGTCCCACCACCACCGGCGCGGCTCTTCAAACGGTTGGCGGCCGACTTTGAGGCTCAGATCGCGTCCGAAAAGCTCGTCGAAGCGCACCCAGGTCTCGCCGCGCTCCGGATCGCCGACCGATTTTCTGCGGCCGCCGCCCGTGTAGAGTTGGTGCTCGCCGAGGATCTTGCCTTCGACAAGAAAGGTAATCCAGTCTTTGTAACGATACGACGCGCGAAGTTGAAACTCTTGATCGAAGCGAATGAGATCGTCCCGGTGCCGCTTGTCTAGAGCAAAGTTGTTCCTGGTGTCGAGCTTTACTTCATACTCGCCGCCGATTTCCCAACCCGACGTTAGGTCGTCTTCTTTTTCGTAGCGTGCATCTTTGGGCTCCTGCGCGCCGGCGTCGCTTATGGCAAGCGCTAAACAAAAGAGCCGGATCGGAAAAATGACACGGGCAGCCATCGGTAGGCACTACTTTAACCTCAGCGCATGGTCATTGACAAATTACAAGACTGGAGTGATGGAGTAATGGAGTGATGCATTTAAAACCCAACACTCCAATACTCCCATACTCCAACAATCCAATCTCTTCACGGCGTTATCGCTATCAACTCAAGCCTTTCCCCGGTACTCGGGTCAATCTCCAGCACCAGGCCCACTCCCGGACAGTAGAACTTGTTCTCCACGGCGCCGGGGTCCAGGGGTGTAGTATCCTTGGTCTTCAGGCAGTTAGTGAACGTAGTGCCTCCGTTATAAGGGACATGCACGGTTTCCGTGAGGCTCAGCACTTCCCCTATGTCCTCGGCCACCCCGGGTGAAAACTCCTGACGGTAAACGTCGCCGACGGCCGGATGAGCTTTCATGGCGAATCCGGGCTTGGCGCCGTCAACGCCGCCCGTCCACGCTCCCTCCAGGCCCACGACTAAGCCGCCCTCAAGTTGCTTCGTGTTTTCGCCGAAGTACCAAACACTGCCGGCCGTGTCCTGGCAAAACCAATCGAGCGTATCTTCCGTCAACTCGCCGGTTGCGATCAGCTTCACTGTGTCTCGAACCTCGCGGCAGGTAGCGCCAAGGATCGTTCTGGTGTTGCCGGTCACGAAGACCTCGTTGTGCTCGGACGAACTTTCGTAGATCATCGTGGTGCCCGGCGTCAACGGGAAGTACGGATTGGCATGGGCGGGGAAGTCATCAGGGTGAATGAAATTCGCCGGATTAATCACCGGGTCGTAAGGCGCGCCACCGAGCTGTCTGCAGACCCCGTCCCGCGCATCGTTCTGCTCGTCGCAGCTCTGCAGCGCGTCTTTCAAATCCGCCTGCGCTTGCTGCAGGCAGGCCCTTCTATCCGCAGCGTTGGAAACGTTGTCGCACTTCGCCATGGCGAGCCAACGATCGCTCTGCGCGCCGGCCTGACATGAACGCAAACTCGCCTCCGCAGTCATCCGGCAGAAGTTCGTCGGCGCGGCGGCGGCCGCAGCGTTGATTGCACTAAAAACCAGAAGCGCGCCGGCGGCCCATATCATCCGAACTAGAGTTTTTTTCATAGTGCACCTCCTTTGAAGGCAACCTTAGCAACGGACGTTAAGGGGAAAATGATGGGGAAATTACTAATTGGTAAGGTTGGACGGGAAAAAGGACAGGTCAGGAAGAAGGCAAGGTGACGGTAAACGTGGTCCCCACATTGGGGACGCTTGTGACCGAGATCTGGCCGCCATGGGCACGAACGATCGCCTGCACGAGGCTCAATCCCAAGCCGGTGCCGGGCCGTGATCGGCTTCGATCGCCCCGGTAGAAACGTCGGAAAATATTAGGCAGCTCCTCCTGCGGGATGCCGATTCCCGTGTCCTTGACGGCGATGACGCCCAGCTTCTCGTCGCCGCCGACCGAGACCGTCACCGTCCCCGGGCGCGGAGTGTAGTTCAAAGCGTTGTCGATCAGGTTGGCCAGCATGCGCTGCAAGCTCTGCAAAACTCCCCGGACTCTCAAGTCGGCGCCGATTTCGACAACTAAATTCACTCCCTTGTCCTCGGCCACGGGCTGGAATAGCTCGCAGGCGTCGCGGACCACGCCGGTCATGTTGACTTCTTCCATCGGCAGTTTTTCCGCCGCCGCTTCGGTCTGGGAAATGTAGAGCATAGTATTGATCATCTCCAGGAGCCGGTCGCAGTCCTCCACCGTGCTGGCGGCGGCCGTTTCATATTCTTCGATGGCTTTGCCCGTGGTCAACGCCATCTCGGCCATGCCGCGTATCCTGGTGATCGGACTCTTCAGATCGTGCGCGATATTCTCGGTCATCTCTTTCATTTCTGTAACCAGCGTCTGAATGCGATCGAGCATGTCGTTGAAAGTAGTCGCGAGCCTGTCGATTTCGTCCGCCTTACCTTTGACCGGAACGCGTCGCTCGAGGTCGCTGGCCGATATCCCGCGGGCCGTGCTGGTGACTTCTTCAACGTGCGTCAGCGCGCGCCGCGCCATGAACCATCCGATCAAGGCGGCGAAAACCATGACCGCGGGCACGGTAACGCCGAAGATGTCCCGGAAGTCCGCCAGCAATTCGTCATCGTCCTCCAAGGAGGTTCCGATTTGCAGTATCGCGCCCGGGCCTATGGAACCGTACACGGTCCGGGTCTTATGTCGCTTCCCTTCAACGGCAAGCGTTTCGAACACCGGCTCCGCGCTTTCGGTGATGTGCTTCAAAGCGGGCCGGTTCACGTCCAAAGGGCCCCAAGAGGACAGATCGGTCGAGGACAATTCCTTGCCGTCGGGGGCCAGCAGACGATAGAAGGTTTTATTTTCCCCGTCTTGCTTTGCGTCGACAGCCATCGTGTGCTGGACCTCTTCCATACCTTTTGCAGTCAATAATGCCGAATAGTCTTTAATGTCGTCCAACAGATCCGCGTCCCTGCGCGCGTCGATAATCGACGCAATCTGAAGGTAAAAGAAAAGGAAGGCCAACAGCGAAGAAACGGTGAATATCCCCGCGTACCAAAGCGTGAGACGGAACGCCAGCGTGCGGCGGAGCCTACGGAGCTTGTCGAATAACATATCCCACGCCCCGGATCGTATGGATGAGTTTCGCGGCGCCGAAACCTTTGTCGATTTTATCCCTGAGCCGGCACACGCACGCTTCCACCACGTTGGTGTGCGGGTCGAAGTTATAGTCCCACACGTGTTCCATGATCATGGTTTTGGAAACGACTCTGCCCGCGTTGCGCATCAGATATTCCAACAGCGTAAATTCGCGCGGCTGAAGCTCGATTTTCTTCTCCCCCCGCGCCACCTGGCGGGTAAGAAGATCGATGGAGAGATCTCCCACTGTCAGGCTGGTAGGCTCGGAAACGCCGCTCGCTCGGCGCAGCAACGCCTGAACGCGCGCCAAAAGCTCGGAAAACGCAAACGGCTTGGTCAGATAGTCGTCGCTGCCCGTTTCCAGTCCCTTCACGCGATCGCCGGTCGATCCGCGCGCGCTCAGGATGATCACCGGGAGCTTATTTTTTTTCGCCGCAGCTCGCCGATGAGAGCTAGGCCGTCGAGCTTCGGCAGCATCACATCGACGATCGCCGTGTCATAAGGCTCGCTTAAGGCCATGTGAAGGCCGGTCTCGCCGTCGCTCACGTGATCGACGGCATAGCCGTTTTGTTTTAGCCCCTTTAAAATAAAAGAAGCGGTCTTCGTGTCGTCTTCAACTAAAAGCAAGCGCATGTTCACCTGCACAATGCCCTGGCGGGATGACCCAATCGTATCGAACTTACCCGAGTCGATCAAACCGAGGTTAAGGGGAAAATGACGGGAAAATTACTATTTGGTAATGTAGAGAAAAAAAAGGGTTCCTGTTGACGGTTCCCTTGACTGGCGGTGCGGCTATCGGTAGGACAAGGGCTAAAGCAGGAGATTAGGATGGATTATTCTCTGTTGAACATCACCCTTGGCGCGCTTTGCGCCTTTGCGCGAGATGCGCCAAGACGCCAAGACCGCAAAGACAGCTCCATGATCGCGTTATTTTGTCTAACATTGCTCCTATTATATTTTTCCGCCGGCGCGGAACCGGCGTTCGGCGCCGAAGCGCCGCGGCCGTTTGCCGCCTTCAACGCCAGGGTTGAGATCGATATCGAGGACGGCGAAGTCGAGGTATGGGCCGGCTTCACCCCGGCCGCGGCCGGCAAGGGAATTGATCTCTCCGCACAAGCGGTCAGCCTCCAAGTGAAGGGCGGCACCGGAGCATACTCCGTCACCTTCCCGGCCGGCACCTTCAAGAAGGACGGGAGCGGAACGTTTAAGTTCCAAGGCACTATCAACCGAGTCAAGATAGAATCTTTGATCCGACCCGCGCGCGACGGCAGCTACGACTTCGAGATCCAGACCGACGGCGCGAGCCTCAAGGGCATAGCGAACCCGATAACCGTGAACCTCACCGTCGGCGAAGACGGCGGCAGCAAGACGGTTCGCGCCAAAATCGAGTGAGCGCCGGATCGATAAGCGGCGCAGCGCAGCGTTCTCGGTCGTCGGACATCCTCAGCGTACTAACCACGTACGCTTCCGGTGGTCTCCTCCCTCGGGCCTTGCGCTGCTTGCTTCTCGGTCCGCCGCGATTCGCATTACAATTAATTTGAAATCCGAATCATTTGATCACCTTATCCGCCCGCACCAGCACGTTCGGCGGAATCGTCAGGCCGATTTGCTTGGCTGTCTTCAAGTTGATGACGAATTCTAATTTGGTTGGACGTTCTACAGGTAACTCTCCCGCGTTGGCTCCGTTGAGAATCTTGTCGACGAGGCGGGCGGCCTGGCGGGCGATATCCGCATCATTGGCGCCGTAGCTCGCTAAGGCGCTCATCGTGCTTCCCGTGCGGGCGTTAAACATGGTGGCGCGGCGCTTGGCGCCGGCGGCGCGGATCATCTCTTCATAATGGCCGGAAGGAAAACCTCCCGGAATGGCAAGGAGAGCGTCGGCCCGACCCAGAGCTTCCAGTGCTTTTGTGATCTCCTCGCGACTTTTAGCCTGCCGTTCGACAAGCGTCACGCGTAGTTTAGGCGCGGCCTCGCGCGCAGCCGCCAACCCCTGCATGGGCGACGGGTCTCGGGGATCGTAAATAACGAGAACGCGCTGTGCGCGCGGGACGATCTCTTTCACCAGCTCAAGCCGTTTGCCAGAAAGCTCCGGATATTCGAACGTCATCCCCGTCATGTTGCGGCCGGGACGGGCCAGACTGGAAACCAGCCCCGCGGCAACCGGGTCTCCAGGCGTGATGAAGACAATCGGCGCGTCCGCTGACGCCTCCCGTGCCGGTTTGAGCAGCCTGGAGCCGATCAAGAAGAGGACCTGCGCGCGCTGCCGCAGTAGGTTTTCTACGATGGACTTCGCCGCGCTTTCATCAGCTCTCGCCACTTTGACTTCCAGAATCTGCGTGGTCTTGAGGGAGTAACCAAGTTCGCCAAGCCCTTTCTTAAGCCCACCGACGATCTCGGAGAACCTTGGCTCCTCGGGAGCTCCAAGAACGCCGATCCTCGGCTCCTTCGTCATCTGCGCGTCGGCCATCCCCGCATACCCGAGGAGCAAGACAAGGATTACAAGAAACCCCGCCCATTTTTCCGCCTGAGACGGATCAGCCCCCGCCACAATGCACGGCGGGTCCGCCTCAGGAGGATCCGGCTGAAGATTTTGGATACTTCGACTTAGCTCAGTACAGGTTTTAGATTTCCGACTGTCGGAAGAAAAATCCAGCCATCGTATCCGAGATCTTTTATTCATGCTCTTTTCCTCCAATGGAAAATCGGCTCAGGCCAAGGCTGATCAGTCCCAGCCAAACAATTTGGGGCTGATCCGTCTGCGCCAATGGACGCATCCGTCCGAAGCCCTGTGGCGGACTTTGGCGGACTTCGGCTGAAATCGAATATCTAAAATTCAACGGCCCGCTAACGCTTCGTGCCCTTGTA
>CAZNES010000123.1:0-10266 GCA_964572145.1 uncultured Syntrophobacteraceae bacterium
ATGTACCAGAACAGAGAAGCTGTAGATGCCGGTGGCCTCATGTCCTACGGGGCGGACCTCGCGGAGAGCTATCGGCGCGTAGCTTATTACGTGGACAGAATCCTCAAGGGAACCAAGCCCGCTGACCTGCCCGTCGAGCAGCCGATGAAGTTTGAGCTGGTGATCAACCTGAAGACGGCGAAGCAGATCGGCCTGACGATTCCGCAGTGGACGCTGATGAAGGCGGATAAGGTGATCAAGTGATTTTGGATGTCGGATTAAGGAGCTGCGATTGAATTAAAATCTCCCACTATCCCATCTAACGACATTAGATTGCTTTTTCTCTGAATTGGAGCTTCAGTCCCAACGGAAAATATTTTTCCCCTCTGGTTAAAATGTCGCGTAAGTTTTTGGCGACGCTTATATGACTTTTCTTTACGGAATCTTCCCGCCCCAGATCTCTTTCAGAAATCCGCTCTTCTCCAAATCCTCGGCGAAGCGGTTGTCGAAAATCTCCGCCGGCTTGCGGCGGATGTTGGTCTCGGTCTGGCGCCCGATCTCCACCGCCAACGCGCCGGTCCAGATTCGCCAGCGGCACCTGTCCGCTTGAAGCTTATCGTTGACCGATATACAATCAATCAGCGATCAAGACCTTCCGCTGCGCCGAAACGGAAAGCCTGTTCAACGGCGCGCGGGTGCGGCGGTTCGTGAACATCGAAGCGGTGGCGCGCCGCAAGCTGGAGATGGTGGCGGCGGCCAAGAAGCTGGAAGACCTACGGAGCCCGCCGGGCAACCGGCTGGAAGCTCTGAAAGGCGACCGCGCCGGGCAGCACAGCATCCGCGTGAACGATCAGTTCCGCGTGTGCTTTCGTTGGAATGACGGCGCGGAGAATGTTGAGATCGTAGACTATCACTGAAGGAGAACTGCCATGCCCAAGAAACTGTTGCCACCTGTCCACCCGGGCGAAATCCTACGCGAAGAGTTCATGAAGCCACTGGGTATGTCCGCCAACGCGCTCGCTCAACGCCTTGGCGTGACTCCCGCGCGTGTCAACGAGATCGCCAACGGGCGGCGCGGCATCACGGCAGACACCGCGCTGCGGCTGGGGCGCTGCTTTTCCACCACGCCAGAATTCTGGATGAACCTCCAGCAGCGGTATGAGTTGGAGGTTGCCCGCCGGGAGGTCGGCGTGGCGGTGGAACGTGAGGTTGCGGTACTTGCCTTGGCGGCGGAGGACGTTCATGCCGGCCGTGCCTAACAACGGCGTGCAGGCCGACAGCGGCCCGCGAGCGGCTTCAGATGAACGTGAAAGGGCACATTTGAGCTGCGGCGGCTGACGCCGAGCGTTAGCCCAGAGATCGAACTGAATTCTCCTACAGTTGAATCTATACCTCTGACGGGTAGTCGCCTTACAGCCTCTCCCTGTAACCATGAGTGGTCTTTCTAAGTACCTCCCCTTACGGAATTTTCCCGCCCCAGAGCTCTTTCAGGAACCCGCTTTTTTCGAGATCCTCGGCGAAGCGGTTGTCGAAAATCTCCGATGCCTTCTTCCGAACGGTGGTTTCCGTCTTCGCCAGCTCCACCGCGTCCGCGACTTGATCTCCGGGCACGAGCATTCTCCGGTTAATGATCGACTTGGCGTACGCGTCGTACGAAGACTGCAGCGCGTCTTCGTCTTTGAGTTTCAGCGCCTTACTGACGGACGCTTTGGCCTTGTCGGGATTTTTTTCCACGAACTGCGCCGACTCGGCCATCGCCGCGACAAACCGTTGGACCAGTTGCGGCCGCTCCTGAATCGTCTTGGGATTGCTGTGCAGAGAGCTGTAAAGAAACGGCAGCTTCAGATCGTTCAGGCGGTAAATCATATTGAAGCCGTCTCTTTTTCCGCGCACGTCGAGCGGCGGCGTGACGATGATCGCCTGAATGATGTCCTGAACCATGGCGCTGTAACGTTCGGACTGGCTGCCGCCGATCGGGCGCAGGTTGACGTCGGTCTCGCTTAGATTGAATTTCTTGAGCAGCGCGCGCGACAGACGAAAGCTCAAATCGCCCGGCCGCGTTACGCCGATGCTTTTCCCCTTGAGGTCCTCCGGGCGCTTGATGTCCTTGCGCGCGAGCAGCACGTAAGGCAGGCCAACCAGCGGCGCGGCGATCAGCTTGGCTTCGATTCCCGTCGCCATTCCCGGAATGGTACCGTCCCCGGCGCAGTAGAGAAACTGAATCTCGTCGGCCGACAACGCGGCCAACGAGATGCCGCTGCCGCGGATATAAATATGATTGGCCTTGATGCCGTATTTATCGAACAGGCCGTTGTCCAGAGCCGTATAGAGATGGATAAAGCCCCCCGAGACCGCGCAGGTCGCCACGCGGATGTTCACGGGCGCTTCGCCTTGCTTGGCGAGATAGGGATTCGCCGCGGCGCGGCTCGGCAGGAACGGAGAGCCGAGAAAAATTGCGATCGCTGTTCCGATGGTTGAAAATACGCGGAGCCTCATCGTGATGTCCTCCTTATCAGATCCCGCCGCTCAAGGCGCAAATAATATGGACCGCGTCGCTCGCTTGCGTTGCGGCTTGCAGATTGCGAATCGGGGTCTCGTTAATGAATATCTTGATGTGCTGCCGGATGGCGCCCTGCTCGTCGATGATGCGAAAGCGAAAGCCGGGATAGCGCCGATCGACTTCGGCCAGTATTTCTCCGATCGTCGCGCCGCCGGCTTCGATGACGCTTCGCCGGTTCGTGTAGGAGCGCAGCGGCGTCGGAATGTGAACCTTCACTTCAAAAGTTCCGCCGCTTCCACCGAATAAATTTCCGGCAGATGCTCGGCCACGCAAGTCCAGCTCGAGCCGCCGTTGCGGCTCGCCCAGATCTCTCCGCTCGTGGTGCCGAAGTAGAGTCCGACGGGCTCGTGCTCGTCCCCCGCCATCGCCTGGCGCTTGACCGTAAACCACGCGCGCGCGGGCAAGCCTTTATCGAGTCTCTGCCATGTCTTTCCGGCGTTTCGCGTCACGTAGCACGCCGGTTTTCCGTCGGGGCTGGTGCGGGGCCAGACCGCTGTGCCGTCCATCGGAAAAACCCAGACCGTATCCGGGTCGCGCGGATGCAGCACGATCGGAAAGCCGATGTCGCCCACGGACTTCGGCATATTGCGGCCGATCCGAATCCACTTTCCTTCGGAGCGCTCCATGCGGTAAATGCCGCAGTGGTTTTGCTGGTAGAGCCGGTCTGGCATCAGCGGATGGAGCAGCACGCGGTGCGGATCGTGGCCGTATTCCGGGTCGGGCGCCGGGATGAAATCCGCCGCGCATCCTTGATTCAACGGCTTCCAATCTTTTCCGCCGTCGGTGGACTCGAACACGCCGCCGCTCGACATGCCGATATACATGTGATTCGGAGCGCGCGGATCGATGTTGATCGAGTGGAGCTTCGGCCCGTCGGGCGTGCCGTCGCCGGCGCCGCCGGTCCATTGACTGCGCATCGGATGATTATTGAATCCCGAAACTCCGTCCCACGTGCGCCCGCCGTCTTCCGAACGGAATAGACCCTGCGGCGAGGACCCCGCGTACCAAACTCCCGGCTGGGTCGGGTGGCCTGGAGTCAGCCAGAAGACGTGGTCGAGAACGAGTCCTTTCTGTCCTTCCGGCACTTGCGGAAAAGCCGGCGGCCGTTCGGCTTCCTTCCAGCTTTTGCCGAAATCATTCGAGCGAAAAACCGTCGGCCCGAGATGTCCGGTCCGCGCGGCGAGCAGCAACGTCTTTCCGTCGCGCGGATCGTGCGCCAGCTGATGCGCGATGTGGCCCAGGAACATCGGCTGGGAAAGTTTCCAGCTCCGGCGCGTCCTGTCGCCGCGCAGAATAAACGCGCCCTTGCGCGTGCCGATGAGGACGGCGACTGGCCCCGTGGCCGGCTTGAGATTGTGATCGGATGAAAAGCCCTGTCTCATAGGCTCAGCCCGCGAACATTTTTTCAGTCCGTTCTACAACTTCCGAAAACCATTCCGGTGGCAGCACGCGGCTAGGCGAGTCGCAACTGTGCCACTCGGCAAAGCATTACTTGCCCGACCCTAACAACGGACGGAGATCCTTCCAACCGTAAGCCACCTCCGCCAATTTGGTCTCCCCTACCTCAATCGGCTTTTCAGACACGACTTCACCCCCAAGTGCTTCATAAAAGCCACGGGATGGATTCTGCGCCAGCACCCAGATCAGCATCGATTCATACCCCGCTTGCAAAAGTCGTTGCGCGACGGCCAAGCTCAACTGCCGTCCTATTCCCCGACGTTGGAAATGTTTCAGAAGGTAAACGGCATACAGCTCGCCCCGATAGAGAGGGTCCTCGTTGCGCTCCGGCCCGCCTGACGCGAAACCAACGACCTCGCCCTTCTCGTCCTCCGCGACATAAACAAAGTCGCGGCGGGCCGGGTCGGAGAAGTTTTTGTGCCAGGCCCGTTCGCGCCCCTCATAGGACAGCTTGGTCAAATAATTATCCGATATAACACCCGCGTAGGTCGTCCGCCAGCTATCGACATGCACTTTCGCGATCGCCGCAACATCCCTGACATCGGCTTCTCGAATACGCACGCGTCGGGAATGGCATTTCTCGAAGCACCAGGTGCGATGCCAACGAAAGCGATTGATCTCGACGCAGCGGCTGAACCCGGCGTCAGTCGCCATGGCGCGGAACGCGGCGGTCGTCTCCGGGAAATCGTTGTTTCGGATGTGATCGCAGAGCGCGTCGAGCGCCTCCGCCGACAGGACTTTCCATTCCGACCGCAGCCAACCGCAATAACGGTCGAGGTAATTCCGACGATCTTCATCTTCGCCTCGCATGACATCGATCAACAGCAGCATTCCTTTCTTGTTGAGCCGCCGATGTGCCGATTGAAAGAAGATCGCCTTATCGGCAACCGCAAGATGGTGAAGGGCGAAGCTGGAAAAGATCAAGTCGAACCGTTCGGTGCCGGCCATCAAGCCCTCGAGTAGATCGCCATGACGCAGCTCGACCGGACACCCCAAGGCGGCGAGATTGCGACCGGCCTGAGAGAGCGCCGCATCGGAAAGATCGTATCCGACATAACGGCCGACCGAACGGCCTTGCAAGGCCCGGCTCAAATGGCGCGCGCTGCCGCATCCAAGATCGAGAAGCGTAAACCGGCGCTTGCCATAATGGTCGGCGAGGAGGCGTTGCACGTCGCGAAATATCTCGTCGTGAAACATATAGTCGTGGTCAAGCACCTGGTCGTAGATCGACCACTCGTCGAACAATTCTCTTGCGCCGGGTTTCGTCAAGTCTGCACTTTTCCGCCTGGGTAGACCGCGGCCGGCTTCAGGGGAACTACATCGTTCAGTGGAAGGTGCTGGCGAAGGACACCCACGTCACCGAAGGAAATTTTTCCTTTACGGTCGCGGACCCGTAACCGGCGCTCCACCGATAAACTTTTCACTCCGGCAACCGGTGGTACTTGCCGCGGAAGAATATCAGCGGGCGCTCGCCCGTGGTCTTTGCGCGCAGCACCTCGCCGACGTAGATGGTGTGATCGCCGCCGTCGTAGGAGTGGACGACTTTGCATTCGATGTGGCCGATCGCGCCGTCGATGAGCGCGAGCCCGCTTTCGCTTTTATGCCAGGGGATGCCGTTGAATTTTTGCGCTCCCTTGGTCGCGAAGCGCCGCGAGATCTCCTCCTGACCTTCGCCCAGCACGTTGATCGCAAAAATCTTCGCGCCCTCGAAGCAGGAATAACACTGTGCGGCTTTATCGACGCAGATCAGCACCAGGGGAGGATTGAGCGACAATGAAGCGAAGGCGTTGGCCGTGAGACCGAATGGCGTGCCCTCTCCGTCCTTCGTCGTCACGACGGTGACGCCGGTGGCGAAGTGGCCCATGACGCGGCGCAGCTCTTGCAAATCGATAGTCACGCGTGCGCTTTCCCGATGTCTTCTAGAGCTATCAAACGATTTGCCGCGATGTCAATGCGCTTACGCTCGCTGGACGAAGCCGGCGATAAAATGATAAACAGAATATCGTCAGTTAGTTAAAAGGAGGTGCGGCCATGGCAGTCAGCGCGCAGCGTGCGGAGAACTCGTTCGAACGGTATATCGCAGAGGTTCGCGCAGTTTGGGGCGACGGCAAAGATCCCGATCTGCCGTTCAAAGTAAAAGCCCTCATGGAAAAAATGCTGGCATCCACGACCCGCGGGGATCCGTGGATGGCCGAGCTCCTCGGCGAGGCAAAACCTTCCAGAGAGCTTTTTCGCGATCCGGATTACGGCTTCATTCAGATGGGCCACGTCCACCAGCCGGCGCACGGCAATACCCCGCACGATCACGGCCCCTGCTGGGTCGTTTACGGCTCCTACAGCGGCGTGACGGAGATCGCTCTTTACCGGAGAACTGACGACGGCGCAGAACCGGGCCGCGCCGCTCTAGAGAAAAAAGAACTGCACCGCCTCTCCCCGGGCGTCGCCTATGCGTATCTTCCCGGCGACATACACTCCACGCGCGCCGTCGAAGGCCCGGCCGTGGTCTTTCGCTTCCTAAGCTACGATCTCGAAAAAATTCAAAGGCACCGCTACAATCTCGAAAAAGGAACCGTCGTTCCGGTGTAATTCGCCGCCGCTAGAACCCGATGAATCAACAGGATCTCTTCTTTGAACAGATCCGCTCCGGCGGCTGCCTCTCGTACGTTTTAGGCTGCAACAAGGACAAAGTTTGCGTCGTCATCGATCCTGAGCAGGACAAGACGGAAGAATATCTGGGACTCGCGGATTTCTTTTCTTCCCGCATTATCTACGCGATCGACACTCACACCCACGCGGACCACGTTTCCGCCTGCAAAATCCTGCGCGATCGCGCCGGGACTAAAGTCGTGATGCATCGGGCATCCGACGCGCCCTACGTGGACCTCAAAGTGGATGACGGAGATGTGATCCGCTGCGGTCAGATATCGATTCGGGTCCTGCACACCCCGGGCCATACGGAAGACAGCACCTGCCTGCTTGTCGGCGATCGTTTGTTTACCGGCGATACTCTTTTAATCGGAGGCTGCGGGAGAACCGATCTACCAGGCGGAGATGCTGAGAAGCAGTATGAGAGCTTGCGCAGGCTCGCCGCCCTCGGCGACCATATTCAGGTCTTTCCGGCACACGATTACCGGCCGGCGTTCTCGACACTTGGCGACGAAAAGAAAAACAATCCGCGGATGCTGATGGGATCGAGAGAGGAATTTGTTCAATTCATGACTTCGCGCCACCCTCCCCTGCCACGCAAATTCCAGCTGGCACTGGAGCACAACCGCAGCCCGGTGCAGGGCACGCAGCGGGGCTTCGGCGAAGGGATTTAGTTTCATCTCCGCAACTTGATTCTCTACGAAGTCCAAACGCCCTTTGGATCATACTTTCTCACCGCGGCAAGCTCCTCTTTAGAAGGAGGCTTCGTTTCCCCAAGATCCTCGGCAAATTTAAGCGGCCAGCCCGTTTCCTTCTGAATCTTTTCAATCGACACTCCGGGATGGTAAGAGCTCAAGGCCATCTCGCGTGTTTCCGGATCGAAGGAAAAAATCCCCAGGCTCGTGATCACCCGTCTCGGGCCGCCTCCCTTGAGATTTTTCTCTTCGCGCCAACCCTTTCCCTCTTCATAGCCGGGCGAAGTGACGAAGTGAACTTTCGTCGGAAAACGCCGCCTCTCGTGGTTCATGATGATGATGCAGCGGCCGGCCAGGCTCGCGATGTCCGCAGCTCCGCCGCTTCTCGGAAGCCGGACGCTCCTCCCATCCTCCATGACCCAGTGTGTGTTGAGGTTCCCAAATCGGTCGATTTCGGCGCCGCCGATGAAGCCAAGGTGCACTCGACCGCTCTGCAAGAGAGACATCACGTCAACCAAGCTACAACACGAGAGCGAGCGGCTTACATTGGGTGGATCGCTCATGGTAAAAATCGGCGCCAGGGCCGGCCAGTCCCGAATCACACCGTTCTCAAAGAGACCAATCGCGTTAGGCGCATGCAACTCCTTGGCCACGGCGAATCCCAGGAACGGAAGTCGCATGCCGACAAAGACGACTTCCCCGTCACGGATCTCCCGCGCCGCCGCCACAACCATTACTTCCTTGAGTGTATAGTCCATCTTGAAATCTAAACGCTGAAGTTGACCGGAGGCGAGAAAAGCTCCTTTCCGGGCGTCAGCTTTTTTACCCGCTCTTTTCCGAGAAGATCGAGATAGCCGGAATGATCGTCAACACCAAGCACCCACTTATGCAGCCATCGTTGAAAGGCATCCAAGCCACGTGATTACTTGTGGTAATCAAAATAGAAGTCGTCATCTCTCCTGGCATAGCCCTGAGCGGGCGAGGGATGCGAGCCAAAAGGCGCATGGACCACGTGGGAGACGAGGAACCCTGGAATAAGAGTTCGGTTGGGATCGCTCAGAATCACCTCATGGTCCACCTCCTCCTCGCAGGTCAAGATCACTCGCTTCGCTGTATAGGCTGCCTCGCGCGCCACGCCGAGATTGCCCCAGAGATGCGCGTTTCCCTCGCTATCCGCGCGCTGAACGTGGAGGATCGCAACGTCCGGGACGATCGCGCGCACCGCAAGCATTCTCTCGCCGGTGAAAGGGCAAGTGATCTGGTTAAAATGCGGCGCCCGACCGAAGTCGCTGCCGAGCGCCGTTCGCGTCGGAAGGTAAGGCAGTCCGATGCTGGCGGCTTTGAGGCCCAGACCAATCGTGAAGTTCGAGTGCTCTTCAACTTCGAGCGGCCGCGGAAGGCCTTCTTCCATCGCGCGGCGGAAATTGTGCCCCAATCCTGCGGCGACGTTTCCCACCCAGGCGGCGACGATTTTTCTCGCGCAGCCCGCGCCGATGAGCTGGTCGAACTGGATGTCGGAGATCGGCGCGATGAGAGTTAAATCTTTTTTTCGCTGACGGATGATCTCATAGCCGGCGGCAAGGGAATGAGAGACTCAAGGGCGCACCCCATCGCGACGGAGGTCCCGTCTTTGATGGTTGCGACCGCCTCTTGCAGACTACAGAGTTTGCTCATGCTTCAAGACCACAAGCTTTGATCTCGTTCCCTCTCGAACTTGTCGTTCACAAGAGCAGCGTTATCCAGACTCTCAGGCTCACCATGCCTATCACCCCAGCGTAGACATACCGAAGAACACGAGGTGATACCTGCCCGTGGCCCCACTCTCCGCTCAGGGCTCCCACGCTAGCACCGATTACTACAGCAAGGGTCAGGAGGAAAGGAATCTGGCCGGTGAGGAGCTTGCCCAAAAAGCCGGAGAACGCGCTAAGCACTGCGATGACCAGATTACTACCCATCGCGATACGGGTCGGAACCTTCAATACATAAATTAGCAGAGGGACGAAGATGAAGTTCCCGGCCCCTAGGAAGCCCACCACAACCCCTGTTACCGCTGAAAGGACGGCCGTTGGGAACAGAGCGACGGCCACCTCCCCTACCGGAATCTGCTCCCGACCCCCGGAGGGCCCCGGAAGGAACATCATCGCGGCAGCGAGCAGGGTCACTATACCGAAGAGAAACAAAAGAAACCATTCTGACACCCACTTGGAGGCGACTCCCCCCGAGAAGGAACCCGCCGCGGCGGCTATGGCTGCCACCAAGGTAAGCCGGCCATGCACTCGCCCGCTCCGCCAATGGGCCGTTCCTCCAATCAGGCTAGCAAAGAACACCTGGGAGATGACCAGGGCGGCCACTGTCTTGGCATCCAGGCTCGTCAAGCCCAGGAGTGGGGGAACATAGAGGAGGAGGGGAAACAACAAGACACCCCCTCCGACGCCGAGGAAACCAGCGGTGAAACCGCCGATTCCTCCGAGAACAACCAAGGTTGCGACAAGCGTCAAGCTCATCGGCTGTGCCCCACTACCACAGACTTATCACGCATCCCGTTTTTCAGTCTCGGTCTCCTCCACGTCGTAATTCAACGAAGTTCTCCACGCGGGTAATCGGCTTTTTCGGGGAGGATCTGTCTAACTCCTCCTTGGGGACGCGGGTGATCCCCGTGATATCGGGGGATCAAATGAACATGCACGTGAAGGACACTTTGCCCTCCCGCCTTGCCGATATTGACGCCAATGTTGTACCCGTTGGGCTTGAGCTCTTCGTTCAGGGCGGCTCGCTCTAGTACCAACAGCTCCATGCAGGCGCTTATCTCTTCTCGGCTGAGGTCGAAGAAGTCGGCACAATGCCGTAATGGAATAATCAGCGAGTGGCCGGGACTTACGGGATAGCTGTCGCGCGCGCAGTAGGCCAATTCATTGCGTCGAGTTACTC
>CAZNES010000124.1:0-10254 GCA_964572145.1 uncultured Syntrophobacteraceae bacterium
CATTTCACAGCGATTAGTAGAATCATTCCTCACACCCAACCGGAAGATTACGTTGGAATGTAATCTCCTTTGCATGAGAGGCGTACTCTTGACTGGCGTTTGCTCCAAGACTTTCATAAACCTCCCGCTGGTGGCCGATTGCGAAAATCTTAATCAGCCGGTTTTTCCGGTCGATCACGTAGGCGATGGGAGATTGTCTCACTTCGTATCTCCACAGCCCGGCCAATTCGCGAAGCAACGCCTCGCCGCTGCACGCTTTCCCCGCAACGCTATCACTTGCGTAGTTGCGCAATTGCGCAAGTACGCAACTAGAGAATGCCGGCGTAAGCCTCCCAGAATCTTGACAATCTGCCTGGGGTACAAGCGGCCACGAATCTAAAATTCAGACGGCCCGGACTTCCGACTCGGACTTTTTCGGACTTTTTCGCTTGACACGGTCCATAAGTTTGTCCTATTCATCTAGCCGCTTATTGGAGTGATTTAGGCTGGGTTCTCGGTCCCCTCACATCTTTGATCCCACACCATCGCCGGGCCAGGGTCTCCCCAGCCGGGATTTCCTTTGGTGGCGGGGCGAATAGGGAAAGATGGTCATGCCAATAAGTCCATACTCAGGCCTGACCCCAAATCCGGCGAAGGTTGCCGGGGACAATCTTGAGTTTTCGGTGGCTTAACCTGAAAAACAGGTTCCTATCATTTAGTCCGAGAGCTGCCAGCGGGACGTGTCGAAATCCCGATCATTGCAATGGGCAGCACTGGTGCTGTCGGCGGGCATCACACCTTCAGAGACCGGCAACTTTGGCCGGTCCCAATGGCGCGGGCGCCGTAATACAGCCACCGCGTAGTCGCACTTGAGGCGGCCACTTGGCGGGAGGGCATCAATGTTTACGAGACGCGAGTTTATCAAACGCAATTTGGCCATTGCGGCAGGCGCCTACGCGGCCGAACAAATCGGATTGCTCAATGTCATGGAAAGCGTTGCGCAGGCACAGGAAACTGCCTGGGATGGCGGCAAGCTCTTCCATACTTTGCCGATGGTCAGTCATGAGCGGCTACTTTTGAAATGTTCATTCCGTGAGGCCTTGGCTCAGGCGCCCGAATTGACGCTTGATGGGCGCAGAATTCAGGGACGGCGGACAGATTCGCGCGGGCGCTACTGGGAATTCGACGTTGCGGCACTCAAGCCCGGCATGGAGTACCAATTGGAGCTTCGCTCCGAACGCCGAGCGCTGGCCGAGCCATGGAGCGTGGCGACATTTCCAGACCCGAGCAGCGAGGTCGATCATGTCCGGGTCGTATTCTATACCTGCGCCGGCGGTCACGACGTCTTGCCGCAGTTTCAGCCGGTAGCGGTAAGGCAGGCTCTCCTGAGCAAGGCGCTCTCTTTCAAGCCGCACGCGATCGTCGCCAATGGCGACCAGGTGTACTGGGACCTGTGGGCGCCCGGCTTCGCCGAGCGGTCGGGGACAAGTCAGGCAGCAATCGCGCATGCTGGACGATTCGACAAATTGAAACCGATTTTCGGCACTGCAAATGAAGATTTCTTGCTGAAAGCCGCTGGTGAGCAGATTGCTCCGCTGTACCGCACGCTGTGTCGGTCGACGCCGGTCTTTTTCGTGCAGGACGACCACGATTATTTCGACAACGATGTCGCCAGCGATCAGATTATCACATTCCCACCGACCGATTCGATGATCCGGCTCGCGCGCGCGACGCAGAGGCTGCTGTATCCGGAGTTTCTCCCCGATCCTAATCGACCAACCGGACTTGCCGGCACACGCGAGGACGAAGGGCGAGCGGACATATCCTCGAACTATGGCACGTTACGATACGGCAAGCTGCTCGAAGTTTTGCTCTATGACAATCGCCGAACGGGAACAATGCACGGTCCCACCGCCGTGTTCGTCGACCTGGAAGTCGAAGCCTGGCTCAAGGCGCGGATGAATGACAAGGCGGTCACCCACGTGGTGAACGCGCCGGGGCTTCCTCCAGGATGGACCAAAGGCAATTGGTACGAGTGGTACCCGGACGTCTATGTCGCGGGAAAGGCGACCGTTGCTAAGCCGAAACCTTATTGGCAACCGGGCTGGCTCGCTCAACATGACCGTCTCGTCAAGGCTGCCCATGAAATGTCTGGTAGAATTCCGCTGATTGTTAGCGGCGACATTCATGCGACTGCGTTGGGGAAGATGACGCGAGTCGGAGCAACCGATTTATCAAGAAACCCTGTAATCGCGATTGTGCCGGGAACCCTCGGTTCAGCAACCAATTTTGTCTCGTCTGGCTCGCGCGCAGCGCCTCTTCAGCATCCTCACCATCTCGACATGATTGATGCTTGGACGCCGATCGAGGAAAACGGGTTCATGCTTGCAGACTTCTACAAGGACCGTATCGATCTCGAATTCTATTTGTGGGGCCATAAGGCAATGAGCGTCAATGACATTCGAGGCCTTGGGCCTCGCCACCGCCTCACACTACGGCCCACGACATGAGGTTATGGGGTCAGTCTTCTACGACTTGACTATCTTCCACGCACCCTATAGGAGACGGAGAAGTTATTAGGAAATTTCCAGGGACACAATACTAATTTTTTCTTGGCTCAGACTGCCTTGACAGCTCACTCCGCTTTCAGCTAATTTCCGCACAATTCTCGGCTGGGGCCGATGGCAAAAAAATGCATGCTCGACCTCGTAATGGTTCGAGCTCTTCCGAGGAGTGCTCTATGAAAGCAAAATATCGGTGGTTCGTTTCCGCGTTCGCGCTCGTGTTCTTATCCTTGGTGCAGTCCCCAGACGGTGCCGCGTTCATCATAATAAAGGTGGGATATCCTCAGTTGAGCGGGGTTCGATGCCGCTCTGGGTCATTACCGAGGCCAAACTCGACCAACGGTACGGTCTCGATCTCAAAACGATTTACATTGCAGGCGGTGCCAGACTCACCCAGTCGCTCATTGCGGGTGATGTGGATATAGCGTTGACCGGCGGGGCGGTGGTTGGCGCAATTCTCAGCGGCGCCGACCTTACCTATCTAGCCATCGGGCTCTCAACCTATGGATTCGCCGTCTATGCCCGGCCGGACATCAAGGAAGTCCCTGACCTTCGTGGCAAATTCCTTGGGGTAATCACCAGAGGCGCGTCCTCCGACCACGCGGCCATCGCGCTCCTGAGACGATTTGGGATGCGGGAAGGGCAAGATGTAAAGATAATTTATTTCGCGCGCCAAGGAGACCTGTTAGCCGCTTTGGACAAGCGGATCGTCTCGGCCGGGGTGTTCTCCTCACCCACAACTGTTATGGCCCAGCGCCTTGGCTTCAAGGAGGTGGTCAACATTGCGTCCTTCAAACTTCCCTACCCTCACAACGCGATCGCCACCCGGAAGTCATTGGTCCGCCAGAATCCAGAGCTGGCTAGAGGTTTCCTCAAAGCCTATGTTGCGGCCGTGAAGATTATCCATGAGGAGCCTGAGGTGGCGAAGAGAGCGCTCGGTCGTTTTCTCGGCACTAAAGATGTTGAGATGATCGAAGACTCCTACCGAAGCCTTGCGCCGCTTTTCCTTAAGATTCCTTATATGCCAGAGGAGGCGATCCGTTCAGTCCTCTCGGTGTCGGATCATCCCAAGGCGGCATCCGCCGATCCCAAGGATTTCTTTGACAGCCGTTTGCTCAAGGAGCTGGAAGATACGGGCTTCGTCAAGGAGCTTTATAGCCAGCGATAGATTCATCCCCTTACCACAGCATGGCTGAGGTCAGCGTGCGAGGCCCGAGTGTTGACCTATGGGCCACGTCAACCTCATTGCCTCTTGATTCTTACCCGGCCGTTATTTAAAGCCGCCATATACGGCATAGTTCGTAAACTTCCAGAAAACATCCACGTCCCGGAAACCGGCCGCTCTAAGCCAAGACAATTCGTCCTCCATCAAGCCGTTGTAATGCGCGCCGTGGGGAAGCCGCGTCCTGGCGGACTGCGGTTCTCCTCCCGCCGCATTTCCCGTTGGCCCGTCGATCCAGCGCTGGCGCGTTTTTCGGTAAAGTCCCCTTAAGGTTTCGCTGGATGCCTTGAGGCTGTCGGCATTGACGAAGCAGCCGCCGGGTCGAAGCAGGCCGTGGGCGTCGCGGAAAAGTTGTCGCCGTTGCTCGTGCGTAAGATGGTGCAGCGCGCGCGCCGAAATCACCGCGTCGAAAGGACCGGCGACCAAGCTCAGCCAGCCGGGCGAATCCAGCGTGCCGCGGACAAACTCCATTCGCCCTTTAAACTTTCCGTTTTGCTCTTGACCCAACTTGATCATCTCTTCAGATCCATTGATGCAAACCGCGCTCGCGTTCGGCCGGTCTTCGAGGATCGCAGCGGCAAGCGCTCCGTATCCGGCGCCGAGATCGAGAACGCGAATCACCTGCTCTTTAGGCTGGGGAATCATAAACACGACGGTTTTCATCTGCATCTCGCGGATCGACTGTTCTCTGCCGGACCGTTCATCCCAACTCTCGATAAATCCCCGGTCTTCCCACGCTTGATCCGGCGGGAATTTTGCTTTTATTTCTTGTTGCCCTTGTTCCATAATTCCTCTGTTGTTTTTTCCCTCTCGCCGCTTTTAATTTCCCAGCACGCCGATTAAACGCGCGATGATTTCCGGTGGCTGGCTGGTGATTTCTTTGGCCATCTTCTCAAGCTCTTCGCCGCTGACCGGATCGAACTCGTAGTTTCTTTTCTTCACTTCCTCTTGGAACTGCGGGTCGTTCATCGTCTTTGTGTAAGCGTCGCGGAGAACCTTTAAGCGATCCACCGGAACGCCAGGCGGCCCGAGCATGGGTCGTCCCATGAAGTCCGCTGCGAGCAGCACCTTGGCGAGGCGTCTGCCGGCCTCGTTAGTTTTGTATTGGTCCATGAGTTCAGCGACGGTGGGAGTTTCAGGCAGTCTTGGGTCCCTCTTTGCGCCTGTCTGGAATAAGTGTCGAACAAACCCCTTTTTGCGCCATGTGTAATAAGGTTCTCGGCCAAAGAAAGCCTCGATGGTGAAGGCGCGGCAGTGTACCTCGCCGCGCTCGACTGCGAGGTCGATATCGGTTCCTCCGGGATAGCCTGTGACGATATTGAATCTAGCGCCGAGTATGTCCTGCAACAGCTTGGGCAGATAAGAATCCGGGCCGGTGACTCCCGTCGCGCCGCATTTAGGCGGCTCTTTGGCGGTACGGACATCTTCGATCGTCTTGTAAGGAGAGTCGGCGCGCATGTACATCTGGGACTCGCCGCGAGCGGGGGCGCCGATCCAGGAGAATTTGGCCCAGTCAAACTGGATCTCTTTTCTTCCCACCAACTGATTGAGATAAAGCGACGGGATGATGGAGCCGATCAGAGTCAAACCATCCGGCTTAGCCACGGAAAAGAGGTGGTTGGCCGCGACCACATGTCCCGCGCCAGGCATGTTCTGGACGATGAACTCGGGGTTTCCTAGAATGTGCTTTCCCATGTGGGCAACGATGAGGCGGGCCCACAGATCATAAAGATTTCCCGGAGGGGTGCCCACGATAACTCTGATCGCCTTCCCTTGATAAAAGGGAGCCTGGGCATTTGCATCGAAGCTCCACAACAGTAAACAAAGAACCGCAAAGCTAAGCTGTTTCATATTGCACCTCGTCCGCGGCCAGGGCCTTCGCTCGATCCTCGATAACGAAAGGTGCCACGGGAAGTCCGGGAGTAGGGACGTGGATGTGTGTCTCGCTCAGCCTTCCTGTTCTTTTCGGCCTTGATAGAGAGCGGCCAAGTCTTGCTCGTAGGTCCCTTGCGCGTGAGCCCGCGCGTCGGTTGCCAACTGTCGAACCCCTTCATCGACGTTGGTGTCGATGAGGGCGTGATTGGGGTCTCGTTGTACCCCGATCGGGTCCTCGCCGCGGTTTACTTTTGCGATCTCGCTCTTCATGAGATCGCGCAACATAGTGACGCCCTTGTCGGATGTGGCCAAGCGCTCTCGTGTGCGGTCGGCGATAGGCCCTTGTGTCTCCCAGGCCATATGATCTTGGGGAATGAAATGTTGCAGGGTAAATCGTGTAAAGGGATGAAGTTTATCGGGCGGATCTTTGTAGGGCCCGGTATACTCAACCGGGGGATCCCAGGCGTCCTGTGGCTCGCTGCCGTCTTTTGTCGGGAAGAAAAGGACGTGGATGTGAATGGTATGTTCGTCGTCGATCGGCGTCCGCATTTGCGTGCTCGGTCCCTGGCGTAAAATAGTGGGGAAGAGGAGTGGATGTTCGTCCACAAGTCCATTGGCATAATTCCGCTTTTTCATGATGCCGTGATCGGTGAGATAGAACTCGAAATGGGTCACGTCGTCGGTGAATCCCCGCGTCGTGCTCGCCGGTTTGCGCTGGCCCCGGCCATAGAATTCCTGGTGTAAGATTTGTAGGTGGGCCGGATCGACCGAATTCTCCATGGCCTGGAACCAGTTACAGTCCAACTGCGGATGGACGACAATTTTTCGATGGCCGTCCTTGCGAAAAAGAGTGTCGTAATGGGTCAGCACCGGCGCCGGAGCGGGACCCATGTAAGCCCAAACCAGGTTGACGTGCTCCTGGACCGGATAGGCGCGGTGTTTGACTGTAAGATGAAACTTGCTGCCGGCGGGCTCGCCCGGACATTCGAGACAATTTCCCTCAAGGTCGTAGAGCCAGCCGTGGTAGCCGCAGGCGATGCCGCGCTCTTCTATCCTACCGTAAGAAAGGGAAGCGCCGCGATGGGAGCAGCGGTCGGCGAGCAAGCCCAAGCGTCCGCTTTTGTCGCGAAACAGCACCAGGTCTTCGCCCAGCACGCGGAGAAACTTTGTCGGCTGCTCTTCGGTGAGTTCTTTTACGACGGCGATGGGATGCCAGTAGCGGCGCAACAACTCGCCCGCGGGCGTCCCTGGTCCGACGCGCGTCAGCAATTCGTTCTCGTCTTTAGTCAGCATGCTTCACCTCCGCAGTCTTCGTTCTCTATAGCAAAGGCGACCCCGCAATGTACCACATTCCACGTGGGAACGGTCAACACTACCTAATATGCCGTGCGCGCGGCAGCGCCACATAGATAGCGATCATCGCCAGCGAACCCGCCGCGCCCATCGACGCCACGGCCCACGGAGCGCCCCAGAGGATTGCCAGCGCGCCGACGAGCATGCTGCCCACGGTCATGACGACTTGGCTCATGTGAAATATCGCCGTCGTGCGGCCGCGGAATTCCGAAGGCGAATAGGATTGAATAACGGTTTGGATCAGCGCGTGCGCGCTGACGTGACACAGTCCGACGATTCCCATCAGCGCGAGCGAAAGCTTGAACCACGGCGACGCCGCGAAGGCGATAATGACCATTCCGTACACGGCCACGCCCGCCAGCATGAGCATGCCCCTAGGCAGCCGCTCGCCGACGGAGGCGACGAGGAACGCGCTGGCGAGCGCCCCCACGCCCATGCCGGTGAGGAGCAGTCCTTGCCCGGTGGCGCCGACGCCGAGCAGGTCGCGCGCGAATACCGGCAGCAACGTCGTGAATGGGACGATGAAGAGCGAGGCAAAGAATACGATGAGAAGGCCGGTGCGCACGACCTCGCTCCTCCAACTGAACTTCCAGCCTTCGATCATGCTCTGCCCGAACGATTCTCCGTGAGCTGCATGCCCGCCGCCCGCTCGCATCGGCGAGCGCAATTTCACGGTCCAGACGGTGGCGAGGAGAAAGAAGAGGGCTTGAACGGAATACGCCCCGCCGGTGCCGGACAGGACGATAAGCATGCCGGCCAACGCCGGGCCGACGCTGCGCGCGATGTTGAAGACAACCGCATTGAGGCCGATCGCGTTGGTCAGGTTTTCGAGCGGCACGGCGTCCGCGACCATCGAGGCGCGCGCGGGCTGCTGAAAAACCTGCGTCACGGCCACCAGCAACGCGGTGACGTAGACGTGCCATGGGCGTATCTGTCCGGTGACAATCAACAGCGCCGTGGCGGCATAGACGAGCCCGTTCATGACTTGCGCCGCCACCACCTGCTTTTTCCGCGAGTATCGGTCGGCCGCGGCGCCGGCAATGGGGGACAATAATAAAAAAGGGATCGCTTGAATTCCGCGCACGAGGCCGAGTTGGAGCGCCGAGTCCGTCAGCTCATAGATCAGCCAGCCGCGCGTGACCTGGTCCATCCATACTCCCATTCCCGTGCACGCCTGCCCAAGCCAAAGCAAGCGGAACTCCCGATCGCGCAACAGCTCGAAGGCGCGCAGCCGGAGCAAGGTTTCCAGAACGCGCGGCGACTGCGGACGAGCAGCCGGCTGAAGGCCATCGATCGGGCGGGCTTCGGCGATTTCTTTGTTGTCGGATGGCGAACGCAGAACTGTCTCCCTGAACGGCGCATGGAGGCATCTCTCTCGATGAGCCTGTCAGAATGAACGGTAGATGATCGATTCCCTATACCACGGGAGCGGTAAGGTGAAAACCCGATTGTCGCGAAGCCTGCGGCTAGCGGGATCTTTCCGCCGCGTGCGCCGGCGAAAAGTCGATATCGATATTCTCTTCCCGTTGAATTTCGCCGAAGCGCTCGCGCAGAAGATCGACCTCGGTCCCGGCGGGTACGGAGACCCAAGCTTCCAGGCGGAAGATCGGCGTGCCGCTGTCCGGCGCGGCGTAGGTCTTGGTCTCCATCGACTCGATGTTGACGCCGAGCTTGCTGAGCGTCCGGCTCAGCTTGTGGACGATGCCCGGGTGGTCCATGCAAGAAGCCGTCAGCTTGTAAGGCAGAAGCGGCTCGGCGGGCTTTCGCGTCGCGGGGGTCTTGATCGAGAACACGAGCCCCGTCTGGATCTCCAGCTCGCGGGACGCGTTGGCGACCTTCATGAGATTGCCGCTCTCCCCGGCGATCAGAATAATCACGGCGAACTCGCCGCAAAAAACCGCCATCTTGCTGTCTTCGATGTTGCAGCCGAGTCCGGCGATGAATTCCGAAATCTTTTCGACGATGCCGACCCGGTCGGGACCCACGGCCGTCAGGATGAGATGGTTCTTGTCCGTCATGCGGGCTTCCTCCGATCTATATATTAGCGGGCGCTTCGAATAATGGGAAGACGCTTGAGGTGTGGTGAGCGTACGCTACAGGGAGACTGGATTCCCCCTTTCGCGGGAGAGGCTTAAATCGCACGGGAACGAACGAAGTTCGCGCTTTGAGACAAGCCGGATGTAACCCCGGGGAAATTTGCCCGGCGAACTAGCGACCGCGTGGGACGGTTTCAGTGCCTAGGTTGTCGCTTTGAATCGCGAGAAAACCTTCTCGGCGGTTTTTTGGAAGATCTTCTGTTTGTCCTCCGCGGTCAGCCACGGGATGCTTTCGATCTTGGGCTTGATGTCGTCGTACCACTGGCCGGTGCGCGGGTCCTTCTTCGATCCGGCGCCGGGGCGCTCGGTACCGAACATGCAGCGGTCCGTGCCGACGATCTTAAAGAGCAATTCGAGCGATTCGACGTTGTAGAGGGCGGTGTCGAAATAAAATCGCTTCAGATTCTCGTCGAACGTTTCCGTGTCGTTCGGGCCGCGGAGCTGGGAGCGCCAGCGTCCGACTTGGTAGGGAATCGACCCGCCGCCGTGACACACGATCAATTTCAACTTCGGAAAGTCGTCGAACACGCGGGAGTTGACGATGTGCAGCACGGCGATCGATTCTTCGGTGATGAAGTGGCCGTGAAAGGACTCGCGCGGGTTTCTACAGCTCGCCGGGTGCATGATGGCGGGAAGGTCGAGCTGGACCATTTTCTCATATAGAGGATACCAGTGCTCGTCGCCCATGCCCGGAGTCTGGCCGTCGCCTTCGCCGGGATCGGGATTGATCATGATGCCGACGAAGCCGAGATCTTTGACGCAGCGATCGATTTCTTCCAGGGTATTTTTCGGGCTCACGCCGGCGTTTTGCGGCAAGCCGGCAACGCCACGGAAGATATTCGGCTCGACTTTTACTTGCAGCGCGATAGCGTCGTTGACGGCCTCGCAATACCAGTGGACGATCTTCTCGGGCTTTTCCGAATGCATCATCGTGTAGGGACGGGGAGAGATGAACGCCCAGTCGGTGCCGACCTGTTTCAACGCGTCGCTGTGGCTCACGCCGCGCCAGCGCGCCTTCTTGACCTTTTCCTCGGTCAGGTCGATATGACTTTTGCCGTGAAAGCCGCGGCTGTTGATCAAGTTGGCCTGGTAGGCGTTGAGCTCGCCGCCGGCGACGATGTGATTATGAATGTCGATGACCATATTTTCTCCTTTTTGTTTTTAC
>CAZNES010000125.1:0-9753 GCA_964572145.1 uncultured Syntrophobacteraceae bacterium
TTGATCTCGCCGTGGCGAATTTCGGCGACGATAATGTTTCTGTTTTGTTAAGCAATGGCGACGGCACTTTTAGCGCGGCTACGCCTGCGACCGTCGCTGTCGGCGATCAGCCCGTTTCCGTCGCGGTAGGGGATTTCGATGGGGATGGGAAACTGGATCTGGCAGTAGCGAACAACGGCGACAACGATGTTTCGATTTTGTTAGGCAATGGCGACGGCACTTTTAGCGCGGCTACGCCTGCGACCGTCGCTGTCGGCGATCAGCCCGTTTCCGTCGCGGTAGGGGATTTCGATGGGGATGGGAAACTGGATCTGGCAGTAGCGAACAACGGCGACAACGATGTTTCGATTTTGTTAGGCAACGGCGACGGCACTTTCACCGCGGCTATCCCGCCCACAGTTGCCGTCGGTTCCGGCCCTTCCTCTGTCGCAGTTGGTGATTTCGACGGCGATGGAAAGCTTGATCTGGCGGTGGCGAACAACGGCAGCAGCAATATCTCCCTTCTTCTAGGCAACGGCGACGGCACTTTCGATGCGGCCGTCAACTTCGCCGCCGGCACTGCTCCTTCGTCTCTCGCGGTCGGAGATTTCAACCGAGATGGAAATCTCGATTTAGGGGTGGCAAACTCCGGCAGCAACAATGTGTCAATTCTTTTAGGCAACGGTACCGGCGGCTTTACCGCGGCCACTCCGTCGACTCTTGCCGTGGGCACAGGGCCGTCGTCTGTAGCGGTTGGGTATTTCAACCAGGATGGGAAATTGGATCTGGCGGTGGCCAATCAGACGAGCGACAACGTCTCTATTCTGCTGAACGCCCCTGCCCAAATTCACGTGACGACTCCCAACGGTGGTGAAACCTGGACCATAGGCAGCACGCAGACGATTCAGTGGTCGTCACAGGGGATCACCGGCAACGTCAAGATCGATCTCTCTAGCGATGGCGGGACAACGTGGAAGAACATCATCAAGAGCACAGCCGACACCGGCTCGCGGACCTGGAAGGTAGCCAAGCCGACGGCGCCGACGGCAGCACGGATTCGCGTCTGCGGCGTCACGTTCCCCGCCATCTGCGACACGAGCGACGCCAATTTCACTATTAACTGAGGAAAGAGCCAACCGATCGCGAAAAAAAGCCAGGCTTATTGCCACCGGGATCAGTGACCGATCAGCCTAGCTCTTCACCGCCCGGCTCGGCGACCGCAGTCTCCTGAGCGCGGTCGCTTCGATCTGGCGGATGCGCTCGCGCGTGACGGAGAATTTATCGCCCAGCTCCTCGAGCGTGTAGTCGCGCGACTCGCCGACTCCGAAACGCATGCGAATGACTTTTTCCTGCCGCGGCGGCAGAGTCGCCAGCGCCTTGCGGATCTGCGCGTGCAGGTGCGCGTCCATCGCCTGGTCCACCGGCTTGGGAGAGTGCCGGTCTTCGACCAGATCTTCGAGGCGGCTTTCACCGTCGTCGCCGATGGGCGTGTTCAGCGAGATCGGCTCGCCTACGAGCCCAAGCATCCGCTTGACATCGTCCGGCTCCAACCCCATTTCGCCCGCAATCTCTTCCGGGCGCGGCTCGCGGCCTAACTTGCGCAGCAGGTAATGCACCGTGCGCAGCAAGCGGTTTCTGTCTTCGATTACGTGGACCGGAAGACGAATGGTCCGCGCGGAGTTGTGAATATCGCGGGTAATCGACTGGCGAATCCACCAGGTCGCATAGGTGGAAAAGCGATATCCCAGCCGGTAATCGAACTTCTCCACCGCCCGCATGAGGCCGATGTTTCCCTCCTGGACCATGTCCAGAAACGGCAGACCGCGATTGGCGTACTTTTTGGCGATCGTGATCACCAGCCGGAGATTCGATTCGGTCAGGACTTTTTTTGCATGATTGGCTTTCGCCTCGCCCGCCTGGACGGCTGCGACTCTTTGGTTGATTTCGGCGGCGGGCATCTCCGTCGCTTCCTCGATCCCGGCGATCTCGGCGAGAATTTGTTTCTTCACATTTCCCCTGGCCGTCGCCAGATTCGATTCGAGTTGGGCCAAACGGGTGCCGGATTTCTTGAGCCGGTCGGCCAGCTCTTCGATAAAATACTTCCCCAGGCGAAGCTCCTTCAGCGCGGCCAGAACCTCGGCATTTTTTTTCTTCAATAGAGTTTCCAGCCGCGTCCTCTTTCGCTGCGCGAGCCGTTTTCTCGACAGCTCCCGTAGGACGCGGTCGCGCGCCCGCGCAAGTGGACGCATTTTTTTAACGGCCTTGAGAAACAGCTTCTCCGAACGGCCACCGGCGCTCGGGCTTTCGCCACCTTCGTCGTTGAGAAGAATCTCCGAAATGCCGAGCTGGCCGGCCTGCACCTGCTGGGATCGTTCCAGAACGACGCGCAGCGCCGCCGGAGAGGAGAGCGCGGCCTCCAGGACCTTTTGCTCTCCCTCTTCGATCTCCTTGGCCAGCGAAACTTCCTGTTCCCGCTTCAACAGGGGAACCGAACCGATGTCGCGGAGATAGAGAGCGATGGGATCGCTCGACTTCTGCACTCCCTCGAGCTCCGCCTCGGCCTCCTCTTTTTCCTCCTCGGCCTCTTCGGATGCCAGCAATTCGCCGGCTTCTTCCGATTCGTCGATGTCCGCCGGCTCGATCCGGCTGGTTTCGCTCGGTGAAGCTTCCGCAGGCGTCTTTTCCCCATTTTCTTCGAGTGGAAACTCTCTTGCCATTTTTTTCTCCCTTGATCCGATCACAACATTCCAAGCTGAAGCTTCGCCGCCTCGGTCATCCGGCTCGGCTCCCAGGGCGGGTCCCAGACGACGTCCACCGAAACGTCGGTCACTCCCGGAATCGCTTTGATCTTCTCCTGCACCTCTCCCGGCAGCGATTGCGCCGCGGGGCAGCTCGGCGAAGTAAGCGTCATGCGAACCGCCACCGCGCCCGTCGGCTCTACCTTGACCTCGTAAATCAAACCGAGCTCGTAAATATTGACCGGTATTTCCGGATCGAACACGTTACGCATGGCCTCGATCACCTCGGCCTCGATCACTACCGGATTGGGAGACGCTTCACTCATAAATTCCCTCATTCCGTCGAAATGGCCTGGTCTTTTCCTTGCATGGCCGCGAACAGCGCGTGCCAGGCCAGGGTCGCACATTTCACCCGCGTAGGAAACTCGCACACGCCGGAGAATACCACGAGCTTGCCCAGATCGCATGCCGGCGTGCCGGACTCTTTGCCGGTGACCAGATCGCGAAAGCGATTAAACAGCGCCTCCACCTCCGCGACGGTTTTGCCCTTGAGGCTTTCGGTCATCACCGAAGCGGACGCCTTGGAGATCGCGCAGCCGGAGCCCTCGAAGCTCACGTCCTTCACCCGGCCGTCATCGAGACGCAGATAGATTTTGACCTTGTCGCCGCACAGAGGATTGTATCCCTCCGCGCTCCGGTTCGCATCGTCGAGCTTTTTGAAGTTTCGCGGCCGCTTGTTGTGGTCGAGAATCAACTCTTGATAAAGATCGCGCAAGTCGGACATCAGACAAATACCTCCCGGACTTTGTGGATCGCCCCGGCCAGCGCGTCGATCTCTTCCTTGGTATTGTAAAACGCCAGCGACGCCCGCGCCGTGGCCGGCACTCCGAAGCGCTCCATGATCGGCATCGCGCAATGGTGCCCGGTGCGAATCGCGACCCCTTCCTGGTCCAGGATCGTGCCGACGTCGTGGGCGTGCGCCCCGTCCATGATAAAGGATATCACACCGGCCTTCTCTTTCGCGGTCCCGATGAGCTTCACGCCTGCGATTCCGGAGACTGCGGCGGTCGCGTACGCGAGCAGCTCGCCTTCATAAGCGGCGATTGCATCGATGCCGATTCGGTTCACGTAGTCGATCGCCGCGCCCAAACCGATCGCGCCGGCGATGTGCGGCGTGCCGGCTTCGAACTTGTAAGGCAGCGCGTTGTAGGTCGTTTTTTCAAACGTGACCGACAGAATCATGTCTCCGCCGCCTTGATACGGCGGCATCTCTTCGAGCAGAGCGGTCTTGCCGTACAGAACGCCGATGCCGGTCGGACCGAAGAGCTTGTGGCCGGAAAAAACGTAGAAATCGCAATCGAGCTCGCGCACGTCGATTTTCATGTGCGGCGCGGCCTGCGCTCCGTCGATCAACACCGGAATGTTTCGGCGATGGGCGAGCTCGATCAATTTGCGAATCGGATTGATGGTGCCGAGCGCGTTCGACACGTGCGCCACCGACACGAGCCTGGTCTGCGCCGTGAGCAGCCGCTCGTACTCTTCGACCAGCAGCTCGCCGCTGTCGTTGATCGGGACGACGCGGAGATGCGCGCCTTTCTCTTCACACAGCAACTGCCAGGGGACGATGTTGGAGTGATGCTCCATCGTCGTGACGAGGATCTCGTCTCCAGCGCGCACGTGTTTTCGTCCGTAGGACTGTGCGACGAGGTTGATTCCCTCGGTGCTGCCGCGAACGAAGACGATCTCGCGAGCATCGCCTGCGTTGATGAAGCGCTGGACCTTGCCGCGCGCGCCTTCGAACGCCTCGGTGGCGCGCTCGCTCAGTCGGTGCAACCCGCGATGGATGTTCGCGTTGTCCGTCGAGTAGTAGCGGCTCAGCGCGTCGATCACGGCCTGCGGCTTCTGCGCCGTGGCCGCGTTGTCGAGATAGACCAGCGGCTTGCCGTGCACCCGCTGCGCCAGAATAGGAAAGTCCTGCCGGATCCTGGCCACGTCGAACGCGACCTCGGGCCCGGCCCAAGACTGCGGCGCGGATTTGACCTCGCGCAGAACTGTCATAGCTTGCCTCTGTCGGTGGAAAGCAAAGCGATTTTTTCCGTCAGTAATTTCTCCACCCACCGCGCCACGGAAGCGATCTTGATCCGTCCAGTGATGTCGGCCGCGAAGCCGCGCGTCAGGAGTCCGATGGCCGCTTGCGGGTCGATGCCGCGCGCGCGCAGGTAAAACAGCGCGTCCTCGTCGAGCTGGCCGATCGTCGAGCCGTGGCTGCATTTCACGTCGTTGTTGTAGATCTCCAGTTGCGGCTTGGTGTCGATCCAGGCTTCTTCGGATAAAAGCAAGTTCCGGTTCGTCTGCCGGGCGTCGGTTTTCTCGGCCGTCTTGTGGACGTAGATCTTGCCGTTGAAGACTCCCCGCGATCTGCCGCCCATGATGCCCTTATAGAGCTCGCGGCTCGTGCACTGCGGCTTAACGTGATCGATGCGCGTGTGGTTATCGACGTGCTGCTGCCCGTAGGTCAGGTAAAGCCCGTTGAGCGTGCAGTCGCCGCCTTCTCCGTCGAGCGCGGCGTTGACCTCGTTGCGGGCGAGCGCGCCGCCCAGCGCGATCGAATGCGAAGAAAAATTCGCCCCGCGCCCGAGCTGCGCCTGCTCGGTCGCGACGTGAAAAGCCCGCTCGCTTTCCAACTGGATCTTGTAATGGTCGAGGACTCCATCGTCGCCGACGACGACTTCGGTCACGGCGTTGTTAAAATAAACCGTCTGGTCGAAGTTCAGATAGCTTTCCACCACGGTCGCCCGGCCGCCGCCACCCAACACGATCAGGCTGCGCGGATGGACGGCGATCGCTTCGTTCCCCGCCGTGGAAATAAACACGCAGTGAATCGGCGCTGCGACGACCGCGCGCGGCGGCACGAACAAAAAAGCGCCGTCGTCCATCAGCGCGGTATTGAGCGCTACGAAGCTCTGCTCCCGGTAATCGGCGTAGCGCGCCCAATGCGGCTCGACCTTGTCCCGGCGCTCGCTCATGGCGGCGGCGAGGCTGCACGCGATTACTCCGCTCGGAAGCGGGCCGAGACGGGAAAGCGGCGGAGAAAATTTTCCGTTGACGAAGACGAGGCGGTTGGCCGCCGCATCGCCAAGCTCCTCGATTTGCCTTTCGGCAATGCCGTCGGTGGCGTCCTTAGCGGGCGCGAAGGGAATTTTCACGATCGGTGCGACGCTCGTGTAGCGCCATTCTTCGTCGCGCGTCGTGGGAAACCCCAACGCCGCGAACCGCGCGATCGCCGCGCGCCGAATCTCCCCAGTCCACGATTCGGCGCCGCGCGCTGTTTCGCGCTCGCGATCGGCGCAGCGGGCCAGGTAAAAATCTTTGGCTTCCTCGGTATTCATCGACAATCAGGAGCCCGGCTGAACCTCGAGCCAGGCATAGCCTTTTTCTTCAAGCTCGAATGCGAGCCGCTTGTCTCCCGACTTCACGATGCGGCCGTCGGAGAGCACGTGAACGTAGTCGGGAACGATGTAATCGAGCAGCCGCTGATAATGGGTGATGACGATCATCGAACGCTCTTTGCCCCTGAGCGCGTTGACGCCCCCGGCCACGACTTTCAGCGCGTCGATGTCGAGACCCGAATCGGTCTCATCGAGGATCGCCAGCTTGGGGTCGAGCAGCGCCATTTGAAAGACTTCGTTGCGCTTCTTCTCGCCGCCGGAAAAGCCCTCGTTGATCGGCCGGTTGAGCAGGCTTTGATCCATATCCACGATCTTTATCTTCTCTTTCACGAGCGTGAGAAAATCCATCGCGTCGAGCTCCGGGAGCCCGCGGTGCTTGCGGATGGCGTTGAGCGCGGCCTTGAGAAAATAGGTCGTATTCACGCCGGGAATTTCTACCGGATATTGAAACGCAAGGAAGATACCCTCGCGCGCGCGCTCCTCCGGCGGCATCTGAAGGAGATCCTTGCCTTCGTAAATAACTTCGCCGGCGGTGATTTCGTAACCTTCCCTGCCCGCGAGGATGTGCGCCAGCGTGCTCTTGCCCGAGCCGTTCGGCCCCATGATCGCATGCACCTCGCCGGCATTCACCGTGAGATCGATGCCGCGCAGGATTTCGTTGCCCTCGACCCTGGCATGGAGATTTTTGATGGTCAGCATTCGATGGATCTCCTTTTGCGCTCAAATCATGCCTGGAGACTCACGAGCCGCTGCCTCAGACCCTGCGAGTCGGCGATGTCGTGGATGGAAACCTTCGCCAGGTAGTCCGCCACAAGGCTCTGGGCCTTATCCCAAACCGATCGCTGCGTGCAGACGGCGCAATACGAGCAGTACTCCTCACCCCTATCGAGACATTCCATGAGCACGATGCGCCTTTCCACCGTTTCGTAAACATCTTTCAGCGTGATGGTCTGAGGCGGCCGCGCGAGGCTGAAGCCTCCTTTGGAGCCGATGTGCGAGTGCACCAAGCCGCCGGCGACGAGATCCTTCATGATCTTGGAAAGATAGTACGAGGGAATCCCCTGCTTCTCCTCGATGTCCACCCGGCTGATGATTTTCCCAAGAGGCTGGCCGGCAAGATAAGAAAGAGCCCGCACCGCGTAGTCGACGCGGCGGCCGACGTTCATCAGCGAACTTCGCTCCGCTGTCTTCCTCTGCCCTTTCATAGACTTCGCATGGTTTCGTCTCAAATATAGACCTACTAGGTCTTTTTTTCAAGGTTCTGTCTAAAGAAAAGGTTTATCGATTCGAGGGTCACGTAAACACAACGGCTGCGATCTGTGGATTTTGTTTTAGTGCCGGAGTTGCTTCGCGACTTGGCTGCTTTAACCAAACCCTGACATGTCTCGACGAAAAAAAGGGCCATGGTCCAGTCCATCATTACCCTACCCTCAACTTATTTTTAAAGCCCCTTAATTAAAAAAGATAAGCAGTTCTCCAAAACCACCAGGCAAGAATCCCGTAGAGACGGAGGCCCAAGAAAGAAACCACCGCGTAGCGAGAACCCAACGAGAGGAGTCGGCCGTAGCGGTAAAAGCGAAATTTACTTTGCGGGCGACCTTAATTTCTTCATACTTAAACGCTCTTTCCATAGCTTCTCTCTTCTGTCCTCGCGTCCGGTGATAACTCTCAGATCTCTACTTCGATATTTTCCCCCTCAACCCGGACGGTATAGCGCGCAACCCCTTTGGGAGCCGGGGGACCTGAAACCTCGCCCGTAGTTACATCATAGATCGCGCCATGCCAGGGACAGGTGACCTGTTTCCCATCGAGGACCCCTCCTGAAAGCGGTCCACCTCGATGGGTACAAGTGTCATCGATAGCATAGAAAGAACCCTCCACATTAAAGAGGGCGATCTTCTTGCCGCTCACTTCTACCATCTTACCCTGACCTGGAGCCACCTCATCAGTCTTAGCTACCTTCACAAACTCTGCCATAACTCACCTCCTACGAAATTTTGGTTGATCGTCTGATGCCCATTGGCCCAGGCAATGCTGACAGCAGTGTCTCCGACAGCGCTGATACTTTTCCTTCAAGAACTTACCCGCTCACATGATGTTAAGCTGAATCTTTGCCGCATCGGACATCATGCTCGGGTCCCAGGGCGGGTCGAAAACCACTTCGACGTCGACGTCCTTAACGTCTGGGAGGTTTAGAATTTTACTTTGCATGTCCGCTTTGAGCACCCCGCCCATGCCGCAACCTTGTGCCGTTAGCGTGAATTTGACATCAACCTTGTTGCCGCCCTCGAGCAGGGGCGTGACCTGACAATGATAAACGAGGCCAAGGTCAACAATGTTGACTGGAATCTCCGGATCGAAGCACGTCTTCAACTGATCCCAGACCAATTTCTCGAGGTCCGCAGGCCCCTCCGCCGCGGTTAACTTTTCAGCTTGAGACGCCTCGGCCTCCTCGCCGATGGCATCGGCGTCCTTGTTTGCGATGCGCACCAGATATCCCTGGTCTGTGGTCACGGTGTAACTGCCTCCGAGCGACTGTGTTACCGTCACCCGGCTACCCGCCGGCAGCATGACTTTCTCGCCGCTGGGAATCTGGACCGCTTCGCAATCGCGGCTAAGTATTATCGGTTCGTTAGTTTTCATTTTTGTCTCTCCTCCTCTTTGTTCAACGTTCGGTTCCTCCTCGACAGCTCACGCCGTAGAGATCGCTGCCCCATTCCCATTCGCAGCCCTCGCATACAAGTTTTAAATTTTCAGCATCTTAGTCCTCCCCGCATCTTGACTGTCTTAGCCGACGCTGCCCTCAAGGCTCACACCCAGAAGCTTCTGCGCCTCCACGGCAAACTCCATCGGCAGTTCCCGAAAAACCTGCTTGCAGAAACAGCTGACGTTAAATCGTCGCCGAAGCACATCTGGCAGCCAATGCATTTGTCGTTGTCAACCCACACCCGGTACAGCTTCATTCCACCGTTGGGTGTTTCCTCGTATAGTAAGTTAATGCAGTCCTCCACCGGACAATGCAACTCACATACTGGCGAGCCCGCACAACTACTGCAGCTCTCGTCCATGACAGCAAGGAGCGGTGTACCTTTACGCTTCTTTAATTGCCCTTCAACCTGCTGTTCCATATCCGCCATGCGCTTTCCTTAGCTGATTGGAAAAAGCTCTATCCGCTCTTTTTGAAATAGTCAGCGTTAATCTGGGCGTAATGCTTCCATTTTTCCGGCAGGGCGTCGTTCTCGAAGATAGCCTCAACGGGACAAACAGGCTCGCAGGCCCCACAATCAATGCACTCCTCAGGGTCGATAAAGAGTTGATGTACTTGCGCGAAGGCCTCCGCTTCGTTTTTTGTCGGATGTATGCAATCGACCGGGCAAACATCCACACAGGCGGTATCTTTTACATCTATGCATGTTTCAGCAATCGTGTAGGCCATGCTATCTCTCCGTCTGGTCGATCACGTTACATTTTTTACCAACCACCGTTCTTTCATAATCTTCTCCTGGATTCTCAGAAGCCCCTCAGTCAGGGTCTCTGAGTCCTCGGCCCACTCAGGTGCTAAAAGAGGTGCCGCATCCACATGTCCC
>CAZNES010000126.1:0-9437 GCA_964572145.1 uncultured Syntrophobacteraceae bacterium
CTCAGGACCGAGAGCGGAACCCAATTGTTGACGTCGGCCAGGAAGGATTCCGGATCGGGCGGCGTTTCAAATCCTTCGATGCCTCGGAATAGTGCTGGATAGTCGATCGCTCTATTTGCCTGCGGCAGCTCCTGAACGTAGGAGAGTAAAATATCGCTCAGGTAACAGGTGACCCAGGGTTGCTTATCTCCGCTCAACCTCGACTCCATGAACCCTCCGTAGGTGCGAAAGATTCTGCTTGGGTTGCGCCCACTTTGTCAAGCTCAGAACCTTGCAACCGCACAGGGAAGCCACAATAATAGCACCATGGATATTCTCTCGCTCAAAGTGCCGCAGTGGGAAAGACGCGACGGGCTGCTCCACGGTTTTCTCGGCCGGCGCGGCGGCAAGAGCGTCGGCTCCTTTGCGGGACTCAATTTGTCCTTTAGAGTCGGCGACGACCCCGAGATCGTCAAAGATAATTTTTGCGACATGAAGAAAGCCGTCGGTGTGCACAATCTCAAAATCGTTACAATGAAGCAGGTTCACGGCGATCGCATCGTCGACGTCCATGACGATCGTCTCAAGGAAGCAGGCGAGGCCGATGGCATGGTCGCGGACGGGAAAGGGATTTTTCTCGGCGTGCTCACCGCCGATTGCGTGCCGATTCTTTTTTCCGCACGCGGGCGTACGTTGGCGGCCGTCGCGCATGCGGGCTGGCGCGGGACGCTGGCCGGTATAGCGGCGAAGACGGTTCGTCACCTGAAAGATCGATATAAGGTCGATGCCGCTTCGATCGAAGCCGCTTTGGGTCCGGCGATCGGGCCCTGTTGCTATGAGATCGGCGCCGACGTGTCAGAGCCGTTGGAAAGGAAGTGGGGTAGCATGGCGCAAAAATCTCTTCAAGCGAGAGACGGCAAGCAGTTTCTCGATCTGCGAGAGTTGAATCGTTTGCTGCTTGAGGCCGCCGGCGTCCCGCCGGAACAGATTTTCGGGATCGGACCTTGCACGCGCTGCGCGGCGGAAGATTTCTTTTCCTACCGCCGCGACAAAAAAGAAACCGGCAGGCAGTTAAGCTTTATCGGATTCTTCTAGGCGGTAGGCGTTAGGCAATAGGCAGTAGGGAAAACAAAAAGAACAAACATGAAAGTTCTTACTACCGCCTACCGCCTGTTGCCTATCGCCTTTTTTATTGACAGGAAGGGGCCATTTCCGTAAAATTACGCCAGCAGGGAAAGGAGGTGGTCTAGTGATAAATGACAAATGTACGGACTGTGAGGTGGCTGAGACTTAGGGTCTGAGCCTACTCGTTTGACGGGGGTTCAGGCTCAGGGCCTGTAATTCCCCTCAGTCACCGGGGCCCGCGCTCTATTATATGGAGCGCGGGCCCTTTTTTCTCTGGCGCCGATAAGGGCCACCTTTGCGGTCTTAGCATCTTGGCGCGACCCTCACCCCTTCCCTCTCCCTCAGGGAGAGGGCGAGGGAGAGGGATATCTCGCGCAAATCCGCCAGAGGACGGATCAGCCTCAGGCTGAGCCGCAAAGGACGCCAAGTGAGAAAAAGGACTTATCTATTTTCGAGGATCTCCAGAGCGGCGCGCGCCGCCTTTGCAAGCTTCGTGTCGGGACTTTGGATGGCATCGTTCAAAGCGGCGAGGATTTTTTTGCTGGGCGCGCCCACGCGCGCCAGCGCGAGAGCGGCGCTCGCGCGCACTCGCGAATCCAGGTCTTCGGCGACGAGCCGCAGCAGGTGGTCCGTTGCGGCTCTGCCGATTTCGGGAAATGCCTTGAGGCTCGTCACGGCGGCGACACGGACCAGCGGATCGGAATCGGCCAGTGCGTGTTGCAGAGCGACGCGCAATGATTTTTCCGCGCCGATGTCGCGCAGGCAGTAAACCGCCATCCGTCTCTGCGTCGGGCTTCCGGAATGGAGAAGTTCGATCAGATGCGCGGCTACAGCCGGCTCCGGTTTTTTCGCCAGGCGGACAAGCAGCAGAGCTACGGCCCAGCGAATATCAGGATCATCGAAACCCAGCGCGTCCTCTAGCGCGTCGACGCACGGCGTGGAGAGTGGAGAGACGTGGGCCAGGACGTAGGCAATGGGCCAACGCTTCTCCGCCGGGGCTGCGTCCAACGCGGCGCAGAGCCGCGCGGCAACGTCCCTCACGCCCTTCGCCATGGGAATCAGCGCTTCGACCGCCTCGCGGACCGCTTTCTTATCCGGTTGATCGAGAGCTTGGATCAGCAGGTCGAGCTTGACGGACTCTTCGTCCATTGAGTTGGAAGATCAGCCGCGGATGGGAACGCGCACGGTGAAGATGGATCCTTGGCCGTCGGGGCTTTCGACCTGGACCGTTCCCTTGTGCGCTTCGACGATCGTCTTCACGATGAAAAGGCCCAGGCCGGTCCCTTCGATCTTGGCGGAACCTTTCAAGCGTTTGAACTGCGAGAAGAGCAGCGGCAGCTCTTCGCGCGGAATCCCGATCCCGGTATCGCGAAAGCTCACACAGACAAGCCCGTCGTAACGGCTGGAGGTGACGGTGATCTTGCCGCCCGCAGGCGTGAACTTGATCGCGTTGCCCAGCAGATTCCAGAAAACTCGTTCGATCTGAGCATTGTCTCCCAGGATCTCCGGCAGGTTCTCGTCCAGATTCATCTCCAGGCTGAGGTTTTTTTTCGTCAGATCGGATTCCTCGTGGCGTGCGACGACGCCCAGCAACTGGTTCACGGAAACCGGCCGTTGGGCTATTTCGAGCTTGCCGGCCTCGGCCTTGCTCGCATCGAGAAATCCGGTCACCAGGTTGACGATCCTCTGGGCGTTCTCCTGCACGCGATCGAGGACCTCGATCTTGCCTTGATTTGCGGCCGGGCCTGCAAGCTGATCCTTCAAAATTTCCGCGTAATTCATGATGACGCCCAACGGGTTCTTGATGTCGTGCGCCAGCGCCGAGACCAGATCCATTTTGACGCGCTCTTTCTGCTCCGCGCTTTCGGCGCGGACCTTTTCCTGCGTCGCGTTTTCCGACAGATAGCCATAGAGGATCGAGATGCCGAAGAGGAAGGCGATCCGGATAAAGAACTCGGAGCCGAGATCGGCGAATCCCTTGCCGTCGCGGAGCAGGAAGCCGACATAAACCAGGGTGATGACGACGAATCCAAGAATGACTCTCATCTGGCCGCCGCCGACGGCCGCCAAAAAAAGAACGAAAAAGTAGAGCAGAAATAAATCCCACGGGCCGCCGCGATTTTGGGAAATTGCCGCCGAGATGAAGGCGGTGTCGATGACCAGCAGGATCACGTCAAAGTGGCGATGTTGGAAAAGCGTATCGGGAAGGCGGTACAGAACGAACGCGCCGACGAGAAAAAGAGCGATCAAGCCGAACGACCGGGTATCACTGACGACCTCGCCTTTGTTGAAGAGCAAGAGGTAGGATGCGCCGATGGTCACCAGCCACTGCAGCAGGGTGATTGTCTGCTTTTTGTTCAGCGACCCGCGCCCGGAGAAACCCGTATCCATCAGCGACCTATTTTACTTATTTTGAGCGGAGAGGAAAGAGTTATTATTTTGCCCCAAGCAGCGCCCTGAGGCGCGCCGGGTAGTCGGTAATGATCCCATCCACCCCCAGGTCGAGCACACGCTCCATCTCCGCGCGCTCGTTGACGGTCCAGACAAACATCTCGACCCCCAGGTCATGCGCCGCCGCCACGGTCTGCGCGCTCACGAGCGTCCTGCCGCCGAACTCGCACGGCAACTGCATTGCCTGTCCCGGAGGGTGGGAGCCTCCCGCGCAGCCGCGCTCCAGCCATGCGATGAAGTCGGCAACTTCGCCGTAGCAAAATCCCATCGCCATCGGAGTATCGCTGTCTTCGAGCGCCGCGCGGATTTCCGCCATGATCTCGTCCTCTTCGGTGGCAAGCAGGACATTGCGCTCTTTGCCTGCGCTGCGTACGATCTCGATTACCTTTTTAACTATCGGCGGATGAGACTGCTTGATCTCGATGATCGCTCTGATTTGCGGGAGCGAAGAGAAAAGCTCGGCCAAAGTTGGAATCTCGATTCGCTGGCCGCGGAAAGGAAAGGTTTTACCCTCATCCTTGGAAAATCGATAGCCGGCATCGAGTCGTTTGATTTCGCTATGGGTCAGCCCATTGACGGCGCCATGACCGTCCGTCGTTCTGTCCACGGTCTCGTCGTGAATGATGACCACTTCGCCGTCTGCGGTCGTCCGAACATCGAACTCGACATAGGCGGCGCCGTCGTCGAGCGCCCGCTGGAAAGAGGGGAGAGTATTTTCCGGCGCCTCGCCCGCGGCGCCCCTGTGGCCGATAACGCGGGGCTTGGCCCCACTGAAGAAGGGATAAGAGTTCAAACGGTTCACAACATTCAAAGTTTCAATAGGCTTACAAAGGGTTAGGCGTTTTTTCATCTCAACTAACCAAAAGCCCAAGCGCTAATTAAATTACTAGCTTTGACTTTTCGGAACAAGCGATGGCGGCCCTTGAGAATGAGGCCCTCGAGGCTCGAATCGGCCGGCTTCGAAGAGAACCTTTTCGGAGAACGGATTCTCGCTGGGCCACGGGACAAACATAGGCTGTTGACAGATGTAACCGGCCCGCCCTACAATTCGCCCATCGCTTGCGCTTGTAAAGGATATGCAAACGTAGGTTGCTCACCTCTGCGAAGTATCGACCTCGTGCGCGACGGGAAACCCGGCTGCGTTCAAGCGAATGCAAGCCCCGGGTCTAGTCCAGGAGGGCACGCTTATGCATAGGATTCGTGGAGCCGCAGATAGCTCTCGGCGTTTTTCGGCGCCAGCCTTCTGGCTTTTTCTATGCGTGCTCGCGGTGAGTGTCCCGCCAGCTCACGCGTATTATGACGATGTTCACTACGCTTTGACTTATTACATTGCGCGACAAGTTGGATACACACCAGAGCAGGCTTATCGAATCGCCAGCGCCAACGTGTCCGTGGATTACGCTCAGCCCACAGAACCGGTACAGCGCGGAATGCAGTCTTTCCTTGGGATGCCGGGCACCCAAGAGCCGCGACTGAGGTTTCACGCCTTTCGAGACGAGAATCGGTTCAGGGATGCCGTCGGAGACGGCACAGACAGTTCCGCCGCTGACGACCTGATCCGGCAGCGGCGCGTTGAGCTCTGGACCCAAGCGCTCACCGCTAAGAACCCGGGCGTTTTTTTACACTTCTATCAAGACGAAGTCCCTCACGGACGCTATGGGAGTCAATGGGGGCATTGGGGCGTGGTGTACGAAAGAGATGTTCGAACGGCCCGCCAATACGGGCTCCCGCTGGGCGGATCGATAGATTGGCTCGCGTTTCACACGGAAGCATCAAACCTCGCGATGGTCCGAAACACCTACAATGCCTTGGCTTCTTTCATGAGACAGGTGTCGCCAAGCCAGCAGCCACGTTCTTTCAATCCCGACATCTTCAAACCGCTGTTGACTGCGTTACGTGAAGCGAATGTCGCGCCCGTTCCTCTGGAGGGCAAATCGCTCGAAGTATTCAGGGAGGTGCAGGCCGCCGGTTTGTATGGCATTTCAGAGAGCATCATTGGTTCCCGCGCGAATAGACTCGATTTGCTCCCAATGGAGACGCAAGATATCATGAAGCATTTCCACGGCCCAAACTCCCAGGAGGCCATTCGCCTCGTCAATGAGGCTATGGCGCGCTCGCATATGTCGTGGGACGGTGCGTGGCCCTACGAAACAATACCCGAAACGAATCGACAATTTGAATTCGACAGATGGGGCAACCTGAAGGAGGAAACCCAGAGGGATAGGTGGGTGCTGACCGGGACGCTCAAACTCGAAGTGCTCCGTGACGGCCCAGGCGCCAACGCTCAGGTTGCTGTCCGTATGGCGAAGACGAGGCGGGATGACACTGAGTATCTGCTCGGTCAACCCCGTTCTGTGAGGGTTCCCGGGCATCCCGTTGTGTTCGAGAATCTGCCGATCGGTGAGCTGATCGTTGAAGTTACGGTCAACAACCGCGTTGCCGCGAGTGAGAAAATTCGCGTTTATGCACGGGACACCGAGATCTCGATGACCCTCGCGGTGGACAGGGCGGCCGAGGTGGCCACCGCGGACTGTTCTAGCTACGGCAACGCCGAGGCTTATTGGAACGAAGAGCGGCAGGAGGCCCGGTGCCGTTGCACTCAGGGGTATCAGTTCAACGCCGGCATGACCGCCTGTGTGATCGACAGCGCTGTGCAAGTGGCTGCCGTGTCGTGCTCCGCGTACGGCAACGCCGAGGCTTATTGGAACGAAGAGCGGCAGGAGGCCCGGTGCCGTTGCACTCAGGGGTATCAGTTCAACGCCGGCATGACCGCCTGCGTGATCGACAGGGCTGTGCAAGTGGCTGCCGTGTCGTGCTCCGCGTACGGGAATGCCGAGGCTTATTGGAACGAAGAGTGGAGGGAGGCGCGGTGCCGCTGCATCCAGGGATATCAACTCAACGCAAACAGGATCTGCGTGTCGCAGCAGGCGATCACGCAGGAGCAAACCAGGGCCACACGTGAACAGGCCACACGGGAACCAGCCGTGGCAAACCGCGCTGCCCCCCAGACATTGAATCTGACCGGAACCTGGTCGGGCCAGGATGGTTCGACCTTTCAGATCACGCAATCAGGTTCCCGCGTGAGTTGGACAGGCAAGTCCAGTGACAACGGGCAGTTTTGGACACACGACTTTACCGGGGCCATCGAAGGAGATCTCATCAAGGGCCGTTGGACAGACAAAGCTCCCGGGTCGCTTCGCAACAAAGGAGAACTGGTGGTTAGAATCGCTGGCCAGAACGAGTTGCGGTATGTCAGTTCTACAGCATCCTTTGGGAACATAGTTTTGAGAAGGCGATGATGAGGAGAAGTAGGGTTGCAAAGCGAAAGATTTTTATCTCGGCGCTGGTCGCTATCGGTGGCTCGACCGTCGCGCCGCGGTGGCCGATAACGCTGGGCTTGGGGCCACTGAAGAAGGGATAAGAGTTCAAATGGTTCAAGTTGTTCAAAGGGTTCAACGGTTGAAAGAACGTTGAAAAACTCGATTCCAGGCCGTCAAAAAGGTCCCAGATACAAGGCGCGCGAAGTATCGACGAGCGCAGGCGTACTCTTTGCAGTACGTCGAGCGAGGCGATGCGAGCGCAACGAAGTAGATGGGCCTTTTTCAGCGGCCTGTTTATATTTCCAAAAACTGTGGTATGGCGCGCGTGAGCTTTTGGTTGCCGGTCTTTGTGACCAGGACGACGTCTTCGAGGCGGACCCCTCCCATGCCTATATAATAGAGTCCGGGCTCGACCGTGACGACGTGACCGGCTCTGAGTGTGGCGGCGGAGGGAGAAATGCGCGGCGGCTCGTGGATGTCGAGGCCCAATCCATGGCCCGTGCCGTGGAAGAAGCCCTGCATCCGTCCGTCGATCTTGCCGGTCGGAAACCCTCGCTGCTCGAAGAGGGCGAGAATTTTTTGATGGATCTCTCTCCCGTCCGCGCCGTGCCGGATCGCGCGATAGGCGACTTCCTGTCCGGCCTGGACCGTCACATAGGCTTTCTTCAGGCGCTCGGAGGCGCGACCGCGCACGACGGTCCGGCTGAGATCGCCGAAGTAGCCGGTTTTCTGCGAGCGCGGAAAAATATCGAATATGATGGAGGTGTGCGCTTTGATCGGGCCGCTACCTTCGTGATGCGGGTCGCAGCACTGGTCGCCCGACGAAATGATCGTATGGCTCGGCACCCAGCCCTGGGCCATGATGGCGGTGTTGACGGCGGTCTTGAGCCGCTCCGAGGTCAGCCGCACGCCGCCTATATATAGATAGCGGTCGCGGCCGATCTTTGCCTTCCTTAAAGTCTGGATGCCGGTCTCCAGGCCGAGCTCGGCGACAGCCAGCGAAGCGCGGATTTTTTTAACCTCGTCGGCGCGCTTTTTCTCGCGTTCCGGAAAGAAGGGGTCTTTTCTTACCTCGAGGACAAACTTTCTCGCCCTCAACTCGTCGGCCAAAAGCGTCGGGAAATTAGCGGGAACGGCGAAGCGGTCGATCTCTTTCTCGCGAAAGATCCGCTCCAGGACATCGGCCGTGGTCGGTACCTGGATGCCATTTTTTTTAAGCTCCGATTGATAATGAGAAAGCGACAAAACACGATCCACGTCGGCCTGCTCTTTGGCGCGGTCGATCTCCAGATCGCTCATCACCATGTACTTTGTTCCCCGATGCTGGAAGAATATGAACGGGTCGGGGGCGAAGAACGCCGTTGTGTAAAGCATGTTGGCGTCGCCTTCGCTGGCGGCGACGAGCAGCAGAGATTCCTTATTTCTTCGCATATGAAGAAAGCTAAGTTAGCAATTTTACTATGGAACATCAAGACGATCGCAGCTTTTGTGTTGACAGAACAAGCCCGTCTGTTATTATGCGCCGAATTTCACCATGACTCTTCCCGAGGAGAAAACACCTTTGGCTTTGACGCAGAATCTCGAAAAGCTCACGGATCTCAACCAACAGGCCGACGCGGGCGGAGGCGACGACAAGATCCGGCGACAGCACGAGCAGGGGAAGCTGCTGGCGCGCGAGCGGCTCGATATCCTGCTCGACCACGGCAGCTTCGTCGAGTTGGACCGGCTGCGCACTCACGACTGCTCCGACTTCGACATGGACGGGAAGAAAATCCCCGGCGATGCGGTGGTCACCGGTTACGGCATGATCGACGGCAGGCTGGTCTATGTTTACGCGCAGGATTTCACCGTCTTCGGCGGCAGCTTGAGCGGCGTGGTGGCGGAGAAGATCTGCAAGATCATGGATCTCGCGATGAAGAACGGCGCGCCGGTCATCGGCATCAACGACTCCGGCGGCGCCCGGATTCAGGAAGGGGTCGTGAGCCTGGCAGGGTATGGTGACATTTTTCTCCGCAACGTGCTGGCCTCCGGAGTCGTGCCGCAGATCTCCGCCATCATGGGACCGTGCGCCGGCGGCGCGGTCTATTCTCCCGCCATCACCGACTTTGTTTTCATGCTGAAGACCAACAGCTACATGTTCATCACCGGTCCGGACGTCCTCAAGGCCGTGACCCACGAGGAAGTCACCAAAGAGGATCTGGGCGGCGCCGAGACGCACAACACAAAGAGCGGCGTGGCCCATTTTTCCGCGGAGGGGGAGAAGGAATGTCTCCTTATGATTCGCGAGCTGATGGGATTCATCCCCAGCAACAATCAGGAGGAGCCTCCGTTCCATCCGACCGACGACGATCCTTCGCGGCAGGAGCGACGGCTGAGAGATCTTGTCCCCGACAATCCGAATCGTCCGTACGACATGAAAGAGCTGATCGGCGCGGTGGTGGACGAAGGCTACTTCTACGAGGTGCAGCGAAATTTTGCGCCGAACATCGTGATCGGCTTCGCCCGCCTGGGAGGAAGATCGGTCGGCGTGGTGGCGAATCAGCCGGCGCACCTGGCGGGCTG
>CAZNES010000127.1:0-9398 GCA_964572145.1 uncultured Syntrophobacteraceae bacterium
TCTGTGTCCGAGATAAAAGTGCAATACCTTTTGGACATTAATCCCAGGATGACAGCCTCTCTTGTGTCATTCTGAGCGGTAGCGAAGAATCTCCATTCCCGTCGGACAATTTATCCGCAAGTCTGAAAGTGACTCATGCCTAATTTCGGAGGCGCCATGGCGGTTCACTCTAAAATCCAAGGTCGATGGCGGCACGGCCGTGTGTTGCCGCTCTGCCTGTTTTTTCTTCTCGGTCCGCTGGTTGCTGACCGTCCGCTCTTTGGCGCCGACAAGCTGCTTGTGGTGCACAGCGCGCTTAACGTTCTCACCTCGCCGCTCTGGGTCGCCAAAGAGAAAGGATCTTTTCTAAAATACGGCCTGGACGTCGAGACCATTTACATCCCCAGCGGGACGCTGGGGATGCAGGCGCTGCTGGGCGGCGAGGCCAAGATTCTCGTCGGCGACGGAAGCTCGGTCGTGAACGCAAGGCTAAGAGGCGCGCCGGTGAAGATCTTCATGGGTCTGGTCAATTACTATCCCAACCCGTTTTTCTCTACGCCCGAGATCAAGAGCCCGGCGGATCTCAAAGGAAAAAAAGTCGCCGTCACCAGGATCGGCTCATCGTCCTACACGGCCACCGTCATGCTGCTGAAAAAATTGGGATTGGAGGAAGGAAAAGACTACACTATCTTGCAGCTCGGCAGCACGCAAAATCGCCTGGTCGCGCTGACCAAGGGCTTGATCCAAGGGACGACGCTCTCTGCTCCTGAAAGTATCATGGCCAGAAACGCCGGCATGAAGATTCTTATTCCTTCCAGCGAGGTGATCAGGCTGGGAGTTGCGTTTCAACATCAGGCCGGTGACGTGATGGAAAACTCCCTGCACAACGAATCCCGTCCGGCGATCAAGGCCTTCGCCATGGGCTATCTCGAAGGCGTTAGAGAAGTCTACCGCAGCAAAGAAGCGACGGTGCGCGTCCTAAGCAAATATACTCGCATCAACGATCAGCAGGTGCTGTCCGCCAGCTACGATGAGGCTTATCAGGCGATTGACAGAGAAGGCAGCCTCGCTGAAGCGGGGATACAAGCCATGCTGGACGAGATCGCCAAGACGGACCCGCGCGCCCGCCAGGCGCGTCCCGCCGATTTCATCGACGCGAGCATTATCGGCGAGCTGGCGAAAGAAGGCTTCATCAAGGCGCTATGGGCGGCGCGATGATTCGCGCCGTCTTAAATCCCGCAAAAATCGTCCGCCGATTGCATTGAGCGCCTCACTTAACTCTTCGACGTAAAGAATCCGGCAAGCAAAGTAGAAAACGACCAGCGCCGACGCGATCGCTGCGACGACCTGAGCCAGATAAAGCGCGAAGCCGGAAAGCGAGAGATGCGAGGCGAGTCCGGCGCTGACGAGCCACGCCGCCGCCGCCATCAGCGCCGACGCGAAACAAATCTTCGCCAGACTCCGGGCGAGACGGCGTCCTTCGATCCGGCCCAATCTGCGCCGCATGAAGACGAGCAGCAGCGTAAAATTCACCAGCGCGACGGCGGAGGTGGAGAGCGCCAGCCCGACGTGGCCCAGCGGCCCCACGAGCAGAGAATTCACCGCGTAATTCACCGCGATCGAGCCCAGGCTCACGAGCATCGGCGTGCGCGAATCGTCCAGCGCGTAAAACGCCGGCGCGAGCACTCTCACCGCGGCGTAGCCGGCGAGGCCGATCGAGTAGGCGGCCAGCGCGCTCGCCGTCTGTCCGGTATCGAAAGAGGTGAATCTGCCGTGCTCGAAGATGAGGCCCACGATCGGCCGCGCCAGGACCGTCAAGCCGACGGCGGACGGGATGCACAGCAGAAACGTGAGCCCGAGCGAGTGCGCCAACGTGCGGCGGAATTCGGCAATGTCTTTGCGCGCCGCGCTTGCCGATATAAAAGGCAGAGTGGCCGTGGAGATCGCCACGCCGAAAGCGCCGATGGGAAACTGAACAAAGCGGAAAGCATAGTTTAGCCACGACACGGGTCCGTTGCCGACGGCGCCCGTCGCGGGATCGACGATCGACGAGGCGAAGTTGCTGTTGATGAAGACGTTGACCTGGACCGCCGCCACGCCGATCACCGCGGGCCCCATCAGGCGGAGGATCTGCCTGACGCCAGGGTCGTTGAAGCTGAGCATCGGCTGATAGCGATAGCCGTCGCGCCTGAGGCTCGGCCACTGCACGGCAAATTGTAAAAAGCCGCCGAGAAGAGTTCCGTAAGCCATGCCCTCGATCGGACCGACGCCGATATAAGGTCCGGCGAAAAAGCCGAAGAACAGCCCGCCGGCGATCGAGCCGACGTTGAAAAAGGCCGAGGCCAGCGCCGGCACGCCGAAATGGTGGCGCGCGTTTAATATTCCCATCGCCTGCGCCGCCAGCGCGATGAACAGCAAAAACGGAATCATGATCCGCGTGAGATGAGTCGTCAGCTCCGCTTTTCCCGGCACGTCGAAGAATCCCGGCGCCAGCAGATGTACGACCGACGGCGCGACGATCCAGCCGAGCGCGCAAATCACGCCGAGGACGAGCATCATTGCGGTCGCGACCCGGTTCGACAGGCGAAACGCCTCCGCTTCGCCTTTGGTCGCCAGCGTTTGCGAGAACGTCGTCACGAACGCCGCCGACAGGGCGCCCTCGGCGAAAAGATCGCGCAGCAAATTGGGAATGCGAAACGCCGTTAGAAACGCGTCGTACTGCAAGCCGGCGCCGAACAGCGCCGCGAAAACCTGGTCGCGGACCAGACCGAGGACGCGGCTCGCCATGATCGCGGCGGAGACGACGCCCGCGCTCTGCGCGACGCTCGGGCGCCGCGGCTCGGGCGCTCGGGCGCCCTCTGACTCGGTAGTTGTCATCGGCAGGCTGGCAAATTGGCTCCGGAAAACTCATCGCGTTATAGCATAGAATAAGTCCGCGGACTATTTCCTGTAGGAGTATTTTATCCGAGGTCCTTCACTTCGTTCAGGATGATGGGTGATATCTATGAGATGTCATTCTGGGCCCTTCACTTTGTGTCATGCTGAGCGAAGCGAAGCATCTCTCTTCTCCGCTCAGGGTAGACTTCGCGAAGAATCTCTATTATGGTCGCGCATTCACTCTTTTCTTTCGATCACCCATCACCTATTCTGCTTTTGTTTTCGCCCACCTCTTCTGGTAGCGTAAACGTACGGTGAATAGTACGCGAAGAGCCGCGAGGGCTTGGAGTATTGGAGTATGGGAGTGCTGGTCTTTAGAAGCATTACTCCAAAACTCCATCGCTCCATTACTTCTCTTGTTCGCTTCCGCTTGCGCGCCCGCGTTCGTGCCGCTGGACAAAGAAGAGCTGGCTCGTTTGAAAGACGAGGAGATTCGCGTCGTCACTTACCAGCCGCCGCGATTTCTTTATCAAGCGCCAGCCCCGTACTTTGGCGCGGGCGCGGCCGGCGTTTTCAATCCGGTAACCGGTGGTTTTACTGGCGGCATGGCCGGCGATCCGCGAAGCCAGGTCTTTGCGATCGACAGTCCCCTGGAAGATCCGGCGACGCAGGTAAAAAATGTTTTCATCAAGGGCGTCGCGAATCAACTGGACGTTGCGCGCCTGGTTCAAATCGGAGAGCCTTTGTCCGACGACGACGCCCAGGCGCTTCAGAAAAAATTCGGCGGCGGAATCGTGCTCGACTTTAAAACCGATACCTGGGGAGTGCTTTCGGGTTCGATGATTACGGCGCCCTATCAGCTCGTTTACATGGGCAGATCCCGGCTTTTGCGCTTGAGCGACGGCCGCGTGCTCTGGCGGGCCCAGTGCAGCTACGATGGAAGAAACCGCGAAGCCAATCTGGACCAGTTCAAGGTCAACTCGACCCCCGTGCTCAAGGAAAAATTCGCGGAAGCCGCCGAAAACTGCGCCAAACAATTGCTGGCGCAGTTCCTGGGTCAGGCGAAGTAGAATATAATATCTTTGTTCGTTACGTTCCTCCCATATTCCGTCTTTTTGACCCTCACCCTTCCCTCTCCCTAGCAGGGAGAGGGTTAGAGTGAGGGTAGAATGGGGTTGCATGAAGGTAGGCTTGATCGGCCGGCAGGGTTCCGGCAAGACGGCGATTTTCAACGCGCTCACCGGCCTCAGCGCCGGGCTCGGCCAGGGCGAAAAAATGGAAAGCCACTTGGGCGTCACCAAGGTGCCCGACGCGCGCGTGGACCGGCTGTCGGCGATCTTCCTGCCCAAGAAGACCACGTACGCCGAGATTCGCTTCACCGATTTTCCCGCTACGCAGAGCCAGGAGAAACTCAAAGCCAACGCGGCCCTTCTGGCGCAGATGAGAGACGTGGACGCCATGGCGCTGGTGCTGGGAGATTTCGACGGCGCGACGGAGCCGATAAAAGATCTGCGCGATCTTCTGGCCGAGATGATCCTGGCCGACCTCGGCGTGGTCGAGAACCGACTCAGCCGGCTCAAAAAAGAAAAGGGCAAAGAGCGCGAGGGGGAAATGCTGGCGCGCTGCCTGAAGGCGCTCGAAGGCGAGGAAAGTCTCCGGAGCTTGAGCTTCACTCCTGACGAAGAGCCGCTGCTTGCCGGCTTCGGCTTTCTCAGCCGGAAATCGGTGATCGCCCTTTTCAACGTTGCAGAAGAGCGCGCGGGAAAAGAGCTTGCGGACTCTTATCGGATGGAGCTGGAGAAATTGCAAATTCCCGGACTCGCGCTCTCGGCGCGGGTCGAGATGGAAGTGGCGCAGCTCGACGAGAAAGACCGGCAGGCCTTCTTGACCGAGCTGGGAATAGAGGAGCCCGCGCGCGACCGCTTCATCCGCGCCTCGTACCGCCTGCTTGACTTAGTCAGCTTCTTTACGACCGGAGAAGACGAGGTCAAAGCGTGGACGATCGAGCAGAGGACATCCGCGCGCAAGGCCGCGGGAAAAATTCACAGCGACATCGAGCGCGGATTCATCCGCGCCGAAGTCGTGACCTACGACGATTTCATCCGCCACGGCAGCGAGGCCAAATGCCGCGAGGCGGGAAAGCTCCGGCTCGAAGGCAAGGACTATCCGGTCCAAGACGGCGACATCATCCATTTCCGCTTCAACGTCTGAGGCCGTTGAAAAAGGCCCATCTACGGCGTTGCGCTTGATCTGCCTCGCTCGACGTACTGAAGAGTACGCCTGCGCTCGTCAGATCTGCGCGCGCCTTGTAGCTGGACCTTTTTGACCGGCCTCCAGACAGAATTTTTTAGGCGGTGTCCGCAACTCGCGGCTGTGGCCCGATGTTTGACACGAACGCGGCCGTAACATAATCATGGCGGTTATGAAATTCGGCGCGCACTATTTACCGACTTACGTTCCCGCTCTCGACGGGCCGGTGACGGAATTCTACCGGCGCATGTTCGAGCAGATGGAAGAGCTGGACCGGCTCGGTTTCGATCACGTCTGGGTCACCGAGCATCATTTCGGCGAATACGGCGGAACCATATCTCACCCGCCGACGTTCCTGTCGGCCGTCGCGCGCGCGACGAAGCGGATTCGCCTGGGCGTTGCCATCAACGTCCTCCCGCTCCACAATCCTCTGGAAGTGGCGGAGTCTTACGCGATGCTGGACGTCATCTCGAACGGCCGGGTGGAGTTCGGCCTTGGAAAGGGGAGCGAGCCGAGCGAGTACAAACGCTCAGGCGTTCGCCAGGAAGAGGCGACCGTGCGCATGAAAGAGGGGACGGAAGTTCTGCTTCAGGCATGGTCCGACCAGCCGGTCAATTTTCGCGGCGAATTCTTCCGGTATGAGAACGTCCGCGTGCTGCCCAAGCCGGCGCAGCGGCCGCACCCGCCGGTCTGGGTCGGCTGCGCCCGCAGCGAAGATTCGTTTCGTTGGGCGGGAGAGAACGGCTTCAACCTGATGACGCTTCCGTATCTCTACAAAACGCCGGAGCTGTTGCCGCGCCTCGTCAAAGTTTACCGCGCGGCGCTCGCCGAAGCGGGCCACGACCCGGCGCAAAAGCAGGTGCTGGGAAAATTCCATGTCTATGTATCGGAAAGTTTGGAACAGGCAACGCGGGAAGCGGCGCCGTATCTGGAAAATTATTTCAACGTCCACGCCGCGCACGATCCCGATCGCAAGGTGGGCGGATTGTTGACCATCCGAGACATTCCCGCGCAATTGGCCGAGGGCTTCGCGATCGCCGGCGATCCCGCGCGCTGCATCGACACCATCCACCGCTGGCGCGACGAAGTCGGGCTCACCACTTTATCCGGCACGTTTCATTTCGGCGGCATGCCGCAGGAGTTGGCGCTGAAAAATATCAGGTTATTCGCGGAACGGGTGATGCCGAAGCTGCGGTAAGGGGAGTTTGCATGTCAGGTCGTCTGGCCGGCAAAGTTACGATCATCACGGGCGCCGCGCGCGGGCAGGGTAGGGTCGCGGCGGAAACATTCGCTCGTGAGGGCGCGCGTCTGGTCTTGAGCGATATGGATGCGCCGGGCCTGGAAGAGGCGGCTGCCCTGGTGCGCAAGGCGGGCGCCGAGGTCGCGACGCATATCGGCGATCTCACGCACGAGGAAGCCAATCGCGAGCTGGTCGATCTCGCCGTCCAGCGCTACGGCCATCTGGATGTGATGTACAATAACGCCGGACGCATTCGCTTTTCATCGATTCACGAAACCGCCCTCGAGGATTGGGAATTCAATCTCGCCAACGAGCTCACGCTGGTTTTTCTCGGCTGCAAGCACGCGCTGAGGGCGATGCTCGCCGCCGGCTCGGGATGCATCATCAACATCGCATCGCGCTCGGGGCTCTTCGGCGTGGTCGGACACGGCGCCCACGCGGCAACCAAGGCCGGTGTGATCGGTCTGACGCGCCAGATCGCCGTCGAGTATGGCCCGAAAGGCATCCGCTGCAACGCGATCGCTCCGAGTTATATCGACTACGGCGAAGAGCGCACGCGCATGCGCGCCGGCACTCTCGACAGCTACCCGCTCGGCCGCTTTGCCAAACCCGAAGATACGGTCAACATGGCGCTGTTTCTCGCCTCGGATGAGGCGAGCTTCATCACCGGGCAGGTGCTGATTGTCGACGGCGGAAGGTCCGCGCGGTGATTGAAAACCGCGGTCGTGACTCGTGTAGGGGCGGTTCGCGAACCGCCCTTACGATCTCCGCGTAGGAAATGCTGGGGGATTAATATCCTCCACCGATCTTCCCGCCCAGTCGCGCTTGGGCCAGTTGTCCCAGGCTTTTTTCGCCGCCGCGTCCGCGCGCGCGTAGAGCTCCGCTTCGTCGATACGCGTCGAGCGGCCGGACTCGATCACCACTTCTCCGTTCACCAACACCGTGTCCACATCGGCGCCGCTGCCGTATTCCACCAGCGCGTTGATCGGGTCGCGCGCGGGACCGTAACGCGTCGTGCGCAGATCGATAATAACGATGTCCGCCTTCGCTCCCGGCGCGATCTTGCCGAGATTGTCGCGCCCGAGCGCCTTCGCCCCCCAAACCGTCGCGGCGTTGAAGACCCGCTCGGGTCGCGCGCCGTAATATTTTTTATCCACCAGGCGCGAGATCAACGACGCGTAGCGCATCTCGGCGACGATATCGAGCGGGTAAGTATCCGTGCCGAGCCCCATGTTGACGCCGGCATCGACGTAGCGGTCGAAAGACTCCGCCGCGTTCGCCATCTTGGCGTACTTGTGCGGGCAGTGGCCGACGGATGCGCCGGATTCCGCGAGCAGCTTCAACTCGTCGCCGAACGGATAATCCACTTTCGAGTGCCCGGCGATAAAAACCGTGTGGCCCAAAATCGTTTTCGGCCCGAGAATGCCGGAGTCGGCGAGATACTCGATCACCGGCTTGCGGTGCTGGTAGAGAATTTCAACGAACTCGCGCAGATTTCCCGCCGCGTGCGTGTGGATGCCGACACCCAGCTCTTTGGCGGCGGCGGCGGTTTCTTTCAAGAGAGAGGGCTCGCAGGTCTCCGCCTGGGCGGGATTCAAGATTCCCTGGATGCGCCCGTTCTTCGCGCCGTGAAATTTGCGGATGAAATCGGCCGCGCGTTGAAGGCCGGGCCGGCCGCGGTCATCGCGCGCTTCGTAATAGTGCCGCCCCTCCGCGTCGGTGAAAACATCGTGGCTGCGAAACGGCGGGCTGAAAAAAACCCGCGCGCCGATCTCACCGACCGTTTCGACGTATTCGCCGAGATCTCCCGGTCCGCCGCCGGGATCCAAGATCGTTGTCGCGCCGTTTCGGAGCGCGCTGTAAAGCGCGTACTTCCGTCCGATCGCGACGCTCTCCGGCGGCGGGGGCGCGGCCTTTTCTTTCACCGGCGCGCCGAAGACGAAGAAATTCGCCGAGAGATAATCTTTTTTCGTCGCGTCGGTGATCAAATAATCGCCGACGTTTAACTGCGAATGGACATGAAGATTGATGAAGCCGGGACAAACGAGTTTACCCGAAACGTCGATGACCTTGTCGGCGTGCTTCGTTCGATCTGTTCCAACGTAGCTGACGGAGTCGCCTTCGATCAAAACACTGCCGTTTGGAATCAGCTCATGCGTCGTTCCCGACCAGCCTACGATTGTCCCGCCGTCGATTCGGATTGACATGTGGGTTGCCCCTGAAATACGGGCGCGATGACTCCCGCCCCTATAGATTTTATTTTTGCGCCGCTGGTTTTTGCTGCGCGACGGTGCGCACCGCATCGGCGATCTCGCGGCTCAAATCGGCCAGAGTCCCGCTCATCGCGTCGACCGCCGCTTCTCTGGATTCTTGTTGGATCGGGCGTTTCAGAAAGCTCGTGCGGGTAGCGAGAGGCTGCTTGGTGGCGACGTCGACGACGGTCCAGCGGGCGGTCAGTTGCGCCTCGCGCTCGGAGGTGGGCTCGAAGCGGATGATCTCGACCTCGACCTGGTGCGTGATCCGGCGGCCGTTCGGCCAGGGGTGGCGAACGACGCGCTCGATCCTGAGCAGGGTGTAAAGATTTTGCGCCAGCACACGGCTCAAGTTTTCTTCCACGGGCTCTATCCAGCGATCGTTTTGCGCGACTTCAAACCGATTCTGCGCGACACGCGTGACCAGCTCTTCCCGATCGAGATAGCCGGGGACGCGCACCGGGCCGACGCCGAGAGAAAGCTGCTCCAGACCGGAACTGTCGGCGGCCGAATCCGCCTCCGCTTTCGCCGTTAAGGCGAAGAATCGGGAACGGTCCGGCTGCGGGGAGAACGACGGGCAGCCGGCGAGCGAGCTTAAAATCACCAGTAGGAGCGCTGCTTGAAACACTGCAAGAAATCTTTTTCTGTCATCCTGAGCGAAGCGAAGGATCTCGCCCTGCCATTCCAGACAGGCTCCGCGAATAATACCCAAAAGACGGGGAGAGATCCTTCGTCGCCTCGGCTCCTCAGAATGGGAATAATGCTCAAAAGGTATTGCTCTATTCATGAGAAATTCCTTT
>CAZNES010000128.1:0-9144 GCA_964572145.1 uncultured Syntrophobacteraceae bacterium
GAAGCACGAAAACTCTTTTTTCAGCAGCCTGCTTAGTGCTCGCGTGCGCCCGTCGGCGGGCGCCGTGGCTCTCGCTGGCATATGGATATCCTTAGCGCCACCGGCTATCACATGAGGCCGCCGCATCTGGCGGCTCAATACAAGGGCTTCTTTGAGAAAGAAGGTCTCGAAGTCCGCTTCGACGAAGCGACTTACGCACCGGAGCATAACCGGGGGATGGCCGAAGGGCGCTGGGATTTCACGCTCAGCAGCGCCGACACGATGATCGCGCGCACGACGACCGACGGCGTGGATTATCTCCTCTTCATGCAGGCGGAAGAGGGATTGAACGCGAGCCTCATAGGCAGACCGGGCGTGACCTCATTGGAACAGCTGCGCGGCAAATTGTTGGCCGGCGATCCCGGCGACTCGAATCTCGATCTCATTCGAATGAAAATTCTTCGCAGCCACGGCATCAGGGAAATCGACTATCGCGTAGAGATCATCGGCAGCTCGCCCAAGCGCCTCGAAGCATTTCTCCAGGGCAAGGTCGCCGCGGCGATGCTCACGCCGCCCTCGACGGAAAAAGCGTTAGCGGCCGGCGGCATGCCGCTCGCGCGCGCCGAGGACTACGTCCCCAATTGGCCGTTGACCTGCGGCTGGACTCATCGCTCATGGCTCGAAAGCCACCGCGAGCTCGCCATCCGTTTTATCCGAGCGTGGGTGGCAGCAACCGACTGGCTGCTGAAACCGGAGAACCGCGAGGAGACAATTCGGCTGATCGTCGAGAAGGAACACCTCGACCGAACCAGAGCGGAAGAGGCGTACAGCAAAGTCGTGCCGAAGGCGCGGCTGAATCCGCTGGCGGTTCGCAAAGTGATGGAACTGAGAATCGAAATGGGCGTCTACAAACCGCCGTTCAGTCCGACGGAACGCTTCTACGACGCGGGCTACTGGTCGGCGGCGACCGGACTTCCGCCGCCCGAACCGGCGGGCATGCCGCAGCCCTTAACTGGAGCGTTGGAGTAGCGGAGTGATGGAGTATTGCGTCTTAAATCCAATACTCCAAGACTCCATTACTCCAGTCTTCACCCCAGTCCCATCTTTCCCGGGTTCATGATGTTGTTGGGGTCCAAAGTTTTTTTGATCTTGCGCATGACTTCGAGGCCGTAGCCGTGCTCTTCCGCCATGAGCGGCGCCAGCTTCACGCCGACGCCGTGCGTGTACTCCATCGAGCCGCCCATTTTTTGGACGATACGGAGCAGCTCGTCGACGGTTTCTTCCAACGCGAGCTGTGCGTTGTTCGCGCCATCGTCTTCCGCTCCCAGGCGCATCGAAAAAAGCTCGGGACAAACCCAGAGGCCGCTTTCCTGCAGGTGAACGCCGCGCTTCGCGATAATCTCCATCGCCACTTTTCTGAACGGCAAGACTTCCGATGCCGGCAGCGCGACGTGAATCCAGTCGCGGTAAATTCCGTCCCTGCCGCGCTCGCGCCTTTGCCGGCGATTCTCCATGAAGCGGCGCGCGATGACGTGGCGGTTGCGCCAGAATTCCTCCGCTTCCTCTTGCGGCAATCTTCTGCCGCCCGCCTCCTCGCAGAGAGATAAAGCGAGCTTTTCCTCGGCCGCGACGATTTCTTTGACGCCCTCGAACGCCAGATAGAGAACCGCCCCCTCAAACTTATCGTTGTCGTCGCCGAAATCGACCATGGCGGGCTGCAAATCGCGCGCGAACATCTTTTGAATTGCGCCGTATCCCTGTTCGAACGAGTCGAAGACGATCGCGTGCAGAGCGCGCTTCTCGGGTTTGGAAAAGATTCTGATCGTCGCTTCGGTAACAACGCCGAAGCAGCCCTCGCCGCCGATGAATAAAGATTTCAGATCGATCCCCGCCGAGGATTTCGGCACGGCGCGCGTAGTCACGATCTCGCCATTGGGCAAGACCGCCTCCAGGCCTAAAACCTGCTCGCCCATCGAGCCGTACTTCCCGCCGCGGTAACCCATACTGTCGGTGGAGATCGCGCCGCCGATGGTCGCGACCGGCACCGTCCACGGATCGTGGCCTAAGATGAAGCCTTCTTGGTTCAATTTTTTATCCACCGCTTCAAGCACGCATCCGGCTTGAACCCGCGCCGTGAGAGCTTCTTTGTCGATTTCGAGAATTCTATTCATTCTCCTGAGATCGAGGACGATTCCCGGGCGAACCGACAGCGCTCCGCCCATGAGGCCCGAGCCGCCGCCATAGGGGATTATGGGAGTTTTCTCTTCGTTGGCGAGGAGAACGATTTGCCGAACCTCTGCCGTGGAATTCGGTAAAACCACGCACAGAGGCAGAGTGGTATCGGGTTTTTTTAAAGGATGAAGCCTGCCCTCGCTGAGCGCGTCCCAGGAACGCTCGTCCAATTGCGTCTGGTCCGTGAGCACATTTTCTGCGCCGACGATTTGCGATAGTCTTTCTACCAGCCGCGCTTCCATATGAAGGACCCTGCCCAAGGCAAACTATAGCCGAAACCGCAGAGGCGAAAAAGATCATCTAGTGTAGTGCCTCTTAAATTAAGGCACTTATCCTTCAAGCTCTATTCACCACGAAGCGCACGAAGGACACGAAGAACGGAGAACTGGATTAGCAAAGCGACCGGATTTCAACATGATTTTCTCTTCCTTCGTGCTCTTCGTGTCCTTCGTGGTGGCAGACTCCGTTTCGCCTGTCGAACTTAGGATAAGGTGTCAACAGCGTGAGACACTACACTAGAATCCGACTTGTTATCTTGCAAGTTTGGACCGCTGGAGCTAACGTCCGCATATGACCTACACACTCGAGCAGTTCGCCGCCGAATGCCGCCGGATTCTTAGGACCGACTCCGGCAATGAAGGCCGAAAGAAAATTCGCGCGCTGGTCGAGGAAGCGCTGAAGGACCAAACATTCATCGCCGCTCATTTCGACGACAAGGGTCCCGAGCGTAAAATTATCTATGAAGATCCGGAACTCGGCTTCTGCATTCTCGCTCACGTTTACAACGGCGCCAAGGAAAGCAGTCCGCACGACCACGGCCCGTCGTGGGCGATCTACGGCCAGGCGCGCGGCGAGACCGAGATGAGTGATTGGGAATTAGTCGAGCCGGCAGCGAACGGCAAGCCGGGAAAAGTTCGGCGCTTGAGGAACTACACGCTGAAACCGGGCATGGCGCACATATATAATGAAGGCGATCTGCATTCCCCGCGGCGCGCCGGGCCGACGCGTCTGCTCCGCATCGAGGGCACGAACATGGATAGAGTCAAACGCTTAGCTTACCAGGCAGTGTAATCAAGTCTATCGCGATTCAACTCGCGGGACGGCAAGCAATGTCCAGCCCGACGTCTTTTCTGCAACCTGCTCCAGCACCTCATCATCGTTCCGGCCCGAGCTTTTCAGCATGTGAAACGAGTGGTCGCCGCCGTCGATGACGAAAAGCTCGGCGCGTTTTCCGAGACGGCTGCACAGCGGTTTGAGAAGTTTGCGATCGGCGAGCGAGTCGCGTGATCCCTGGAGGAAAAGCATCGGCCCATCGACCTGAGCTAAGTGTTGCCCGCGTTCGGCGGATGATCTTCCGGGAGCAGGGAGCGGGAAGCCGAAGAAGACAAGCCCGCGCACGCTATCTAGCGGCGCCCTCACCGCCGCCAGCGAAGTCATTCTCCCGCCCAAAGTCTCCTTTATCTTTTTCACGCTATCCTAGCGCGGTGGATCGAGAGAAACCAGCAGGCAAGCCTTGACTGCCGCGACGCGACCGTACTACAGATTAACAGACAAAAAGTTTGCCAATCGCCAAAACGAGACGGGAGTAAACATGAACGGCACCACGGCTGCGCAAAAACCCAACGAGCTCGGGTTCAAGACCACCTACCAACTATTTTTGGAGAAAGAAGGCTTGCCCGTGATCCGCGCCTTCCATGTCGAGGACATCCGCAAGGTGGATTTGGCTCCCTGGAATCGCACGGGAGGCCGAGGGGCCTATCTCAATCTGGAAGGAACCGAGGGTGTCAACGATTGCTACATCGGAGAAATTCCTCCGGGGAAATCTCTCAATCCTCAGAAGAAGATGTTCGAAGAGCTGGTGTTCGTCATCAGCGGCCACGGCGCGACGACCGTGTGGCGCGACGGAAAAAAGAAGCAGACGTTCGAGTGGCAGGAAGGCTCGCTCTTTTCGCCGCCGCTCAACACCTGGCACCAGCATTTCAATGGACAAGGCGACAAGCCGGTCCGTCTTCTCGCCATGACGAACGCGCCCACGGTGCTGAACCTGTTTCACAACATCGACTTCGTCTTCAACTGCGACTATCCCTTCACCGACCGGTACAACGGCGAAGAGGATTATTTCAACGGCAATACGAAGCCGTTGTCGGAGCATTTCAGGGAAACCAACTTTATCCGCGACGTCCGTAGCTTCGAGCTGATCGAACGGAAGGAACGCGGCGCCGGTGGAAAAATGACGATGCTGGAAATGGGCAACAACGTCATGTCGGCGCACATCTCGCAGTTTCCCGTCGGCACGTATAAGAAGGCGCATCGCCACGGCGCCGGCGCGCACGTGATCATCTTGAAGGGCGAGGGCTTTTCGCTGACGTGGCCCGAGGACCAAGAAATCAAGCGCTACGACTGGCGCGCCGGGAGTCTGCTGGTTCCGCCCGAGCGCTGGTTTCACCAGCACTTCAACGTCGGTAACGAGCCGGCGCGATACCTGGCATTGAAGCCTTTCAGCAGCCGAAAATTTCCCGGCCTGCGAAAGCAATGGGGAACGTCGGAGAGCGTCAAGCAGGGCGGCGACCAGATCGAGTACGACTACGAGGATCCGCGTATTCACAAGATGTTCGAGGAGGAGCTGGCAAAGCGCGGCGTCAAAAGCGGGATGGATGAGGTGCTGCGGGGCGGCCGGGCGGCCTGAGGAACGTGATAAAAAAAGTTTGCTTCATTGTCTTTTTCGCCTTCACCCTCTCCGTGCCCGCGCGAGCGCTCGAGGCTGCCGACAAAGTTCGCGTCGCGATTACCAACCTCAACATGTCTTTTCTTCCCGCGGGCGTAGCCCTGAAAAAAGGTTTTTTTAGAGACGAAGGAATGGATGTCGAGCTTATCCGCATGAACACGCCGAACACCGTGACCGCGCTCATGACCGGCGACATCGGCTACACTCTCCTCTTCGGCTCGGTCGTGCGCGCGGCAGTGCGAGGTATGCCGATTCGGGCGCTCGCGAGCTTGCTCGATAGTCCCACGCATGCGTTGATCGCCAGGCCCGAATACAAATCGGTTAAGGAACTCAAAGGCAAAATCCTGGGCATCGGCAACTTCGGCGGCACCGACGACGTGGCGGCCCGAATGATGTTCAAGCACTTCGGCGTCGATCCGGAAAAAGACTTAAAGATCATCGTGCTCGGCACCGATCGCGCGCGGCTGGCCGGGCTGAAAGAAAATCTCGTCGATGTCGCAGTCATCGCACCGCCGGGCGACGCGCTGGGAAAACAGATGGGATTCAACGTTCTGGCCCGAGCTTACGAGGTATTCAATTTTCCTTTCATCGGCGTCGGCGCCAACGTGAAGACCATCAAAGAAAAGCCGGCGGAGGTAAAGAAGGTCATCAAGGCGATGATCCGCGCCAACCGGTTCATCCGCGAAGACAAGCGGGGCGCCGTGAATGTCTTGGTGGAATGGGGCAGAGTGGAGCGCGAGCAGGCGCTGGACTCTTACGATTCCACGGTGAAAGTTTTTAACGCGGACGGAAATATTCCGCTGGAAGGATTGCGCCTGGTGATCGACCAGGCCAAGGCGGAACAGAAGGTCACGAAAGACGTTCCTGTAAGCGAGGTGATCGATCTCGCGCCGCTACGCGAAGCGCAAAGGGAACTGGGCATCAAAGCGCAGTGAGAAGAAAGATCCTTCACTTCGTTCAGGATGACAGAGGGAGGTTCAGAGCGAAGGATTCAGGATGACAAGTCTTCAAATGTCATTCTGAGCGCAGCGAAGAATCTCTCAGGAGCTGGACCATGTCGGAAGAACAAGAGTTGCAAAAGCTGGATGAAAAACTGCACAAGCTCGGCGTCGAGGGATTATGGGCGGAAACGTCGGAGGCCGACCGGGCTACCTACAGCAAAGACCCGCACACATCCGTGCTGCCGCACGTGTGGAAGTGGAACGACCTTTACGGCGCGATCAAAACCGTCGGCGAGATGCACGGGCTCGACGGCAAAGCGGAGCGGCGCGTGCTCCGTCTCGTCAATCCCGCTTTCCTTGATTTAAAAAACCGGCGCCAGCGCTCGACCACGCACACGATGCTCATGACCGTGCAGCTCTTGAAGCCCGGCGAAGTGGCGCACGCGCACCGGCACAATTTCGCGGCGTTCCGCTTTGTCGTCAAGGGCGGCGGCGCTTACACCGTCGTCGAAGGCGAAAAAATTCCCATGGAAGAAGGCGATCTCATCCTCACGCCTTCCATGACGTGGCACGGCCATCACAACGACGCAGAGCCGATCGTCTGGCTCGACGGTTTGGACAACCCGCTGCTCTTCTCGCTGCAATGTATTACCTGGGAGGCCTTTCCCGGCGGCGTTCAGCCGATCAAGAAAATTTCCGATACCACCGCGCCGAAGGTCGGCGCAGCCAGGCCCGTCTGGGAAAAATCTTCCGAGCGGCCGAGCTATAACCTGATCTACAAATGGAAAGACACGTACCAGAGTCTGAAGAACCTGAGCGAAAGCGCGGCGAGCCCGTTCGACGGCGTCGCTCTGGAATACGTCAACCCCGACGGCGGGCATACGATGCCCACGCTGTCGTGCGGCATCCAGATGCTGCGCCCCGGCGAAGCGACCAAGACGCACCGCCACAACAGCAGCGCGGTCTATCACGCCTTCAGAGGCAGCGGGACGACGTTCATCAACGGCAAGAGATACGACTGGGATCAGGGCGATTGTTTCGTGGTGCCGTTGTGGAGCTGGCACAGCCATCAGAACCGCTCGCAGGACAAAGAAGCGATTTTATTTTCCATGAGCGACATGCCGGTGTTGGAAGCGCTGAAGCTCTACCGCGAAGAAGCCGGGGAAGGGGCGTAAGCCCGGTAACGTAGGCAAACAAACTGTCACCCATGTGGTCCGCAGGCGCGAGCCGTGACGGCCGACGGCGCTTGAGCATGCAGTCCATAACTCGTTGCATGCTGGCTTCTTTGCTTCGCGCAATTCACTACTGTTCCATTCGTCCATACACTGTTGGCCTCATCGAGGCAGAAACCTATCGCCGTCGGTCGGAAGGGCTCGCGGCGAGGACAACGTCGATAAATGATCCGACTATTCCGATCAACAGCCACGACTTCTTCTACTTTACGCGCTCGTGAATTTGTATTAGGCTAACGACCTCGAAGGGAGCATAGAACAATGAAAAAAAATCGCGGGCTACTGTCCATACTCGCTGGTCTGGGTCTGCTCCTACTGACCGTTGGGTGCGCGCTGATGCAGCAGAAGTCTACCCGCTATGAGGTCTGGGCGGCCGATCAGAACGACAACAAGATATATGTCTTGGACCCGGAAGGTAAAACTCTCAAAACGATCGATGGAACGACGCTTGGCGAGGCCAAGCGACCACACATGCTCTGGGGCGTACCCAAGGACCCCTATGTGTACGTTACCAGTACGGTCTCCAATTCCGTCACGGTGTTAGACGGCAAGGATGGCGCGGTGAAAGCGGTCATTCCCGGCGTTGGAAAAGCGCCCCATGCCGCGCAGCCGAGCCCAGCGCATCCAGAGCGGGTCTACGTTTCGAACATCGGCCCGCAGGCGGCTGGTCCGGACGGAAAACCGGATCGGGGCGAGACCATCACTGAGATCGTGCGCCATAACGCTTCTAAATGGGAGATCGCACGATTCCTCGATCTGAAAGCGGCGCCCGCGCTGGCGGATACCAACCTCTACCCGAGCCGACGCCCCGTTTGCGTCGGTTTCTCCAAAGACGGTCGCTACATGCTGACGACGCTCTTTAACGGCGGCCTGGCGGTCATAGACCTGCAGGCGTGGAGCGTGGTCAAGGGATGGGGAAAGAACGAGATCGCCGAAAACGGATGCGGTTTCGCTGCCTCTCGCTCGGGAGAGGAACTCTACGTGACTGCCGGAAATGAGAAATCATCTTGGTTGTACGTGTTCGACGTCGCCGGAGAGCCGAAACTGATCGCGACGCACGATCTGTCAAAGTTCGGACGGGATTCGCACGGGATTGCCATTGATGCGCCTCGCAATGCGCTTTGGATCGTGCATCGCGTCAGCAGCAATATTACGATCCATCCCCTTGCTACCATTCGCAAGCCGGGCCAGCAGCCCACCGTCATTGAGTTTGTCGGCAAGACACCCGATCTCATTATGTTTGCGCCGGATCATAGTTTGGCGTACGTGACCCTGCGGGGACCAAAACCAGCTCCGACCATTCCCCATGCCACAGTGGGTGAAACCCCGGGAATTGGGATTATCGATGTGGCCAATCGGAAGCTTCTACGCGTTGTGAAACTGGGCGACCAAGTGAACGCGGATTTTCATGGGATTTTCGTTCCCACCGGCCAGTAGATCAGGTACTCTTAAGAATGATGACCGGCACACAGGGAAGGATACCGTGAACGCAACAACAGAAAACCGTTTAGAGGAAATTGACCCGATGCTCCTGAAAGCATGGATGGACATAGGTGAAGCGGTCCTCGTGGATGTGCGCGAGCCGTCGGAGCACGCCGGGGAGCGCATCCTGGGGGCTCGGCTGGTGCCCCTTTCCAGCTTCAACCCAGCACAGGTGCCACAGGAACCTAACAAGAAAGTCGTGCTGCACTGTCTGACTGGGACGCGTTCCGCGCAGGCAGGTCGAAAACTTTTGGCGGCTGGTTTTGCCCAAGTCTACAACCTGAAGGGAGGTCTGCAGGCGTGGAAGGGTGCCGGCTATGCAGTGGAGTATAATCCGAACGCCCCTATAAGCCTGCTGCGCCAGGTGCAGATTGTCGCAGGGACTCTGGTGCTCCTCGGCACGGTTCTGGGGGCTGCGGTTTCGCCATGGTTCCTCCTGCTCAGTGGCTTTGTGGGCGCCGGTCTGATGTTTGCCGGGATCACCAATACTTGCGGCATGGCAATGCTCCTGGCCAAGCTACCGTATAATCGGCGTTCGCAAGCGATCTCCTAG
>CAZNES010000129.1:0-8856 GCA_964572145.1 uncultured Syntrophobacteraceae bacterium
CGTCGGCCAGGCTGGTCTGATAGAAATCGAGAAAAAGTTTTTCCACTGGAAGCGTGCGGCTTCCAGAAGGGCCGGCGATGCCGACGCGCGCGTCGAGTGCAATAAAAACCTGCGCGAGATCGGTGAGCGGCTCGCCCGAAGCGAGATTGCCGCCGATCGTGCCGACGTTGCGCACGCGGATGTTGGCGACTTCGCGCTCGACCTCGCGGAGGATGGGTAACTTTTCTCGCGCGAGCTTCGAGGTTTCGAGCTCGCGATGGGTCGTGAGCGCACCGATGACGAGGCCATCGTTGGCATCGAAACGAATTCCTTTAAGCGCGCCGATTTTTTTGATGTTGACGAGCGCCTTGGGCTGGAGCAGCCCCTGCTTCATCACGATGCTGAGATACGCGCCGCCAGCGTAGGGCCGCGCTTCACCGCCATATTGTTTGAGCAGCGCGCACGCCTCCGCGACTGTGGTGGGTTCCAGGTATTCGAAGTTTTTCATGTATCGTTAAAGAAAATCCGAAATCCGAATATCGAAATCCGAAACAAACCCGGGCCAAATCCCAAAACCGGAAAATCCAAAACCTCGAATCCAAATCACCGTTGTTTGGAACATTGTGTTTTTGGTCATTTGAATTTGTTTCGAGCTTCGTGCTTCGGATTTCGTGCTTTCTGTTTCGGCATTTGAATTTGTTTCGAATTTAGGATTTCGAATTTATTCTTTGTTTTAAATGTATTTCACTTTGTCGACGCCGGGGATTTCGACTTTCTCAAAGCGCCAGTGCTCTTTCATCGGCGCGGTGGCGTCGATTCCCAACCCGGCGGTGACGCGGTTCTCCGGACAAGAAGGGTCGAGCGTGGAACAGGCGATGCGCGGAACGATGATGGCGTCCTTGTCCGCCTGAAAGCGCGTCGACATCGCCCAGTCCACCTGCATCGGATCGAAAGGATCGATGTCATGGTCGACGACGATCACTTGCTTGAGACCGATACCCATCGAAAGCAGCGCTAAAATCACGTTGCGCCCTTCGTTCTCCGCGCGCTTTTTTATCGATACCACGACGTGGTGGCGGAACGTGCCGCCGGGAGTCATGTTGACGCCGCGCACTTCCGGCACGATCTTTTTCACTTCGCGATACACCACGGCGGCATTGCCGTATTCGATCAGCGTGTGGTTCTCCGTCACCGGCATGCCGGTCAGCGCCGTCTGGTAGATCGGATTTTTTCTCATCGTGATCGCGGTGACTTTCAGCACCGGCGCCTGCTTGGCCTCGCTGTAACAGCCGGGATACTCGCCGTACGGCCCGTCGGCGACCCGCTCGCCCGGGATCGTCACGCCTTCGATGACGATCTCGGCGGAAGCCGCCACTTCGACGTCGATCGTCTCGCATTGGATGAGTTTCACTGCCGCGCCGCGCAGGCCGCCGGCGACGTGGTACTCGTCGATGCCGTACGGAACCTTGGCCTGCGAGCCGATGACGAGCGCCGGCTCGACGCCGATCGCCGTCGCGACTTCCAACCCGCGGTTTTTTTCCTCGGCCTTTAAAATCATTCTCCCCAGATGGTGATCCGCCGGCGCCCAGAGCGACAATTTGTCTTTTCCCAGGACGAGCATGCGGTGTATCGACAGATTACGAATGTGCGTCTCCGGATCTTTGCCGACCTGGACACCAATCGTGACGTATGGACCGCAATCGTTGCTCGCGTGAGTGACGATAGGCAATTTGCTCAGGTCGACCTGGGCGCCGGTCCACTTGATTTCTTTGACCGGCCCGCTGGAGACCATCTCCGGCGGGATGCGCTTGTCTTCCAAGGTCAAGTAGCGCTCCAGCATTTGGTCTTGCGGAACGCCTAGCCCCAACGCCACCAGCTTTCGCGTCGCGAACAAACCGCCCAACACGCGCCAACCGGGAAATCCTTTGACGTTTTCGAACAGCAGCGCGGGACCTTCGACGTCGGAGGTCTTGCGGATGCCGGCGGCGATGTCGAATTTCACATCGACTTCTTCCTTGACGCGGAGGAGCTGTCCTTGTTCTTCCAGAAAGGAAAGATAACCGCGGAGGTCTTCGAACATAACGCCTCCTAAAAAGAGGAAGAGAGATGCTTCGCTTCGCTCAGCATGACACGAAGCGAATGGTTCCGAATGACATCCAACTCGTCTGTCATCCTGAACGAAGTGAAGGATCTCGACCAAAAAGACCGTGTACTTCTACTCGTCATAGATCGTGATTCTGAGCGGCTTGCCTCTGCCGCCCTCGGGACAGGCGCTGATGCCGACCAGACAATCCATCTCGGCGCGCAGATCCATGTGGTCGCCGCCCGGCTTGGGGCGCGTCATCGCGTAGCGCATGCTGCCGGTCTTGCCGTTGATCGCCATCGTCTGAAAAATATTCAGCGGGCTCGGGACATCTTCCTTGGCGACTTTGTATGGCTTCAACGCCTTGGCGAGATTCTCCCAGCAGCCGTGCTTGGGCGCGACGACCTTTTTTCTGCCGAGCTTTTTCCAGGTCGCGCCGTAGATCGCGAAGATTTTATCGCCCCACTTTTTGTAGAAGGACGTGCTGCACATCCCCTTCTCCATGTCGTGGGTGCCCGCGTAGGTGTCTCTCACGATCGTCATCATGACGTTGTTGTATTTGGAGATCAGCACGTCGCCGGTCGTGACATAGAGTTTTCCCTGATCGACTTTCGTCCGCGCCTGATCGAAGCGCTCCTGCACGTTGCGCAGATTGAAGACGACGAAGTCCGCCGTCGATTCGCCGGTTACGCGAATGATCCGGCCTTTTTTCACGACGAACGTCTTGCCGCTGTTTTTTGGAATTACGTATTCACTTTGCGCCATGATCAATTCTCTGTTGGATAGCATCCTCATACGTCATCCGATTACGTGGATCAAGAGTAGACACACGATTTGACCGAAAGGTCACAAGATCTGATTAAAGGGACAAACAACTCAAATCGTATTGCGAATAGGCGCTTGATCTTATCAGAATTAGGGATTAATTTGATATCGAATTTAACGGAGGGCGCCATGCCGATCATTAAGTCGATCTCTAGTTTACGGAACCGCACCAAAGAAATCGAGGCTCTGTGCCGCAAACGAGATGAGCCGGTCTATCTCACCAAAAACGGCGAGGGCCAGCTTGTGGTTATGAGCATCGACCACTATGAGCGATTAAAAGCGCAGATCGAACTGTTTGAGAAGCTTGCCGTCGCACAAGCAGAAGCCGCTTCCGGAAAACGAGGAATTTCCCACGCGCGGATGATGAAGAAGTTGCGCCGGCGCGCTCATGCCGCGTAAGCGCACCCTCAGGTATCTCCCAGCAGCCGAGCGCGACCTGCTCTCGCTCCACGATTGGATCGCATCGATTCCTATCTCGTCTTCTACAAACTCCATGGCCGCGCGGTTGAAATTCATCGGGTCGTTCACGGCTCTCGCTACCTTGATGATCTACTGTGAGCGGCAACAAGCCCGCTCACCTACCAGCGTCTGCGAACCTTCATGACGCGAGACTTCCGATAGAATCCCGGTTGACATGCCCGGTTCAATGATGGAGAATCGCCGCGGTTTATGGAACACACCGATCAGAGCGCCACGGCGAGCACGACGGGCGCCAACCACTTCGTCATCCAGGTCGAGAACGTCACCAAAGCTTTCCAGACTCCCGACCGCGGCGCCATGGTCGCGCTGGACAACATCACCTTGAATATCCCTTACGGAGAATTTATTACGATCGTAGGGCCGAGCGGCTGCGGCAAATCGACGCTGCTGAAGTTGATCGCAGGGCTGACGCCGGTATCCGGCGGCAGCATTCTGTATCAGGGAGCGGAGGTGCAAGGTCTAAATACAAAAGTCGGATACGTGCCGCAGGAGAGCAAACTATTTCCCTGGCTCACTCTGGAAGAAAACGTCGCGTTCGGACTCGATTCGAAGCGCTATTCGCGGCAGCAGCGCGAAGAGCAACTGCGCAATTTTATCGAGCTCGCCGGGCTTGCCGGATTCGAGAAATATTATCCCGCGCAGCTCTCCGGCGGCATGGGCAAGCGCGCTTCGATCATCCGCGCGCTCGCTTACGAGCCGCCGGTGATTTTGATGGACGAGCCGTTCGGGCCGCTGGACGCGCAGACGCGTATGGTGCTACAGGATGAATTGCTGAAGATCTGGGAGCAAAAGCGCCAGACGATTCTCTTCGTCACGCACGATCTGGTCGAAGCCGTGGCGCTTGCCGACCGCGTCGTCGTGATGACGCACCGGCCCGCCAGAATTAAAGACGTCATCGAGGTGCCGATGGGCCGCCCGCGAAATATTTTTGAAATCCACCGCCAGGAGGGCTTCGACGAGGCCTACGGCCGGCTGTGGAATATTTTCCGCCACGAGCTAAACATCAAGCGTTAGGCAGAATTATTCATCGATCGTGAAAAGATTCTCACAGACTGTTGGCCGCAGGGATCACGCCGAAAGAGAGGCTAAGAAAGTATTCTTTGCGTTCTTGGCGTCTTGGCGCGATGAATTATCCAAACTTCGTGTGCTTCGTGCTCTTAAACTTTTTGACCGCGAAGGACACGAAGTACACGAAGGAAGAGGCACAAAGGCGATAACCGCAATGATCGACGAGACGACCCAAGAGCAAAGACCAACCGGCGCCGTGGCCACGGCTGCGCGCGCGAGCGGCTTTTGGAGCCGCCGGTTGTGGGTAACGCTTCTCCGCTTCGCTATCATCGGCGGGTTTTTCCTCTTGTGGGAGATCGCTTCGGGAAAATGGATCGAGCCGTTTCTCATCAGCAGCCCGAGCCGCATCTTGATGTCGATGATCGCAGGCTTCCGCTCCGGCGATTTGATCCAGCACACCTGGGTCACGTTTCAAGAAATCGCCATCGGATTTCCCGTGGGCGTAATCCTCGGGATCGCGCTCGGATACGCCTTCGGTCGTAGCCGACTGTTGGCCGAAATCTTCGAGCCGATCATCATCGGCTTGAACGGCATTCCGCGGACGGCCCTCGCGCCGCTCTTCATTGTCTGGCTCGGCATCGGGATCTGGTCCAAGGTCGGCGTCGTCTTTCTGCTCACTTTCTTTCTGAACTTTTTCAACACCTATGCCGGCATGCGACAGATGGACCAGGAATATATCGACTTGGCGCGACTCATGGGGGCCGGCCGGTGGAAGCTCACTTTCAAAGTCATTCTGCCCGCGATCTCGCCCTACATGTTCACTGGGATCAGAACGAGCATTCCTTTCTCCGTGATCGGCGCGATCGTCGGAGAATTCGTCGCGGCGACCGAAGGGGTCGGCTTTTTCATTCGGCAAGCAGCCGGACTTTTCAGAACCGCCGATGTGTTTGTCGGCATCATCGTTCTCATGCTAATGGTCATCGCGATGGACAAGGTAGCAGAGTTGATCGAGAGAAGAGCGCTTCAATGGCAAGCCCATAGCGAGCATATAACGATTCAAGGTTAAGGAGGAGGATTCAAAAATGAAAAACAACGATAGATTCCGAATGGCACTGATTCCCGCGTTGCTCCTGGCCATCCTGCTCGGCATCGGTTCTCAGGCGCAAGCGCAGAAAGAAATGCCCGAAGTCAGCCTTATGACCGCCGTGCCGAACTTTGCGTTCGGGGCGATCTGGGTCGCCGAGCAGCTCAAATATTTCGAAGAGGAAGGCGTGCGGGTCAAGATCACGCCGTCGCCTAGCGGTTCGATCTGTTTGAACGCGGTGGTCGGCCGCTCGGTCAACTTTTGCGCCTCCACTTCCGAAGGGCTCGTTCTGGCGCGCGTCGAAGGCGCGCCGGCGATGGCGATCCAGGCGCACAACCGGGCGATGACCTTGAGCGTCGTGCTGCGCAAAGCGATCGTGGATAAGCTCGGCCTCACGCGCGAGAGCCCGATCGACGCGCGCCTCAGAGCGCTTACTCAGTTGGGAACGATCGGCGCGACGGGTCCGGGAGCGGCCTCCGAGCAGATCATCAAATTCCTGGTAAAAAAAGCCGGCGCCATCGCGACCATCCTTAAGTTCGTTTATATCGGAGCGCCTGAGCTTCCGGCGGCGCTGATGAACAACGTGATTGACGCCTATGCGCTCTCTCCGCCGTCGGCCGAAATCACCGAGCCGAGCGGCAAGGGCTACGTCCTGATACCGTTGGGCAAAGGCGAAGTGGTGGAGCTGACGGACTATCCTTACGAGGTTCTGATGGTGCGTCCGGACTACGTCGAGGCCAACCCCAAGATTGCGACCGCTGTCGCGCGCGCGATCTCGCGCGGCGGCGCGCTCTTCGGCACCAAGCCCGAGGCGGCGAAAGCGGCGCTGCGCGCGCATCGCCTGTTCACGCCGGACAAACTCGACAACGCGGTATTCGAACTGTCCTACTCAACCGTCGCCAATGCGATGCCGGCGTGGGGTACCATGAACGCCGCCGGCTGGCAGAAGGTCATAAACTTTGCAACCGGCGCGGGCATCGTCAGAGATCTGTCCCAAGCCCCTTCAAATAAAGAGGGAGTTCTCTGGACCAATAAGTACGTGGGAAAACCGTAGCTCCGGGGTTTCTGTTACGAGGTGCGGGTTCCGTGTTCCGTGTAGGGGCAGACCTGCGTGTCTGCCCTTCTTTTTTGGGCAGGCCTATGTGCCTGCCCTGGGGTGGGAGGGCGGACACATAGGTCCGCCCCTACAAATTTCTATTTTATTTTCGCTGCCAGCGACTCGTAGCTCACGCCTTCGCCGTTGTCCTGGCTCACGGGAAACCCGAGGCCGGCCCACCCCGGCGCGATGATATTGCCGGATTGATCGCGCATGCCGCCGAAGCCCCCCTGTACGCTGGAGACGTCCTGATAGCCGGCTTCTTGCAGCAGCCGCGCAGCCGCATCGGCGCGCGGACCGGCCTGACAACCGACGAGGATCTTCTTTTCTTTGGGGAAATGACCCTCGACGACCTTGACGAAGTCCTCGTTGAGCATCATCCCTCCCGGATTGGGAAAAGCGACGGGGATATTCACAGCCTTCGCCGGATGTCCGGCGGTAAATTCGCGCACCGTGCGCACGTCGATGTAAATGCGGTCGGGATCTTTTTCGAGCAGGTCATGCGCCTCTTGAACCAAAATCTGTTTGATGGCCATAAAAACTCCTGTTCAGATCAGCAATGCAAAATGCAAATTGTAAATTGCAAAAGTCAAAATTTTGGTTTCCGGATTTTTCATTTTGAAGTTTTCATTTTACAATTTGCAATAAGACCCTACATTCCCACTATATTATATCCCGCGTCGACGTGGACAACTTCGCCGGTGACGGCGCTGGCCATGTCGCTGACAAGATAGAGCGCCGTGCGCGCGACTTCTTCCGCGTCGACGTTGCGCTTGAGCGGCGCGCGCTCGGCCGCGTAGTGGAGCATGTCTTTGAAGCCAGCGATCCCCGCAGCCGCGAGCGTCTTGATCGGTCCCGCCGAGATTGCGTTGACCCGAATATTCTTTGGCCCGAGATCGTAAGCGAGGTATCTCACGCTCGCCTCGAGCGCCGCCTTCGCGACACCCATGACGTTATAGTTAGGAATGACTCTTTCTGATCCCAGATAAGTAAGAGTGAGAATCGAACCGCCGCGCCCTTCCATGAGCGGAGCGGCCTCACGCGTCAAAGCTACGAGAGAATAGCTGCTCACGTCCAGCGCCAGGTGAAATCCCGCGCGGCTCGTCTGCGCGTATGGGTTGGAAAGATCCTCTTTGTTGGCGAACGCGATCGCATGGATCAGAATATCGAGACCGCCCCATTGTTGCTTCAAGGTTTCGAAGACGCCGTGGATCTCCTCGTCCTTGGTCACGTCGCACGGCAGAATAATTTTTGCGCCGATGCCCTCCGCCAGCGGCCGCACGCGCTTCTCTAAAATTTCTCCCGCATAGGTAAACGCCAGCTCCGCGCCTTCGGCGTGAAGCGCTTCCGAGATCGCCCACGCGATGCTGCGCTCGTTGGCCACGCCGAAGATCATTCCCCGCTTCCCCGTTAACAATCCCATGAATTGCCCCTCCAATTTTGGATTTTAGATTTTGGATTTTAGATTGTCGGAAAAAGAATCCAGCCATTGCACCCAATATTTTTTCTTAATGCTCTTTTCCCCCAATCGAAAATCTAAAATCACCGAATGATCCTACTCGCCCGCGCCAGCAGGTCAGGCGGAATGGTCAGGCCGATTTTCTTAGCGGTCTGAAGGTTGATGACGAACTCGAACCTCATCGGCTGCTCCACCGGGAGATCGGCGGGCTTGGCGCCTTTTAGAATTCTGTCCACGTAATATGCGACGCGCCGGTAGCTGTCCGCGACGTCCGCCCCGTAGGACATGAGCCCACCGTCATCTACGAATTGTCCGTTGATGTACATCGACGGTAGCCGGCTCTTTAACGCAAAGTCCGCGACCTGTTTTCGGTTAGCAAACGGTAGCGGCCCCCCGGGGGGCACATAGAGTCCATCCGGGCGCTGCTTGTTTAGCGCAGCGAATACCTTCTCGAAACCGTCCGCGGCTCGCACCTCCCAAGGCTGAATAGTCAACCGTAGCCCACGCGCCGCGATTGGGAGATATTCTTTCACCTCGCGTGCAGTGTCCGGAGTGGCCGGATCGTAGAGAACCCCGACACGGGCAAGTTTAGGAACGGCTTCTTTGAGCAGCTCCAGCCGCTTGCCGCCTAGTTCTACGCCAAGGTTTGTAATGCCGGTGACGTTGCCACCGGGACGGGCAAGGCTTTCCACAAGGCCTGCCTTGACAGGATCTGGCCCGGTGCCCACCATAACGATGGGAATCGTCTTGGTCGCATTCTTGACCGCCTGGACCACCGGGCCCCCTGCTGCTACCACGATGATATCAACCTTGAGACGCACCAGCTCGGCCGCAAGCTCAGG
>CAZNES010000130.1:0-8691 GCA_964572145.1 uncultured Syntrophobacteraceae bacterium
ATCGTGGCGGTTCCCACTCTGGCGAAGCCTCGATCGCCGATATCGCCCGCATAATAAATAATTAAAAGAATCGGCAGCTCGAGTTGGATTCCGGTCGTCACAATGCCGTTGCAGCTGTTGAGCAGCCCCGCGTTTTGCATGAGGATCGCCGGCTTTTTTCCGACCAATCGGGCGCCGGCACAAATGCCTACCCCTTCTTCCTCACGACACAAAGGGACGTGGATGATCTCAGTATCCCGCTCAAGCGCGTCGATGAGATCGAGGCAGTTGATGTCAGGAAGGCTCGCGATCAGATTGATCCCGGCTTTTTTTACGCCTTGCAGGATCGTCTGCGCTCTGGCTTTTGCGTCCATTGGAGTCACTGGTAAAGCCGCGCGATCCAGCCGCTCTTGTCGAGCTCCTGCACGAAGCTCGTGTCCACAAAAGTTTCGGGATCGGCTCCCTTCGCCTCGGGCATAATGGTCTCGGCAAAAGATTCGAGAATACTCTTGACGCCGTTTTGCGTCGGGTACGGTGCCCGCGGCAGATAGCGAAGCGCGTAAACGCGATAGGTCTCCTCCAGCGCCGCCGAATCTCGCGTCTTGGTATATTGCTGCATGATCTTGAGCGAGACGGCTTTGTCGGTTTTAAAGCGGTGGATGGCCTCCGTGAGGGAGCGCATGAATTGAGCGACGGTTTCTCTTCGCTCGCGGATAAACGGGCGCGTCGTCCCGTAGCAGGTGCTGGCGAACTCGATGCCGATGGAGCCCGCGTCGATGAATTCTCGGAAGCCAAGCGTCTGTGCCGTGAGATTGGAAGGAGGAGAAAAGACGCCGCCGTCGAGCAGCCCCGACTTCATGCTCGCCAATGTCTCGGGATATCCGCCCATGGGGCGGACGACCACGTCGCGCGCCGGGTCGAGCCCCAACCGCTTGAGAATCGTCCGCAAAGTAAAATCGGAAAGGCTTCCCAGCGTTGTGACGCCGAGCGATTTTCCCTTGAGATCTTTCGGCTCCTTCAAGTCGGCGCGCGTCATGAGAGAGAAGACCAAAGTGTTGTACGTCGTCGCAATCAGCACGGCGTCCTTGGCGCCTTTGAGATTCGCGGCGACGAGCGCGTTTCCGCCGGTGCCGATGATCTGCAACTGGCCCGAAAGCAGCGCGGCCATCGAGCGCGGGCCGCCGGTAAGATAGACCAGATCGACGTCGAGCCCGTGCTTGCGGAAGATTCCGGTTTCCTTGGCGATCCACAAAACCGCTTGCGCGCCGCTGATGGAGGGATAACTAATCGTTAAATGATTTAGCTTTTTGTCCTGGGCAAAAACGAAACAGCGCGACAAAAGGACCGCAGCTAAAAATAGTCCGGACAACCCGATCTTTCGCACCGGTTCAACTCAACCTTTCTTCCAACTACCCGGGATGCGCGCCTGGAGAATGGAAATTCCTTCGGTCTGTTCCACGTGGCGGGTGAAGCGATACTTGTTCTCGACGTCAGGCCACGGCCACGGCGGAACCTCTCCCCTTCCCGGCTCTACTTTGGCGCAGATAAAGGTGTGTTCCCAACGAGCCACCGCGTCGGTGAACAGTTTCGTGAATTCACCTACGGAAGCGGCGCCAAAGGCGTTCTTTATACCCACGCCCTTTGCCACAGATACGAAATCAACACCTTCTGCGGTTGCGGTTTTTGTTCCGCCCGAAGATTCGTAGATGCCGTTGTCAAAAACGACATGAATGAGGTTTTTCGGATTCTTCCGCATGATTGTGGGAAGCCCACAGAGGTTCATCAAGAGGGCTCCGTCGCCGTCCAGCGCGACAATCCTCCGGTGAGGCAAGCCGAGAGCCATTCCCAAGGCTATGGAGGAGGCAAGTCCGAGAGTCCAACATCTGAGATTACCATCGCTCGGATGGTAGGCATTCCACTCAGACGATGTGCCGCCAACGCAGACCACCACCAGAGCGTCACCCACCAATCCCGCTATTTCTTTCAGACACTCATGCCGTTTCACACGGAGACCCATACCAACGTTTCTACAATGCGTCAAGGTTCCTGCGTCGAGTTGTTGCTACCGGGTCTTCTTGAAGGCGTAGATCTTTTTTTGTAAGACAGTCTACGAAACAGACAACATCGCAGAAAGAGTTGACTATGGACATAAGAGCGGCAGTCGCCTTCGAGCCGGGCAAGCCTCTCAAGATTGAAACCGTCCGGCTTGACGGCCCCAAGGATGGAGAAGTGCTGGTCGAGATCAAGGCGACGGGCGTCTGCCACACGGACGAGTTCACGCGCTCGGGCGGCGATCCGGAGGGGCTCTTCCCGGTGATCTTCGGCCACGAAGGCGCCGGCGTCGTCGTGGACGTCGGGCGCGGCGTGACTTCCGTCGCGAAGGGCGATCACGTCATTCCGCTCTACATTCCCGAATGCCGAGCGTGCAAGGCGTGCCGCTCGGGCAAAACCAATCTCTGCACGGCGATCCGCGCGACCCAGGGGAAGGGCGTGATGCCGGACGGCACAAGCCGGTTTTCGCTCCACGGCGAGAAGCTCCACCATTATATGGGCTGCTCGACCTTCGCGAACTTCACCGTCCTGCCGGATATCGCCGTGGCGAAAATCCGCGACGACGCGCCGTTCGACAAAGTCTGCTACATCGGTTGCGGCGTGACGACCGGAATCGGTGCGGTGCTGAACACGGCGAAGGTCGAGCCCGGAGCGAACGTCGTCGTGTTCGGCCTTGGCGGTATCGGGCTCAACGTCGTTCAGGGCGCGCGTATGGCGGGCGCGAAAAAAATCATCGGCGTGGATATCAATCCGAAGCGCGAGACGCTCGCGCGCAAGTTCGGCATGACCGACTTCGTCAATCCGAAAGAGGTGAAAGGGGAGTTGGTCGCATATCTCACCGACATGACCGACGGCGGCGCCGACTACAGTTTCGAGTGCATTGGCAACGTCGACGTCATGCGCCAGGCGCTTGAGTGCTGCCACCGCGGCTGGGGCGTAGCGGTGATCATCGGCGTCGCCGGCGCGGGCCAGGAGATAAAAACGCGCCCGTTTCAGCTCGTCACGGGACGCGTGTGGAAGGGAACGGCCTTCGGCGGCGCGAGGGGACGCACCGACGTGCCGAAGATCGTCGATTGGTATATGGAGAAAAAGATCAACATCGACGACCTCATCACGCACACGCTGTCGCTGGAAAAAATCAACGACGCGTTCGAGCTGATGAACAAAGGTGAGTCGATCCGAAGCGTGGTAATCTATTAGGCGAGAGGCGACAGGCGAGAGCCAAGAATAAAATGGCAGACTCGCCACGCATTCCCTAAATCCTTTTCTTCCTCAGTCGCAGCGGGATGATTTTTGGAACGCGCTGCTGATACTGCCGGTATGCCTCGCCGAAAAAACTCACCAGATCCTTCTCCTCAAATTGAATTGCCCGAAGAATGTACGCGGTCGTCACCACGGCAAAAACTAAGTGGCCGACGGTCATCGTGGGCGCAGACCAGAAAGCAAAAAACCAGCCGACGTAAAGCGGATGGCGCACGTATTTATACGGACCAGGGGTCTTGAAGCTTACCGGCGTCGCGCTTCGTCCTATCAGGTGAAGATAAACCTGACGCAAGCCGAAGAGATCGAAGTGATTGATCAAGAAAGTAGTCGTCAACACGAGCAACCATCCAAACGCAAAGAGCGCCCACAAAATAAAGCGACCTGCCGGCGAGGTCACATCCCAAACGATGCCGGTCATCGGCCGCCATTGCCAGAAGAGCAGTAGGAGCAGCAGGCTGGAGAACAGAACGTAAGTGCTGCGCTCCGCCGGCTCGGGGACGATCTTTGTCCACCCGCGCTTGAACCACTGGCGCGCCATGACGCTGTGCTGGATGGCGAAAAGGCCGAGCAGAACGACATCGATCAGCAGCGCCTGGCCACGCGGGCCTAGCATGCCATTGTCGATGGATTTTGGAACGACGAAATTACCGAGGAAGCCGATCGCGTAGAGAAACGTCCCGAAGAATATGAGGTAGCAAACGACACCGTAGACAAAGATAAGAATGCGCCCAAACATATGCGCCTCCTCTCTGAGGATTCAGCCGGTTGGTTGGTCTAAAACTAGGTCAGGGGCCTGGAGGCTGTCAAGCCTAAAAAAGGCAATCGACATGTGATAACAGGCGATAGAAAACGTTAACTCGACCATCTGGAATTTAATTTTCAGGCCGGTCAAAAAGGTTCCAGCTACAAGGCGCGGGAAGATCGACGAGCGCAGGCGTACTTTTTTCAGTACGTCGAGCGAGGCGATCAATCCGCAACGCAGTAGATGGGCCTTTGTGGCCGGCCTGCTTAACGCCAGTCGCCGTCGGAGGGGATCACGTTCTTTCCGAAGCGGCGCTCCGGCGGCGCGGCGAGCCACGGCTGTGTTTTCTCGAAGTAGAGCTTGAAGTGGACGGTTTGCCGGTGCGATTGCAGCGCCGCTTCATCTTTGTAGACTTCGTAAAAATAAAATCTGTTGGGGTCGTCGCGGTCCTGAATCACGTCGAAGCGCAAGCAGCCGGGTTCCTGCTGCGAATGCTCCGCGTCGTAGCGCGCCATCTCCAAGAACTCTGCGACGTGCTCGGGCTTTATCTGAAACGCTACTTGCAGCACGACCATCCAGGCACCTACAGCGCTACTTCACCGGGATCAGGTCGAACTTGCCGGACGATTCCTCGTAAAACAAAGCGCCTTCTTTGGCGTCGCCGCCGCTCCAGTGCTTGTGCTTGCCGGGTATGCGGATGAAGCTGCCCGGACCGACTCGCTTCTCGCCCGCGTCATCCTTATATAGGTAGGCGCCTTTTAGGACGGCGAGCCACACGTCGTTCGTGTGCGTGTGCATCCCGGCATCCATCCCGGGTTTGAATTTGGTAAACGCGCCGTACGGCCCCTTCTGATCGTTTCCCCAGAGGACCGCTCTCGAAACGCCCGGAACCACTTCGTTATACTTCGCCTCGTCCGGCGTGGCGAAGGTTACGGCTTTGGTTTGTTTCTCCGCACTCTGCGCGGAGCCGATCCACGCAACGGCTAACACAACCGCCGCTCCGAGAACGGTCAAAGATTTTTTCATGCTGCCTCCTTGTATTAGACGCTATCGCGAAAGCGATACGCTGTGGAATCGGCATAACCGAAGTTCAACTTGCGGTCAAGGCGTCCTGATAGGCGCCACACTAAAACGGCAGCGCCAACTGCGTGCCGGCTTTCGGTGTGCCCAACGGTCGGCGGGCGAGAGCTTTGATCCGCGATTCGAGCCATTTCATGTACAACCGATGGGTCTTGCGTTTTTCCAGCGCGGCGATGCAGAGCCGGCGCACGGATTGGGAATATGCCGGCCAGTTATCGCGGATCGGGCGGGGCAGGCGGATATACGTCGGCGCATCGTCGCAAAACAAATTGCTTCGCGCGAGCGTCCAGATGTCGCACTGCTTCTCGCCGTAAGGAATCGTCTCGACCGCTGCCCCTGCTTTGAAATGGATTTTGGACAAACCTTGGAGCAGGTGCGTCAACTCGTGGCCGATCGTATTATAAGTAAGCGTTTTGACTTTCAGACGAATGGTCAGCTTCGCCTCGGCCTCGGGTCTGAGCGGCACGAGCGCGCTGCCGAGGTGCGCGGAGGTGTAGCCGACCGTGATCTTCCTGCCTTTAAGCTCGGGGAAACAGCGCAGCGCGTTTTGCAGCATGTCGATCACGCGCTTGCTCAGCCGCTTTTTCATCCGCGGCGTGAAGGTGAAAGGGAATTCCAGCGTGCGATTCATCTATCGTCGTCTGGCAGACACTAACCCGTATTTTGCAGCCTTCTCGCTTACAAGAAAACCAATCTTTCTTTTCTTGGGCGCCTCTGGAGACATGAGTTGGCGGATAGCGTCAAAGACAACTTTAAATTGTGCATCGTATTTTTTCTCCAACGCCTCGAGGTTTAGCTGAAGATCTTTATGAGATGCGACCATCTCTCGAAGTCGCACGAAGGACCGCATGATCTCAATGTTGACCTCCACCGCTCGCTCGCTGTTTAGGACAGTCGAGAGCATTGCTACTCCCTGCTCTGTGAAAACAAGAGGGTTATAACGACGCCCGCCACTCCCTTTTTTTGAGGTCGCAGTTTGCGACCTCAAAAAATCGGCTTCTTCGGGACTCAGTTGAAACATAAAATCCGCAGGAAATCTCCTAATATTCCGCCGCACTTGTTCATTAAGTCGCTTGGTGGACACGACGTAGAGCTTCGCCAGATCACCATCCAGCAGCACTTTGTGCCCGCGGATCAATAGAATCAATCGCTCAATTCGCTCGGCCGGCACTAAGTTGGCCACTTCATGGACTCCTTTGTTTTGGCAGATTGTACGCGATTTGCGTGCATCGGGAAAGAAAATTTTTTCAGGAGAGAGGTCGCGCTAGTCGAGCTTTGAGTGAAGCCAGGTGATTACCGTCTTGAAAATATCCGGGCTGGTGCCCATGTGTCCGCCGGAAAAAAGTCGCATGGCTTTCGGCTCGCCGTACTCGAGCAATAGATAAAAATCTTCGAGCGGCACCTGCTTATCTTCTTTACCGTTTACGAGCAGCATCGGCGCGCAGGGTTTGTCGAGCCATCCCTGGGTTTTCAACGAGAGCGCCGGCATGACGGCGCACAGCTCCTCAAAAGTCTTCTTGCCAAAGAGATTGGCGCGCGCTTCGATCAGGTCGAAGAGATACGACGGCGCGTTGCGCGACTTCTCCTGCCATTCGGGCTGGAAAAAATAATGGATGCCGCCGCCCCAGTTGACTGCGGCGCGGAGTCTCTGATTTTCTACGTGGGCCATCTTGGTCGCCCAGTAGCCGCCGAAGCTCGCGCCGACGACGGCAATTTTTTTCACATCGACTTCCGGTCGCTTGAGTAGGTAATCCAGCGCGGCCGAGTGGACGCGATGCGCGTCCGGGGAAGCAGTCATCGGGCATTCGCCGGTGCCGGGGCTGTCCATCACGAAACAACCCCAGCCTTCGCGCACGAACGCCTCGGCGAAGGTGAGCCGCTCCTCTTTCCAGTTGTCGATCCCGCCCCAATGCATGACGAGCGGCGCGAAAACTTTTTTGGGGAATCTCAGATGACCGACAATATGCTTGCCGTCGAATGGAATCGCAACGCATTCGAGTGGAATATCGAAATAGCGCGAGGCGGCGAGATACATTTCTCTCGTTTTGTCGTAGGCCTTTTGCTTGCCCGGCGAGTTAGGAAACGGATGGCGCGCGATGCCGTAGTAGCCGTAGGCTTTGATGAAAGCGTCTTTCGCCTGTTTTGCGTCGCCGCGCCGTTCCTCCGCCCGCGCTTTTTCTTCCCAGCGCGCTCCGACCCCGCTCCACGCCGCGGCCCACGCTTCCGACTCGATGCTGTCGAGCTTGGCGAGCGCCGCTTCCGCCTCCGTCTTATCGGCGTGGAGAAACGGCGCGCGCTTTCCGACGCGGCTGCGGATGTCGTCTTTAACTTCATTCAACGTCCTTGGCGCAAACATGATCATTCCTCCAACAATAGCAATTTCAAAAGCCTGTTTAAAAATGAACTCTAGTGCCCGAGCCAAGCCTTTGCAACCCTGGCATTAAAGCGAATTGACAGCCGATCTTCATTGAAATAGTGTCGGGCCTGATTGAGGGCCAAACTCGTGTCCCGCTACAAAGTCGCAGTGACCGATCATCTTTTCTCTTCGATGGAAGAAGAAAGGGAGATCTTTCGCGGGATAGACGCCGAGCTGGCGGTGGGGCAGTGCTGCAATGAAGAAGAGACGCTGGCCTTCAGCCGGGACGCCGACGCTATTCTCAATACTTACGCCCCGATGACGGCGAAAGTAATCCAGGCTCTGGTGAAATGCCGCGTCATCGTCCGCTTCGGCATCGGCGTCGACAACGTTGCGGTGGACGCAGCCACCAGACGCGGCATCATGGTGTGCAACACCACCGATTACTGCATCGATGAAGTCGCCGACCAGGCGATGGCTTTCCTGCTCGCTTGCGCCCGCGGTCTTTTTCCCAGCGCCAAAATCGCGCGCGACGCTGCATGGGACTTCAACCAGATGCCGCGCCTCGCGCGGATACGGGGCCAGACGCTCGGCCTTCTCGGCGTGGGGCGCATCGGCTCGGCCGTGTCCGCGAGGGCCAACGGGTTTGGGCTGCGCATCCTAGGATACGATCCTTACTTGAGCGATGACGCGGCGCGTCAAATCGGAGTTCAGTTGGTCGACCTCCATACGTTGCTCAAGGAGTCGGACTTCGTATCGATACACTTGCCGCTCAACTCCGAGACCGCGGGAATGATCGGCGCGGAAGCGTTTGGCAAGATGAAGCCGACGGCTTTTCTCATCAACGTGGCCCGGGGCAAGATCGTCAGCCAGACTGCCTTGTGCGCGGCGCTCCAGCAGAGAAAAATCGCCGGCGCGGCGCTCGACGTGTTGGAGACCGAGCCGCCGAAGCTGGATGATCCGATTCGCCGTCTCGATAACGTCATCCTCACGCCGCACTCGGCATGGTACTCGGAGGAATCCCGTGTGGATATGCGGCGGCGAGCGGTGGGGCAAGTGGTGAGCGTGTTGAAAGGGGAGTTGCCGTACTCGTTGGTGAACCGGGAAGTTTTGGAGAAGATTGCCAAGCACAACGAGTAGTCTTAGTGTAATGTCTCACGCTGTCGTACTTTATCCTAAATTCGGCATTTGGAACGGAGTCTGCCACCACGAAGGACAC
>CAZNES010000131.1:0-8422 GCA_964572145.1 uncultured Syntrophobacteraceae bacterium
CGCGCTTTGCGTCTCAGCCTGAGGCTGATCCGTCCTCTGGCGGATTTGCGCGAGGTCATAGTTTTTCGGTCTCGGTTTCATCAGCGAAAAATTTCAAATATCTTTGGTTAGATCCGCCACTTCTTCTCCACCCTGTCTTTGAATTCCTTATCGAAGGCGTTCACGGCCGGAAACTCGTCCATCCAGCGGTACGGTCGGCAAGCGTCGATCAACACGCGGTCCGACACGTAGCCTTTCGGCGAGCGCTCCTCCGGCGGCATCGCCGGCTCGCACACCGAGGCCCACACGCTTTTGACGACGTCGATGCCGTCGCGCACGTAGCAGCGCGTGGCGATCGCCCAGATCACGTCGTTCGGATTGGAGATGTCGATATCGTCGTCCACCACGACGACGAATTTTCCGCCGTAGGCGCCGGCGCGCGCTCCGGCGGCGACGAGCAGCGCCTGCTTCGAATGGCCGGCGTAGCGCTGCTTGATCGAAATCACCGTGAACGGTCCCGGCTGGCCGCCGTAGACAAAACCCCAGACGCCTTTTACCTCCGGAATGCCCGCCTTCTCTAATTGCTCCCACAGCGTAGCCGCGCCAAGCGAGATCGGCAGATAGCTGGCCGGCGGCTTGAGCGGCGGCGCGCCTAAAAGAATCGGATCGTTTCTGTAATAGATCCGTTTCACGATCATCACGGGCGTTTCTCCGACGTTGGCGTCCGTGAAATATCCCGGCCACTCGCCGAACGGCCCCTCGCGCGGCATCTCCTCGTCCTTCATCGGCGGCATCTCGCCTTCGAGAACGACCTCCGCGTTGGCCGGAATCGGCAGCCCGGTCACGGCGCCGCGCACCACCGGCACCGGCGCGCCCTGAAGGAATCCGGCGAACTCATATTCGTTCACGTCCGGGGGCAAGGGCATCTGCGCGGCGAGAAAAACGCTCGGGCCCTGGCCGAGCGTTATGGCGACCGGCAGCGGCTTGCCGGCTGCGCGGCTGCGCTCGAAGGCGAGCCGGCCGTGCTTGCCCATATTCATCTTGACCGACACCGTGTTCTTGTTCTGGATCATGACGCGATAGGTGCCGATGTTGATCTTGCCGGTTTCGGGATCTTTGGTGATGACGCCGCAACCGGTTCCGATGTACGGCCCGCCGTCGAGATCGTGCCAGCTCGGAGTGGGAAATTTGTAGAGATCGACGTGATCTTCGTCCATCTGATTTTCACACACCGGGCCGCCTTCCACCTGCTCGGTGGGAACCGGCTTGAAAGCCGCGAGCTTTTTTCGCCACGCGTGAAGAAACTCGACACCCTTGAGATCGGTGGGCAGTCCCATCGCCGGGGCGGTTCGCCGGCAAGTCCGGAAGAGGTTGGAGACGATGCGAAAACCCGGCGGAAAATTTTTGAAGCCGCCGAATAAGAGTGCGGAGCCTTCTTTTTCCGCGGCCCGTTCGGTGAGCGCTCCGACCTCGAGTTTGAGATCGGCGCCCTCGATGGTCTTGATCTCGCCCATCTCTTCGAGGAGGCCAATGAATCCTCTCATGTTGGTCACGTCATGCATGCGCATCTCCTAAAAAAATCATCCTATTTCTCCGCGTCCGCACTGTCAACTCGCGCCCTTGCAGTTTCGGTTTTGTTCCTTTATTCATGTTATCGAAAATGCGACTGCTTGTCCTCTCCCTTTTCTTGTCTCTCTCGTCGATCGCGCCCGCCGAGGCCCAGAACTTCAAGGTTCAGGAGGCGGCTCTCGACAACGGCCTCAAGGTCCTCCTGCTCGAAGACCATAAAAGCGCCGTCGTCACGTTCCAGGTATGGTACCGCGTCGGATCGAGGAACGAGATCGACGGCAGGAGCGGTCTCGCTCACTTCCTCGAGCACATGATGTTCAAGGGAACTAAGAAAATGAAGCCCGAGGAGTATTCGCGCATCATCGCTCAAAACGGCGGCAATTCGAACGCGTTCACGACCGAGGACCATACGGTGTACTTCGCCACGATGAGCCGGGATAAGATCGGCGTCGAGATTGAGCTCGAGGCCGATCGCATGACCAACGCGGTGCTCGACGATTACGAGTCCGAGAAGATGGTGGTCATGGAGGAGAGGCGGCTGCGCACCGAAGACAACCCGGGAGCGGCGCTGGGCGAGGTCATGAGCGCCGTCGCTTATACCGTCTATCCTTATCGCCGGCCGGTGATCGGCTGGATGTCGGATATTTTGAATCTTTCGGGCGACGACCTGCGCCAGTTTTATAAGACCTATTACGCTCCCAACAACGCTTTCATCGTCGTCGTCGGGGATTTCGACGCGCAGCAGATTTCGGCCAAGATCAAACAGGAGTTCGGCAAGATTGCGCGTGGCGCCGCTGCGCCGAAAGTGACGCTCGAGGAGCCGCCGCAAAAGGGCGAACGAAGGGTCGCGCTCAAGAAAGAAGCGGAGCTGCCGCTGCTCTCGATGTACTATCACGTGCCGAACTTACAGAACTCCGACGGTTTCGCCCTGGATCTCCTCTCGGTGATACTTGCCAGTGGGCGAAGCTCGCGTCTGCATCAGGATCTGGTCTACAACAAGCGGATCGCGACCGGGGTGGACGCCGATTACGACGGAGTTTCCATAGGGCCGGCGATCTTTTCTTTTACGGCCCAGGTGATGCCGGACAAGCAGCAGGCCGAGGTGGAGAGCGCGATCGACAAGGTGGTCGCGCAGGTTCGATCGGAGCCGGTGAGCGACAGGGAGCTGGAAAAAGCAAAAAATCAGGTGGAAGCCGCGTTCGTTTTCGGCCAGGACTCGATTTTCGGGCAGGCTTTGAGAATCGGCCAGTTCGAATCCGTGGCCAAGTGGCAGTTCATCAACGCGTATCTGCCGGGAATACGCGCGGTCACGGCGGCGGACGTTCTTCGAGTCGCGAAAAAATATCTCGACCCGGACCGCCGCACGGTGGGAACGCTCGTTCCCACGAAAGAAACAAAGTAAAATGCAAACTGCAAACTGGAAAGTGAAAAATGGAAGAGAAGACATTTTGACTTTTGCGTTTTGCATTTTTCATTTTGCAATAGCTTTGATCTTCCTGTTGATGGGCGTAACAGTTATCCCTTCCTCTTCCGAGGCACGCCTTTCCCCGCGCAGATCGATTCTTCAAAATGGGCTCACGGTCATCACTTCGGAGCAGAAGGCGCTTCCGATGGTCACGTTCAATCTTCTCATCGATGCCGGCGCGCGCTTTGAGCCCGAAGCCGAGGCCGGTCTCGCCAATATCACGGCCCGGCTTTTGACCTACGGGACCAAGAACCGCACGGCGCTCCAGATCAGCGAAACGCTGGATTATCTGGGGGCGACGCTCTCCACGGGGTGCGGCGAGGAGGCCGCCACCGTCAGCATGACTCTGCTCAAGAAGGATCTGGACACCGGGCTCCAATTGCTTGCCGAGGTGCTGACGGCCTCCACGTTTCCGGCCGAAGAGCTCGACCGGCAGAAACAATCCATCCTCGCTTCCATTCGGGCGCGGGAAGAGCAGCCCGGCTACATCGCGCACCTCAAATTCATCGAGGTTCTTTTCCCCAAAAGTTCTTACGGCCGGCCGGTGGAGGGAACCGAGGACTCCGTCAAGCGCGTCGATCGCCCCGGCCTGCTCGACTTTTACCAGAAATATTACCGCCCGAATCACGCGATCCTCACCGTGGTGGGAGACGTTTCCCATGAGGAGATGACGCAGAAACTCGGCAAGGTCTTCCAGCCGTGGGAAAAGGGAGGGGCTTCGGTGGGACCGCCGCCGCTGCCGGACCCCGGCCCGGCTGGCGTTATCAAGGTCAACAAGGATCTCACTCAAGCGAACATCATCATCGGGCATGAGGGCGTGCCGCGGTCCCATCCCGATTATTATGCCATTCAGGTGATGAACTACATTCTCGGCGGCGGAGGCTTTTCCTCCCGCATGATGGAATCGATTCGCAACCGTCGCGGCCTGGCCTATTCGGTTTACAGCGCTTTCGAGCCGGAAAAATACACCGGCAGCTTCCAGGTCTCGATGCAAACTAAAAACGAGAGCGCCGGGGATGCCATCCGCATCGCGATCGAGGAGATCCGAAAGATTCGCGAGCAGGGAGCGACGGAGGAAGAGCTCAAGGCGGCCAAGGATTATCTCATCGGCAGCTTTCCGCTCCGGCTCGACACCAACCGGAAGGTGGCTACTTTTCTTTCTCAGGTCGAATTTTTCGGCCTGGGCCTGGATTATCCCGAGCGCTATCCGGAGCTTATCCGGCGGATCGGCCGCGAAGACGTGCTGCGTGTGGCCAAGCGCTATCTCCAGCCTGAAAAGCTCATCGTCGTTGTCGTGGCCGATCAAACGAAAGCGGCGCTGAAAACTCCGCTTGACACTGGTAAGGGCCTATAGTAAGACCTTTGGGGCATACAGTTTATTTTTTGAGGAAAGGCGACCGCTTCGCATGAAAAAGGTTCTGGTCGTGGAAGACCACCCGGATATGCGGGAGCTCCTGATCTGGCAGATGGAGTTGATGGGGTTTTCCGCCATTCCCGCCAAGCACGGTAAAGAAGGGGTGGAGAAGGCGCTCCAGGAAAAGCCTCAACTCATACTGATGGATATCATGATGCCCGGCATGGACGGCCGGGAGGCGACGCGGCTGCTGCGTTCCCATCCGGAAACTCACGATATTCCGATCCTGGCTGCGACCGCGCTCTTCAGGGACGCCGATCTCAAGACCTGTATAGACGCGGGATGCAACGACTATATCGTCAAGCCGTTCACTTTCCAGGAGCTGCAGGGCAAAGTTCAGGAATTCATCTCCGGCGCCAACCCGTCCGTTCATTAACCGGCAACTTCCCATTCTCTCCTTTTCCCGATACGGTTGATCCCGAGGTCTATCCCGTGACGCGACGGGAAAAAGCTATTTCTATCGTGAAGCGCCTTAGGCAAGAAGGCCACGAAGCCTATCTCGCGGGCGGGTGTGTGCGCGACATGCTCCTCGCGAAATCGCCGCAGGATTACGACATCGCGACGAGCGCGAAGCCGGACGCGGTCAAAAAAATCTTTCCGAAAACGATCGAGGTCGGCGCGCAGTTCGGGGTCATCTTGGTCCTCTCTGACGGGGATTCCTTCGAGGTCGCGACTTTTCGGTGGGACGGCCCGTATCTCGACGGCCGCCGTCCGAGCGAGGTCCGCTTTGCCGGCATGCGGGAGGACATCCTCCGGCGGGACTTCACCATCAACGGCATGATGCACGATCCGGTCGAGGATCGGCTGATCGATCTCGTCGGCGGCAGGGAGGATCTCGGCCGCCGTCTGATCCGCGCCATCGGCGCACCGCGCGAGCGCTTCCGGGAAGATCGTTTACGCATGATCCGCGCGGTGCGCTTCGCGGCAAGTCTCGGCTTTACGATCGAAGAGAATACCTTGAGGGCCATCCGGGAAGAGGCCGTCGCGATTACTCAGGTATCGTGGGAAAGAATCGGCGAGGAGATCACGCGCCTATTGACCGAAGGCGGCGCGCGGAGAGGTTTTGAACTGTTGGACGAGAGCGGGCTCTTGCCCGCCGTTTTGCCGGAAGTGGCGCGGATGAAAGGCGTAGAGCAGACACCGGACTATCATCCGGAAGGCGACGTATTCGTTCACACGCTGCTCATCTTGGAGCAAATCTCAAATCTAAAATCTCAAATATCGGAGACGCTCGCCTATGGCGCTCTTCTCCACGATATCGCCAAACCCGTCTGTATTGAAAAACGCGGTGAGCGCATCACGTACTACGGCCACATGGAGCAAGGCGCGGAGATGGCCATCGAGATCCTGAAGCGCCTCAAGCGCAGCCGCTCCGTTTGGGAACGGGTCGCCTATCTGGTGAAGAATCATTTGCGCCACACGCAGGCGCCGAAGATGCGCGTCAGCACGCTGAAGCGTTTTCTCGGCGAAGAAGGGATCGAGGAGCTGCTCGAGCTGACTCGCCTGGATGCGTTGGCATCGAACGGCGACCTGCAATATTATGACTTCTGCCGGCGCAAGCTCGAGGAGTTCAAGCACGAGGAGATTCATCCCGAGCCGCTGCTCAAAGGCAAAGATCTGATCGCCATGGGCTTTACGCCCGGGCCGCTGTTTCACGAGATTCTGGAGCGGCTTCACGAGGCGCAACTCGAAGGCGAGATTCGCACGAGAGAGCAGGCGCTGGAATGGCTCAGAAAAAAATACGGAGATAAAAACTGATTATGAAAAAGAGCGGGCTGAGAGTCGTTGGTAAAAATCTTCCGCGGGTAGACGGAAGAGACAAGGCGTCCGGAAAGGCGCTCTACACGGTCGATATCGAGCTGCCGAATATGGTAGCGGGAAAAATACTGAGGAGCCCCTACCCGCATGCGCGGCTGGTCAAGATAGACGCGCGCAAGGCCGAAAAACTTCCCGGCGTCGTGTCGGTGATTACCCGAGACGATCTCGGCGCTCTCGACTATTATTACGGCGCCGCTTACAAAGACCAGCCGATCGTGGCGGTGGACAAGGTACGATACGTCGGCGATCCGGTGGCGGGGGTCGCGGCGATAGACGCTGCGACCGCGGAAGAAGCGCTCGGCCTCATCGAGGTGGAGTACGAGGAGCTTCCGGCGGTTGACAATCTGGAAGCCGCGCTCAGGGCGGGCGCTCCCATCGTCCAGGAGAGCGCCTCGGCGGGCGGAGAGCTGCACGGCTATCACTATCAAGCGCCGGAGAAATTCAAAGGCACCAATATTTGCTACCAGTTCAGCTACAACAGGGGAGATATCGCCGCAGGATTCAAACAGTCCGCCCATATCTTCGAGGACACATTCACTTTCCCGCGCGTGCAGCACTATTCCATGGAACCACACGCGATCATCGCTCAGGTCGAGAGCGACGGGATCACGCTATGGGCTTCCTCTCAGGACCCGTTTACGCTGCGCGAGCATATCGCAGAGATTTTTCGGATGCCGCTCAACCGCGTGCGCGTCATCGTGCCTTACGTCGGCGGCGGCTATGGCGGCAAGCTGTCGGTCAAGACCGAGCCGCTCGCCGCGGCGCTCTCGTGGAAGGCGCGCCGACCGGTCAAGATCGTGCTGTCGGTGGAAGAGAGCTTCAAGACAGTCACGCGCCATCCGGCGCGCTTTCGCATCAAGACCGGCGTCAGCCGGGACGGTCTTTTGATCGCACGCGAGTGCGAGATTTACATGGAGACCGGCGCGTATGCCGACGCCGGGCCGCGCGTTACGCAAAAGGCCGGCTACCGGGCGTTCGGGCCGTACCGCATTCCCCACGTCAAGTCCGACGCCTACACGGTCTACACCAATACCGCGCCGGCGGGCGCGTTCCGCGGCTTCGGCACGCTGCAAGTCACCTGGGCTTACGAGTCGCAGATGGACATCATCGCTGAAAAGCTTGGGCTGGACGCGCTCGATTTTCGCCTCAAGAACCTGCTCAAGAAAGGCGACCTCTATACGCCGGGAGATACGCCGGTGGATTGCGATCTCAAAGATGGGCTGGTCCGCGTCGCGCGCGCGATCGGCTGGAAGCGAAAGAGCGCGAACGGCAACACCGGGAAAGGGCTTAGCTGCTGCATGAAAGACGGCGGCGGAACTTACAAATTCGCTTCGGCGTCGGCCAAGATGATCTCCGACGGCAGCGTGGTTTTGTTGACCGGCACGGTCGAGCTCGGGCAAGGTTCTCGCACTGCGCTGAGCCAGGTCGTGGCGGAGGAACTCGGTCTCACTCTGGACCGGGTCGTCGTCGCGCAGCTCGACACGGAGACGACCCCATACGATCCGGGAACCAACGCGAGCAGCTCGACGGTCGTGATGGGTCTGTGCGTGCAGCGCGCCGCGCGCGATCTCAAGCACCAGCTTTTGAAGACGGCCGCCAAAGCGTTGAACGAGAAAGTCACCAACTTATTTCTCAAGGACGGCCACGTTCACAGCCGCAGGGGCAAGAAGATCTCCTACAGCGCGGTCATCGCCCGAACCTTCGGCGCGAACGCCGGCGAGATCATCGGCAAGGGTTCTTATCAGGATCACAAGAGCGCGAAGGCTGCGCTCGGCGCGCCCACGACTTTTTGGGAAATCGGCTGGGGCGGCGCGGAAGTCAAAGTGGACCGCGATACGGGGAAGATCGAACTTCTGAAATATATCTCCATCGCGGACGTGGGACGGGCGATCCATCCGGTTCAATGCGAGGGCCAGGACGAAGGCGCGGTGATGTTCGCCGTCGGCCACACGCTCTCCGAGGAAATGATCTACCACGACGGCCAGCTCTTAAACCCCAATCTCATCGACTACCGCGTGCCGAATTTCCTCGACGTGCCCAAAGAATTCGAAACCGTCCTGCTGGAAAATCAAAACGGCCCCGGTCCGTTCGGCTCGAAGGGGATGGGCGAAGGAGGGCTCCTTCCCGTAGCGCCGGCCGTGGGCAACGCGCTCTACAACGCCGTCGGCGTGAGGCTC
>CAZNES010000132.1:0-8403 GCA_964572145.1 uncultured Syntrophobacteraceae bacterium
TTTATCCGCCTTCGCAGAAGACCACGGCCGTAAGGCCGTGGATGAATGCGAGGGGCGGACCCTCCGAAGCTCGCAGAGCGAAGGAGGGTGCTTCGGTGGATTTCGCCGAAGAACTGAGAAAGATACCACGAGCGTAAGCCCGTGGAGGCTTCATTGTTCAATCTAATCCTGTCAGGTTCATCTTCTCTTTTCTTTCCTAGCGTGATAAACGACGGCAAGAACGGGGTATAAAAGATGAACAAGGCTCGTCTGTCATCAATCCTCACGGCAGTAGCACTGCTTTTTGTTGGAGCGGTCGCCGACGCGCAGCAGCCGAAGAAAGTCCCTCGCATAGGGTATCTGTCGACGGGCGATGCAGTTAGTGAGTCCACCCGTACCGAGGGAATTCGGCTGGCTCTGCGCGAGCGTGGCTACATAGAAGGACAGAACATCGCCATCGAGTACCGATATATGGAGGGGAAGCGCGATCGGGCCCCTGAGCTTCTGGCCGAGCTGGTGCGTCTCAAGGTTGATATCATCGTGGTAGCAGCAGGGCTCGGAACGATCCAGGCGGCCAAGAAAGCGACCAAGACGATTCCCATCGTTATGACGGGCGAAGGGATCGATCCGGTCAAGGCAGGCATCGTTGAAAGCCTTGCCCGTCCCGGCGGCAACGTCACCGGCTTTACATACCTTCAGGGAGAACTAGGCGGGAAGCGGCTGGAGCTGCTCAAAGAAGCCGTTCCCAAACTTGCCCGTGTCGCGGTTCTCTACGACGCGGCCAGTGCGGGCGCTGTACTCGAGCTGAAAGAGATTCTCCCTGTCTCGGCGCGCGCGCTAGGGTTGACTGTTCAGCCATGGGAGGTGCACAGTGCGGACGATTTCGAGCGGATATTCGCTGCGATAGGCAAGCAGCGCCCGGACGGACTCTATGTGCTCGTGGGCCCGCTAACGCGTGATTACGGAAAACGGATCGCGGGCTTTGCGTTAAAGAGCCGGTTACCGTCGACGTATGTCTACAGGGAAGCTGTAGATGCCGGTGGGCTCATGTACTACGGGGCGGACCAAGCGGAGAGCTACCGGCGTGTCGCATACTACGTGGACAGAATCCTGAAGGGAGCCAAGCCTGCCGATCTGCCGGTGGAGCAGCCGATGAAGTTTGAGCTGGTGTTCAATCTCAAAACGGCTAAGCAGATCGGCTTGACGATTCCACAGTCGCTGCTGTACCGGGCGGATAAGGTGATCAAATGATTGCGGATCTCGAATTAAGAGACTGCGATTGGATTGATTTCTCCTTCAACTGAATCCTAGCCTGGGATCATTTCCGCTAAGAGCTTTTTCACCTCTCGTCTATACATCTCGTGGCCGTGCCCTGAGCACCTTGAACAAATCGGTCGTGATGGGGTAGGTTTGGCCGCGGAGATTAGAGGAACATGGAGCACGAACATCATCACAAGAGTCGTTTCCACGACCATGCGCACGCGAGAGAGTACGACCGCCGGGCTGCGCAGTCGCAAATTCGCGATCAGTTGGTTGCGCGGTTAATCAAAGCGTTGGAACTGCGCGGCGCCGAGCGCGTGCTCGATCTCGCCACCGGCACTGGGCGCGTGGCGCGTCCGGTGGCCGAACGGCTCAGAGGCGGAATGATCGTCGGGCTGGACGAGGCGCTGGCGATGCTGCGCGTGGCGGAGGAGCAAAAAGAAAAAGAGCCGATTCCCGGATTTATCCCCGTCGCCGGAAAGGCGGAGGCTTTTCCTTTTCGCTCCGGCGTCTTCGACCGCGCTTTCACCGTTTTCGCCCTGCACCACTTCGCTGATGCGCGGTTGACCGCGCAAGAGGCCTTGCGCGTTTTGAAGCCCGGTGGGCGGTTCGTCGTGCTTGACCCGGTGGTGGCGACGGAAGAGAACGAGCTCGACATACGCATCCGCGAGCGGATCAACGAAATTCTCAGCAGCGGCCACGGCGAGCGTTTTAATTATTACACGTGCGCAGAGATCCGCGAGCTGCTTATTGCAGCCGGCTTCCGCAGCGTCGGCAGCGAGCTCGTCAGCTTCCCTGTCGATCAAGAAGGAATGGATGGCATTCCCACCGGCCGCCACTGGCTCGAGGTCGCCGAGCAGCTCCAGAGCGAGCCGGCGAAGTTGAGACGGCGCTTTGAGGAGAGCTACTTCCGCTACGAAAAGCATGGCGACAAAGTGCGCGTGCGGGGATTTTTTCACTTTGCGCTGGTGAGCGGAGAGAAACAATAAATAAGTTTTTAGTTTTCAGTTCTAATTCGGGGATGGTGGAAACTGATCGTGGGCGGGCGAAGCAGAGTGGGTTGTCGCTCCCGCGCAAGCGGGAGGGCGTCCAGGATTATGTAGGGGCGCGATTCATCGCGCCCGCTTACGATACCCGTTCCCCGATCACGGTCGGGGACAGGTTTCACGGGAATGACGTGCTAAGCAGAAGAAGGAATTCGTATGAGATCACAAAAGCTTCGAATAGTTGGCTTCACTGTCTTCGTTAGCCTGTTAGCATCCGCGCCGGTCTGGGCGCAGACGCGGCCGGTGGTGATTCAGGGAGGAACGCTGATCGACGGAACCGGAAGGCCGCCATTTGCCGACGCGGTGGTTATCTTTCAAGACGGGCGTATTCGTGAAGTCGGTGAGAGAGGCAAGGTCTCAGTACCGCAAGGCGCGGAGGTGATCGAGGCCAAAGGAAAAACCGTCCTGCCGGGGCTGATCGACGGCCACTGCCACTATCGCGATTGGATGGGAGAGGTCTATCTCCACTACGGCGTCGTGACTTGCCCCAACATTTCCAACAACCCGGTGGACTGGATCATCGCGCAGCGGGAAGGCGTGCGTAACGGAACGATACGAGGGCCGCGCGTGTGGGCTGCCGGCAACACGATCGACGGGCCGCCGCCGGAGGGACTCAGCGCGGGCGCGCTGCGACGCCAGCGCACCAGCATCATCGTCGAGAATGAGGAGGAGGCCAGGAAAGCGGTGCGGATGCTGGCGGAAAAAGGCGTGGACGGGTTTAAGTTGTTCGAGCGCCTTACTCCCGAGGTCGCCAAGGCGGCCGCGGAGGAGGCGCACCGTCTCGGACGCCCGGTATTCGGCCACTCGCTCGATATTTTTACTTCCGCCGCCAACGGTTACCAATCGACGGAGCATTCCTGGTCCGTTCTTTACACCTCGATTCAAGATCCCAAGAAAAAAGCCGCGCTCGACATGGACCGCATGAAGGGAAAGGTCGATACCGCCGAGGCGCACATTCACATGGAGCCGGCGATGTTCGACCGGATCATTAAAGTCATGGTGGAAAAGAACGTTCACTGGAGCCCCACCTGGGCGACCTGGTTCCGGCCGCTCGCCGCGCGCGCGCAGGAAATGAAGCGGCGCGAGCTTCAATTGCTCAAAGATCCCAATCTCCGCTACCTGCCGTCGTATATTCTCAAAGACACCGAAAGTTTTTTTGCCAAGTACGAGAGCGCCGCGCCGGAAATGCGAAACCAGCTCACGAGCGGCTATAAGATGATCCAGGATTTTGTGCGCCGGTTCGCCGCGGCGGGCGGCAAGATTCATTCCGGCTCCGATCCGAACCACGTCGTTCCCGGCTATGCGGTGCACGCGGAGCTGGAGATGCTGGTCGAGGCCGGACTCACGCCGCTGCAGGCGATTCAGACAGTCAGCATCAACGTCGCCGAAGCTTGGGGAAAACAAAAAGACTACGGCAGTGTGGAAAAAGGCAAGGTCGCGGACATCGTGATCGTCAACGGAGATCCGATGAAAGACATCAGCGCGACGCAAAATGTCGAGAAGCTGTTTATGGACGGCAAGGCGATGGATCTCTCGTTCCATCCGGATTATAAAAATCCCATCCCGCGTCCCATCCCGGACCGCCCCGGGGAATGAAGAAGGCGGTAGGCTCCGCCACAAAGATTGGCGGATCAGCCCCCGCCACAATACACTCAGCCTAAGGCTGATCAGGAGGATCCGGCTGAGGTAGGCAATAGGCAGTAGGCAAAAACCAGATGAAAAAGAGAAACGCCAGCCTCTACGGTTTACTGCTGCTCATCGTTCTCGTATCGACGGCCTGGGGACAGGAAAAGAAATTGACGGTCGTTTCTTATCCCGCGCGACCGCCGAAGCTGCCGCTGTGGCTCGCCTGGGACGAGGGGCTCTTCGCCAAGCGCGGGCTGAACGTCGTCATAAAAGAACTGGACTCCAACGATGAGCTGCTCGGCGCGCTGGGCCGGCGCGAAGGCGACGTGTATGCCGCTACGGCGACGCACGTCGTCTCGGGCATCGGCGACGGCGCCGATTTGGTTTTCGTCGCCAACACGGGCTACAGCGTCCTCAAGCTCTTGTCGCGCCCGGAGATCGCCCGCGCGCAAGATCTCAAAGGCAAGCGGGTCGGCACCGGAGAGGCGGGAAGCAATCAGGACCGGATCACGCGCCAGACGCTTTTGCGTCTCAGCTTGAATCCCGACAAGGACGTAACGCTCGTGCCCTTCGGCAGCCGGAGCGTGAATCGCCTGAACGCGCTCGTCGAGGGAAAAATCGACGCGACCACCAGCAACGAGGAAAACATCTACGATCTGGAGCGAAGCGGCGGCATTTCCAAGGTCCGCGTTCTGGCGGACAATGACAGTATCAAACTTTACATCGGCGCCGGAGTGGACTTCGCCGTCGCGCGCGCGTTGCTCGCGCGCGAGCGCGAGAGCGTCAAGAATTTTCTCCGCGCGCTGTGTGAAGCGATCGCGCTGGCGAAAAAATCCCGCGAGGCGGCGGATCGCACATATGCCAAGTATCTCGGAGTGAAAGATCCGGCGATGCTCGATTTCATGTACCGAACGTACGTGCAAGGCGCGATTCCCCAGCGGCCGTTTCCCAAATCGGAAGTCATCGCCCTCGGCCTGGAAGAATTCGGCGCGAAGCCGGGAGTCAAAGGCAAAAAAGCGGAAGACCTGATCGATACCAGCCTGCTTAGAGAATTGGAAAATGAAGGCTTCTTCGACCAGCTGTACGGAAGACGGCAAGTCATCATCACAGGCCCAAGGTAGACTGTGAGATCCTCTGTAGGGAGTCTAAACCGCTCCCCCGTAAGGGTTTATTGACAGCCTTTACAATTTCCTAGTAGGTTCCCCATGACGATAGATACAAAAAAGGAGTAACTATGAGACTCACATCGCCTACAGGATTTGCGGTTGTCTTTTCGCTTCTGGCCGTCGGCACACTTCCGGCTCAGGACCTCGGCCCCGGCTTCCACAAAGTCAAAGACGGAATTTACGTTTACGCTCCCGACCAGACCACCACGACTTGCAGCATGGTCGTCACGCAGGAAGGCGTCGTGATGATCGATAGCTGCAGCAACCCGTTGGACTCGCGCAAAATGTTGGCGGCGGTAAAAAAGGTTACCGACAAGCCGATCCGATTCCTGATCGACACGGAGGTCCACAACGATCATACCTGGAATCATTTCCTATTTTCGCCACCGGCCACGATCATCAACCACGAGGGAGCCGGGGAAGCGATGAGAAAGGATTTCGATCCCAAGCGGCAGGAAAGGCTCGCCGCGCAATCGCCCGAGATGCGCGAGACCGTGCAGGGCTATAAAATGATCGCGCCGCAGATCGAGTATAAGGACAAGATGACGCTCAATCTCGGGGAGCGCACCTTCGAGCTGATTTATCTCAAAAACGTTCACAGCGAAGCCGACACCGCGATCTGGCTGCCTAAAGAGCGCGTGCTCTTCGCCGCATCCGCAGCCAATGTGAGGTGGATGATCAACCTCCGTCCGCACGTTACGGTTCCGGACATTCTCGCCGGCTACAAAGTCATGAAGTCGCTGAATCCCGAGGTCGTCATTCCCGGCCACGGTCCGCCAAGCACGACGAAAATCTTTGACGAGTACGAAGCGTTCTATACGCTCCTGATCAAGCGGGTGGGCGATATGGCGGCGCAGGGCAAATCCCTCGCCGAGATCAAAAAAGAGCTCAAGATGCCGGAGTACGCCGACTGGGCGGGACAGGACCGATTGGGAGTAAACATCGACGTCGCGTACAAGTCCGTGAAGAACTGATGAGTCGAATGAAGCCGTAGCGAGAGGAAGTGAAAGCGGCTTACGGAACGATGAAGGGAAATTGAAAGAGGAGGATTTCATGAGAGTAAAATTTTCGGCCGTGATTTTCTTTCTGGCCTCTCTTCCGGTGTTCGCCTCGTACGCGCCGGCGCAGGATCTCGGCTCGCAGTACACGAAGATCAAGGACGGTATTTACGTTTACGCGGGGGCGCTCAACGAAGCCAATAGCACGATCATTCTAACGCAGGAAGGTGTCGTGCTGATCGACACGGGGCAGAGTCCGAAGGACACTCATGTCGTTGCGGCGGCGGTCAAGAAACTGACCGCCCAGCCCGTCCGGTTCATTATCCATACCGAGCCGCATGCCGACCATATTATGGGCGATTTTGTTTATTCGCCGCCGGCTATCGTCATCGCGCATAAGGGGGCGACGGAGTCGGTGAAACAATCCGCTTCCTTTGCGCCGGAACGCATCGAGAAGCAGATGTCCGAGTCGGCCGAGATGCGCGGCGCGTTCAAGGGCTTTCGTCTGGTCACGCCGCACATCGAATACGGCGATAAGATGACGCTCAACCTGGGCGAACGGACTTTCGAGCTTTATTATTTGAAGAATGTTCACAGCGAGGCGGACACGGCGATCTGGCTGCCCAAGGAGCGCGTGCTTTTCACGGCGGCCTCGGTCGGAGTGAAGCGCTTCGGTAATCACCGTCCTTTAGTCAGCATCCCGGATACGCTGAGTGCGATTAGAATGATGCAGGCGCTCAATCCGGAGGCCGTGATACCGGGCCACGGTGTTCCAGGCTCGGTCAAAATCCTCGACGATATGGAAAGATATTACAACCTTCTCATGGAAGGCGTCGGAGCGATGGTCAAAGCCGGCAAGTCGCTCGACGAGATTAAAAAAGAATTGAAGATTCCGGGCACCGAGGACTGGGAAGGCAAAGACCGCTTCCCCAACAATATCGAGGCGGCTTATCGCGGAGCGACGGGGAAATAGCGATGAGAATAAATTTTCTGGCGGCGGCTGTCTGCGGATTGATGTTGCTGATCCCGGGCAGAGCCGCCGCGATCACGCCTGAAAAGCCCGAGTTCAAAAAACTGGCGGACGATGTTTACGCCTACGTCGGCAAGCTGAACGACGCCAACGCGATGGTCGTCGTAACGTCTCAAGGCGTCGTCGTGATCGACACCGGCAACAACCAGCCGGAGACGCGCAACATCCAAAAGTACATCCAGTCGGTCACTTCACAGCCGGTGCGCTTCGTCATCATCACGCAGAACCACGGCGATCACATCGGCGGCACGCCGCTGTTCTCGCCGCCGGCGACGGTGATCTTGCACGAGCGCGTCGCCAAGGACTGGTCTTCGTGGAAATCGTACCAGGTCAACACCTGGCGCAAGCGCTTTCCCGAGCGGACCGAAGCGATGAAAGACTTCCATCCGATGGACGCGGCCGTGACCTTCAACGATCGCATGACGCTGCGTCTCGGCGGCAAAGTCATCGAGCTGATCTACGTGGACGACACCTACAATCCCGGCGACATCGCGGTCTGGCTTCCTCAAAGCGGAGTGCTCCACGGCGGCTTCGCCGCTTACAAAGAGCGCCATCCGGACATTCGGCCCGACTACAGCCACGGGACAACGTGGGGAATGCTGAAGCAGCTTGAAGCGCTGATTGCGGTCAAGCCCAAGGCCGTGGTTCCCGCGCATGGTCCGGTGATGAACGTCGGCGATCTGCAAGCCATGATCGATTATCTTCTGATCGCGCGCCAGCGCGTGCGCGGCATGATGGAAAAAGGAATGCCGCTGGAAGCGATTCGCAAACAGTTTCACATGAACGAATACAAGGGATGGGATCGCGAGGCGCACTTCCCCGTAATTGCGGCGACGATTTATCGCGAGCTGAGAGGCGAAGGGCCGGAGATCACGCCGGTAACGGAGAAAACCGTGCGGGGCAAGATCGCCAAGATCGAAGAGGAAGGAAGATTTTTGACGATCGTCGCGGATACCGGGCAGCAGCTTCCTCTACGGATTTCGAACGCGACCGACATCGAAGGAATTCCCGACCGCTCCCACTTCAAAGTAGGCATGAGTTTTACCGCTCTGTACGAGGAACAGAAAGAGCGCAACGAAACGCTGCAAATAAAACTGGAGTAATGGAGCGGTGGAGTAATGGAGTGATGGGTGGGGAGGGCGGTACTCCAATACTCCAACACTCCAGTACTCCATACTTCCTTGAACGCTCGCAGCGAAGGTGTTACAAACAGTTTCCGTGGTCGCATAGCTCAGTTGGTTAGAGCGCGCGCCTCACATGCGCGAGGTCGTAGGTTCAACTCCTACTGCGACCACCAT
>CAZNES010000133.1:0-8330 GCA_964572145.1 uncultured Syntrophobacteraceae bacterium
AATAGAGCAATACCTTTTGAGCATTATTCCCATCCTGAACGAAGTGAAGGATCTCGGGTTAAAGTCACTCGCGCTTTAAATAAACGGTCTCGGCGGCGCTCACACCCGACCCGCGGACTTTGAATCCTTCCCCCGCGAGGCACTTCTCCAGCGCGGCGAGAAAAAGCAGTACGTTGTTCGCGGTGCTGCCGCCGCCCATTAAGCCGACGCGCCAGATTCTTCCTTTGAGAACTCCAAGCCCGCCGCCGATCTCGATATTGAATTCGTCGAGCAGGCTCCGCCGCACGCGCGCGTCGTCCACGCCGTCGGGGATGCGCACGGTGTTGAGCGTCCAGAGACGATGGTCCGGATCGACGTGCATCTTGAGTCCCATCGCCTCGACGCCGGCGACGAGCGCGCGGTGATTCAGCTCGTGGCGGCGCCGGCGCGCCTCCAACCCTTCTTCTACGATGATGCGCAGCCCCTCGCGCAGCGCATAATTCATCGTGACCGGTGCGGTATGGTGATAGGTCCGCTCGGTGCCCCAGTAATTGGCGACGAGGCCGACGTCCAGATACCAGGCGCTGGGTTTGGTTTTGCGCGTTTTGATTTTGTTCAACGCGCGCTCGCTGAATGTCACCGGCGACAATCCCGGCGGGCAGGAGAGGCCCTTCTGCGTGCCGGAGTAGCAGCCGTCGATGCCGTTTTTATCGACGGCGACTTCGTGCGCGCCGAGGCTCGTCACCGCGTCGATGAGCAAAAGCCCGTCGCGCTCGTCGGCGATCTTTCTCAGCGGCGCGACTTGTTGAAGCACACCGGTTGAAGTCTCTGCCTGCACGGCGAAGATCGCGCGCGCCTTCGAGCCATTCCACGCCGCGCGCACTTTGTCGATCTCCATCGGCTTGCCCCACTCGGCATCAACGCGCACCGGCTTCGCCCCGATGCGGGTCACCATCTCGCACATGCGCTCGCCGAAATAGCCGTTGACGCAGACGACGATTTCGTCGCCCGGTTCCAATAAACTCGCGACCGTCGCCTCCATTCCCGCGCTGCCGGTGCCGGAGATGGGAATCGTCAAGCGGTTTTGGGTTTCGAAAACGTAGCGGAGCAAAACTTGGATGTCGTCCATGCATTTGAGAAACAGCGGATCGAGATGTCCCAGCACCGGCGCCGTCATCGCCCGCGTTACGCGGTCATCGACGGGACTTGGCCCAGGTCCCAGCAAGATTCTTCGCGGCGGATGGAATTCAGGGATCGACGGCTTCTCGATGTTTGCCATGCTGAGGCTTCTCCTTTTCGCGACAAGATAACATCGCGAAGGGGGAAGAACAATTGAGGGGGAGAGACCTTTACAACGAGGCCTACCATAAACGCGTAATATGGCTGTCTTCCCGTAGCTAACTACTATGTTTCGTGAAAGGCGCGTAACACGGAGTCGATCTTCATCACGGTCCTGCCGGAGGTTGTCCGGCGGGTGGCGGTGAAACAAATCACCTCGGTTTTAACAAAGGACCTTTGCCGAGCAATTATTCGGCACGCCCTGCCACGTCCTTCCGTCCGCCGCGGCCTATTCCTACCAGGGAAATGCGTGACTATCGGGAACGTCGGCGCGCTGCAGGTCCCCGATCTTCATCGCTGTGGTCATCTACCAACTCCGAAGTTCCCGCGTTCAACCGGCCGAAGACATCATGAGTCTTCACCCAGCGAATAACTTCTTTGTCGCTGGCTCCTTTACGCAATAAAGGAGCGGGTCTTTTTTTCTTTCTCACGCAGAAATCTTTCTTTCCTGGAAGCGAACCAAAGGAAAGGAAATCTTTGTCTTTGTACGGGTTCCTTTCTTCGCCAGTTGACGCATCTGCTTAGCTACGTGGGCGTCGTAATAACGTTCACCGCACCTGTCACACACGTAGGCCGGAACTTTTTCTATTACCACTAGACCTTTACCTGCCCGATAATATTCACGCACCTGCTGGGACCTCAGCCTACCTTCCGAGCAGAAATCACAACGATCTTTCATTGGGAACCCGCTGCTCTTAGTTCCGCCATCGCTTGGTTCGAGTTTAATCTCGTGAATGGCAAGCCTGTAAGCTCTGCCAAAAAATCACGATTTTCTGTGATGAGAATGTTGACTCCTAACTCTTCTAAATGTGCTGACACAACTGCGTCACCGAGCTTGCACCACAGGTTCTGATATTTGGCTATGGTTTCCGGGGCGGCTTTTTGCCAATCTATTTTGGGTGAAATAGGAAGGCGATTGACAAGTCGGAATAGGGCTCTCAATTCATCTTCGACAAGGTTTGCCTGCAACTCTTGGAGTATTTGTCGAGGAAGTACGAGTCGGAGTCGGTTCAGATTCTCTAGAAGCTCGGTACAGGCCGGAAAATTAGCAACTCGTCTTAGACCGAATATCCAGATATTGGTATCGAGGATGATCCACTCATCCCGGATACTCACGGGAGGCGATCTCCTGACGCATCTGTTTCAACTTCATTAGAACCTTTTCTGCCGCTTCGTCGAGCTCATCCCGCTCCTTGAGACGCTGTCGATATCGATCCGACAGAGCATCAATACCATGACGAAGACCGAGCTCTTCAATCCGGTCCAAAAGCGCCTGTAGGTCAGATTCCTCCAACGACGCTATCTGGCGTGCAAGTTCTTCGACTCTTGCCGTCATTGTCAGTACCTCCCGAAAGTCTGATGAATAGGAGCTTAACACACCGATGTTTTTTTCTCCATGCAAGAAAAATGAGTCCCGCAGGGCGAGATCTTGCGTTCTTGCGGCTATAAAACCCTGGTGATATTAGGATGAAGCGAATCGCCGGGAGAAACGTTATGACGCTGACTCGCCGACAGAAGATATGGGGCATCATTACCGCCAGCGTCCTGGTGGTGCTCGCGATCTTCATCACGCTCCTGCCGATGATCGTTCGGAAGGTCGCGGTTAAGCAGATCGCCACGGCGACGCAACGGGCCACAACAATCGAAGACGTCGATATCAATCTCTTCACGCGACGGATCGCGATCAAGGGCTTTCGTGTCGCCGACAAGACGCGACCGGATGCGTTCGTTCAGTTCAAAGACCTGGCGCTCAAATTCAACTTTTTGCCGCTGTTTCGCGGCCACTTAAAGCTGACCGAGCTGAACCTCGTAGCGCCGTCGGTGAACGTGGCCCGCACGGGAGCGAACGAATTTAGCTTTTCGGATCTGATGGCGGGTGAAAAAAAGGAAGAAAAGGGCGGATTCGATATCACCGTCGATCGCTTCAAGCTGTCGGACGGCGTCCTCGTTCTCGAAGACAGCGCGATCACACCGGTGAAATCGTGGAAAGCCGAAGGGCTTAATTTCGACGTGGAGAACGTCTCGACGCGGAGCGACGGGCCCGCGGGCAAAGCGACGTTGAATCTCACGCTGGCGGGAACGCCGATTTCCATCAACGCATCCGAGCTGCATCTCACGCCGACCAACGGCCAGGCCGCACTTAAATTCGAAGGATTCGATCTCGCGCTGCTGCTCCCGTACGTTCCGTCCGACACGCCCGCGACGCTGCAAAGCGGACGGCTTAGTGTGGCGCTAACGCTCAAGTACGGCGGCAAAGAAGGCACCCAGCTCGACGGCGACGTTCGTCTGGAAAAAATCGCCGTGCTCCAGCAGGGCAAACCGCGGCCTTTTCTCTCCGCGCCCGAGCTCAAGATCAACGTCAAAAATATCAACGTGAACAACGGCGTCTTCAACATCGCCGCCGTCGAACTTTCCGGCGATCCGACGGTGGTCGATACGAGTCTCACGCCGCCGTCGCAATTCGATCTCAGTAAGCTCAAAGTTTCCGTCCAAAAGTTGACCTGGCCGCAAAACGAGCCCGCGCTCCTCCAGATCAACTCGCAACTTCCCAAGGGCGGGTCGCTCGACGTCGGCGGAACCGTCATACTGAAGCCGGTGAAGGCGGAGCTTAAGGTGCGGCTCAAGGACGCCGACCTCTCCGCATACCAGCGCTACATTCCAATCTCCGCGCCTTTAGCGGGCAAGGCCGAAACAGACCTGGCTGTGGTTGTTTCTATGGACGGAGCGCTCCAGGCGAGCGCCAATGGAAGAGTGAGCGTCAGCCGGCTCGCGCTGGGCCCGCCGAAGGAACCGCTCGTGTCGATCGAGCAGGCGAGTGCCACGACGATAGACGTTAAGTGGCCGGCGCAGATCAAAATCGCGCGCGTTTTGGTGCGGAAGCCTTCGGCGCTCATCGAGCGCAACAAAGACGGCACGCTGCCGCTCCGCGCCATGTTCGCTGCGCCTGGCACTGAGGCTACCAAGCCGGAGGCAACAAAGGCTTCGCCCGCTAATCAGAAAGTCGTGCCGGCTCCGCCGGCCAAAAAAGAAGCTGCGCCGGCTTCAGCAACTAAACCGGCCGCCAAGCCGCAGCCGCCGAAGACCGCGATCGACATCGGTGAAATCGTCGTCGAAGAGGGATTTGCCCGCTTCATCGATCGCACCGCAGAACAGCCCTACACGGAAGAACTCTCGCGGCTGGCGATCAATATAAAAGGATTGAGCAACGCGCCGGGCAAAAAGGGCAAGCTCACGCTCCAGAGCGTCATCGGCACGACCGGCGCCCTCGAGCTGCACGGCGACATCGCGCCGCTGGGAGACACTCTGTGGCTCGACCTCGACGGCGAGCTGCGCGACTTCGCGATCCCGCGCGTCAACCCGTACACCAATGCGTTTCTTTCCTGGATCGCAAAGGACGGCCGCCTGGGGACTAAAGTGCACTTCGGCCTCGACGGCGACAAACTCGACGTGAAAAGCGAGATCGTCGTCGGCCGTCTCGATCTCGTCAAGGCGAGCGAGGACGATAAAGCCAAAGACAAGATCGGCCTGCCGCTTGGGTTGATCGTCGCGCTGATGAAAGACGCGCGCGGCGAGATCCGCGTCAACATCCCGGTGTCGGGAAGCCTGGGCTCGCCGGAATTCAGCTTGAGCGAAGCGATTTGGACCGCGGTCAAGAACATGATCGTCAACATTCTCGCGGCGCCCTTCCGCGCGATCGGCCGGCTCTTCACGTCTTCCGACGATAAAATCGCCTTCTCGATCGATCCGGTGCGCTTCGAGCCGGGCAGCGCCGCGATCAGCGACGCGATGGACGAGCAGATCAAAAAATTGAGCGACTTTCTTCGCAACTCGCCGTACGTGCGACTTTCGCTCTCGTCCGTGCTGGGCGAGAGCGATTTCAACGCGCTCAAGACCCAGGAAATGACCGCGCGAATCCAGGCCTACCAGAGGGAGCAGAATATAAAAGAGCTTGGCCCGGCGGTGCAGAGATACTTCCGGCAAAAATTCCCGACGATCAAGCAGCCGGATACGGTCGAAGGGATCATCGCGATCCTGCGCGACGTCGAGCCGCGCCCGGAAGGGCAGGCGGAGAAGATGGCCGTCAGGCGCATGGAGCTCGTCCGCGAGCGCCTCAGCGCCGCGGGCACGGACTCCAAGCGACTCGAAGCGGCGGCGAAGAATCCGCCGCCCGACACCAAAGCCGACGGCCGGATCGAATTCTCCATCGTGCCGTGAATAAAGTCTCGCTCATTATCGCGGTCGTCGGACTTCTCGCCAGCGCCGTTGCGACGATTTTTCTAAAAGATCGTCCGCCGCGGCACTACTGGCTCCTGGGACTCGCATCTCTTTTTCCCGCCTGGCTCATTGCGTTTCTCACGGTGATTCAGCCGGCGAGCCAATCGCCCGTCGATGTTCCGCTGCCGCCGCGCGCGCTTTTATCTTCGTCCGCGGGTTTGATCGGCATTATCGCCACGGATTATTTTCTTCGGGGCTCGCAGCAGTCCGGCCGCGTTCTCACGCCGGTAATGTGGTGGCTGATCGGATGGGCGGCGCTGGTTCCCGCGTGGCTGATCGTGTCAATCAAACTCTAGCACCCTCACCCCATCCCTCTCCCTCTGGGAGAGGGCGAGGGTGAGGGAATAAGCGGATCGCTGAATGAGCCAGAATGACGATAGGGATACGGTAGGAACTATTGTCCGGCGAGCTCGGCGGTGAGCGTGACCGTCGAGCGGATTTGGATGGTGCCCGCCTCGACCGGCGTCGGCGCGGCTTCCAGCGCCATAATCGCTGCCCCTGCTCTCTCGCGTATAACCGGCCGGTACGCCTGCTCGCCCTCGTTCACGGAAAGCACTCTCGCAATCTTGAGTCCGAGCGCCCGCGCGACGTCTTCCGCCTTCGACTTCGCCTTGGCCGTCGCGCTGCGCAGCGCCTCGCGCTTGGCGGCGTCTTCGTCTTTGAGTGTGAAGACAAGCCGCTGAATCTTGTTGGCGCCCGATTGCGTCGCCGTGTCGATCAGACTTCCGACTCCCGAAAGCGCGCCGGTTCTCACGCGCACGACGTTGGTCGCCGTGTAGCCGGTCAACTCCGGTTTTCCGCCTTCTTTCGGGTAGCGGTAATTCGGGTTCAGCGAATAGCCGATGGTTTTGATCTCGTCGCCCGGTCCGAGGAGTTTCTTTACTTCGGCGATGACTTTAGCGAGCTTCGCCGCGTTTTCCTTCGCTGCCTGCGGCGCCGCCTTCGCCTCGGTCACGACGCCGATCTCGATCTCCGCCAGGTCCGGCTCGGCCGTGACGATGCCCTCGCCGGTCACGGTGACCGAAGGAGGCAACGGTCTTCGCTCCCGCTCCTGGGCATACGCCGATACGGAAAGGAGCGCTGCCACAGCGAGTGCGAGGATGAGCCGCATGATCTCTATTGTATCCCAGCCGCGCGCCGGGATTGCAAGTCTATAAAATGGACATTTCGTCTCACTTAAGATAATTTAACTTTCAATGAGCGCTTTCATAAGCGAGGCCCGGTGACCCGGCTTACCTTTCTCGGCGCGGCGGGAACGGTGACGGGCTCGCGCTATCTTCTTGAAGTCGATTCGCGGCGGGTTCTGATCGACTGCGGGCTGTTTCAGGGAAAGTCCGAGCTCAGGCAAAAAAATTGGGGACCGCTCGGCGTCGATCCCAAATCGCTCGACGCGGTCATCCTCACGCACGCCCACATCGACCACACCGGCTATCTGCCGCGGCTGGTGAAAGACGGCTTCAACGGCCCCGTCTTCGCCTCTCCTCCGACCAAGTCGCTGCTCGATCTTCTCTTGCCCGACGCGGGGCGGCTTCAGGAGGAGGAAGCGCGCTATGCGAACCACAAAGGTTACTCGCGCCATCAACCTGCTTTGCCGCTCTTCACCGAAGAAGACGCGCGCGCCGCGCTGCGGCTCGTCCGTAGAGCCGATTTCGGTTCTCCTATAGAAATCGCGGGCTGTTTTTCCTTTGCCTTCCATCGCGTCGGCCACATTCTCGGCGCGGCGTTTATTCTCATCGAAACCAAAACCGGCGGCGGCGAGAAAGTCAAAATCGTCTTCTCCGGCGACGTCGGAAGAGGGAACATTCCGATCTTGAAAGACCCGGAGCCGATTTCGGGCGCCGACTATGTGCTCCTCGAGTCTACCTACGGAGACCGCTTGCACGGAAAGGAGAGTCCGAAAGAGGCGCTCGCCCGCGTCTGCCGGCGTATCGTCGAGAAGAAAAGCGTGCTGCTGATTCCGGCCTTTGCCGTCGGGCGCACGCAGGAAGTGCTCTATCATCTCCGCGCGCTCCAGCGCGAAAACCGCCTGCCGGCCGACCTCCCGATCTACGTCGATAGCCCGATGGGAATTTCGACCGTCGGTCTCTATTGCGAGTTTACCTCCGAGCACGACATCGAGATGAGAGATCTCGAAGACCGGCATCTATGCCCCATCGAAGGCCCTTCGGTAAAATTCTGCCGCTCCTCCGATGATTCCAAGCTGCTCAACCAGCTCCGCGGCCCCGCGGTGATTCTCTCCGCCTCGGGAATGCTGAACGGCGGCCGCATCCTCCATCACCTGGTTCACCGTCTGCCCGATCCCGACACGACGCTTCTCTTCGTCGGATACCAGGCGGAAGGCACGCTCGGGCGCCGGATTCTCGAAGGGGCGAAAGAGGTGCAAGTACTTGGCATGCCCGTACATGTGGCCGCGCAAATCGAAGAGATCCCGGCGCTGTCCGCGCACGCCGATTCAGGAGAACTCGTCGAGTGGCTGTCTGCGATTCCCGCGCAGCCGCGCGAAACTTTTCTCGTGCATGGCGAGAATCCAGCGCGCGAAGCGCTGGCGGCATCGATTCGGGATAAACTCGGCTTCACCGTGTCTCTTCCGCGGCAGGATGAAAGCCGGGACTTGGGATGATCGTTAGGATCGAGATTCTTCGGCTACGCCTCAGAATGACATGAGGGCGCTCCGACTCTGTACTTGTCATCCTGGGATTAATGTCCAAAAGGTATTGCACTTTTATCTCGGACACAGA
>CAZNES010000134.1:0-7946 GCA_964572145.1 uncultured Syntrophobacteraceae bacterium
ACCTCATCTTCATTTATGTCCTGGTCACGATCGTGGATTATCTGAGCGCGTATCTACGTCGGAAAGCGATCTAACGGGAGAGAGATTCTTCGCTGCGCTCAGAATGACACAAGGATTGTCATCCTGAACCCTTCATCCGTCATCCTGAGCGAAGCGAAGGATCTATCTCTGTTCAGGGTAAACTCCGTGAAGGATCTCTCTTGTTTTCACTCCAGCAGTTTTGTATTTCACAAGGATATGAACGAGATCCATTTTGTCGATACCACGCTGCGCGACGGGCAGCAGAGCCTGTGGGCGCTGGGTATGAGAACCGAGGCGATGCTCGCGATCGCCGAGCAGATGGACCGGTGCGGCTTCGAGTCGATGGAGTTCTTTCTCTCCATGATGTTCAAGAAGTACGCGCGCGAGCATAAAGAAAACGCCTGGGATTGGCTCCGCCTCGGCGTGAAGCGCTTCACCCGTACGCGCCTGCGCTATCACGGCGGCCTTCACGGCGGGTTCGAAAAAATTCCCAGCTGCATCCTGCGGCTCATGATCGAACGGGTCGTTTCTTATGGTTTGACGCTGACGCGAACCTCCAACTGCTGGAACGACTACACAACTTTCAAGGAAGAAGTCGAGGGCTTACGAACGTTGGGCATGGAGACCGTGGTCAATCTTATTTACTCCGTCTCGCCGCGGCACACGGATGAGTACTACGCCCAGAAAGCCCGCGAGGCGGCGGCGATTCGTCCGTATCGCATCTGCTTCAAGGACGTCGGCGGTCTGCTCACGCCCGAGCGGGCGCGGACGCTGATTCCCATCATTCAGAAGAATATCGGCGATGTGCCGCTGGAGTTTCACGCGCACTGTAACAACAGCCTGGCGCCGCTCTGTTATCTCGAGGCAATCAAGCTCGGCGTGAAGACTTTGCACACGGCGATTCCGCCGCTGGCGAACGGCTCGGCGCAGCCGTCGGTCTTGAACGTCGCGCGAAACGCGCGCGCTCTCGGCTACACACCGCTAGTGGACGAAGCTGCGGTTCGGCCCGTCAGCGAGCACTTCACTTTCATTGCCAAAAGGGACGGGCTGCCGATCGGGAAACCGCTCGACTACGACCACTCGCAATATCTTCACCAGGTTCCCGGCGGCATGATCTCGAACCTGCGCCACCAATTGAAGCTCGTCGGCATGGAAAACAAGATCGACGCGACGCTCGAAGAGGCCGCGCGCGTACGCGCGGAGTTCGGCTATCCGATCATGGTCACGCCGCTCTCGCAGTTCGTCGGCTCGCAGGCGGCGATCAACGTCATCACGGGCGAGCGTTATAGAGAGGTAACGGACCAGACGATCCAATACGCGCTGGGGATTTGGGGCAAAGAAGGCGCCGAGCTGATGGACCCGGAGGTAAGAGATAAAATCTTGAGCCGGCCGCGGGCGAAGAAATGGGAGAATTGGCAGCCGCCGGACCCGACGTTGCAAGAAGTCCGGAAAAAATTCGGCGGACCGGGAGTCTCGGATGAAGAGTTGATTCTGCGCGTTTACGCCGGCGAGGATGCCGTCAACGCGCTGCTATCCGCCGGCGCGCCGAAGGAATATCTCGATGTGAAGCATCCGCTGGCGCTGTTGGTGCGGGAGATTTCGAAGAGGAGTGATTTGAATTACGTCAATATCCGGAAGCCGGGATTTTCGATTACGTTGGGGAAGGAAACGAATTAGTTGGTCACAGCGACGGGTGTCATTCTGAGGCGAAGCCGAAGAATCTCGATCGAGACCCTTCGCTCTGCTCAGGGTGACACACTTTTAGAACCCTTCTGCGAAGCTATGAGGCCATCGCTGCTCGAATCGCGCGAACGGTGTAAACCCGGGCGAGGTGGGAGCGGTATTCTTTGGAACCGTTGATGTCTTCGAGCGGATCGACTCCGTCCGTCACTTTAAAGGCTGCTTGCTCAAACAGTGGCTCTTCAAGCTTTTTGCCGCGTAGGATCGCCTCAGCGCCGCGCGCGCGATAAGGTTTGTCGCCGACGCCGGTCATTCCGATCGCGATGTCCTTGCAAATTCCATTCTGCTCAAGCTCCAACCGGACCGCCACGCCGACGACGGCAAACCCCGAAGACCTCTGCGCCGCCTTCATGTAGGCCGTCTTGCTCTTACGCCATACCGGGACTTTGATTTCGGTCAGAATTTCATCCGGCTCAAGGCTGCTCGTGAGAAAGCCAATGAAGAAAGCTTCCGCTTTGATCCATCTCTCGCCCGAAGGACCGCTCGCTTTCATTTCGGCGTCGAGCGCTAGAATCGCCGCCGGCAGATCGGCAGTCGGATCGGAATGCGCCAAACTGCCTCCGATCGTCCCTTGATTGCGCACCTGAACATCACCGATGGTCGCAGCCGCCTGCGCAAGAAGCGAGCAATCTTTTTTAATAATCTCTGAATTTTCGATCTCGGTGTGCGTGGTAAGCGCGCCGATCCGGATGCTGTCGCCATCGGCGCGGACATAATTTAGGTCAGGAATCCTATTGAGATCGATCACATGCGTCGGCTTCGCAAGACGGAGCTTCATCAACGGGACGAGGCTCTGGCCGCCGGCGAGAATCTTGGCGTCGTCCTTATACGCCGACAGCAGCTTGAGCGCTTCGTTCAGCGATGCCGGGGCAAAATATTCGAACGACGATGGAATCATACGATTTTGGATTTTGGATTTTGGATTTTGGATTCTTGGATAAGATTCCAGACTCTTTCCGGCGAGAGAGGAAGATCTCTGACCTTTACACCCAATGGCCTGAGCGCGTCCTCCACAGCGCTCGCGATCGCCGCGGGCGAGGGGATGGCGGCGCCTTCGCCGGCGGCCTTCTGCCCCAGAGTCGTGAACGGCGACGGCATAGGATGGTGCTCGATCTCGATGCGCGGCGTTTCGAGCGTCGAAGATTTGCCGTAGTCCGTCAGCGTCAGCGTCAACAACTGGCCCTCCGAGTTGTAAATAAATCCTTCGCCCAGGGCGACGGAGATGCCGTGCGCCGCCGAGCCGTAAATCTGGCCGTCGACGACCTGCGGATGAATCACGGTGCCGTTATCGCCGACGATGAGATAACGCAGCACGTGGACCTTGCCGGTTTCTCTATCCACCTCGACGACGGCGGCGTGCGCGGCGGCGGAAAAGGTAAACTGCGCGCGCACCTTGCGGTCGGCGCCGGGAACCAAATTCGGCTCGCCGTGCGGAAACGTGTAATAGAGCGTCGCTTGCAGTCCGGCCTCGGCGCCTTTCGGCAGCAGCGCCTGATTGCCGTAGACGATTTTTCCCAGCTCGGCCAACGTGATTTTTTTGAGCGGCGATCCCGAGGCCTGAACGGCGCCGCTGGCGATTGTAAGCTCTGCCGGATTTGCGTTGAGGATGTGGGCGGCAATAGCGAGGATTTTTTCCTTGAGCTTGGTCGCCGCGCCATGCACCGCGCCGATATCGTAGAGGTGAAAGTTGTTGCCGCTGTTCGCTGCCGAAACGCCCCACGGCGCCAGGTCGCTGTCGAACGGGGTGCTGATGCTGATCTTCTCCGGTGGAATGCCCAGAACCTCCGCTGCAACTTGCGCGGTCGTGGTCTCGTGGGCCTGGCCGCAGTTGGGCGAGCCGAGATAAAGCGCGATCGTGCCGTTTCTCTCCAGCTTGATGGTGGCGCCGTTCACTCCGCCCGCGCCGGGGCTTTCCTTCATCTCGGGGAAGATCGCCATGTCGCGCGCGGCGTTGCGGCCGCCGGGCTCGACGCCGATCACGACGCCGATGCCGAGCAGACGGCCTTTCTCGCGCTCGCGCTTTTGTTCTTCTCTGAGCTTGTCGTAGCCGATCTTTTCCACCGCTCTGGCGAGAAGCGCCGGGTAGTCGCCGCTATCATAAACGTTTCCGCTGGGCGTCGTGTAGGGCATTTCATTCGGCTGGATAAGATTGATCGCGCGGACGGCGATCGGACTCAGCCCCAGCTCTTCGGCGATGCGGTCCATGATCCGTTCCCAGATGTAGCACATGCCGGGCTTGCCGATGCCGCGATTGGGAATCACCGGACATTTGTTGGTGACGACGGACCAGCCTTCCATCGAGATATTTTTGACTTTATACGTGTTAACGAGGTTGTTGAGCTTATTGGTGAAATGGATCGTGAGCGTGCTGGTCGAGCCGCCCACGTCGTCGATCTCTTTGAAGCGCAAGCCGAGAACCGTGCCGTCTTTTTTTACCGCCGCTTCGACTGCGAACTCCTGAGCGCAGGAGTGGCCTGCGGCCATCATGTGCTCGCTGCGGTCTTCGATCCACTTGACCGGCCTTCCGCTTCGGATCGCGAGCAAACTCGTGATCACCACGTACTTGCGAATCAGATAGATCTTTTGGCCGAAGCCGCCGCCGATATCCGGGATGATGACGCGGATGTCATCCAATTCAAACGCCTCGCGCAGCGCGTCGTAGATCACCTCCGGCACCTGGGCATTGACCCAGACGGTCAGTCTTTTGCTCGCGGCGTCGAACGAAGCGATACAAGCGAAGGGTTCGAGCGGAGTCGAGCTGTAGCGGTGGATCTTTAAGTTCTCCTTGACGATTTTGTCCGCGGATTTGAACGCGCCGTCGATATCGCCGTAGGCGAGCTGCCCTTTCCAGGCGACGTTCGACTCCAGCTCATCATAAAGCAAAGCCGAGCTCGCGCGCATAGCATCGGCGGTATCGATGACCGGCGGAAGAGCGTCATACTCCACCGCGATCAGCTCCAGCGCGTCCTCCGCCGTGCCGCGGTCGCGAGCGGCCACCGCCGCGACCGGCTCGCCCAGGTAGCGCACTTTGTCGACGGCCGTCGCGTATTCGGGAATCGGTTTGCGCAGCCCTGCGGCGTAGCGCCCCGGCTTGAATGGCTTGGTCAGCGCGACAAAGTCCGCAGGAGTTACGGCGGTGACGACGCCAGGCAGTTTCAGAGCTTCGCTCGCGTCCGCGTCGACGATGCGCGCGTGAGCGTACGGGCTCCTGAGAATCACCGCCTGCAACATGCCGGGCAGGATGATGTCGTCCGTGAAGTTGCCGCGGCCGGTCACATGACGGGGACCTTCTTTGCTGCGTGTGTTCGTACCAATGTATTTATCAGCCATTTGCCTTCAGCTTTTTTGCCGCTTCTTTGACGGATTCAATTATCTGCGCGTAGCCCGTGCACATGCAGAGATTTCCCGCCAGCGCGCCGCGAATCTCTTCTTCGTTAGGATTTGGATTTCTTTTCAACAGCGCATACGCGGTCAGAACCATTCCCGGTGTGCAGTAGCCGCACTGGAAGCCATATTTCTCGACGAACGCCTCCTGCACCGGATGGAGCGTGCCGTTTTTTGCGAGTCCTTCGACGGTGGTGATAGCTCTTCCATTTACCTGCACCGCGAACAGCAGGCACGACTTCACCAGCTTCCCGTCGAGGAGGATCGTGCAGGCGCCGCACTCGCCGATAACGCAGCCGACGTGGGTTCCCGTGAAGCCGATCGCTTCGCGGAGAAAATGCGGCAGCAGCAGCCGCGGCTCGACGTCTTCTTGATAAGCGCGGCCGTTGATCGTCACGTTGACGGTCTGTTTCATGAAATCGGAGAATAACGTTCGCCGTGCGGCAGGTCAAGGTTCATAGGTAATCGTTTCAACTCGCGGGGCGATCTCTAGACAGGACTGGACATTTTCTCCACCTTAGAGTAATGGGGCTTAAGCTAACAGGATCAAGGGCGATCTTTTTTGGTTTCGCGGCTGCCGATAGCTGAACGCAGGCGCACGCGGAGGTCCCATGCGCGCATTGCTCTGGTGGGTTGTGTTGCTCGTCTCGATGGCGCCTTCGGCGGCTGGCGCCGTCTCCACCAACGACAACAGGCGTCCGGCCGGCCGGCTCGAGGAAAACGTGCTGAACGTACGGCTGTATGCCGGCGTCGGCAGTTGGCGTCCCGAAGGGCCGAAAGGCGCGCCGATTGAAATCGCCGCGTTCGGTGAAGAAGGCGCCGACCCCTCCATACCGGGACCGCTCATCCGCGTTCGCGAAGGAACGACCGTCGTGCTCACGCTGCGCAACGCGCTGGAGTCGGCGCTGCGGGTCAACGGCCTTTGCGCTAGACCGGGCACCTGCGATCCGGTGTCAGTCGCCCCCGGCGCATCGCAAGAGATCCGCTTCAACCTCAACGCTCCCGGCACCTATTTCTATTGGGGCGCGACCGGACCCGGAGCGCTCACGGCCCGGCGCCGTGCCGACTCCCAGCTTGGCGGCGCGATCGTCGTCGATCCGCGCGACGGTTCGCCGGCCGACAGGGTGTTCGTGATCTCGATCTTCGGCGACCCGCCCGCGCAGCCCGGCGAGGACGAACCGATTGACGCGCAGTCTAACGTTTTCGCCATCAACGGCTCGTCGTGGCCTTACACAGAGAGGCTGCATCATGAAGTCGGCGATCGGGTGCGTTGGCGCATCATCGACCTGTCATACGCTAATCATGCCATGCACCTGCACGGCTTCTACTTCAAGGTCGAAGCCACGGGCGATATCCGTGTCGAACAGCGGCTCGCTCCGGAGCAGCAACGCACGGCGGTCACGGAATTTATCGCCTCCGGCCGGACGTTCGCGATGTCATGGACGCCCGAACGTCCGGGAAATTGGTTGTTTCACTGCCACATGACGGTGCATATGAATGCGCCGGCCGACGACGCCCACGCCGGCCATCGGGACGACGACGGCGCGGCAGGAATGGGGGGACTGGCGCTCGGGATTCAGGTAACGGGAGCCGGCATAGGCCCGGCTTCGGATGGCCGCGCGCCACGGCGGCTTTCACTCGTGATGCGCGAGGAGCCCAATCGCTATGGGAACAAGACCGGATTCCGGGCGGATCTGGAAGGCGTGGAGGCGCCGCGTCTCAATTCGGGTCCTGTTCCCGGCCCCGTGATCGTACTGACGCGCGGTGAGCCGGTGGAGATCACACTCGTCAATCGAATGACCGAGCCCACGGCCATTCATTGGCACGGCATCGAGCTCGAGAGTTATTTCGACGGCGTGCCCGGTTGGGGCGGAGAGCCCGGCAATCTCGCGCCGCCGGTCGCCCCCGGGCAATCGTTCGTCGCTAAGTTCACGCCGCCGCGGGCGGGCACGTTCATCTATCACACGCACTGGCACAAAGACACGCAACTGGCCGGCGGCCTCTACGGGGCGCTCATCATCCTCGAGCCCGGCGAGCGCTACGATCCGGCGACCGATCACGTCGTCATCATCGGCCTGAACGGCTTCCCGGGGGAGACCGAGCGGCTGTTGGCGCTGAACGGCAACGCCACGCCGGCCCCCATCGTCATGCGCGTGGGCGTGCCCAACCGCCTGCGCCTCATCAACATCACCGCAGGCAGCGTCGGCTTGACGGCGGCCCTCTTCGACCGGTTGGAGCAGACGACGTGGAAACCGCTGGCGAAGGACGGCGCGACCTTGCCGGCCGGGCAGACCGCGCCCCGACCGGCCCGCCAGGGTGTCACCGTCGGCGAGACCTACGACTTCGAAATTCAGCCGTCGCGGTCACAACAGTTGTGGCTGGTAGTGCGTCGCTTAAACGGGGAGTGGCTGTTGCAGGCGCCGATCAGGCTTCGCTAGTCACGGCTTCTACCGGTGTTTGATCCATTATCGGGGTCGACTTCTATTATCGGGGTCTGGTTATCGGGGTCTGACTTCTATATCTTGACTTTCTTGGAAGATTGTTGAGTCGTAGAAGTCTGACCCTAAAGTTGCCTTCTGAATTTTTATTCTAGGGGACGTTGTTGACTACGTTGACTTATTAAATTGGCGGTGTGGTTCGCACCGAATTTGGAGACAGGTTGAGCCCTTATTCGAGCCCGTATTCCGTATTCCTTTTAATTCTTAAATGGCAGTCAGAAAACGTGGCTTGACTTTCGAGTCGCAAATGAGCGATACAGTTAAACAAGTAATCTTGCAAATCGTGTAGAGCTGTTTGGGATA
>CAZNES010000135.1:0-7768 GCA_964572145.1 uncultured Syntrophobacteraceae bacterium
CGAAAGGGTACGCCTACCTAATTTCTATTTCCACACTTTTTGATTGTAGCTCTCCAAGGAATGTTACGCTGCTCTAGCCGGCTGTCTCTGAAAACCGTGCTCAGCCATAACGTCACGCGCATATTTTCTGGCTGTGGAGCGAACGACGGCCATCGTTGTGAAAATGCCCCCACAAAGAGCAAGAACAACGATGAGGACCGCAAGATAAATCAATTTCCCCTCTGCGTCGTCATCTGCTTCCGAGAAGCCGCTACCAAGATTCTTGAAGATACCGGGCAAAGTGGTCGCCGCCTCACAGGTGTCGTGGGCCATTGCGTAAGTGTTCCAGCCGGCCACGCCGATACTCGCCGCGTCTCGACGGCGCCATGCCGTGGTAACCGAGTCCATCCATATTGCGATTCCCGAGCCGAGCACCGGCAAAATGATTAGGACATAACCAAGCTCCAGCGCAATCTGGACATATCTCATCGGCAACAACCCCGTTGCCGTAGCAATCAAGCATAAAACGCCGAGGTAACACCACGTGAACCCGGAGGCCGACATGACGGCGCCACACCAAATCATGAAACGTGGCCAGCCACCGATCGCCTTGGAGTCCGCCCAAGAACGGCCGACCGAGTGGGCGTTGAACCAGCTAATGCCGAAATTCAGAACGAGCAGGATCAGGACGAACAACTCCAGCATTCCCATATTTGCCTCCCTTCTTTGGCCGGTCTTTTATCGGTTCTCATATCTCGCCGCTTTCAACAATAAGTGCGAAGGCTGGAACGAAACCCGTAATTGTTTGTCAGGGGTTTGGATACGCGAATGTTGAGGAAGAGAAAGGAAAACAGACTGCCCGGACATTTCTAAGCTCTTGTCTATCTTGAGTTTGCTAGAGTCCAGATAAGTGAGGTAAATTCCGTTACGGCTTTCACCGTGCTTCTTCGCATATAGTTGTGGAACCGAAAAACCGGGACGTCCCATGGAAGAGCCACAGGAACAAATAACGTTGCTTCTCGCGGAGATCGCCGCGGGCAACGAGACCGCCAAGGAAAAACTCATCGAGCTTGTCTACGACAAGCTTCACAGGATGGCCGGCGCCATGATGCCGCGGGAGCGCAGCAATCACACCCTGCAACCCACCGCCCTGGTGCACGAGGCCTATTTCAAATTGTTCGTGGGCAAACCGCTCCAGGCCGTCAATCGGGCGTATTTTTTTGGCGCTGCGGCAAACGCCATGCGACAGATATTGATCGACTACGCCCGCAAAATCGCCGCCCGCCCCGAAGGGAAGCGCGTGCCGCTTCTCGATGGAATCCTGGACACGGTCAAAAGCACGTACCGTGTGGATTTCCTCGACCTCAACAATGCGCTGGAAGAATTGAAGCGCATGCACGCTCGTCAATGGGATGTGGTCACGCTGCGGTTTTATGGCGGTCTCAAATGGAGTGAAATCGCCGCTTACTTGAATGTTAGTACGTCCACAGTGGAGAAGGATTGGCAGGCGGCAAGAGCATGGCTCTATGGGAGCCTGAAGGGGCAGGGAAATGAGGTCAGAGCGATGGACGGAAATTAACCAAGCCTTCTCGGCGGTGCTTGATCAAGCGCCGGGCGATCGCGGCAAATATATCAATGCGGCATTCGCGCACGACGCCGCATTGCGAGATGAGCTGGCGCGACTGCTGCGCGACGCTCAGGAGGCCGAGAGCGACGGGTTCTTGAGAGAACCTGCATGGGTCATCGACGACATCCCTCTCTTTCTCCCTGATTTCCGCAGTGGGGATTCGGAGTTTAGCAGGATTGAGTATATCGGCCAGGGCGGAATGGGCGTTGTTTACAAGGCATACCAGAAAAATTTCGACCGCTGGATCGCGCTGAAGTTTATTTCTCCCTCCCACTTGAGTAGTTCCACCGACCTCGAGCGATTTCGGGCCGAAGCGCAGAGCATGGCCCGGCTCAGGCATCCCAATATCGTGACCGTGCATGAGACGGGCGAATATGAAGGGCGGCCCTATTTCATCATGGAGCTGATCGACGGCAAATCGCTGAATGAGCGAGTGAAAGATTTCGTCGATCGCCCGCGAGACGCTGCCGCCTTGATGGAGACGGTCGCCCTGGCCGTGCACCATGCTCATCAAAGGCGCGTCCTGCACAATGACCTGAAGCCAGCCAACATTCTGCTCGATGAAGAAGGCCAGCCGCATGTCACGGACTTTGGATTGGCCAGGCGTTTCGGAGAAGACTTTTCTCCTTCGGCAACGGGCGCAATCGAAGGTACGGCCAGCTACATGTCTCCGGAACAGGCCGACGGCAGGGAGATAACAACCACAAGTGACGTGTACGGGTTGGGAGCCATTCTATATACGCTGCTAACGGGCACGCCGCCTTTCCGCGGTGAGACGATCCAGGGAACGTTGCAGCTCGTCAGAAACGAGATTCCTAAACCGCTACGCCTGCTGAATCCCAAAGTGGATAATACCTTGGAAGCCATCTGCCTCAAGTGCCTCAATAAGGACAAATCCCAACGGTACGTGTCGGCCAGTGCGCTCTCGCACGATCTCGCCCGCTATATGAGAGGGGACGAGACAGTGGCGAGGCCCCGGACGCGGCGGGAGCGCGTTGTCGCCTGGTGCCGGCGGAACAAGGTCGAGGCAGGGCTGGTGACAGCGGTAATCGCAATTTGGATATTCGCTGTCGTAATGGCTCTGTCCGTGGCGCAGGCTCGCAAAGCCGATCTCCTGGAAGCCACATTGAATGGCGCCAGCTTTGCCGCTAAGGACTTGGCGGCGACGGCACTCCTGCAATTAAGGTATTTGGGCAGGAACGTCGATATCGCAACCGCGGACGCTCGATTGGCGGCATTGCTGGCAAAAGACGACCGAAATGGTTTACAGATGATTGTTTTTGACATTTGTGAAAGTCAGCCCATCCCATTCAAGACCTGCTACATCATCAATCGAGACGGCATCATGGTGGCGCATGCTCCGCGTGCAGACCAATTGATCGGGGGCGACTTCAGCTGGCGGAACCATTTCCAGGGCGCAAAAGCACTGGGCGTCAAGGGAGCCGGCGGGTCCGTGTACATATCGCGGGTTTACCGCGGCCGGAGCGACAACTTCTACAAATTCGCGATTTCCGCGCCGATCCTGGATGCCAAGAAAAACTTCCTCGGCGTCATCGCCACTTCGGTGATTACAGACGCATCGATGGGCCTGGTCTTTCTCCACGGGGATAACCGCAAAGTGGCTCTCATCGCTCCTACCGACACCGACAGCCCGGAGGTCGGGCCGGACAGCAGCAAGTACGTGGTCCTCTATCATCCCGGCTACCGGAAAGGCGTGGATCCAGTCGAATTTCCCTATATAAAAAAGATCGGGATGAAACCGGCTCCGGTCGATAACCCACAATTTCAGTTGTCGGATTCCAAACTACAAATTTCTCCCGATGACAATTACCTGGACCCCGTCGCGTCGGTCGCCAAAGAGTACGCAGGGCGGTGGATCGCCGGCTTTGCGCCGGTTGGAAACACCGGGTTCGTCGTGGTCGTCCAGCAACGCTTCGAGGACGCGGTTAGTCTCGAGGCGTCCACCTTGTGGAATCTCGCGCTGTGGAGCGCGCTTGCCAGTCTCGTGGCTGTCGCCATCCTGGTGATGGTCCTGTGGCGCTGGGCAAGGAGTCGAAAATTGGCATCGGAATGAGGACAAGTACCTACTGAATCCCGGCGGCTTTCAAGTATCTGAGATCGATGAAGCGCTCGGCCGCCGGAACCGGCGTCGGGATCACCCCCACCTCGCCCATCAACGCCAGCACGCGATCGAACGCCTTGAGATCCAGTTCGCCTTTCTTGGGCAACACGTTTTTGCCGGGCTCCAGGTAAGGCGCGAATATCTCGCGCGCTACGTCGTCGGAAACTTTTAGCGACTCCTTGATGAGGTTCGTGACCTCGCCGCGATTTTTGGGATCGTTGATGAACTCGTAGGCGGCGGCGAAAGCGCGCGCGAACCGGACCAGGGCGTCCTGATTCTTCTCGCCCCACGCGCGCCGCGTCATGTCGACGTTGAAAATAAGGTCCGCGCCCGCCTCATAGGTAAAGCCGAGCCGCGGAAAGCCCTGTTTGAGCGCGCCCAGATCTTCCGGCTGGCCCATCGGCACCGCGGCGCATTCTCCCGATTTGAGACAGTCAAAGCGCGCGGCCGTGCCGACGACGGCCTTGGCGCGAAAATCCGCCGGCTTAATACCTTTGGCGGCGAGCAGTCTCAACGTCGACAAAGTGATCGTATCGCCCGGCGTCGACAGGCCCAGCACCTTTTCTTTTAAATCGGCGAAGCTCTTGATCTCGGGTCTTACAATCAGGCTGTAGACGGGATTGGTCGTCTGGGCGACGATCGCCACCGCGTCGGAGCCCTTGAGCGCCGCCTGGATCATGTAGGGCGTGGCGTTCTTGCCCGCGTCGATCTCGCCCTTGTCGAGCGCCGCGACGATCCGGTCCGTGCCGCCGGGAATGGGAACGAGGACGAGATCGATGCCTTCGCGGACGAAGAATCCCTTGCGCTCGGCGACGGTCAGCGGGAGAGACGACAGGCTGCCGGCCGAGGCCGCGTTCTGCCCGTAGCGCAAGGTGAATGGCTCCGCGGCGTTGGCCGCGTCGATCAAACTCGCGCAGACGAGCGCGCCGGCAAGGGAGAGAATTCGCCGAATCATTATCGCCTTCCATATCTTGCGCCACGCTCGCGCAACTTCATATTCGATCCTCGATTCTACGCCAGCTATGTATCACGTTTCCGGAATTCCGGAAACGTGGAAACGTCGGTTGAACAAACTCATCCCTTGCGGGAACGAGCTGGCCGGGCTCCCTCCGGCGGACGGCGTCATTCGAGGCGGGCAAATACTATTATAAGGACGAGAACGCTTATGTGATTCACCAAAGCGAGGTCGGCCGCCTGGCAAATCTTAGGGGCAGGTATCAATGACAACGATCTTCATCATTCACTAGGGGCGGAGTTTTCACGCTTTCTGTCGCAGAAGATCGCCGATGGACGAGACGTCGTCGATCTTCTCTAAATTGTTTACCGCCTCCACCAAACGCTCCAACTGCCGCCCCGGCAAAATGGCGCGGGTCAGTTTGCGCGCCTTGTCTTCGACTTCCAGCCGGCTCATCGGATTTCGCGGCGTCCCTTTGAAATGGACGATGAGCGCCGAATGGCGCTTTTTGCCGGCGAGAACCACGGTCACCCGCGCGGCGCGGTCCCAGCCTTTCCGTTCGATCTCATGGTCGACTTTGAGCCGAACCTTGCGCATCGTCCCGAGAATTTTTTTATCCTTGAGCTTCTGGTCATTAAAAGACTCGGGATCGGTCGGATCGTCATAAAGACTCAGCGCGACGCAAAAGGGTATGCTGTACTGCGCCATCATCAAATCTCGCGGTTGATAGATGGCATGATGGGTCACCAACTTTTCGATGCCGCCGACGATGATTTCACGAACGTCTTCCGGATAGAATTCGATCTCGCCGCGGAGTTTCTGCAGCGCTTCGATGGGCGCGTGCGCGTTGATGTGGCAAGCGCAGCGCTTGATGCAAATGTTGAGGCTTTCGAATTTCCGCCCCAGGCGATGGGTGAGGTAGGAAAGCTTGGGGGAATCGGAAAACGTTCGGCAAAAACCAAACTTTCCTTCGAGGATGCTTTCCGGCCCGGCGAAGCCTCTGCTCGCGAGCAGGGCGGCGGTCACGCCTCCCTCTGCCGCTTTGCCGAGGTGGAGCCGTTTGATCATGGCTCCCTCGCGACAACGGGAAAATTCGATCAGCCCGCCGGAGTACGAGCCGGCGATGCCGAGAGCGTTGACCATCTCTCTCTCGCTGAGGCCCAGGAGCCGGCCGGCCGCCACCGCGGCGCCGAAAGTGCCGGTCAATCCGGGCGCGTGAAAGCCTCTTTTTTCAAGCGAGTTCCCCGCCGCAACGCCGATGCGCGACATCACCTCGCAGGCGGCGACGAACGCGGTCAGCAAAGATTTGCCGTCGGCTTTCTTTTCTTCCGCCATCGCAAAGGCGGGGAGAAAAGCCGTCGCCCCCGGATGAACGCCCGCGCCCGGCTGGCGCACGTTATCGAGCTCAAAGGCGTGCGCCATCGCGCCGTTGGCAAACGTCGCTTGCGCCGGCTGCGCCGTCCAGTTCTCTCCCAAAACCGTAGAACGGCCGGGAAGGCCGGAGTCGTGAACAAATTCAGTAACGGTCCGGCTCCACGGCTTCGTCGAACCGTACAATGAGACCGCCAGCGTATCTAAAATACACTCCTTCGCCCGATCGATCACTGCGGCGGGAATTTGTTGGTAACGCAACTCAACCGCGTATCGGGCTAGTTGCTGTGTAGCTCCAACCTTCATCGGTAACGCCTAATCCAGACACCTCGTTGTCTTTCTTTACGGCTCGGGTCCCGCGTACGCCCCCGCCGAATGGGGAAACATGGCCTTGACGATCTTGAAACGCGAAATGTCGACGGTCGCGTCCATATGCAGGAAGATAGCGGCGTCGCGAAAGAGCTTCTCGATGCCGAAGTCGAGCATCACGCCATTGCCGCCGTGGAGTTCCATCGCGTGCTTGCAAACCGCGAAGATTTCCTCCGAGGCGAATACCTTGACCATGTTGCACAGCTGGTCGGCGTCCTCCGCCCCGTCGTCGACCGCGCGCGCTGCCTCCCACAGGAGGGCGCGCACGGCGCTGAGCTTCGTCGCCATGTCGGCGAGCCGCAGCGCGACCGCCTGGTGCTTGATCAGCGTGCGTCCACCCTGGACATAGTTCTGCACGTATTCGGCGGTCCGTTCGAACGCCGCCATGCCGACGCCCAGGTTCTTTGACGCCTGGATGATCTTACCCGGGCGGAAATAGATTCCAGCTTTCCCCAGCGCATCGCCTTCGACCAGCAAGTGGTCTTTGGGGACGCGACAGTCCTCGAACACGATTTCGCCGTTGTTCATGAAGCGGCCGCCCATCGTCTCGTTGCAACGGCTGACCGTGAGCCCGGGCGTAGCGCGCGGCACAAGAAAGCTCGAGGTGCCCTGCAGCATGCCCACACCCGGCTTGGTGTTGGCGTAGACGGCATAAAGGCTCGCGTCATAACCGTTGCTAATGAACTGCTTGCGTCCATTGATGACCCACTCGTCGTCTTCCAACACGGCTTTCGTGTGCATCGCCGCCTCGGGCACGTTGTACGGCAGCCAACGGTCCGACGCCCCGCGCGGTTCCGTGAGGCAGTGCGCCAGGAGGAAGCTGGGGTCCTCAACCAGGCGTGGAAACCAGCGCTCCTGGAGATGGCGCGGGGCGAGGTTGCGAAGCAGTACCGAAACCTTCCAGTTCTGCACCAGCTTGTCGGCGAGTCCCGAATCGCCGCGTGCGATCTCTTCCGCGATGACGGCGAAGGTTTGCACCTCGGCCGCGGGATCGAGTTGCACGCCCCCGAACTCTTCAGGGACACCGAGGGTGCGGATGCCGATCCGGTCGGCGGCCTCGAGGATCTCGCGCGGCAAGCGTTGTTCCGGCTCCATTAACCACTCGCGCTTCCAGTTGGCACGGATAAAGGGGATGACGACGTCGTTCACAAAGGCCCGGCAGGTCCGCCGCATCAGCTGCTGCTCTTCCGACAACCTGCGATCAATCATGTCCATCGTGTGTCTCTCCTTCAACGGTCAGATAGGGCTTCGGGTCTTGACCGGCCGGTTTCACCGTTACCGCTAATATATAACTCCCCTCTTCCACGCCGGCTATGTATCACGTTTCCGGAATTCCGGAAACGTG
>CAZNES010000136.1:0-7596 GCA_964572145.1 uncultured Syntrophobacteraceae bacterium
TAGAGCAATACCTTTTGAGCATTATTCCCATTCTGAGCGGAGCGAAGAATCTCTCTTCAGTTCAGGTGTCAGGAACAGAAAATCTCTCCCGGCTAAAACAGCCCGAACGAGAGAAATTTCACCACGCTTTTCCACGCGCCCGGCGACGGCGGCGCCTCCACATTGGCCGAGATTGGCGCGGCGGCGTTTCGCTCCGGGCCGCTTCCGCGCGGCGCGCCCGCGGCGCTGTTCTCCGGCGCGATTTCCGGCGTCGCTCTCGATTCCCTTTCAGGATCGACCAGTTTCGGCGGGGACATATCGTCTTTCGCCGCTCCGCGTCTCATTCTCTCGATCTCCCCGGCGACGGTGGAGAGCTTGTCTCTGAACTCGTCCGTGACCTTGCGCGACTCTTCCAGGTTGCGGATGACATGAGGCGTGATGATAATGATCAGCTCCGTCCGCTCGGTCAACGTCTCGCTCGTATTTCTAAAAAACCAGCCGAACACGGGGATGTCCATGAGATAAGGGATGCCTCTCCGGCCCCGGTCCCTGTCCTCGGCAAAGATCCCGCCGATAACCAGAGACTCACCGTCCTTCACTACTGCCGTCGTCTCTACGTCGCGAGTGGAGAATGAGGGACTAGTGCTGTTCCCTACAGCAACGTCCTCCCCTTTCTTGCTTAATTCCACCTTTATCTGCAAATTGACCAGTCCCTTAGAATTGACCTGGGGAATTATGGTCATGATCTTTCCAGTATTCCTGGACTGAATCGCAGTGGAAGTCGCCACGCCAACGCCAGCAGAAGTCTCTAACGTCCCTACGGCTATTGGTATTTCATCTCCAACCTGGATGCGGGCAGGCTGGTTATCCGTGGCGAGAATCGTCGGCGAGGCGAGAATCTTTGAGCGGTTGTCGCTCTGCAAGGCGGTGATCAAGCCGCGGACCGTATTACCGCCAACGAGGGCTGCGATGCCTGCACGTCCTCCGAACAGCATTGGTCTAGGATCCTCTTTCGTCGGTTGGAATAATTCAGTAAATTGATTGCTTGCTCCTTGTTTTGTCCCGCCCCTAAGAACTTCATAACTAAATCCCAACGTGTTCACGCCAGTTAGTCTTACTTCCGCCACCAAACATTCGAGCACCACCTGGCGCGGCGGGATATCCAGCTCTCTGAGAATATTTTTGATGTTTTGAAACTCTTGAGCGGTCCCGTAAATGATCAACGTGTTGGTAGTGTGATCGGCGACGACGCGCACCTGCTCTTCCTGTCTCTGGTCAGGTTGGCCCCCCGGCCCCCCTGGACGTCCGGGTTGTTGCTGTCTTTGCTGCGCGGCTATGGGAGGAGGCGCCGCTTGTTGTTGTTGCTGCGGCTGCGCGGGAGCGACGGCATAAGCACCACCGGGTGCCATACCAGACGTTCCCCCGAATGTCGGCGACCCAAACGTTCCCGGCGATCTCTGCGAGCCCGGCGTCGTAGGCGCCGCGCCCGAGGTTCCCCGGTGGATCTGCTCCAGCGTCGGCCCGCGATCTCTCCGGACGCCGCTGGTAAGGCCCAAGACTTGAGTCAGCACGTCGGCCAGCTCCACCGCCTTGCCGTTTTCAACCGGATAGATAAAGATTCTCCTTCCGGCGCCTTCACCGATGGTATCGAGCCGTTCGAGCCAGCGCTTGACATAAGTCCATGCCGACTCGCTGTCGGCGATGACCAGGAGCTGATTAATGCGCGGGATCGAGAGAAACTGCGCGGCGAATCCCTCCGCCTGCGATGCCGAGGAAGCATAGGCCTGCATGACCTTGGTCATTTCCGCTTGCAGGTCGTCGGCGCTGGCGATCTTGGGCTGGTAGATCTCGGTGCGCGTGCCGACGAAAGTCTGCACGTCGATCATGTCGCGGATCTCCATCAGCCGCTGGATGTTCGCGGGAAGATCGACGATCATGAGAAAGTTCCCGCGCGGATAATCGAGCACGTCGCCTCCCGGAGTGACAAATGGGATAAGCAGCCTTTTCATCTCCGACACGGAGAAAAATCTGACCGGGACGACCTGGATCGCGTACCCGCCTTCCATGTCGGCGCCCGCGGGCCGGGCGATGCCTTTGCCTTTTTCGATCGGAGCGATGCGGTAGATCGTGTCGCCCGTTTTTACCGCCACGGCGCCGTTCATCCTGAGGATCTGATGGAAGACGGGAAAAAGGTCCTCTTTTTTTAACGGCTCGGCGCTGTTGATCGTGACGCTGCCTTTGACGTCGGGATCGATCGTGTAGGTAATCCTCAAGTGCTGCGCCAAAACGTGAATGACCTCGATCAGGTCGGCGCGATTGAAATTGAGCGAAACCAACTCGCCCCTGGAAACCGCGGGCGGCGGGGCCAAGCGCCGCTCGGGAGTCGCCACGGGCGGGGGCGCGCGCCCCGCCGGCGGAGCCTGGGGCGCAGCCTGTCCGGCCGCAGGAGCGGGCGGCGTTTTAGGAGCAGCCTGGTTTGCCGGAGCGGGAGCTTCTTGTTCGTCGGAATCTTCGCCCTCGGGAGGCTGAACCTCGTTCTCCGACGCGCCGCGCTGCCTCGTTTCCTGCGCGCGAACGGTCTTACCCGCCGGGCCCGAAATCGTCAGGAAGATGAACAACAGCGGGACCGCGATGAGAACGTTCTTGCGCAATATTCTCCCTGCCATGTTTCTCTCCTTTGACTCGCTAAGGGCTCTCGGCCGGAGCATTCTCCGCCTTGGCCGGCGGAATTCTCAGGGGCGGACGCCCTACGGGCTGTTGCGGAGGTTGAAGCGGCCGCTCGCCCCTCAGCGCGCTGCGTCCGGCGCTCGGGTTTTCCTGCTGGGCAGGGTCTTGAGCTGCGGCGCGCGGCGGAATGCGCGGCGCAACCGGCTGCCGGGGAGGCGGCGCCGCTTTTGTCGGCGGCGGCGGCTCGCTGGGCCGGAAAAAATCGATCGCCACCTCCACCCTGGAAGCGCCCTTGGTGAAGACCACGCTCTTGTCGCGGATCTCCGACAGTTTGAAACCTTCTATCATGTCTCCCATTTTAAGGCGCGTCTGCCCCGAGACTCCGGGCTTGGCGGGAGCGCGCGCTTCGGCAGGCTCCTGCATGATGGCGTAACGGCTGTTGCCCAAAATCGCGGTGCCCAGAAGCACCATGTTGCGAATCCGCTGCATCGCCGCCGCCGATGCTTCGGCTTCCTTGTCCTTGGTGCGGCTCGCGCCGCGCTCCGGATCGAAAAGATTTTTCTCGATAATGTTACGCGTATTGGCCACCTGGAGCTGCGGCGGCTCCTCGTCGGTCTTCCGGGCGGGAGGCGTCTCTTTGGCTTTCCCCGCGCTAGGCAGGTCCCAGGGTCCCGCTTGCCAGTGCCGGTAAGTGCTCGCGCCCACAAACACGATCGAGGCCAGAAGCAGCAGGCTTAGCAGCGAAGAACGCTTAAGAATAACTCAACCTCCAATGGCCAAGCCAAATTTGTCTATACTCCTACTCCGGAACCGGCGGCAGGTCAACGGACTTTTGCAACCGGTGGGCGCCTAAAGCGGTCGAGGTCTTTCATCGTCAAGGCCAAGCTTAAAAGAAGACGATAACGTTCCCGCGCTAGTCGTCATCCGCTGCCCTTGGCCGTCTCGTCCGGGGGAGCTCGCTCTCCAGCGGCGCCCTGCTCCCACGGTCCGACGGCGCCTTCTTCGCCGCGTCCTTTGCCGGAGGTAAAGCAGGCAAGGGCTCGTTGCGCACGAAGCCGGAAACGGTCAGGCTCACGCGCATATTCTGCGGCGGGAGCGACGCAGTCCCGTCCGGCCGGCGCGGCGGTACGCCTGCGATCGCAAACGAGCGCATGTTGATCTCGTTGATCACGAGAAGCTTGGCGGCGGTTTCGATTCCCTGAATCAAGCTTGCCACCTGCTCGATCAGCCCGCTGATCTCCAGTTGGATGGGAATCCGCGTAAACGGGCCCATCGGCTCCGGATTTAAAACTCGCGTGGAAACGACCTGCGTGCCTCCTTTCGTCGCCAGGCCCTGCACGTTCTGCTGGAGATCGGAGGCGCTCACCGAGGGAGTGTCGCCCGTAAGCAGAAAGGGCTCCAGCGACTTGAGCTCGGCCCGGGCCTGCTCGAGACCCGCCAGGATGTCCGCCTTGCGGTCGATGTAGCGAAGATTTTTTTCCAGCCGCTGGGGCTGGATTTCGAGCTGGCTTTGGACCCACTCGCGGCGCTCCATGTAGGGCACCAGCACAAAAGAGCGGCCCAAGATCAAGCCGAAGATCACGAGCGTCGCAACGACCAGGCCCTTTTCGCGCCCGGAGAGCCGCTGCCAGATGCGCCCAATACGATTCATGGTTTCGCCGCCGCGCTTGCTTTGGGCCGCTCGATGTCGGCTTTGATGGAAAACGTCTCGCGCCCGTCGCGGCCTTTGCTCGAAGGCGCGTTGAAGGTCACGTTTTCAAATACGGGAGAGCGCTCCAGTATAGGAATCAAATTGGACGCGCTCTCGGCGGTGCCCTGAAGTTCCAGATTATTTTCGCGCAGGCGCAGGTTGGAAACGTAAGCATTCGTGGGAACCATGCGGGAGAGCTCGTCCAGGACGCGCAGGACGATGCCGCGGCGCTGCTTGAGATCGGAGAAGAAGACGATCTCCTTGCGCAAACGGTTGAGCTCGGTCTCTTCGCGGCGCAAAGCCTCCACCGAGGGAGCGATTTTCTGGTTCTCCTTCTGCAATTGGCGCAGCCGCATCTCGTCTTTGATCGCGTAACTGCCGAGCCATCCTATCAGCCCGAGCAAGAGCAAAGCGGCAAGGGACGCGTTCACCCACGAAAGCGCCTTTCCCCGCCCTTCTTTTTTCGCCCCGGGCACAAGATTGACGTCGAAAGTCGCCTCGCGAAGCCCATGCAGCGCGGCGCCCGCCGCGGGGAGATAAGCGGGCTCGGCGGCGATCTCCTCGCCTTGGGCGAGCTTGCCTTTTCCCAAGTCGATCAGGTCCTCGTACGGCAGGGCTTCCTGGGTCACCGAGCGCAAAAATTCCGCCGCGTTGCCCCAGCCGAAGAAACGCGGAGAGCCGCGCAGAGAGCTGAAAAAAATCTCCCGGCCCGGCCCTTGAGCCCAATCGGAGTGAGGCAGCCTGTGGCTGAAGGAGAATACGGTTTCCTGTTTCCAGCCTTCGCCACGGCCGTTCAAACCGGTCAACTCCAAGTCGTGATCACGGCCCCCTAAAAGCAGCGCCGGCCCGCTGAGGCCGCCGGTGCAAAAGAGCAGATAATTCGACAGCGCCGTCGCCGAGCTCTCGACGCCGCGCGGCTTGGCGCCGAAGCCGGCAAAGACCTCGAGCACGTCGTCGATGATCTTTTTTTGAATCGCGAACAGAAGCACCCCGACCTTATCGCCGTCGGCGCCTATAGGAAGAAAATCGTAGTAGACCTCGTCCCGGCGAAACGGAAGATGCCTTTCGATTTCGTACTCCACCACCTGAGCGAGATTGTCTGCGGCGACTCGCGGAAAGGAAATCTCCAGACTGATGACCTGATCCGAAGAGAGACAGATATAGAGCGGGTCCTTCTTGGGATCAAAGTGCGCCAGGGACCTCAGCGCGTCGCCGAGCGCCTGCTTGCGCGCCGCCGAATCCGCCCCGGGCGCTATCTCGCGCGATTGTGTCTCGAGCACGGCCAGGTGCAGCAGGCTTTTGCGCATGCGCACGAGATAGAAGCGATCCGGCGTGACGTAGAGGCCGACGCTCTTCACGAAATCGGCGCGGGAAAGATTTTTAAACCAGCGCGGGTTCATCATGGCTCAGCCGGCATCATGATTCGGCTGAAAAACCCACCGTTCATCCTTCGAGAGTCTCAGGACGAACGGTGGAGCGGTTGAGATCATTGGAGATTTTCCGTCCATGCTGAGCCTAGTCGAAGCATTCTTAGGGTTTTTCAGCAGAATCATATCATCCTTCCTGTCGTCCCAGGGACCCTTCGATCCTTTGATCTCTTACCGAATCGCGATCCAGCCACCGAATCAGGTCATAGCCGCGGTCGCCGCCGACCATGCGGATCACTCCTTTCACCTGCCGCTCCGTCGGTGAGTCCGCTTGATGGCCCTTGGCCTCGACCGTAATCACCGTGGGATTGGCGAACATCACCTGCCGGCGGATGAGCGAGTCGTCGGCGATGCCCAAAAGCCGCAACAGGTCGTTCAGGGTCTTCTCGGATAATTTAGCCCTCTGCGCGATGAACGCCCGGCACTTCTCCAGAGGAATGCCCAAAAGCGCGACGCACACCGCCGCCGTCGTGGTGCGTAGATTGACCCCTGAGGGGCTGTCCACGGTAAAAATTTCCCGGAGCCCGACTCCCCCTTCCCGGCCGTAGAAAAGCTCCGCGGTCACGCCGCGCACCCAGAGGAGATCCTCGACGCTGTCGAAAGGACCGTTTTTCGCCGTGTACGGAGGCGAGAGGGTAAGATAGTAATCGCTCTCCGCGCCGTTGAGCCGATGGAGATCGTCTTCGTCGCGCCAATCCATGATGGAATCGACCAGAATATTTCTCTGCCGCTCCTCCACTCCCAGGTGGGCGAGGACGCTGCGCAGCGTGTCTTCGGTAATGCGATTCAAATTGATCTTCCCCGCCTCGTCCACGAAACGCACCTCGTAGACTCCTTCTCCAAGCGTCCCTTTTTTCCAATTCCCCTCGAACATATCTTCGCCCTGAGCGGGAACGGCCACCTGGCCGGTCTTCGCGGCCAGCTTGAGCAATTCATAGACGCCCTGCTGAAACCCCGCAAGCGCCAGGTAATAGCCCTCGGTCTCTTGAGCGTAGCGATGCGTCGCCGTGCCCTCCTCGCGCACCGAGGCGGAAAAGTCGAAGGCCACGACGAAAAGCAAAATAAAAATCCATAGCACGATCACCAGCGCGGCGCCGCGCTCGCTCCGGATTACGGCCGTGTTCGTGTCACTTCGAAGTGACGCTCCGAAGTTTCGTGTCCGTGTTCGCCTTCCCCGGCACGAGCACGAATCACGATCACGAGTATTATGGGCCTTTGTGGAGTGCCTGCTCATGACGCCAACATTCCTATCATGATCGGAAACACCCGCCGCACTTCCCGTCCTCCTTCGTCATGATAGACGAGACGGACCGCCCTCGGGAGCGCGCGGCGCTGCCGCCCGTCCCATTCATCGACCCAGCGCTCGTTTTCCGACGCGGAATCCAGGTACTCGATGCGAAATCCTCTGAGGCCCTCGGCGATAACGAGGCTGTTGCTGTAGCCGCCGCCTCCTCCTTTATCTTTTTCGCTCACCCGGACCGGCATTTCCTCCTCCAGCGTCACCGTCGCTCCTTGATTGCCCACCAGCTCGGAAGAAACGCGCACTTTGGCCATTCCCCGTCCGCCTAGGCCTACGGAGAGCGAGGAGACAAACTCGACGCTGCGGTCGTCGCCGATGAAATAGACCGCGAGATTCCGAGCCGTCGGTCGATACGGATACGCCGAGTGGACATATCCCGCCAGCAATTCCTCAAAGGTCCGGACCGCCTGGCTCTGATCGGAGCGCGCTTGCGCCTTGGCCATGGCTCTCTCGCCGAGGTAAAAAGAGCCGTAGAGCATCACGACGATCAAAGACAACAGCGTGATCGCGATCGTCACCTCGATCAAGGTGAA
>CAZNES010000137.1:0-7110 GCA_964572145.1 uncultured Syntrophobacteraceae bacterium
CGATCCGGCCGCTCAGGGCAGCGTACTCGACGTGAAAGAGGTTCTCCCAGTCGCGGCGCGTGCGCTGAAGTTGACTATTCAACCTTGGGAGGTACGAGCCGCGGACAATTTCGAGAAGGTATTCGCTGCGATGGGCAAGCAGCGCCCGGGTGGACTCTCCGTGCACTCCGGCCGGCTAATGACTGATAATCAAAAACGGATCGTCAGCTTTGCGTTAAAGAGCCGGTTGCCGTCGATGTACGCCGACAAAGAAGCTGTAGATGCCGGCGGGCTCATGTACTACGGAGCGGACAAAGCGGAAAGCTACCGGCGCGTCGCATATTACGTGGACAGAATCCTGAAGGGAGCCAAGCCTGCCGATCTGCCGGTGGAGCAGCCGATGAAATTTGAGCTGGTGATCAATCTCAAGACGGCGAAGCAGATCGGCTTGACGATCCCGCAGTGGCTGCTGATGAAGGCGGACAGGGTCATAAGATGACATTTTGGATTTTCGATTTTGGATTTTGGATTGGGGGAGGAATACCTGAGTAGGATTTTTCCAACTGCATTTCGGTTGTTTCGATCCGACAATCGAAACTTGAGCGTGTCGGAGGGGTACAGGATGATACGGAAGGCTCAGAACGGAATTAACAAAGTGCTACAGAGTTCTTCAACGGTTTGAACGTCTTGAACGACCCGAGGAAAGCGAAACTATGACCGTAGATCCGATTACCGTCGAAATTATCCGCTGCGCTCTCAAAGCGGCCGCCAATGAGATGTCGGCGGTCTTAAAAAAGACCGCCTACAACATGATGATCTACGAGGTGCAGGACTACTGCGTCAGCATCCTTGACGATGAAGGCGGGACAATGTCGCAGAACGAAGGCGCGTTGCCGATTTTTCTCGCCGACCTCGGCGTCGCGGTGCAAGACGGGATTGAAGTCTACGGCAAGGAAAACATTCACCCTGGCGATGTCTTTCTGGTCAACCATCCGGAAATCTGCGGCCAGCATCTGAACAACATGGCGGTCTATACGCCATTCTTCTGGGACGGGAAAATGCTTTGCTTTCTTGCCGTGCGCGCTCACTGGATCGACGTCGGCGGCGGCAGCACCGGTTTCGGCTCGAGCATGACACGGGATGTCTATGAGGAAGGGTTGCAGGTGCGCTCGGTGAAAATTTACGCCGCCGGCAAGCCGAACACCGAAGTATTGCGTTTGATCGAAGACAACATCCGCTTCCCGGAATCGTCAATGGGCGATTTGCGCGCCCAGATCGCGTGCTGCCGCACCGGCGAAGAGCGGCTGGACCAGCTTTGCCGCAAATACGGCGGCGCGTTGTTTCAAGAAGCGGTGCGGCAAATCTGGGATCAGACCGACAAGCTCGTGCGCGAAGCCGTGCGCGCGATTCCCGACGGCGTTTATCACGCGTCGTCTTTTCTGGACGACGACGGCAGGGATTTTACCAAGACGATCCCGATCAAGGTCACAGTCGAAGTGCGCGGCGACGAGATCACCATCGACTTTTCCGAGGTGGCCGATCAGGTGGCGGGCTTCATCAACTGCGGCGCGTCCGGCGGCATGGCCGCGGCTCGCGTCGCCTTCAAAGCGCTCACATCACCCAAGCGCGAAGTCAATGAAGGTTCGTTCCGCGCGCTCAAAGTCATTCTGCCGCCGGGAAAATTGCTCAGCGCCAGACGGCCGGCGCCGATCGGCGGTTGGAGCCTTTCGCTGCCGACGGTGCTCGACACGATTTTACGCGCTCTGGCCCCCGTGTTGCCGGAGCGCATCCCCGCGGCGCACAAAGGCGATATGGGCGGCTACGCGATCTTCGGCACCCATCCCAAAACGGGACGGCGCTACGTCTGCCAGAACATTATCGGCGGCGGTTGGGGCGGCCGGCCGTTTGAAGACGGCGCGTCGGCGGCGGTGTCGATGTGCCAGGGCGACGTGAAAAACACGCCCATCGAACTGCAGGAATTGTATTATCCGCTGCTTTACGAGTGTCATGCGTTCCGTCCTGACAGCGGCGGCGCCGGCAAATTTCGCGGCGGCATCGGCGTCGAAGTCAAAGTGAAGCCGCTGCACGATATGCTGGTCAGCCGCAACACCGATCGGATTAAATGCCCGCCGTGGGGTTTGTTGGGCGGCGCCGAGGGGCAAACTAACCAGACGTTCATCGAGCGCAACGGCAAGCAAGAAACGCTTCCCGGTAAGTTTAGCCAACTGTTGGTGAAGCCTGGCGAGAGCGTGACATTTCTGACGGCGGGCGGCGGGGGATACGGTGCTCCGTCGGAGCGCGATGCGGCGTCGGTTAAACGAGACATCGCGCTCGGCTACGTCTCGAAAGACCAGGCAAAGGAGAATTATCCCCTCGCGCTTACAAAGGATCCGTAGGCGAAAGGAATCGAAATGTTGTTGGCGGGACCCGCCCAGTGAGCGTCCCTAGCCCGGATTATTCACCGCCATACGTTTCATCGAGGGTGAGCCCTCCCGGTCGATGGCAAGCGGCCTCTCTGGTCAAGCGCTCTCTTCCCCGCTGCCATCTGAATCGCCGAGATCGGTATCGACGAACAGCTCCTCGAGCGGCATCTCTCTCCCGATCAACCCCTGCTGGCGGCAATAGCGAATGATGGTTTTGAGATTCTTTCTGTTGGCCTCGTCCAGACCGTAGGCCCAGGGATCGGGCCCGAGAAGCTTCCGCTCCTTCTCCCATGCGGTTCTCACCCAGGCGAGAGGAATCATTCGCGGGTTCGCCACCCGTCGGTAGGCGATCTGCTTGGCCTCTTCGAACGCCTTGACCAGATTAATTGCCACCCAGGGATACCTGTCGATAATCTCCTGCTTGATGACCGTCACATGCATGATGGGAAAGATGCCCGTCTTGCGAAAGTAGTCAAGCTCGATTTCTTCGTAATTGGGAAACAAGCGCTCGACTCGCTTATCGCCGCTCAGTATCGGCTTCGGGATATACGGGGAGATCATCGCCGGAAGCTCTCCCTCCGCCAGCATCGCATCGAGCGACTTGCCCGACGGGATCATCTCGATCTTCAATCCCTTCGGCGGCTCGAAGGGGATGTCTTCGCTTCGCTCGACCACCCAGGTGAGCTTCTTGTGCGGCACGCCATAATGCTCCTCTAAAATTCCGCGCGCCCAGATGTTGCCGGCGGGCTGGAAGTTGGTGCCGCCGACTTTTTTTCCGATCAGATCTTTCGGCTGCTTGATGCCGGAGCGGCTGTTGACGAAGATGAAACCGTGGCGGAAGCGGCGGTGGAGAAAGACGGGCAGCGCCGTAATCGGGACGTTTCGGTTCCGGGCCATGAAATAGGCGCCGACGTTGAGTTCGCAGACGTCGAATTCGAGCTTGCGCGACATGCGCCAGTGGCGCTCCCGCGAGCCCGTTTCCGTCAACATCACGAGATCGATCCCGTCCGGCTCGACCCTCCGTTCCTTGAGCGCGCGCACGATCTCGTAGTCGCCGCAGGCGACCGTAAGTTTGACTTTGTCCGCCATCAACGGGCCTGGCCGATAGAAATCATCTTCCCCCCTCGCCGTATAACCGCTTGACGAATCCGCTGGCCTCGATTTCGCGAAGCAGGCGGGGCTCGATAAAATCTCGCGGGTCGGCGCCACGGGCACGAGGATTGCTCTCGCTCACCTGGGTCAGCGCGAGCTTGAGATCCTCCGGGTCCGGGTAGGGAACCCGCTCGAAGGCCGAGGCATAGACCTTCTGTGTCTCTTCCAGAATCTTTCGGTCGGCGGTCTGGGTATATTTTGCAATCACGTTCATCGCAAAGGCCGGGTCGGTTCGAAAACGATGGACCGCCTCGATATGCGCCTCGAGGAAACGGCGGATCACGGGTTCCTGCTTGCGGAGCGTCATCTGGGTCACCCCGACGGAGGAGAGCGGGTAACGGAATCCCAGCGTGGAGTAGTCCACCAAAACACGGAAGCCTGCGGCAAGCGCATGGAGCACCACGGGAAAGCCAAAGGTGCCGGCCTGCACCTGCCCGGCCTTGAGCGCCGCGAGTATCTCTGGAAGGCCGCCGGCCTGTCGGATCATGACGTCGCGGTCGGGCACGAGGCCGACCTGACGCAGGTAGGTGCGGGTGAAAAAATCCGTTACGGTTCCGATCCGGCTGACCCCGATGGTCTTTCCGCGCAGATCCTCGACCCGTTGAATTTGAGGAGCGACGACGGTGAACACAAGCACGCGGTTCACCGGGATGGCGACGTAGACGGTGTCCGCTCCGGCCAGTTTGGCGTCGATGACGGCCGAGCCACCGAATGCCGCAATGTCCACGCTTCCTCCGACCAACGTCTGGACCGCGCGCGCGCCGCTGGCAATATAGACGAGCTCGACGTCCAGATCATGGCGCTGGAATATCCCCGCCTCTTTGGCGACCCAAGGGATCGCGAAGGCTGCGGTGATCGCCGCGTAGGCGACACGGAGCTTCGGAACCGCTTCGGCGGCATGGCCGGGCCTGGTCGCGAGCAGGAGAAAGAGGCATGCCCCGAGGCGAAAAATCTTTTTTACCCAAGACGGCAAAGATTTCATCCTATCGTCCATAGAGCTTCTGGACGAATCCCTCCTTCTCGATTTCGTCCACCAAACTCATATCGAAGAAATCGGCCGGCTCTCTCTGAGAAGCCCCGATCTCGGCCAAAATGTTTTTGACCCCTTCCACCTCCGTGCGCGGCACTCGGGGCATCCGGCTGGAAAAGAAATCGTAAGTCCCCGCCACGGCCTCGGGGTCGCTAACTTGAAGATATTTCTTTAGCACTTTCAGCGTTCCCTCCTTGTTGGTCTTGATAGTGTGAATGGCCTCGATTTGGGCCTTGATGATATTTTTTACCATCGACCGGCTCTGCTGGAGATAGGAGCGGATGACGATGTTCGAAGTGTTGGTATAGAAACCGAAGTCCCCGATATCGGCCAGGACGTTCATGCCAAGCTTGCGCGCCGAGAAAATTTCCGGATAGGACTGCACCGTAGCGTCGACCCTCCCGCTTATTAGCGCCGCCATGCGCGCTGAAGTTCCTCCGGTCTGCAGCATCGTCACCTCGCGCGGATCCATTTTCCATGCCTTGAGCGCCATAATGACCGCCGTGTCGTTGGAGCCTCCGAAGCGGTTGATGCCGATCGTTTTGCCGCGGAGCTGCCGCGGCTCCTTGATCTCGGGGCGGGCGATCAGTTGGAATGGAAGCTTATTGTCCAGGGTGGCGACGATCACCACCGGCGCGCCGCGCATCGCCGCCAGCATCGCCGAAGAGCCCGCCGTCTGCGTCATCTGAATGCTCCCTCCGAGCAAGGCCTGAATATTCGGCGAGCCCGCGCCGATGAGAAGGATTTCGAGATCGATGCCGTATTTCCTGTAGAGTCCCATCTCCCTGTTGACCCAGAGAGGAAGCTGGTAGCCGGCGGTGCCGCCGTAGCTTATGCGAACGGAGGGGGTGTCGGCGCTCAGTCCATCGCGCGCGATGGCGCATAGAGCCAGAACAAGAAGCGTCAGGATGATCAGAGTCTGCCGCCGCTGTTTCGTCGCACTCATGCTCGTCATTTTTGTGGCCGAGCGTAATCGATAACCTGCCGTTATGTCAACTTGGAATCCGCAACTCGACATTCCCTCCGCCTTGGAGTAATGGGGAATTCGGAGGAGATCCCATGGAACGCCGAGTACCTACGAAAGAGGAAGTTCTGGCCTACTTGAAGGAAGAGCGCAACTGGGGCCGTTGGGGCGACGACGACCAGAAGGGGGCCGTCAACATGGTGACGCCGGAAAAGCGCGCGGCAACAGCGCGCCTAGTGCGGAGCGGCCGGGCGGTGTCGCTGAGCCGGGAGTTTCCTAAAACTCCGGCGCCCAACAATCCCATTCCGGCGCAGCACTACATGATGCGGCGCGTGCGCAGCGAAACCGACGGTGCCGCCGCCGACTACTACGGCATCGCCTATCACGGCCAGGCCTGCACCCACCTGGACGCCCTCTGTCACGGTTGGGACGGCAATGGCATGTGGAACGGCCGCAACCCGGACGAGGTGATTACCTTTAACGGCGCCACCTGGGGATCGGTGGAGCACTGGAAGGAGGGAATCATCACTCGCGGCGTGCTGCTCGACGTACCCAAACACAGGGGCGTTCCCTTTGTCACCATGGAGGAGCCGATTCATGGATGGGAGCTGGAGGAGATCGCGCGGGACGAAAATATTACCATGCAACCCGGCGATGCTCTTGTGGTCCATGGCGGCCGCGAGCACTGGGACAAAGTCCATCCTCCCTGGGGCAGCGACCCGCAGGGCCGCCCGGGCCTGCACGCCTCCTGCCTCAAGTTTATCCGGGAGTCGGACTGCTCTCTGCTGGTCTGGGATATGATGGACGCCATGCCTAACGACTATGGCATCCTCTGGACAGTGCACGGCGCTATCTTCGCCTACGGCATCGGTCTGCTGGACAACGCTTTGCTCCAGCCTCTGGCCGAAGCCTGCGCCGAGGAGAGGCGCTACGAGTTCATGCTCGTGGTTGCGCCGTTAAGAGTGGTCGGCGGTACCGGCTCGCCGGTCAACCCGATCGCCTTGTTCTGACGGCTCTGAGGGTCTTGAATTTTGGCGTTGGATGACAGAAGCACGACGTTCTCGCCCAGGAAATCGTCGACGACCTCGAAGCCGCCCGCGAAAAATTTCGCGCAATCGCGAACGCCATTCTGTCCCGCGCAATCGAAGGAACTACCGCCAACCTTCCAATCACACGACCAATTCTTATCCCTACCTTAGAATTTTCTTCTTGACGGGAACAAAATGTTAGCCCATAATTGGTGTAGTGGATGATCACAGAAAGGAGAGAGTCAATATGGACAGGATCAATGTGAAAATGGCTTTGCAGGGGGCGACACTGGCCACACTCATGTTTATCTTAGGGGGCTGCATTATTGCTGAACCTTATCCGTACGCTTACTCCTACTCCGATCCCTCTTATTCATCCGCTCCCTCCTATTCATCCGATCCCTCCTATTCACCCGGCCCCTACTATTCACCCCGTCCCTACTATGCCCCCGGTCCTTACTCTTACTCCTACCGGGCCTACCCCTACTATTATCCCTATTACGGCTACCGGTACTACCGTTAGAGCGAGAGCCG
>CAZNES010000138.1:0-7109 GCA_964572145.1 uncultured Syntrophobacteraceae bacterium
CCCGGCGCTTGAAGGGTTGATGCCGTGGTCCGCATTCGTGCTGTGTCTGATCCTTTTGTTCACTGCAGCAACCAGCACACATGGCGCAGATGCTGAGCGCGCCAAACGCGTTTTGATGATTTCCTCTGGAGGTCGGTTCTCGCCAGGCTTCCCGCTCATGGAGCAGACCGCGCTTGACACAGTCCAGAAACTCGGATCAGGACGAATTGAGTTTTACTCCGAATATCTCGATAGCGTTCGGTTCCCAAGCGAAAGTTATCAAGTCCGTACTGACGGTGCTCCGACTTTCGATTGGCGGGCCTTGAATCGCTGGGGGATCAGCGAAAGCCGGCTGCCTCCGGGCAGCATCGTTCGCTTCGGTCCGCCATCGGTCTGGGATCAATACCGCTGGTACATCGTCGGAGCGTTCATCATCATTGCGGTGCAATTGCTGTTGATTGGCGGGCTTATCGTGCAGCACGCGCGCCGGCGCCGGGCCGAGTCCGAGCTAAGCGAGAGCAAGCAGCGCATGGACCTGGCGGCCGACGCTGCCGAAGTGGGCCTGTGGGTGCGGGATCCGGCACAGGATACCCTATGGGCCAACGCGCAACTGCGTTTTCTGCTGGGCTTCGGCCAAGAGGATACGCTCCGGTTCGGGGATGTCCTTGCCCACGTTCATCCCGACGACCGGACCGAAGTGGTGTCGCTAGTCGAACGCGCGCAGAAGGAAGGGCTGCCGGTCGACCTGGAATTCCGCACGCTTCTTCCCGACGGCACAGTACGTTGGGTGGCGGCAATGGGGCGCACTGTCAACGATCTTCAAGGCCGCGCGCTACGGAGGATGGGGGCTGTGTTTGACATCACGGCCCGCAAGCGCGCCGAGGAAGCGCTCAGGGAGAGCGAGGCTCGCTTTCACGTCGTCGCCGACACGGCGCCCGTGATGATCTGGATGTCGGGGACGGACAAGCTCTGCACTTTTTTCAACAAAGGCTGGCTCGACTTTACCGGCCGCTCACTCGAGCAGGAACTCGGCAACGGCTGGGCGGAAGGCGTCCACCGCGAAGACTTCGACCACTGTCTTGAAATCTACGCTAAGGCTTTTGACGCGCGGCAACAATTTACGATGGAATACCGCTTACGGCGATGCGACGGTGAATATCGCTTGGTCCTGGACAATGGCGTGCCGCGCTTTGCATCCGACGGAGCGTTCCTCGGCTACATCGGCTCGTGCATCGATATCACCGAGCGTAAACGAGCGGAGAAGGCGCTGGAGAAGGAGCGGACATTCCTCAGGCAGGTTATCGACATTGACCCGAATTTTATCTTCGCCAAAGACCGCGAAGGGCGATTCACCTTGGTCAATCAGGCAGTGGCGGACGCGTACGGCACGAGCGTCGAGAACCTCATCGGCAAGACCGATGCGGATTTCAATCCCAACGCCGAAGAGGTCGAGTTCTTCCACCGTATGGACCTGGAAGTTCTCGACACGTTGCAAGAACGTTTCATTCCGGAAGAGCGTATAACGGACGCCCAGGGGAAGGTCCGCTGGCTGCAGACCGTGAAACGTCCCATCGTTGGGGGGGGTGGCTCTGCGAACCAGGTCCTGGGCGCGTCCAGTGACATCACTCAACGCAAAGAAGCGGAAGCTGAAATTCAGCGTAATCGCCAGGAGCTCGCTCATGTGGCGCGTATCTCCACCATGGGCGAACTGGCGACGTCGCTGGCGCATGAGCTGAACCAACCCCTCACGGCGATTCTCAGCAACGCGCAGGCGGCGCAGCGTTTCCTTGCCGCCAACCCGGCCAACGTCGACGAGATGGGCGAGATACTGAAGGACATCGTCAAGGACGACAGGCGCGCGGGCGAGATTATCCGCCGGATGCGGACGCTGGTTAAAAAAGAGGAGATCGAATTCGCTCCGCTCGACCTGGGGAATGTCATCGGCGATGTCGTGTTGCTGGCTCACAGCGATGCCATATTGCACAACATCCGCGTCCTACGCGAAATCGATTCAGGCCTGCCGACGGTGCGGGGCGACCGGGTGCAGTTGCAGCAGGTGATGCTGAATCTGCTGCTCAACGCGTTTGACGCGATGGATGACTGTCCGGCGAACGAGCGCGAGATCAAAGTGCGGGCGCAACGGGACGGCGCGGGCATGGTGACGGTGGCGGTACGCGACAAAGGGACGGGTCTGAGCCGCGACAAGCTCGATAAAATTTTTCAGCCGTTCTATACGACCAAGCCCGACGGGCTGGGCATGGGGCTTTCCATCTGCCGCTCCATCGTCGAAGCCCATGGCGGTCGTCTCTGGGCGGAGAACAACCCGGACCGGGGCGCGACGCTTTGCTTCACGGTGCCGGTGGAAGAGAGTGTCGAGGGACGAGTGTCGAGTGACAAGAGATGAGTGTCGAGTGTCGGGTGTCGAGGGGCAATGAGTCAGATTGGACTGGAGAGTTTCGGCGCGTACCAAAAAGCGCGGCAATCGTTCGATTTGGTTGTGACGGACATGGATACTCTTAAAACAAAACCGCTTTGCTATCGACTTGTATCGCAACAAATCGGCAGCGCGGATTCGATCTGTGCGAATATTGAAGAAGGTTACGGACGGGTGAGTCGGGCGGAATATGTTCGCTTCCTCGATTTTGCGCGTGGGTCCGCCCGTGAAACGCGGGGACGATACGAAAGGATGAAGCACTGGCTTGCCCCGGACGTCGTTAGTCAAAGGATAGAACTTGTCGACGAAATCATCGGCATCCTGACCAGCTCAATTGGAAGCATGAGGAGAGAGAGAATCAAGTGACGACGAGTGACAGACCATCTTCCCCTCAACACTCGACCCTCGACACCCGACACTCCCTTGCCACTGTCTTCCTCGTCGATGACGACCCCTCCGTGCGCAAAGCGCTGGCACGGCTGATCAAGTCCGCCGGCCATCAGGTGCAAAGCTTCGCCTCGGCGCGCGAGTTTCTCGATAGCGGCTGCGGCAATCACGGACCGGCATGTCTCGTGCTCGACATCCGCATGCCCGGTCTCAGCGGAATCGACCTGCAACGCGAACTACAAACGGCGAATGTTATCCTCCCCATCATCTTCATCACCGGCCACGGCGATATTCCGACGAGCGTGAAGGCGATGAAGGCCGGCGCGGTGGACTTCCTGCCCAAGCCGGTCCAGGACACGGAACTTTTGCGCGCGATCCGACAGGCGGTCGCGCGCGCCGTCCACGATCGCGCCGAGCGCGCTAAACTCGAAGACATCCAAAGCCGTATGAATACGCTGACTCCGCGCGAACGCGAAGTGATGGCGCTGGTCGTGAGAGGCCGGCTTAACAAACAAATCGCCGGTGAACTCGGCACCGTGGAGAAAACCATCAAAGTCCATCGGGCTCGGGTGATGCGGAAAATGCAGGTAAAATCGCTCGCCAAGCTGGTGGGCCTCGCCGCGCAAATCGGTATACCGCCAAAGAGTAACTAAGCAGTAATCAGTTGTCAGTAATCGGTATCGGGCAGCCGTCGTCAGTGTTACTGATGCTGTTTACTGATGACTGTTCACTGACCATCCATCACTGTCCACTGATCACCGATCACTATTCACTGATTACTGATGACTTCTGTCCCCTTCCCCCCTATTGGACTAAGGTCCAATATACACGCTTTCCGCCTTCTACTAGAGTGGCTCAGCGCGACAAAAAAGTTTTTCATGAGCAAGACCAAGCCACTGATTGCCATCGTGGATGACGACGAGTCCGTCTGTCGCGCCATGAAGCGACTGGTGCGCTCGCTTGGGATGGACGCGGAGACGTTCGCTTCAGGCCAGGAGTTCCTCGATCTCGTCGAGGCGATGCCGTCGTTCGACGTGGACTGTGTCGTGCTCGACGTGCAGATGCCGGGGTTGAACGGGATGGAGGTGCAGCAGCGGCTGTCAACTGGCGGCAGCCGGCTTCCCATCGTCTTTATCACCGCGCACGACGAGGCGGGAGTGCGCGAGCGGGCGTTGGCGATGGGCGCGGTGGCTTTTCTGCGCAAGCCGTTCAACGACGAGCTGTTGATCAAGACGCTGCGCGCGGCTATCGAACGCGGCGCCGACGAGGACCAAGGAGGATGACATTGAAGATAACTCTCTTCAGCCGGCTTCGCGCGGCGTAATCGGTTGTGATACATAGACGGGAATATTTTCGGATCAACTTAAAAGGAGGAGAAGTCAATGACACATTGGAAAATTTCGCTTCAACGGCGCCGGGCCAAGCGCACGCATACCGCATTTATTTTATCGGCAGTTTTGATTTTTCAACCGGCATTCGCGGTCGCCGCTCAGCAGGGATACGAGTCGCCCCCGGTTCTCAGCGCGTCGAAGATTTTGCCGCCGGAGTTGCTCGCGAGTCCGAATCACAAGGTCCAGGAGCGAGTGACTAACGATGGCTTCCTGAATACCTACAAGATCGATTCTAAATTCGGCACCTTCACGGCCGTCTCCACCGCCCTGTTGAGAAAGCGGATCGGCGAGATTAACGCCATGGTCGTGATGGAGAAGGTCCAGGGGACAAAGGAATACGTGGATTCCTTAAAACAGGCCGGACTGGACACGATGACAAGCGCTATGAGCCTGGTGACCAGCCCCGTGCAAACAGTGAGCGGGGCGGCCCAGGGTTTAGGCGCGGTCTTTTCCAGGGTGGGTGAAGGCCTCTTTGGCGCCAAGCGCAGCCAGTCCGAGGATTCGGCCATCAAAGACGCGATCGGCTTCTCAACTACGAAACGGGAGTATGCCCATCAGTTCGGCGTCGATGTTTACTCGGATAACCCAAAGCTTCAGGACATGTTAAATCGGATCTCATGGGCCAGCTTCGCGGGCTCCCTTACATGGTCCGCAGCCATGGCGGCGGTGCCTGGAGGCGCGGGTATCGCCATGACCGTGATCAGCACCAGCAAAGTCTTAAACGAGACCCTCCACAACACTCCGCCGGTCGAGCTGCGGAAAATGAACTCGGATAAGCTAAACGCCATGGGGGTCAATCCGCACGTTGCCGACACGTTTCTCAATAACACGATTTTTTCCCCCCGGGAGCAGACCTTTCTGGTTCACGGCCTGGGCGAGATGAACGGAGTGGCCGACCGCGGCGCCTTGGTCCGGTTGGCTTTGCCCAGCCAGAACCCGACGGTGGCGTTATTCCGCCAGCGCCAAGCGCAGATGTATGCCGGCTATCACAAGTCCGTAACGCCGCTGGAGCGTTTTATTTCTCTCGGTCAATTTGCCGTGGGCCGCACGGTCAATGGAGCGTTGGTTTTCAATTTGTCGCTGGATTACCTGGCCTGGACCGAGCCTATAGCGAAGTTGATGACGGGGGCCGATCAGCTCGTGAACGACCTACCGGGAATCAAGGATAAACAGGTCTGGCTCACCGGTACGCTGAGCCCGAGGGCCGGAAAGGAAATAGAGAGCCGCGGCTGGCAAGTTCACGATCGTGCCGAGGCGCAGCTATTTAGCTGGGTTGAGACCTATCCTGATTCCAAGAAGCCCTAAGAAAGACTGTCGCTGCCGCTAATCGAATCGCTATGGAAACCGTTGCCTGCCCCGATTGCGATCTGCTGCAACGCCTGCCGGAACTCCCGCCCGGGGGTAAGGCGCGCTGTTCGCGCTGTGGCAACACGCTCGCTACCCAGCCAACCGATCCGCTCGACCGCGCGCTGGCGCTCACGCTCACGGCCGCCGTCGTATTCATCGTCGCCAATACCTCGCCGCTGATGGGGCTCTCGGCCGTCGGACGCCACGCGAGCACGTCCATCGTCGGCGGCGCTTATGAGATGTGGCTGCAAGGCCAGGACGTGACGGCCATGATCGTCTTGTTCTGCGCTGTGATCGCGCCCGGAAGCTACATCCTGTTCATGCTGGCGGTCCTGCTCGCGGTGAGGCGGCCGCCCGCGCCGCGCTGGGTCGGGGAAATGCTGCGCTGGGCAGACTCCATGCAGCCCTGGTCGATGAGCGAGGTGATGATGCTCGGCATCCTGGTCGCGCTGATCAAGATCGCGGAGCTGGCAACGGTGGAGCCCGGCATCGGGATGTATGCGGTGGGTGGGCTGATAGTCCTCTTTGCCGCGATCATGGTCAGTTTTCATCCGCGCGAGATTTGGAAGCGGATCGAGTGGGCGGACGGCGCAGCGCCGCCGGTATCCTCCGGCGCAGGGGGAGAATAGCGCGGCAAAGCCGCAAGCAAAAAGTAAAAAGAGATTGCACCACGAAGGACACGAAGGAAGATTTTTCGCGTAAAGACGCAAAGCATGTCCTGAGCGACGTCGAAGGGGCCGCCAACAAATTCCTGGAAAAAGGCAAAGCTCGAAATTCGAATTCTGAAATTCGAAACAAATCCAAATGATCAAAAAGCACAAAACTCCAAACAAGCTCGTTTCGGTTTCCGATTTTTGGATTTCGGATTTGAGTGTTTTGGTTTGTTTCGGTCCGCGGGGCCGCTTTCGAGCTTCGGATTTCGGATTTTGTCTCGGTGGCGACTTGGCGCGATTAAAAGAATCAGGGTTTTAGGCTTAGAAAATTTGCGCAGATGGAGAAAACTTTTAACCAAAGCAATACGATGAGCGCAACCGCACTTACTGCGGCTGAGGCGGGACTCGTTTCCTGCGAAACCTGCGCCTTGCTGTCGCACCCCGCCGATGCGGCCGAGCCGGGCTACTGCCCGCGCTGCGGCGAGGAGCTCGCGTGGCGGCGCCACCACTCGATCCAGTACACCTGGGCGCTCGTTATCGCCGCGGCGATCTGCTTCATCCCCGCAAACGTTCTGCCGGTGCTCAGCACGACCACGCTCGGGACCGCCGATTCCGACACGATCATGGGCGGGGTGGTGTTTCTGTACACCTCGGGATCGTGGCCGTTGGCGCTCATCGTGCTGATCGCCAGCGTGATGATCCCGCTCGGCAAGCTGGTCGCGCTCGGCTATCTCCTGATCACGGTGCAGCGCCGCTCGCTCGGGAACAACCGCGAGCGCACCCGGCTCTATCGCATGGTCCAGTTCATCGGGCGTTGGTCGATGCTCGACGTGTTTGTCGACACCTTCACCGTCGCTCTCATACAGCTCCAGCCGCTCATGTTTGTCGAGCCCGGTCCGGGGGTGCTGTTTTTCGCGG
>CAZNES010000139.1:0-6796 GCA_964572145.1 uncultured Syntrophobacteraceae bacterium
CCTGCCGTGGTCGACCGCCCGCAGATCGTCGTCAGCACGGGCCCGAACCAGGTGCGGATGGAAGAGTTCAACCGCTGGGCTGCGCCGCTGCAGAACAATATCTCGCGCGTGGTCGCCGAAAATCTCATTGCGATGCTGGGCACTCCGCGCGTGACCTTGTTTCCGCAGACGTCGAGCGCGGACGCCGACTATCGCGTCGTGATCGAGGTACAAAGCTTCCAATCGATGCCGGGCGAGGCAGCCGTGCTGGACGCGGTCTGGACCGTGCGCCGGACGAAGGACGGCAGAACGGAGACGGGGCGCACCACCGTGCGCGAGGCGGTCCAGGAGAACGGCTACGATGCGCTCGCCGCCGCCCACAGCCGCGCGGTCGCACGCCTGAGCCGGGAGATTGCCGATGTTATTCGCGAGATCGATGGGAAAAAGAAGTGACGAGTGAGACTGACCTAACAGAAAAAGGAGCAACAATGAAAACAAGACAATTCCTTGCTCGCGCTTTAGCGTGGGCGATGATTCTGCTCCTGGCGCTACCGCCAGGAACCTTTGCCCAGCAATCCGCGGGGCCTCCAACGTTCAAGCAGGAAGAGCTGGATCAGGTTTTAGCGCCGATCGCGCTTTATCCCGATTCTCTGGTTTCGCAGATCCTGATGGCCTCCACTTATCCCCTGGAGATCGTGCAGGCGGATCGGTTTGCGAAACAGAACTCAAGTCTCAAAGGCGACGCTCTTACCAAGGCGCTCGAGGCGCAAAGCTGGGACCCAAGCGTGAAGTCGCTCGTGAACTTTCCCCAGGTGCTGACGATGATGAGCGAGAAGCTCGACTGGTCACAGAAGCTGGGAGATGCGTTCCTCGCGCAGCAGAAAGACGTCATGGATACCATCCAGAGTCTTCGCGCCAAGGCTCAGACTGCCGGCAACCTCAAGACGACCAAGGAGCAGACCGTCATCGTCGAGCAAAAGATCATCCGGATCGAGCCGGTGAGCCCGCAGGTGATCTACGTGCCGACCTATAATCCGCTGGTGATCTTTGGTCCCTGGTGGTATCCCGCCTATCCGCCTTACTACTATCACCCGCCGGGGTATGTGGCGACATCCGCATTTTGGTTTGGGGCCGGGGTTGCCGCCGGCGCGGCGTGGGGTTACGCGTGGGGAAATGCTAATTGGAGCGGCGGCAACGTCAAAGTCAATTACAATCAGAACATCAATATCAACAACAACATCAACCGCAACAATTACGCCAATCAATTGCCGGCGGGCGGTCAGGGCAATTGGCAGCACAACGCCGAGCACCGAAAGGGCGTCTCCTATCGCGATCAGGGGACGGCGCAGAAATACAACAAAGCAAGCACCTCCGAAGCAGCCAAGTCGCGCGAGGCTTACCGCGGCCGCGCTGAGCAGGGAAGACAAGATCTCGGACAGGGCGGAGTTGGCGATCGCGGAGGAGATGCCACCAAGGGTGGAGGAGCAGGCGACCGTGGAGGCGCCACCAAGAGCGGCGGTGCCGGCGATCGCGCAGGAGTCGGCGGAGATACCACCAAGGGCGGAGGGGCAGGTGACCGTGGAGGCGCCACTAAGAGTGGCGGCGCCGGCGATCGTGGCGGCGCAAGTCAACTCGGCGGTGGTGGCGGCGCGGATCGCGGCGGGTCCGGGAGCCGTGGCGGCGCGTTCGAAGGGGTTGGTGGTGGCGGCAGCTCCGCCAAGAGCGCCAGTCAGCGTGGCAGCGCCAGCCGTGGCAGTGCCGGCGGTGGTGGGGGCGGCGGCAGATCCGGTGGCGGTGGCGGCGGAAGAAGTGGCGGAGGCGGAGGAGGCCGCAGGTAAAACAGGTGTTGAGTGACGAGTGTCAAGTGGCGAGTGGAATTTCCCTCGACCCTCGACCCTCGACCCTCGTATCTCATTTGATGGAGGAAAAAAATGATGCTTCAAACTAAAAACAAAATGAATGGGCTCCATATCGCGCTTATCACTGTCGTTCTGACGGCTGCGCTTTGGGAATGGTCTTATGCTGCCGAGGTGAAACAGAAAAACTTCGCTTCCGCCGAGGAGGCCGTCAAAGCGGTGATTGCGGCGGCTCGAAGCAACAACGACAAAGAACTTTTGGCCATCTTCGGCCAGTCCGCAAAGGAGTTGATCTTCTCAGGCGATGCGGTCGCCGACAAGCAGAGACGCGAGCGATTCACTAAAGCGTACGAAGAAAAGAACGGACTGGTTAAACAGGACGACGACATGGTCCTGGTGATCGGCAAGAACGACTGGCCCTTCCCCATTCCCGTGATGAAGAAAGGCGATAGCTGGGTTTTTGATACCGATAGAGGGAAGGAAGAAATCCTAAACCGGCGGATCGGCGAGAACGAGCTGTACACGATTCAAACTTTGCTGGCGGTCGTCGATGCCGAGCGCGAGTACGCGATGAAGGACCGGGACAAGAACGGCCTCCTGGAGTACGCGCCAAAATTTATCAGCGATCCTGGAAAGAAAAACGGACTGTACTGGGAGGCCAAGGCAGGCGAGCCGCTGAGCCCTCTCGGCGCGATCGTGACGCAGGCGAGGGGTGAGGGCTACCAAGGAAAACCTTCCGGCGCGACGCCCTCTCCTTATCACGGCTACTACTACAAAATCCTGACGGCGCAGGGAAAGGCCGCGACCGGCGGCGCCTACAGCTACGTCGTCAAAGGCAAAATGATCGGCGGCTTTGCCGTGGTCGCCTATCCGGCGGAGCACGGCAACTCCGGCGTGATGACTTTCATCGTCAACCACGACGGCAAAGTCTTTCAGAAAAGCCTCGGCAAGAATACCGCCGCCGTTGCGAGCGCTATCAAAGAGTACAACCCGGACTCGACCTGGACCGAAGTCAAATAGTGACGAGTGAGGAGAGACTTATGGTGGGACGACCTGTAACCCTCGTCGTGATCGCGTTGCTGGCTCTCGCACAGGCCGCGTTCGGGGTTTTTCGCGCTCTCGGTTGGTTCCAGGTCGGCAGCGATTTGATGGGGCGAGGACTTCTTCTCCTGCCCATAATCGGCGTGATGGCGTACGCGAGAGGAGCGCTCGTCGCCGGCATCGCGCTGCTTTACGTGCTATTTGCATTCGGCCTGTTCAAGGGCCGTCCGTGGGCGCGGCCGGTTGGATGGGTCGCCGCCGTGGTGAACCTGCTGCTCGCCTTGAGTGTCTTGATTCAGGGCGAATTTATCGCGCTGCTGCTGCTCGGGGTTATCGTGCCGGTGATCCTGGTGTGGTACCTGCTCGCGCAGCCGGAGACCCGGGCCCTCAGAGGTTAAAGCTGGAAGCGAACAGGGCCATCAGCAAGAGCGCAACGATAGTGACTATTCTCTTTTCAATGTTAATCGCGGCCGTGTGTATCGCTCCGACGTCATCGCGAGCATAGCCAGCGCCTCCGACCAACTCGATGCACTATGACGAACTGCGTGTTCTGACCGGAATGACTCTTTGGACGGCCCGGTAAAAATTGACGCGAAGGAAGGCGCATGGCCCAACAGGCGGTCGAGACGATCCTGATACGGCAGCTCGCTGGATACCTGTCCATACCGGTGTTGGTCATGGACACGACCGGCACGGTTACGTATTACAACGAGGCCGCGGAGCGCATCCTGGGAGTCCGCTTCGAGGAAACAGGGCGCGTCAGTCCGGAAGAGGCGAAGCGCCTGGTCGAGGTCGGTCCTTTGCCCGGCACGCCGGACGACGGCCGCGCGCCGATGGAGATCGCGCTCTCGGAGCAGCGACCCGCGCATGCGCTGAGAAGCGTGCTGCGGCGGGCGGATGGCGCGCGTCTGGAAGTCGAGGTCACCGCCTTTCCTTTGATCGGACAGGGCGGCGCCATGCTGGGCGCGGTGGCGATGTTCTGGGAGCGGAGCGCGCGATGAAGATTACGCTCTACGGCACGCGCGGCTCGCTCGCCACGCCGGGGCCGGACACGGCACGCTATGGCGGCAACACCGCATGCGTTCGGGTAAGCGGACGCGACGGGACAGAGCTGGCGCTCGACGCCGGCACCGGTATCCGCCGGCTGGGCCTCGATCTGCCGCGCGAATTGAAGCGCGTCGATATTTTGCTCACGCACCTGCACATGGATCACATCCTCGGTCTCGGCTTTTTCGGTCCGCTCTTCAATCCGGCCGTGGATGTGCACATATGGGGACCGGCCAGCACGACGCAATCTCTGGGCGCGCGGCTGTCGCGCTATCTCTCGCCGCCGCTTTTCCCGGTCTTGTTGCGCGATCTGCCGGGCCGGCGCGAGCTGCATCACGTCCCGTGCGGGCGCTTCGAAATCGGGTGCTTCCGGATCGATGCGAACTACGTGTGTCATCCCGGGCCGACGGTCGGCTACCGCGTCGAAACAGCCGGCGGCGCCATGGCCTACCTTCCCGATCACGAGCCGGCGCTCGGCGCCCGGAATTTTCCCCTCGAAGCCGAGTGGACCTCCGGTTACGAGCTGGCTCGCGGCGTAGATCTGCTCCTTCACGACGCGCAATACACGCGAGAGGAATACCCGCATCACATCGGCTGGGGGCACAGCTCGCTCCACGACGTGCTGAAATTCGGCCGCCTCGCCGGTGTGAAGCATCTCGTTCCGTTTCATCACGATCCGGGCCGCACCGACGAAGATCTGGAGGCGGCGGTGGCGGCGGCGCGCGCCGAATTCCAGCCGGAGTTTCCCGTGACGCCGGCTGCGGAGGGCGCGAGTTTCGAGCTGGATTGAACGCAGATCGAAGGCGCTCTCGGATTAATCAACCCACCAAAGAAAGGAGACCATAATGAAAATAAGCATTCGCGCAGGTATTTTTTTCATCGCATCGACGGCGACGCTGATGGCCTTTGCCACTCCGGCGTTCACGCAGGACAAGCCTGCCAACAATATGGAAATTGTCCACGAAAAGCTCAAGGCGGACAAGAAATTGACCTTCACGAAGTACATGGAATTGACCGAGTCGGAAGCCAAAAAATTCTGGCCGGTTTACGAGGAGTACCAAAAGGATCTGGAAAAAATCAACCAGCGCCTTTTTATTTTACTTCAGAGCTATGCCGCGGACTATCGGAACAAGTCTCTCACCGACGAAAAAGCGAAGAAGCTGCTCGATGACTGGATTGCGCTTGAAAACGACGACGCTAAGCGCCGCGCCTCGTATGCTCCGAAGGTATTGAAAGCGTTGCCGCCGAAGAAGGCGGCGCGTTACCTTCAGATCGAAAACGAGTACCGAATCCTGGTGAAGTACGAACTCGCGGCCACCGTGCCGTTGGTTCAGTAACGCGACAATATTTGAGAGGAGATTAGAATGAAATCAAAGAACAAAAATCCGCGGCCGCTGATCCTATGGATCGCACTGACGTTGGTGACGCTCGCATTCAATGCCTTCAGCGGGGGAGCAGCGCTAGGAGCAAGCGCCAGCGCCATCGATCGAGGCGCAAGAGAGTCCTTGACCACTCTCTATAAAAACACGCCGGGAGCCAAAGCATTGGCCGATAAAGCAGTGGCGGTGCTGGTTTTCCCGAGCATCGTCAAGGGAGGTTTTATTATTGCGGGGCAATTCGGTGACGGCGCATTGCGCAAAGGCGGAAAGACCGTTGCCTATTATCGGTCGTTGGCGGCCTCGTATGGTTTTCAAGCCGGGGCTCAGGCGTTCGGCTACGTGTTGTTTTTCATGGACGACGCCTCGGTTAAGTATCTCGACAAAAGCGACGGCTGGGAGGTGGGAACAGGACCGAGCCTGGTCGTGCTGGACGCGGGATTCGGCAAGAATATGTCGACCACAACGCTGCAAAAAGGTGTGTATGCATTCATCTTCGACCAGAAGGGACTGATGGGCGGAGTGGGCATTCAGGGAACGAAGATTACCAGGATCAACCCGAACCCGTAGCCGTAACAGGCAAAACTCGAAGCACGAAATCCGAAGCACGAAGCTCGAAACAAATTCAAATGATCAAAACGGTACAAATTCGAAACGAGCCAAAATCAGATTCGAGGTTTTGGATTTTCCGTATTTTGGATTTATTTTGGCCCCGATTTGTTTCGGATTTCGATATTCGGATTTCGGATTTTAATCCGGGAAATAATTATCTGAAGGAGAAATGCGATGAGAATAGATTTCGTGAAGAAGACAATCGGCGTTGCGATGGCGATCATGCTGTTTGGATTTGCGCCGCTTGGTTTCGCCCAGGACAAGCCGGCTGACAACATGCAGATTTTGCGTGACAAGATCCGGGCCGACAAAAAACTGCTGGTGGCGACGAACATGGAATTGACGGAGTCAGAGGCGAAAGCGTTTTGGCCGATCTACGAGGAGTATCAAAAGGACTTGCAAAAAATCAACCGGCGTATCGCCGACCTTCTGGAGAGTTACGCCGCCGACTTCCGGAGTAAATCGCTCACCGATGACAAGGCGAAGAAGCTGATCGACGAGTCGCTGGCTATCGAGCAGGCCGAAGCCAACCTCAGAAGTTCTTATGCGCCGAAGCTGAGCAAAGTGCTGCCCGTGAAGAAGGTCGCGCGCTACCTGCAGATCGAAAACAAGATCCGCGCCCTGGTGAAGTACGACCTGGCCTCCGGCGTGCCGCTGGTGAAGTAAGGCAAAGTGTCGAGGGTTGAGGTACGGGAAGAGCAAATAAGTCACAGGAAAAAAAGGGAGGAACATTCATGCAAGCGAAAAAAATTAACCCGCAACACCGCTGGCAAGTGTGGCTCGCGCGGGTTTTTCTTAGCCTGTTCGTGTTGGCCGCAGCGCTGCCGGCCTTCGCGCAGCAGAAGAAGCCCAACATCCTCATCATCTGGGGCGACGACATCGGCT
>CAZNES010000140.1:0-6761 GCA_964572145.1 uncultured Syntrophobacteraceae bacterium
AAGGAATTTCTCATGAATAGAGCAATACCTTTTGAGCATTATTCCCAGAATGACACCTAGAAGATCTGTCATCCTGAACGAAGTGAAGGATCTCTCCCGAAAGAAACCCCTATCAAGTACTGCGCTTGTCTTGACAAGGCTGGCGACATATAAACGAAGAAGGTAAAACGAACTTTTCGGAGGTGACCTATGGCCAGTAACGCGAAGATCGAAGGCATACTGATTCCCATGCCGACCGCCTTCAAAGAAGACGGCGCGGTGGACGAGAGCGGCACGGACGCGCTGACGGATTTTTACATCGGCGCGGGCGTGCAGGGATTTTTCGCCCTCGGCACGCACGGCCAGGGAATGGTCATGGAGATCGACGAGCGAAAGAAAGTGGCCGAGCGGCTCGTCCGCCGCGTCGCCGGCAAAGTGCCGATCGTCCTGCACATCGGCACGGCGAACACTTATTCTTCCATAGACCTCGCGCGTCACGCCGTCGGTCTCGGCGTGGACGCTGTCGCGGTGGTGCCGCCGTATTACTATCCGCACAACGACTACGAAGTTTACGCCCACTACAAAGCGATTGCGCGGTCGGTTCCCGGGACGCCGATGTTCATCTACGACAACACCGAGACGACCCACGTCCACATCACGCCGCCCAAAGTCTTGAAGGTGATCGAAGCGATCGCCCCCAATCCTCTCGCGGGCATCAAAGTCTCGTTCCTGCCGTTCGATCAACTGTTGGGCTACGCTTTCAAACTGCCGCCCTCGGTCGGAATTTTTCCCGGCTCGATCTTTTCTCTGTTCGGCGCGTACTCGCTCGGCGTGCGCGGCGCGATCAATCCGCCGACGACTCCATTTCCGGAGCTGTGCGTCAAGATGTTTCTGTCGCTTAAGGAGGGTAACCTCGAGGCGGCGAGAAAGGCGCACGACCAGCTGGCGGCGGTTATGAACGTCGTGGGACGATACCTGCCCGAGCACGGCCGCGTCGTTTTCGGCGAGATCATGCGCATGCGCGGCTTGCCGGTGAAACGATTTCCCCGCTGGGATTGCGCGCCGTTTACCGACAAGGAAAGAGACGATCTCCGGAAGGGGCTGATCGAGACCGGGATCTCGCTGCCGCTCCCATAAATCGAACAACCGCGGGGAACCATCATGGCAAAGAACGGAACGCCCGAGTGGGGTAAACGGCTCAGCGCCGACGAGGCAGCGGCGTATACCGACGCGATCATAAAAAGAATGTACGCGCGCTGGCAGGCGAAGATTTTTCAAGGCGCCTTCATGCGGGATCTTGCCGCGGGAAAACTCCCGCTCCAAACCATCCGGCTCTTCTGGAAGCATTGGTACAGCTATCCGGTAGAGATCAACAATTTTCACCTGATCATCTACCAGAGGCACATGGGATTCTTCAGCCGGCACCCGGAGCTTTTGGTCCCGTATGTCGGCAAGATCAGCGACGAACTGGTGAACCCGAAAATTCCCGGGCACATTCAAGTGTTGATCGAGCAGGGAAAGACGTTCGGCGTCAGCCGGGACGAGATGGTCAACTGCGAAGTCTATCCTGAATGCCGCGCGCTGACGGAGTTCGCCCGCGGGCTTGTCTACGAGGGCGCCATGATCGAGTGGTGGGCGCGCTCGCTCAACGAGGAGATGTTCGGCCACTGGGCAAGAGAGTGGCGCCAGGCGCTCTTGGGCAAATATAATTTCAAAGACGCTGACCTCAACTATTTTCAAGTCCACGAGGAAGCGGATCTCCAAGAGCACGAAGAAGGACTGATGGCGCACGGAGATGTGGCGCGGTTGATCTTTCAGACTCTCCTGCAGGACGGCCTGGCGTGGACGCGGCCCGGCTGGTCGCCGGAATATTGTTGTCTGACCAACGCCGATTACGTCGCGCTCTTTCACGACGGCATTTACCAGCACGCCAAGGAAGAAGGTCATTTCTGATGCTTTTTTTCAGCTTTCATCTTTCAGCTTTCATCTTTTAACCGTCATGCCCTTCAACGACCTGCGCGAGTTCATCGACGCGGCGCGCGCCATCGGCGACGTCAAAGACATCCACGGCGCGCATTGGGATCTTGAGATCGGCGCGCTGACGGAACTCTTCGCGGGCCGCGCCACTCATCCCCTTCTCGTCTTCGACCGCATCCCGGGTTATCCTGCCACATACCGCGTCGCTTCGAATCTCATCAATCATCCGCGTCGGTCCGCGCTCGCCGCCGGCATGCCGACCGATATTTCGAAAACCGAGATGGTTCTGCGTTGGCGGCAATGGCTGAAAGATCTCCGCCCGATACCGCCCAGGGTAGTTTCCGCCGGCCCCGTGCTCGAAAACGTTTTCAGCGGCGACGCCGTGGACATGACCAAGTTCCCGACGCCGCGCTGGCACGAGCTGGACGGCGGCCGATATCTCGGCACCGCGTGCTGCGTGATTACCAGAGATCCCGACGATCCCTGGGTCAACGTGGGAATTTATCGCGTGCAAATGCACGATCGAGCCCGGCTCGGACTTTACATCTCGCCCGGACACCACGCGCGCATCATGCGAGAAAAATACTGGGCGCAAGGAAAGTCCTGTCCGGTCGTCGTCACTTTTGGGCAAGATCCGCTGCTCTGGCTCACGGCGGGCCAGTCGGTTCCTTACGGCGTCTCGGAGTTCGACTACGCGGGCGGGCTGCGCGGAGCGCCAGTCGAAGTCCTCAAAGGCGAACGCACCGGTCTGCCGATACCGGCAACGGCGGAAATTGCGATCGAGGGCGAAGTGCCGCCGCCGCAGGAAGAAAGCCGCGTCGAGGGACCGTTCGGCGAGTGGCCCGGCTACTATGCTCACGGCGCGCGCGAGGAACCGATCATCCGCGTGCAGGCTCTTTATCACCGGAACGATCCGATCATCGCGGGCGCGCCGCCGATCAAGCCTCCCGTGCTGACCTTCGGCGTTCCGATCGGCGCCGCCGCGATCTGGAACTATCTTGAAAAAGCGGACGTGCCCGACGTTCGCGGCGTGTGGTCGCATGTGGGCAGCGCGGCGCCGGGCGGAGGCGCGCCGTTCCTGGTCGTTTCCATCAAGCAGCGCTATCACGGACACGCGCAGCAAGCGGCGCTCGCGGCCCTTGCTTGCCGGGCGGGAAATTACCACGGCCGTTTTGTCGTGGTCGTTGACGAGGACATCGATCCCGCCGACATCGGCGAGGTGCTCTGGGCCATTTCGACGCGCTGCGATCCCAAGTCGGCCATCACGATCATCGACAACTGTTGGAGCACGCCGCTCGATCCCGCCATGACGCCGGATAAAAGAGACGCCGGCGATTTTACCAACAGCCGCGCGATTCTCAACGCCTGCCGCCCCTACGCCTGGAAAGACCGCTTTCCGCCGGTCAACGTGCTGAGCACGGAGCTGAGGAGAAAGATCACCGAAAAGTGGAAAGAACATCTCAAGTAAGCTTCTTCCCCGTCGGAGACTTTCCGAAGCTAGCGAAACTAATCGGCCAGTAGAAGAAAAATCGCCTTCAGAAGCGACGATTCCGGCCAGTTTTCGAGACCCCACTGGGACGTACCGTCAACAGCAAGGTTGCGCCTGAGTAGATGAAATCTCTCGACTAATTTGTTTTATCTATTGACTATTAATATATTAATCAATTACAACCAAGGTAGCTCCAGTTTAAAATTATAGTTGGAGGTACTACCGATGCCTTTTAAAGATTTGCGCGAATACATCGCTCGATTGGAACACGAAGGAGAGATTCAACGAATAACTCACGAAATTCAGCCCGTTTTGGAAGTCGGCGCTATCATACGCCGCTCATATGATCTCCGGGCCCCTGCGCCGCTCTTTTTGAATCTCAGAGGCTATCCCGGACATCGGATTTTCGGCGCGCCTATCGGACTGAGCCACGACAAAAACCGGAGTTTCGCCCGCTTCGCAATTTCAATGGACATGGCGCCTGACTCATCGCCGATGGAAATTGTCAACGAATATATTCGCCGCCTCGCGAAGCCGATCAAGCCGGTCATGGTGGAGCGCGGACCATGCAAGGAGAACATTGTGCTTGGCGATGACATCGACCTTCAGGCCTTTCCCGCTCCCGTGCTGCACCGAGACGACGGCGGACCGTATCTCGGAACCTGGCATGCCAACATCACCAAAGATCCGGACACCGACATTCGCAACTGGGGATTATATCGTCTCATGATTCACGATAAAAAAACGATGGGCGGGCTTTTCCCAACGGCAGAAAATATCGGCATACAATATTACACGAAATATGAGCCTCGCGACCGCTCGATGGAATTTGCCGTTGCCATCGGCACCGAGCCGGTCACCTCATGGGCGGCAGGAACGCGCTTCCCTTTTGGCGTTTCTGAGGCGGACATCATCGGCGCTATCCGTGGCGCGCCTCTGGAACTGATCAAGTGCGAGACAGTGGACCTTGAAGTACCGGCAACCTCGGAGATCGTCATCGAAGGTTTCGCGCCTCCACATGAAAGAAAGGAGGAAGGTCCATTTGGAGAGCGCGCCGGATTCCCCGCCTCCGATCGCGCGCCGCGCCCGGTGTATCACGTCACTGCGATCACCCATCGTGACAATCCGATTCTCCCGGTCACCTGCCCCGGAGTCTCGGTTGACGATTTCGGTGTTGCCCTCTCTCTGACCAAGGCCGCCAACATTCTCGCCGAAAGCCGCCGCCGAGGCTTTCCAGTCAGAGGCGTGTACAGCCCGCCGGAAGCTCATTCTTACTGGACTGTGGTTTCCACGAAGGTTCCAAACCGAGGTTATGTCCGTCGGCTCGCTCAAGCGATCTGGGAAACCACCTGGGGTCGCTCCAGCTGTTGCCTGGTTATAGTAGAAGAGGATATCGATCCGACTGACATGGGACGGGTGTTGTGGGCAATCTCAACCATGTGCCATCCGAAACGCTGGATTGTCCAGGCAGAAAATGTACCCGGTCATCCCCTGCTCTCATTTACCGGTTTGGAAGAGAACTCAAGCCATCTCGGCGCGTATACGCTGTTCGATTGCACCTGGCCCAGGGATTGGGCCAAAGTCATCCCGCTAGAAACTTCCTTCGACGACATCTGGCCTAGAGAAGTGCAGGAGAAAATCCTTCGAAACTGGAGCGACTACGGCTATCAAAAGGAAGGTTTCGAATGAATGAACCATAAAAAAGCTCTCGATTGGCTTCTCTATCGCTGCTTCGAGGTTGTTTTTTTTATTTATTTGAGTTTTCTCCGGATTCTCCCCCCGAATCTGTTTCGCAGCCTTTTTCGTCCCGGGCTCAAGATGATTATCTCCCTCGTGATTCCCCGCAGACGCATCGTCAAAAATATCAGCGCGGCTTTCGGCGAGACCTACTCCGGGGCGACGAAGAATGGTCTGGCTAAAGGCGTTCAGGAGAATTTTGTCACGAACCTGCTGGATTGCTTTCACCAACTCGCCGATCCCGAACATGCGCGCCGGTCTGTCGCTATCGAGGGATTGGAAAATCTCGAGGCCGCGCTCTCCAAGAACAAAGGCGTTATAGCTATGGGCGCTCATATCGGCAATTTTGTCTTCGTGGGCACGCGGCTGGGCGCGGAGGGATATGCGGTCTCGACGTTGTTTCGCATGCCTGCGGACAAGCGGCTCAAAAGCCTTATCACCCGCCACCTCCCTTCGTTTCACCAGGAAGTCATTCCATCCCATCCCAGGCGCCCCGCAGTACGCCGGGTTTTCGAGGCGCTCAAGCGCAACGAAATAGTCTTCATCCTCGGCGACAACCTGAAAAGAGGAAAAGTACAGACATTGCTTTTTGGCCAGCGGGTTCACACTCCGCGCGGCCCCGTAACCCTGGCGTTGCGGTCTGGGGCAGCGCTCGTACCGATGTATCTGATCAGGAACTATCGCGGCGGGCTCCAACTGGTGATCGAGCCGGAGATGCTTTTATTCAGAAACGGAAACGTGTATGAAGATGTGGCCGGCAATACCCGCCAGATCGTCCGTTACCTCGAGGTCCTCATCGGCCGGTATCCGGACCAGTGGAACTGGCTCACCGTCCGCATGAAAAAATACCGGGGTCAGGTCGAGCACGCGGGAGTCGGTAACGCGCTAAAATGAACAGCTTAGGAAATCAGATAAAAGAGATCGTCCTCAACACGGTCTACCTCGAACCGTCGCCCTTCAACCGGGTTCAGCTGGGGCAGCTTACGCCAGAGGGAGGCCGGCTCTTTGTTAGCCAGTTTTCCCACTTCACGCGGAACTTCCCGCGCTGGCTGGCCGCTGTGGCCGCCAACTGTCCGGTGCCCGAGGTGAGAAAATTTCTCGCCGGCAACCTCTACGAAGAAGAGATCGGGCCGGGCGGCCAGGGCTCCCACTACGACTTGCTGCTGAGGCAGGGCGAGGCGATGGGACTCACGCGGGATGGGATTGAAAAAACCGCGCCGTTTCCGACGACGGCTCTGGCGATCAGCGCGCTGGAAAATATTTGCCGCAATCCCTCATGGCTGGAAGGGCTCGCCGCCACCACGGGACTCGAATGCATCAACCATCCAGCGGTGCGCGCGCAGTCGGGTGTTATCATCATCAACGACGTCCGGGCGTGGAAACACCTCGGGCTCAACGACCAGCAGCTCAAGTCCAGAACGATTCACATGGAAGAAGACGAAAAGCACGTGGAGACCGGCCTCAAAATTCTCGCCGGCCACGCCTCGACCGAAGAGTCCAAAGAAAAAGTCGTGAACTCCGCGCGCGCAGCGATCCTCGCCTTTCGCCTGCTGATGGAAGGAATCGGCGCGGCGGCGTT
>CAZNES010000141.1:0-6683 GCA_964572145.1 uncultured Syntrophobacteraceae bacterium
GTGAGCCACCCTAGCTCAGTTGGTAGAGCAGCTGATTCGTAATCAGCAGGTCGCCGGTTCAAGTCCGGCGGGTGGCTCCAAATTTTTTCTCCCCTGCTATTTGACGCCCTTGCCCAACTCGGTCGTGCACGGGCATTGGTCCGGGAAGCGCTCGCAGTCGATCTCCGGCGCCGGCGGCGCTTGAATGCCCCCGCGATCCGTTTTTATCCGCGCTCTCATCTTTTGCGTGATCAGCAGCCAGACGGCGACGGTGGCGAGCGTGACCCAGCCGATCCAGTTCGTATCGAGCGGCATGGGAATCACGCCATCGGGCGCGGCTTGTTTAAGCCAGAGAAGAATCGCGACGGCGCCGATCGCCTCGGCGATTCGCGCGCCGATGCTGTCGACGGCGATCTTTACCACGGAGCGGTCCGTGGAATCCACCGGGATGAACGCCTGCTCCCAAATCGAGCGGTGCACTGACGAGCGCGGTCCTCCCTCCGTCACTCTTAAAACCGCGCGGCTTAGGGCGGTGGCGGCGGCGGTCACGAACGTGGCGCCGCCGATGAGCGCGATGGGCAGCACCATCAGTCCGCCGCGCACGCCGACTTTGTCCTGGATTTTGGGCGTCACGAAAAGTTGCAGCAGCAAGGAGCTGAAATTGAGCAGAATATAAAAATTGGCGAAGAAGCTCGCGTTGCCCTTCGCGCCCATGTTGGCGCCGGCCGCCGCCGCGTAGAACTGAAATTCGATCAGCAGGCCGGCAAAGGCGCCCGTCATCGAAATGGCCAAAAGTGTGATTGAGTACTTGTTGCTTAGCGGGGTTAAAAATCCGGCCGCCTTTTTATTTTCGCCCGCCTTCTTCGGAACGATGTTGGTGGGAAACCGGCCATGGATATTCGCGACCAGAGCGACGACGCCGAGGACGAAAAGCGCGCCCAAAAATATCAGCCATTGGGCATCCAGATACGGAGCGAGTCCCTTAGCAATCAAGCCGCCCGTCATGCCGCCGGCCAGCGTGCCCGCGCCTATTTTACTGAAGGCGCGCGCCGCTACGCGCTTTTCGGTTTTCTCGAAGATGTCCGACGCCAAAAGCCACAGGCTCGCGAAGAGCAGCCCGAAGATCGCCGGGATGAACATGAAAATCACGAGCAAGAGTTTATTGTCGCCGGGCTGTAAGAAAGGCGCGGCGGCGGCCAGCACGTTTGCCGCGAGCAGGAGAATTCCCACGCGCGCCGGGCGCGCGCCCCAGACTTTCATCGCCTTGACAAAGATGAGAGCGAGCGGCAGCGACGCCGCGCCGATATTGATGTAGACAAGCGGCAGTTGCAGGAGCCCGGCGCCGCCCTGGAAGAAGAGCGCGTCGCGTCCGGTCTTGGCGAGGATGAACGCGGCCGTCAGCAGACCGAGCGTCGCCGCGGGCAGGAAAGTCCGCAAGCGCTCGTCTTTGCCGTCGATCACTGATGGTACTGCTGGATCAATTTTGCGACGAGCCCGGTCCAGCCCGTTTGGTGGCTCGCGCCGATGCCGGCGCCGTTGTCGCCGTGGAAATATTCGTGAAACGGAATCAGGTCGCGCCAGTGCGGGTCCTGCTGAAATTTTTCCGTGCCGCCGAAGACCGGCCTTCTCCCCGCCTGCCCTGAGCTTGTCGAAGGGTCGCGTAGAAAGACGCGCATGAGCCGCTGAGAAATCTCCCCGGCCACTTGCCACAGCGTCATCATCTTGCCGGAGCCGGTCGGGCACTCCACCTTGAAGCCGTCTCCGAGATAGTGATGGAACTTTTGCAGCGACTCGATGAGCAGGAAGTTCACCGGGAACCAGACCGGCCCGCGCCAGTTGGAATTGCCGCCGAAGAGCCCGGTGCTGGATTCGGCCGGCTCGTAGTCGACGCGATGCTCCATGCCGTTCACCGACAAGCGGTAGGGATGGTCGCGGTGAACCTGGGAGAGCGCTCGGATCCCATACGGCGAAAGGAACTCGCGCTCGTCCAGCATGAACTTGAGGATGCTGCGGAGCTGATCCTGAGTCGCGATCGAAAGCAGCCGCCGCTCGCCCATGCCGGGCGTTCGCATGCAGGCGACATTTTCGACGAGGTCGGGACGGTTCTCCAAAAACCACTGCATGCGCCGCTTGAATCCCGGCAGCCGGTCGAGCAGCTCCGGCTCCAGCGTCTCCACGGCGAAGAGCGGTATCAACCCCACCATGGAACGGATCTTCATCGGAAAATGATTGCCGTCCGGCAGCCGGAGCACGTCGTAGAAAAACCCGTCCTCTTCGTTCCACAACCCCATGCCGTCCCGGCCGCGATGGCTCATGGCGTGGGCGATATAAATGAAGTGCTCCCAGAATTTACTGGCCACGTCTTCGTAAGCCGGATCTTCCTTCGACAATTCGAGCGCGATCGCCAGCAGATTCAGCGTATACATGGCCATCCAGCTCGTGCCGTCGGACTGTTCGATGTAGCCGCCGGTCGGCAGCGGCGCGCTGCGGTCGAACACGCCGATGTTGTCGAGGCCCAAGAATCCGCCCTGGAAAATATTCATGCCGCCGGCGTCCTTGCGGTTAACCCACCAGGTGAAATTCAGCAACAGCTTGTGGAAGACGCGCTCCAGGAATGCGCGGTCGCCTTTACCGCGACGCTTTTTCTCGACCTTGTAGACGCGCCATGCGGCCCAGGCGTGCACCGGCGGATTGACGTCGCCGAAAGCCCATTCGTACGCCGGAATCTGCCCGTTGGGGTGCATGTACCACTCGCGCAGCATCAGGGTCAGTTGCTCCTTGGCGAAGTCCGCATCGACCAGCGCGAGCGGGATGCAGTGAAACGCCAGGTCCCACGCCGCATACCACGGATACTCCCACTTGTCGGGCATGGAGATCACGTCGGCGTTATACAGATGTGTCCACTCATGATTGCGGCCGCTCAGGCGCTCCACCGGCGGCGCGGGATTCCCGGGGTCGCCATCGAGCCATTGTTTGATGACATAGTGGTAGAACTGCTTGGACCAAAGCATGCCGGCCACGGCCTGACGCATGACGTTCTTTCCATCCGAAGCGATGTTCGACGGAATGACGGTGGCGTAGAATTCGTCGGCCTCTTTCCGGCGCTCGGCAAAGGTCTGGTCGAAGTTCGCGCTGAAAGGTCGTGTCGCGGCGGAGGCCATCGCTTTATCGGTGAGCCGGAGCTTCACGACGGCGCTCTGCCCCGGCCCGATCTTAAGGCGATAATGGCCGGCTACTTTTGTTCCGGATCCCACCGCGTTTACCGCTTCGGCCGCGCCGTGGACGATATAGTCGTTGATCCCATCTTTGACGTGGGCTGAAGCGTTGTCGGCGCCGAAGAGACGCCGGCTGTTGGTTTCGTTTTCCGTAAAAAGCAGCTCGGGATTGCCTTCACAGTAAAGCCAGCGCGGGCCATAGTAATCGTGGCGCGCTTCTACGGCGACGACGCCTTCGACCGGCCCGCCCCGATTGAGCCGTGGCCTTTTTTTCCCCTCGCCCCAGGACCAGGTGTTGCGGAACCAGAGCGTCGGCAGCAGGCTCAGCTCCGCCGCTTCGGGTCCGCGATTGATCGCTTCAATGCGGATCAGGATGTCGTCCGGGGACGCTTTCGCGTACTCGACGAAAATATCGAAGTAGCGATTCTCGTTGAAAACGCCGGTGTCGATCAGTTCAAATTCCTGCGCGTTTTTTCCCCGCTGCCGGTTCTCTTCGACCAGCCGCGCATAAGGAAATTCGCTCTGGGGATACTTGTACAGGTACTTCATGTAAGAGTGAGTCGGCGTCGAGTCGAGATAGAAATAATATTCTTTGACGTCCTCGCCGTGATTACCCTCGCTGCCAGTAAGGCCGAAGATGCGCTCTTTGAGGATCGGGTCGCGGCCGTTCCAAAGGGCGAGAGCGAAGCAGATCAACTGGTGCTTGTCCGAGATTCCGGCAAGACCGTCCTCACCCCAGCGGTAGGCGCGGCTGCGCGCTTGCTCGTGCGAAAAAGAATCCCACGCCGTCCCGTATGGACTGTAGTCTTCGCGCACGGTGCCCCACTGCCGCTCCGAGAGATAAGGCCCCCAGCGCTTCCAGTTCGCCTTGCGCTCGCGGTCTTCCTGCAATCTGATTTCTTCTTTCGTCACGACGTTTCCTCCGTTCACTTCTCGATCAACTGCACGGCGTGCCCGTCCGGATCACGCGCGAGCAATCCTTTGCTGAATCCCAAAGAGCGACTTGGAACCGCGACCGCTCCCGGCGAAACTAACTTCGAGCGCGCCGATTTTAGTTTCTGCAAAGCCGCGTCGGCGTCGCCGACTCCGAGGGCAGTCTGCCAGTGCCAGAGATCGTTGGCGCGCGAGTCGGCCGGCGCGAGCCGGCCGTCTCTCGGCGCGAGATAATCGAGGAACTCGACCCCGGGCCCTGCGTTGGCTCTGAGCCCGCTGATGCGCAGCCGCGCGCCGAAAACATTGTTCAGATGCTCCTGCTCCGTGCCGTAGTTCTCGCTTTCTCCGGCCAGCTTCATACCCAGCACATCGCGATAAAATTTCAAGCTCCGCTCTGTATCCGAAACGACGATCGCCGTGTGGTCGATCCCGAGGAAAAGACGGTCGTTCTTCTTCTGCCACCTAGGGTCGCCTTTCCCCGGCGGAAAGTAAATGACCTCCAGATTGTGCCCGTCGGGATCGCGAAAGTAGAAAGCGCGGACGCCGGCGGCCTGGTCGAGAGCGAATTGTTCGGCCACGAGAAGGGGGCTTTCACCGGGGCCGTGGAGCGACGGGTCGGGCGATTCGAGCTGGCGGACGGCGGCACGATCTTTTTGGATGAAGTCGGCGAACTCCCGCCGGACACCCAAGTCAAGCTTTTACACGTGTTGCAGGAAGGTGAGTTTGAGAGCGTGGGGAACAGCAAGGCGATCAAGGTGAACGTGCGCGTGATCGCCGCGACCAACCGCGATCTTAAAGAAGCCGTGAAGGCCGGCGCGTTCCGCTCGGACCTCTTCTATCGCCTCAACGTCTTTCCGATCGAAGCGCCGCCGTTCCGTGAGAGAAAATCCGACATTCCGCTCCTGGCCAGCTTCTTTCTTAGCAGATACTCGAAGAAGCTGGGGAAGCAAATCCAGGGAGTATCTAACGACACGATGGAGCGGCTGACGAAATACCCCTGGCCGGGAAATATCCGGGAGTTGCAAAACGTGATCGAGCGCGCCGTCGTGGTCGCGGAAGGCCCCGTGGTGAGGATCGACGAGTCGATGCTGCGGGTCGACGCTCCGCAAGATTCCGGATTGCTCACGCTCGAAGACGCGGAGCGCGCCCACATCGTCCGAGCGCTTATGGAAACCAACTGGGTGGTTCACGGCAGCCAGGGCGCCGCTTCCATGCTGGGCATCAACCCGAGCACGCTGCGCTCCCGGATACAGAAATTGGGAATCAAGAAAGAAAGCCGCGCGCACTGACGGGCTGAGCGAGTTCGAAAGCAAAAGTCTAGTGAAGGTAACTCTTCCTCGTGAGGCCATGAGCGTACTCATGGCTTCCATCGGTTTTGAGGCTGCTTTTTAGGATCTCCGCCAACACCAGGCTGGCCACGGCATAGGCTTCCTGACTGTTCTCACAAGACTCAAAGACCACCTCGCTGACGGCCTCGATGAGCTCTCCGAGCGTCGTATCGATTCTATTTTCGTTCGGCAAACCCCTCATGATCGTTCCGCCTTTCCCACCGTGCGCCTTCTGAACGTTATGGTCTCAAAAAGAGCTTTCTGCCGCGAAATTCTCCATCCGCTCTAACCTCTATGAGTTAGACGCTCGCCGGCGCAAAACGTTTCACGTCGGCGACAAAAATTATAGACCAATCTACGTTACAACCGGGTTAAGACCAGCTGAATTCTAAAGGTAAAGAGTCGCGGATCGTCGACCTCACGCGCGCGGACGACGCCTAGCGGACTCTCGAGGACGTCCACGAGTTTCTTCGCGAGGGTTTCCTCCTTCGATAACGTCGTCCCGGTTGGAGCCTGAGCAGGGGAGGGTGGCGCATCTCCCGGCTTATCGGGGCCCGTGTCTATCCGCGTCCGGGAAAGATGGGTTTGCCTTCGGTCCGCTCCAAATAGCGCACAAACCGGTACTTCGTTTCCAACAAGTCCACGTTGCTTCGCACGATCTTGCGATGGACCAAGCTCTCTTCGATCTTGCAGACGACGAATCGCAGCCCGTTTTCCTTGAGCGCGCCTGTGGCCTCGCGCTTGAAGTCCTCAAGTTCCCGAATGGTGACCGAGTGTTCGATCCCCGCTCCCTTGCCGATCGCCGCCAGGTCCGTCTTGCCGGCGGTGGCCGTCGGGTAGCTGATCCGCGTCCCGCTGTACGACTGGTTGTCGAACACGAAGACCGCGAGGTTCGACGGATTCAGGTTCGCCAGAGTAGGAAGATTGAAGAGAGACAGAAGCAAGCTGCCGTCGGACTCGAAAACGAAAACCTTTCGGTGCGGCAGCGCCAGAGCCAACCCCATGCCCACGGCCAGCGCGTTCCCCATCGAACCGAGGGTCAAGTCGGCGTCCCGCTTCGAGAGGTGTCCCCACTCCACTCTCTGGCCGCTGAGAGACGTAACCACGAGCTCGTCCTTCATCTGCGGCGCGAGCCATTCAAAACATTCGTAGCGAATCATATGGTAAACTCCCCGGTGAATAGTAACGCCACCGGCTTTTTGACGGCGTTCATCATGCGCACGGCGTC
>CAZNES010000142.1:0-6655 GCA_964572145.1 uncultured Syntrophobacteraceae bacterium
TGGAGCGGGTGAGGAGGGTCGAACTCCCGACCTTATGCTTGGCAAGCATACGCTCTAGCCAACTGAGCTACACCCGCATCGAATAAGTTTTTATCCCAGCGTCATCGGTTTGTCAATTTAAGGCTCAACCGGCCGCCGCTTTCTTCTCATGCAAGGTGCGGAAAAATCGCACGTGGTAGTTGACTCCGGACCAGAGCCCGACCGCCGTCGAAATCACCAGAAAATACATTCCGGCGACGTAGAAATCGATCCCCGCGTATCGATAGTGCACCAATAAAGCGCCGACCGCGAAGCTCTGTAGGGTGAATTTATATTTTCCGAGCTCTTCCGCCTCCATCACGAGTCCTTCGGTGAGAGCGATGCAGCGCAGGATCGTCACGGCCGTCTCGCGGGCGACGACCAGGACGACCAGCCATGCCGGCACTTCGGGTTCCCCGACCCGTTCCATTGCGGCGAGCATGATGAGAGTGGAAATGATCATGAGCTTGTCCGCCAGAGGATCGAGAATCCTTCCCAGGTCGGACACCGAGCCGCGCCGGCGCGCCAGGTAGCCGTCGAAAAAATCGCTCACGGACCCGAGAACGAAAATGGATGCAGCCAAAAGGGCCGTTCGCGGGTCGCTAAAGGTGAGAAGATAAACGAGCAGAGGAATGATGGCGATGCGAAAGAGGCTGAGAAGATTGGGCAGCGTCCACACCGCGAAGCCGATCACTACTGCCGTTCGCGGCCGTCTTGGCTTGCCACGATCTGCCCGTTTTTAGAGTAGCGCTGAAGATAGCTGAGGACGCGCCGGACGTATTCTTTGGTTTCAGAAAACGGAGGGATGCCGCGGTACTTTTCGACCGCCTGGATACCGGCATTATAGGCCGCCAGCGTCAATGGAACGTCGCCCTGATAACGATCGAGAAGCAGCCGGAGATGGCGCACTCCGCCTTCGATATTTTCTTCCGGGTCGTAGGCGTTGCCAACGTTGTGCAGCCGGGCGGTTTCGGGCATGAGCTGCATCAGGCCCTGGGCGCCCTTGTGGGAGCGTGCGGCTTCATTGAAATCGGACTCCACTTTTACGACGGCGCGCACCAGGGACGCGTCCACGCCGTAGCGCTGGGACGACGAGAAAATATAATCGTCGAAGCGCGCCGAGTCTCCGGACGACAGCGATCCGTTCGGTGATCGCTCGGCAAAAGCGCCTCCCAAAAGCCGACAACCCGCCTTGGCGGGGCTGTTAGTAAAAAGATCGACGCCATCGCTGCCCCTGCATAGATACATGCCCGCTTTGGCCTCGCCGAAGAAGGACAAGGCGAGCACCAGCGACACTACCAAAGACGGGATGGCGACGTTTCTAATAAGATACAACATGCTAGTGCCGTACAATACGGATTAACTCGGTTTCTGTCAATCTCCTCGGCCGTCCTCACGGTTCGTAAAGCAAAAAACGATCCGCTTTGAAAGGATCAAAGAACGATGCAAGACCTCGTTTTAATTATTAGAAACACGACTCCGCCTGCCGCTAGGCGGAGCCTTTCGATGGCAGAATACGTCAACCTGACATAAAATGCTTCTCCGGCCTCCACTCGCAAAATCGCCTGACCCCCTGCTCTTTCGATATTGCGGACGATTCCTCGAATGACATTTCCCGCCGATATTCCCTCGGGTTCTTTTGTCGCGATCAGGATGTCGTCGGCGCGGATGCCTACTTGCAGCGGACGATTCACCGCGCCCGGCATATAGGGGATAAACAGCTCCCGTCCGGATTCCAGCCGAACGCTGCTTCTGCCTCCTTCGATATCGGAGCCGGTCAGGACGGCATCGAAAACATTTTCCAACTGATCCTTGTCCAACTGCGAAACGACCATGCCCGACATCAACACCTCGCGTGGAATCCCCTGCGCCACCAGCCGCCCTTCTCTTATCATGATGACCCAGTCCGCCAGCGACAGGACCTCGACGGGGTTGTGCGTGACATAGATCATCGGGATGCCGAACTCGTCGCGCACGCGGCGCAGGTACGGAATGATCCGTTCTTTCAGGCCGATGTCCAGAGAAGCCAGCGGCTCGTCCAGCAGCAACAGCTGCGGATGCGACAGAAGCGCGCGCGCCAGCGCCACTCTTTGAGATTCTCCTCCGGAGATCTGCGCTACGGAGCGGTCGAGCAAATGGCCGATCTCAAGCAACTCGACGACGTGGTCGAGCGGGAACCCGGCCGCGTTGTCGCCGCCGGTATTTCTTGCGGCGCCGAACAGAATATTTTTTCGCACCGACAAATGTGGGAAGAGCGCGGTCTCCTGAGGCACGTAGCCGATCGCGCGGTCGCGCGGCGAGCAGTCGATCTTCCGCGACGACGAGAACAGGACGCGGCCGCCGATCCTGATTTCCCCTTGAGCGATCTTCCGGAGTCCGGCAATGGCTTCCAGCAAAGAAGTCTTCCCCGCTCCGGAAGGACCGAAGACGGCGGTGACCCGAGACTGAAAAGAGACGTCGATGTCGAGGGCGAATCTGGCCAACGGAAGACGGCAACGGAGAAGCATGCCCGTGGACCTCAAACTTTCGCCCTGGACCGGGCCAAACGCTCCGACAGAGCGACCGCGGCGAAAGCCAAAGCGATCGTTATCAACAATAATCCGAACGCCTCGGTGTCTTTGCCGAGCTGGACGAAGCTGAAAATTGCGAGCGACAAGGTCTGCGTCTTGCCGGGAATATTTCCCGCGACCATGATCGTAGCGCCGAATTCTCCCAGCGCCCGGGAGTACGCCAGGAGACAGCCCGAGACGATGCCTCTCCATGCCAGCGGCAGAGTGACGGCAAAAAAAATCCGGGACCTGCCGGCGCCGAGAGTCGCGGCGATCTGCTCGAGCCGCGGATTGACTTCGGCAAAGGCCGTTCGAGCCGATCTCACCAGCAGCGGGAAGGACATCGCGGCCATAGCGAGGAGCACGCCCTTCCAGTTAAAGAGAACTTCCACCCCAAGGTCGTAGAGCCATCGGCCGACCGGATTCCTGCGGCCGAAGATTTTTAGCAGGATGAGGCCGGTCGCCACGGGCGGCATGACCAAAGGAAGCATCACAAACGTTTCGACGATCATCTTGAGCGGCCAATTTTTTCGCGCCAAAAGCCATGACACAACGACGGCGAACGGGAGAATGAGAAGTGTGCTCGCCAATGCGACAGCAAGGGAGAAGAGGGTTATGTGCCAAATCTCGGCGGACAAAAGAAACTCCGAAGTCGGATATCATTCCAGAACGACAAAACCGTATTTCCTGAAAACGTTTTTTCCTGCCTGGCTCGAAACAAACTTCAAAAAATCGCCCGCGGCTTCCTTGTTTTTCGACACTTTAATAACGGCCACGGGATAGATGATTTGCGGCCCTTTTTCGAGCGAGACTTCGTAAACCGCCTTGATCTTCTTCGATATGGCGGCATCGGTTTTGTAAACGAATCCGGCATCGACGTTGCCCGATTCGACCGAGGTCAATGTCGCCCGCGCGTCCAATACCGGAATTATTTTCGACGCGACTTTCTCCCACAACCCCTCCGATTCAAGGTACGTCTTCACGTAGATCCCGACGGGAACCGTCTCGGGCTGGGCCAACGCGATGCGCTTCACCTCCGGCCGCAATAAATCTTTCGGAGCGCGTAGATTCAATTTCGAGTCCTGGGGAATCACCAGGACCAACCGGTTAGAGAGGAGATTTTTGCGCGTCGCGGGATCGATGCGCCCTTTTCTCTCCAACGCGTCCATCTTCTCCAGATCGGCGGAAAAAAAAATATCCGCAGGCGCGCCCTCGTCGATTTGCCGCGCCAGCTCGCTCGAAGAGCCGAAATTAAATCGCACCCGGGCTTTGCCGTTCGATTCGTAGGCTCTGCCTATTTCCGTCAGGGCGTCCGTGAGACTTGCCGCCGCCGAAACCAGAATTTCCGCGGCTTCAATTGCCGGGCTCCCGCACAAACTCAAAAATGCGAACGCCAAAGCCGGCCATGTTTTTTTCATCGCTCGTCTCCAGCGATTTATTGCGGCAGTCCGTTGCTGACCAGTCTCTCGATCAACGGTAGATCACCGTCGAGAAAATCCAATTGCGGCAATTCTTGCAGCGCGACCCAGCGAACGTCGTGAAACACTTTATTGACGATCTCCCCTTTAAATTCGTCGACGCGAAAGAAAACCAGCTCCACTTCCGTGCTGTCGCGGTAGCAATGGCTGTGCCGAAAAATTTCACTTGCCGACGGGACCTCGATCTCCAGTTCTTCCCGCAGCTCTCTCGACAGCGCCTGCAGCAGCCCTTCTCCCCTCTCCACTTTTCCTCCGGGAAATTCCCACTTCAAAGCGAACGGACCGCCTTTCCGCCGCTGGCAGATTAAAAGACGATTCGATTGGACGATGAGCGCCGCCACTACTTGCATCGTTCCGGCCTCGCCTACTCGTCCTTAATTCTCCGAACCGACGGTCAGCTCCCGCTTCAGGATGAGACAGCTTCCATGCATGATACTCTGCGTCGAGCAGACGAGCTCCCAACCTTCTTTTCCAAGCTCATTCAAGGCCGATTCCGACAGATCGCTCGTAGTAAGAATGCGGTACTCGAACTGGCGCATGGCGTCTCCCTTTAATTCTCGCAAGCGAGATAACGATGGACCCGGTTCACCGCCGTCCGGGGCGGCCTACTTGATGACCTTATCCGCCCGGGCAAGGACCTCTTGTGGAACGGCGATCCCAAGTTGCCTGGCGGTCTTGAGGTTGATCGCCAGCTCGAACTTGTTCGGCTGCTCCACCGAAAGCTCGGCGAACTGGCCGTTCTTGAGCTTGCGGCGCCGTAAAATTTTGTCGATCAAAACCGCTGTGTGGCGCCACATTTGATCTACGCTGAGTCCGTAGGACACGAGACCGCCGGCTGCGGCAAACTCCGCGACGCCGGATACGACCGCAAGCCGCCCCTTGAGACCGAAGCCCGCAATCTCGCCCAGATGAGCCGCGAACAGCGCTTGCGGCTCCACCAGGACTCCCTCGCCGTGTTCCGCGGCTACGGCTTGAAACTCGGCTTCGATTTCGCCCGTTTTCTTGAGCTTGTGAGGCTCTATTTCCATTCCCGAGGATTGTCCGGTTTCTTTTATCTTCTTCAGGTAATTTGACGCGATCGGGCTGGCCTCGTGCCAGAAGACCGCCACGCGTGAAATCTGCGGCCGGATTTCTTTGAGAATCTGTAATCGCGCGACGCTCAAATCCACAGAGAGATTGGTCGCGCCCGTGATATTTCCTCCGGGCCGGATCGGTTCGGTTCTCGATGCGATAACGATGGGAATCTTTCGATCTTGTCTTCTGGCTGCCTGTCCCGCGGATAGACCTTGCGTGACAATCAGCTCGACGTTCTTTTGAATCAGATCGCTCGCAAGATCGTCCAGGCGCTCGATTCTCCCACCTGCGAACCGACTCTCGATGGCGACAGTCTGTCCGTCGATGTAACCCAACTGGCTCAGCATTTTCTGCAGCACGCCGATATCCGCGGAAGATAAAGAATCCTCGCCCAGATATCCGATGGTGTGCGGCATCGGGGCTGCCGACGCCTGCGCAACGATCGCGCAAAATACCCATGAGAGGAGCAGCGTGGCAAGAACTGTTCTCATACGATAGCTCTTCGCGGAGTAACCATGCCCCAATTCGGCACACAATTCAATTTCTCCACTGTCCGAACCGCCGGCCGGATAATAAAGCGACTTTCGACGCTCTTCGCGATCTATATTGCAAGGTCCTCACCAGGAGATTAAGATGTTGCTCGGATGTCGCGCTCAGAGCGCGAAAACTTTTGCAGTCAGCTTCTGCCACGATCGAACGCTCAAATCAGAAGGAGGCGCCTGCCATGAGCGACTTGGATAAGAAAATCGTCGAGGGTGAAGGCATCGTCGTCGAGATTATCGGCACCGGTCCGCGATTCGAGTTCGAGCAGATCTTAAAGCTACTCAAGAAAGCCAACGAGCTCGGGCTGGAAGGCCGAAGGCTGATTAAGATCGAAAGCGAAGGCAGACTGCGCGACCATACGGTGGGCACCTTTATTTACCGCTTCATCACGGATAAAGCGTGAACCTCGCTCAGGGCCGCTTGTCCGCTAGCTTTTCCCGCAGCCGCCGCACCAACCCCTCATAAGACGACTCGCGAATGAGGCGGGCGAACTGCGAGCGGTAGTTGCTCACGAAGCTGATCCCGGGCGATCACCAAATCGTAGACTTTGACAAAGCTCAAATTCACCTTATACTTGCTTTAGAGAAAATTTTTACTTTCTACCCCAAGAGGACCCACTGTGGCTTTAGTGAAGCTCAAAGAGAAATACCAGGTTACTCTGCCCGCCGAAGTATGCAAGAAAACGGATTTGAACGTGGGAGATCTTTTGGAGGCCGAAGTTCACGGGAAGAAAACCACTCTTGTCCCTAAGAATGTGGTTGACGCAGATATTGCGATCTCTTTACGGGAGTTCAGAACAGGTAAAGGTTATGGCCCTTTTAACTCCGCCAAGTCCTTCCTACGATCGCTTCACCGAGAGACCAGGAAGCTTAAAAAGAAATCCCAAAGTTCCCGCGCGCCCGGCGGGAGGATTTGAACCCCCAACCCTCAGATCCGACGTTGTCAGTGTTCCGAATGAGGATAAACGAGTAAGCAAAACTTACTATGAATCTC
>CAZNES010000143.1:0-4987 GCA_964572145.1 uncultured Syntrophobacteraceae bacterium
CGAGGATCAGCGTGACATCGAGCCCTTCCAGGCCTTGAATCAGCGCGGCGGCATACTCTTCCGGACGCGGCGGCTCTTCATCCTTGTATTGGATGCCCAAGCCTCCGCCCAAATCGAGATAGCGAATATTCGCGCCTTCCTTTCTCAAATATCCGACGAGCACGCGATCGAGGTATTCCCTCACGCGCGAAAGCGCATCGACAAAAGGTCCGACGGAAGTGAGCTGCGAGCCGATGTGACAATCGACGCCGATCACTTCCAAGTTTTTGAGCGACAGGGCCTGCTTGTAAAGCTCGGCGGAGCGGGTGATCTCGATGCCGAATTTGCTCTTCTTCATTCCCGTCGAGATATACGGATGGGTCTTGGGGTCCACGTCGGGATTCACGCGCAAGCTGATCGGCGCCCGTTTTCCCAGGCCGCGGCCCACCTGATCGATAAAAGTCAGCTCCTGTTCGGACTCGACGTTGAACATCAAAATTCCCGCGTTCAGCGCGTACTCGATTTCCTCTTTCTTTTTCCCGACGCCGGAAAAAACGATCTTCCTGGGATCTCCGCCCGCCTTGAGAGCGCGAAACAACTCGCCGCCGGAAACGATGTCGAAGCCGCCGCCTTCCTTGGCGAAGGTCCTCAGAACCGCCAGATTGGAGTTGGACTTGACCGAGAAACAGACCAGATGCGGAACCTTCGCGAAAGCTTGATCGAAGACGCGGTAGTGGCGTCTCAGCGTGGCCAGGCTATAAATATACGCCGGCGTGCCGACCTCGCGGGCGATGCGCTTAACCGGAACTTGCTCGGCAAACAATTCTCCGTCGCGGTATTCGAAGTGGTTCATTCCGGCTTCCAGGCGGCCTCGGCTTCGTTGGAGGGGTCGCTCAGCGAGTCGTCCATGATCTTGGAGAAAACTCGATAGCGGTAAATCGTCTGCGGTTGAAGCTCCTGATCGACGAACCCGTACTGCTTTCGCTTCTGAAATTTCTGCTGGTCTTCCACGTTCACGATCGCCCGCTCCCGATACGGTACGGGACACTCCGGGCAGGTCTTGGAGATCTCTTTGCGAAAGATGATGAAGCCGGCAAGATCGCTCAGTTCCTTGCCGTCGATGTATTTCGCCGGCTTTGTCCAGGTGATGTCGATTCCTTGCTTGCCCGCCTTTGCCTTGAGATCTTTGATCGGTTCGGGAATAGCGCCCTCCGGCGCGCGCAGCGCGCCCTTGCTGCCGCAGCCGACAAATGCAGCCACTACAAATAGCAAAATGCAAATTGAAAATTGAAAATGGGAACCTGCTTTTGCTATATACATTTTGCACTTTACAATTTGCATTTTGCAACTCATCATATCCCCATCTCCTTCAACCGGCGCCGCACGTTCGCCGACGCGGTTCCGCCTTCGGAGCGGCGCCGATCGACCGCCGCCTGTGGCGTCAGATAGGCGTACACGTCTTTCTCGATCTTGGGAGAAAAATGCCGCAACTCTTTGAGCGGTAATTCTTCGATCTTGCAGCCGCTCTCGATGCAGGCGCGGACAATCTTTCCTACCAGGGCATGGGCCGACCGGAAAGGCATTCCCCGCAAGACGAGGTAGTCCGCCAGATCGGTCGCGTTCATGAACCCCTCCCCTCCTGCCGCCGCCGCCATTTTTTCTTTTTTAACCTTGATCTCTCCGGCTAAACCGCGCATGACTTCGAGGCTCGCCTTGACCGTGTCCACCGTATCGAAGAGCGGCAGCTTATCTTCCTGAAGGTCCCGGTTGTACGCCAGCGGCAAGCCCTTCATGACCGTCAGCAGCGCCTGCAGATGGCCGAATATCCGTCCGGCCTTTCCACGGACCAGCTCGGGGACATCGGGATTTTTCTTTTGCGGCATCATCGAGCTTCCGGTGCAATAGCGGTCCGGCAGCTCGATAAATCCAAATTCCGTACTAGACCATAAGACCCATTCCTCCGCAAGGCGGCTCAAATGGACGAAAAGAATCGCCGATGCCGCGATAAATTCCAACACAAAGTCCCGGTCGCTGACGGCGTCGATGCTGTTTTTGGCGACGCGCGGGAAGCCAAGCAGCCGGGCCACGTAGCGCAGGTCGATCGGCAGCGTCGTCCCCGCGAGCGCCCCGGCGCCGAGCGGGAGGACTTTCACCCGCTCCAGGCAATCGCGCATGCGCTCGTGGTCGCGCGCCAACATCTCGGCGTAGGCGAGCAGGTGATGCGCGAAGAGAACCGGCTGCGCGCGCTGCAAATGCGTGTACCCCGGCATGATGATCTTGAGATTCCGCTTGGCCAGCCGCGCCAGCTCGCGCTTGAAACCGTCGATCGCGGCAAGAATATTTTTCAGCTCGTCGCGGAGGTAGAGGCGCATGTCGAGCGCGACCTGATCGTTGCGGCTCCGGGCGGTGTGGAGCTTCTCGCCCACCCGACCGATGCGCCGGATCAGCCGCCGCTCGATGTTCATGTGAATGTCTTCGTCGGCCGCGGAAAAATGGAATTTCCCATCCTCGATTTCCGTTTGAATCGCCTGCAGGCCGCGCACCATGCGCCGCGCTTCACGCGACGAGATAATCCGCCGGCGCGAGAGCATTCGCGCGTGCGCGATGCTCCCCGCGATATCGTGGCGGTAAAGCCGCCGGTCGACGTCGATGGACGCGGTGAATGCCTCGACGGTTCCCGCCGTCCGGCCAGCGAACCGCCCGCCCCAGAGCTTTACCCGCCCCCGTTTAGAAACTTTCATCCTATCCCCAAGGCGCGAGGCGTGAGGCGTGAGGCGTGAGAAAAAAACAAAAAAGAAAATCTTGCATCATATTACTCTCGCCTGTTGCCTCTCGCCTCTCGCCTTCTTTATTCTTTGAGCTGCCGCAGCCGCCGGAGCCGCAGACGGAGCGCGTTCAGGCGGATGAAACCTTCGGCATCCGCCTGATTGTATCCCTCGCCCTCTTCGAACGTCGCGATCTTCGGATCGTAGAGCGACACGTTCGACTTTCTTCCCGCCACCGACGCGTTACCTTTATATAACTTGAGCCGCGCGTGGCCCGTTACGTTTTTCTGAGCGGCGTCGACGGTCTGCTGGAGCACTTCGCGCTCGGGCGAGAACCAGTAACCATAGTAGATCATTTCCGCGTAGCGCGGCACGAGCGAATCGCGGAGCCTCATCACCTCGCGGTCCATCGTGATCGATTCGAGCGCGCGGTGCGCGGCGTGGAGCAATGTCCCGCCCGGAGTCTCGTACACGCCGCGGGATTTCATGCCGACGTAGCGGTTCTCGACCACGTCGGCGCGGCCGATGCCGTGCCGGCCGCCGATCTCGTTCAGCGCGTGGAGTAATTTGACGGGAGAAAGCTTTTTGCCGTTGAGCCCGACCGGATCGCCGCGGACATACTCGATCTCCACATACTCGGGCCGGTCGGGCGCCTGTTCGGGCGCGCGCGTCCAGACGAACATGTCGGCCGGCGGCTCGCTCCAGGGATCTTCTAAAATCCCGCCTTCGTAGCTGATGTGAAAAAGATTCCGGTCCACGCTGTAGGGCTTCGCTTTGGTGACGGGCACCGGGATGCCGTGGCGGGCGGCGTAATCGATCAGCTTTCCGCGCGAATCGAGGTCCCATGTCCGCCACGGGGCGATGACCTTCACGTCCGGCTTGAGCGCATAGTAAGTAAGCTCGAAGCGCACCTGATCATTGCCCTTGCCGGTCGCGCCGTGCGCGACCGCGTCGGCTTTTTCCTGCTGCGCAATTTCGATCTGCCGCTTGGCGATGAGCGGCCGCGCGATCGACGTGCCGAGTAGATACGTGCCTTCGTAAACCGCATTGGCGCGCAGCATCGGGAAGACGAAATCTTTGACGAACTCTTCGCGCAGGTCGTCGATGTAAACTTTGCTCGCGCCGGTTTTCAGCGCCTTTTCCCGCACGCCCGTAAGTTCTTCTTCCTGCCCGAGGTCGGCGCAGTAGGCGATCACCTCGCAGTTGTAGGTCTCGATCAGCCAGCAAAGTATCACGGAAGTATCCAGGCCGCCCGAGTATGCGAGCACGACCTTTTTTACTTTCATCTTTCCGCTTCCAGTTTTCATCCCTGCGTTTTCTTTTCCCTTGAACCCTTAAACCCTTGAACCTTTCAACCCTTTTAATGCCCAGACCATGATCGCCTTCTGCACGTGAAGGCGATTCTCGGCCTGATCCAGGACAACCGATTGCGGCCCGTCCAGGACATCGTCGGTAATCTCCTCGCCCCGGTGCGCCGGCAGGCAATGCATAACCACGGCATCCCGATTCGCCTTGGCCACCACCGCTCGATTGAGCTGGTAACCCTGGAAGGCCCTGCGTCGCTTCTCAAATTCCCTCTCTTGCCCCATGCTCGTCCATACGTCGGTGTAGACTACATCCGCATCCCGCACCGCTTTCTCGATCTCATGCGTGACGCTGACTCTTCCCCCTTTTTCTTTTGCGGCGCGCGCGATCTCCGCGTTGGGCTCGTAGCCTTTGGGGCAGGCCAGGACAAAAGAGAACGAGAATTTCTGCGCCGCCTGCATCCAGGTATGGACCATATTGTTTCCGTCGCCGAGAAAGGCGACCTTCAACCCCTTGAGAGCGCCTTTGTGCTCCAAAAGCGTCAGACAATCCGCCAATACCTGGCACGGGTGAAACATATCCGTGAGACCGTTGATGACGGGGATCGTCGCGTGCGCCGCCATTTCCTCCAGGGTATGTTGGGAAAATGTGCGCATGACGATCAGGTCCACCCAGCGGCTCAAATTGCGGGCGGAATCCGCCGCACTCTCGCGCACGCCGAGCTGGATCTCTCCTGGACCGAGAAAGACCGCGTTGCCTCCGAGCTGGAAAATTCCGGTCTCGAAACTGACCCTCGTCCTGAGACTCGGCTTCTCAAAGACCAGGGCCAACGTCTTGCCGGCCAACAGGCGATGCGCGCGCCCGCTCTTCTGCGCGCGCTTGAGCCTCCGCGACAGCGAAAAAATTTTCTCGATCTCCTCCCGGCTGAGATCGTTCAA
>CAZNES010000143.1:5087-6535 GCA_964572145.1 uncultured Syntrophobacteraceae bacterium
GCCTCCGCGACAGCGAAAAAATTTTCTCGATCTCCTCCCGGCTGAGATCGTTCAAACTCAGCAGATCTCTCTTCTTCATGTGTAAAGCGGCCGAGCGGTCAATGGCTCATTGACGCGCCAGAACATTTTCCAGAATGGCCAACCCTTGCCCGATGTCTTTTTTGCCGATGACGAGCGGCGGAATGAAGCGCAGCACCTTGTGCGCGGTGCAGTTGATCAGGAGGCCGGCTTTCAGACAGTCCTCCACGATCTTGCCACCGTCCTGCTCGAGCTCCATGCCCCAAATGAGTCCCTGGCCGCGGATCTCACGAATGAAGCTGAATTTCTTTTTCAGCGCCTGGAGCCCCTCGAATAAAACCCGTCCCATCCGGACGCAGTTCTTGAGCACGCCGCCTTGAAGCAGAGTCTTGAGCACGGCCGCGCCGACGCTGCACGCCAGCGGATTGCCGCCGAACGTGGAAGCGTGAGCACCGGGAACAAAACTCCGCGCCACTTTCTCTTTCGCCAGCATCGCGCCCAACGGCAATCCTCCACCGAGCGCTTTGGCCAAAGTCATGATGTCGGGCTCGACGCCGTAATGCTCGTAGGCGAAGAGTTTGCCGGTGCGGCCCATTCCCGACTGGACTTCGTCGAAGATGAGGAGAAGCTCCTTCTCATCGCACAGCTCCCTCAACCCCTGAAGATAATTTTTGTTCGGTACCACCACTCCGCCTTCGCCCTGAATCGGCTCGACGAGGATGGCGACGGTCGTCTTTTCGTCGATGGCCTCCGCCATCGCGCCGAGATCGCTGTAAGGCACCTGGCGAAATCCCGCCGGCAGCGGGTCGTAGCCGGCGCGAACTTTTTCCTGGCCGGTGGCGGTAAGGGTCGCTAGGGTCCGGCCGTGAAAGGAGTTGTGGGTGGAGAGAACCTCGTATTTTCCTCCGAGCCATTCCGCGCCGTAGCGCCGCGCAAGCTTGAACGCCGCTTCGTTGGCCTCCGCGCCGCTGTTACAAAAAAAAACTCGCTGGGCGAACGAGTGCCGGCACAGCTCGCGCGCCAGCTCCGACTGGGGCGCAATGTGGTAGAGATTGGAGACGTGGAGCAGCTTCGCCGCCTGCTGCCGGATGGCGCGCGCCACCGCCGGATGGTTGTGGCCGAGACAGTTGACCGCGATGCCGGCGACAAAATCGAGATACTCTTTGCCGTCGGCATCCCACACCCGAGCCCCTTTGCCGCGCACCAGCGCCACGGGAAATCGAGCGTACGTATTGGCGACGTACTTTTGCGTGATGTTGATGATCTGCCGGTTGTTCATAATTTAGCTTTCAGCGCGTTAGCTTTCAGCATTCAGCTCCCCTCAGCCCCCATTCATAAGCTGATCGCTGATAGCCGATTGCTGACAGCTTATTTTTGCACGACCTCCGTGCCCACTCCCTCTTTGGTAAATGCTTCGAGGAGCACGGCGT
>CAZNES010000144.1:0-6435 GCA_964572145.1 uncultured Syntrophobacteraceae bacterium
AATAGAGCAATACCTTTTGAGCATTATTCCCATCCTGAACGAAGTGAAGGATCTCTCCCAAAATGACCGACTACCCGAAATTACGCCTCGTTTGATTGCGCGCCGTAGGGATAGCCGACCTGCGAACTGCGGTCAATAGGCGATTGAATTTTGAGATGAACGGTCGCTGTGATAAATGAACGGGCTCGGCAAACGATGGTTGAGAGGAGCGACGGATGTGATAGTGAATAGGGCAGCGGAAAGGGAGAGTACCGTGCGAACAAAACTCTCATCTAATTTCCTGATTGCGCTGATCGTCGTCCTTGCGGCTCCTACTATCGTTTGCGGCGCCGAATCGACGCAGAGAAACGTCATCCTCTCGACCACGACGAGCACGCAGGACACCGGCCTGCTCGACGTTCTCGTCCCGCTTTTCGAGAAACAGACGGGCTATTCGGTGAAGACGGTCTCGGTCGGAACGGGCCAGGCCTTGGCCCTGGCCGCCAAAGGCGACGCCGACGTGGCCCTGGTCCACGCGCCGAGCCTGGAAAAAGAATACGTCGCGCAGGGAAAATTGTTGAATCGGCGCCTCGTCATGTATAACGACTTCGTCATCGTCGGCCCAAAGGAAGATCCGGCGCGCGTCGGCTCGACGAAAAAAACCGTCGAGGCGCTCAAGCTGATCGAGAAAGCAAGCGCGCGCTTCGTTTCCCGCGGTGACAACTCCGGCACCCACATCCTCGAAAAGGCGCTGTGGAAACAGGCGGGGATCGAGCCCAAGGGCGCCTGGTACATCGAATCGGGCCAGGGCATGGGCGCGACGCTCGGCATCGCCAACGAGCGCAACGCTTACGCGCTCGCCGATCGCGCGACGTATCTTGCCTTTACGAAACGGCTGGTGCTCGCCGTGCTGCTTGAAGGCGACAAGCCGCTGCTCAATATTTACTCCGTGATGGAGGTGAACCCGACGAGCGGGCCGCGGATCAACGCCGCCGGAGGGAAAGCCTTTGCGGATTTCATGGTCGCGCCGGCGACGCAAGCGGTCATCAAAAGCTTCGGCCGAGAAAAATACGGGCGGCCTCTGTTCGTACCCGTCGCCGGCATGAAGGAAGAAGAGCTGGGAGAATAGCGTGGCGCTCATCTGGGACGGCATCGTCACGGCTTTTTCTCTGGTTTTCGGCGGCAATGCGGAAGTCTGGTCGATTACCTGGCTTTCGCTCAAAGTGTCGGGACTGGCGACGCTGATTTCTCTCGTCGTCGGTATTCCACTGGGAATCCTGCTGGCGATGACGCGCTTTCCCGGCCGCTCGCTCGCGGTCGCCTCGGTCAACACCGGCATGGGACTGCCGCCGGTCGTCGTCGGTCTCTTCGTCTCGATTTTTCTCTGGCGCAGCGGACCGCTCGGCTTTCTCGACCTCATATATTCGCCGTCGGCGATCGTCATCGCGCAGGTGGTCATCGCCTTTCCGATCGTGGCGGGCCTGACGCTCACGAGCTTTCAGACGTTGAATCCTAACCTCGGCCTGCAACTGCTCGGCATCGGCGCCTCCAAGCCGCAGCTCCTCTGGCTCTTGTGCAAAGAGGCGCGGCTGCCGCTGCTCGCGGCCGTCATGGCCGGTTTCGGCGGCGTGATCTCGGAGGTCGGCGCGTCGATGATGGTCGGCGGCAACATTCGCGGTCAGACGCGCGTGCTCACGACCGCGACCGTGCTCGAGGCCGGAAAAGGAAATTTCGATCTCGCCATCGCCCTGGGACTCATCCTGCTCGCTCTCAGCTTCGCGGTGAATTTTCTCCTGACCCATATCCAGCAACGGGAGCAGATCCGGTGGCCGAAGCCCTCCTGAGCTTGCGCGATATCGTGGTGCGGCATGGGGACTCCACGGTTCTCCACCTTTCGCGCCTCGACGTTCGCCGCGGCGAAATTCTTGCGATCATCGGCCCGAACGGAGCGGGGAAATCGACGCTGCTCCGCGTGATGGGCCTGCTCCAGCAGCCGTCGGCGGGAAAAGTTCTTTTTCAAGGCGCGGAAGCGCGGCGGGAAAATGCGCTTCTCATGCGCCGGCGCATGGCGAGCGTTTTTCAGGAACCCCTTCTCTTGAACGCTTCCGTCTATGAAAATGCCGCATTGGGCTTGAACCTCCGCGGTCTCGATCGCGCGGAAATCTGGCGGCGGATCACGCCCTGGCTCGAACGGCTTCGCATCGCTCAACTCTCCTCGCGCCGCGTCCGCACGCTCTCCGGTGGCGAGCTTCAGCGTACCAGCTTGGCGCGCGCGCTTGCGCTCGACCCGGACTTGCTTCTTCTCGACGAGCCTTTCTCCGCTCTGGACCCGCCGACGCGCGAGTCGCTGCTGGGCGACCTGCAGGATATTCTCAGGCAGACCGGAGTAACGACGGTCTTCGTCACGCACGACCGCGACGAAGCGTTCATGCTCGGGAGCCGCGTCGGCGTCATGCGCGAAGGAAAACTGCTTCAAGTGGGACCGGGGCTGGAGGTTTTCACGCGCCCCGTGGACGAGAGCGTCGCGAAAATCGTCGGCGCCGATACGAGAATTTCCGCGGTGGCGGAAAGAAGCAACGACGGTGTGACTAGATTCCGATTCGACGGCGGCGTCGCCGAAGCGCCGGGCGCCTTTCCTTCCGGCGCGCGCGTGATTCTCTGCATCCGTCCCGAAGAAATTATCTTGAGCCCGCCGCGCGATGCAGAGAGACCGAATCACTTTGCCGCGAAAGTCTTGAAAGTCATCCCTTCAACGCTCCACTACCGTCTGCTGTTGCAATGCGGCGGCAGCCAACTGGCAGCGCTTGTAACCCGCAGCTCGTTCATGGACCTCGGCATCAAAGAAGGAGACGATATCACCGCCTCGTTTGAGGCAGCGGCAGTTCACGTCATCGGCAAAGAATAAATTCGTCGTGAATTAATCGACATCAGTTGGGACTTTCTTAGCTTTGAAATCCGGTGACTGATCTTCTCATCGCCATCACTTCAATTCGAATTCAAAAGTGCTAACAACGCGAATCTTTTTTGTCGGCGTGCCGGTCGGACTATACAACGTCGATTCGTCGTTGCCGAAAGCGCGGGAATTTTTCACCGGCCTGCTTGAAACTGCGCCCAAAGGTCGCGGGCACAGGGGTTCACGCCCGCTGCCAGTTTCTTTTTCAGCAGCGCGGCGTTCATGGCCGTCAGCAATTTGCCTTTGGCGTCCTGGGTCTCGTACTTGCACATCCCCTGCCAGACGATTTTCGCATCGTCGTTGCGAATCAATCGGCCGCGGACCGTAAATTCGACGTCGCCTTCAGCGGCCGAGCCCCAGCCGATAGTTTTAAAATCGAACAACCACCGTCCGCTGTACGCGGCTTTAACGGCGCCGAGATCGTCGTTCGCAACAGGCCGATCGACCGCGCGAACGGCGATGCCGCCGAACTCCGCCCGTAAAGTTTGGATAAACTTTGCTCCGACCGCCGGCGCGGGATCTTCAAGCGCGTACTTTGCCCGAATTTCTTTTCCCGCGGATATCGACATCCCGTAGCCGACCAGACCGTAAACGCCGGCGTCGGCATAGAACAGCGCAGGGTCATGATGAACCGCGCCGATTTCGGCTTGGTTCTTTAGCTGCGCCAGGTCCTCTCGGCTTATCGCGACCAAAGCCGGCGCGCAGCCCGCAAAGATCAGAAGAACGAGCGCAGTCAAAATCGCCAAAGAGATTTTTTGAATTCTCATCTTCATGACGCCTGCAGCAAGCGCACTTCCTGCAGAGGAAAAGGTATGGCGATATTGTCAGCGCGAAACCGCTCGACGATCGCCATATATAACTCGGCTTTTGCCGGCACAACGTCAGGCACGGAAACCCACGGCTGAATAACCAGCGTGACGGAGGAAGCCGCCAGCTCGCCGATCCCGATGACCGGCGCCGGCTCCTTCAACACTCGCGGATTGGCCGTAACCACTTCTCGCGCAACCGCAATCGCTCCGTTGAGGTCCGCTGCATAACCGACGCCGACCGTCAGACTCAACTGGCGGATCGTGCCGAAGTTGTGGAGAACTTCGCCGACGACTTTGCGATTGGGAATGACGACGCGCGATCGATCGAGCTGGACCAGCGTCGTCGAGAACAGCTCGATCGTCACGACCTGGCCGTGAACCCCGAGGATCTCGATCCACTCGCCGACCCGAAAGGGCTTGGTGAAGATGATCGACAGTCCGGCCACCAGATTTCCGAGCACTCCCTGGAAGGCAAACCCCACACCCACGCCGGCAACTCCGACCGCGGCCACCAGCGGCGCGATCTGAAAGCCGAACTTATCGAGCGCCACCAGCATCGTCAGGACGATGACCAGGACGCGGACCACGCGGACCAACAGCATTCGCGTCGGCGGATCTTTCACGTACGATTGGAGCCATCGATCGCTCAACTTTCCGACCCACCGAGCCGCCAGGACACCCACGACCAGAATGATGATCGCGCCTACAAATTGGAACCCGTAGCGAATGACGAGCTCCAGGGTGATATCTTTTGCCGACATAAATCAGCTCCTTTGATGGGACAGGATCGATGGCCGAACCGTTTTTTATCGTGCTCTAAAAGCGGCTAAAAGTAATCCAACGCAGGCGGGGGCGTCAAGCGAAAATCGCGCCCGTTGTGGCAAGAGAGCGGCGGCAAGAATAAGGATGAAGGCGAGGGAGGTTCCAAACCGTTCACCTCGCCTTCATCCGCGATCCGGCGTGTCTTAGTTTTTAATCGACAGCGCGATGCCCAGCGGCAATGTCTTGTCGCCCGTGCTCAATGCCGTCGCTAACCTGGAAACCTCCCAAGCTGGGACGAGCTCTTTCGAGAATTCTTTCTTCGCGGCGCCGTCTGCGGCGACCGCCTCGCCCGGCTTGATGACGTACTTGACGTTAGTTCCATCGCGCAGCGTCACGGAAAGGACCAGATCTTTTCCTTCCGCCACGGCCATGGTTTGCAGCGCGGCGATTTGATTCAATGCCGCGGTCTTATTCACCGTGTCGAAATACATCCACGCGGACGCGATAACGGATACGATCAGAACCAACCATGCACACTGGCCGACTCTTTGCTGTCTTTTTAAAGCCTGTTTTCTCTGCTGGTCGAAAAAGGAGCGGTACAATTGCCTTTCGGCGGACAATCTCCTGGCGGGATCTTCCTCGGTCGAGCTGACGGGTTGATCGAACGAAAGCGCCATGCCGTTCAAGATCATCCCTATGATAATCAACAGCAAGGGAGCGGCGATCAGAAAAAGGGGGTTCATATTCTCTCCTTATTGAATCAGGCTCTCGATAGCCTTTGGATTTTGGAAGAGGGCGGGTCAGGTCGTGGAATCAGAACATTCGCTGCAAACCCGGAGCGGAAGTCCTTGCACGGCCTAGCTGCGAGGGCCTTTCTCCTCTTACGCGCCATTAAGCGGAAGAATTGAGCTGGTGCCGGTAACCGACTTACCTCCTGAGTGCGATCACTCTATAGGACCGGAGCTAGGTCGGCAAGCGCTATTTTTTGGCGAATTTTAAAAAATTTCCGGCCGCCTGCTTACTCGCCGAAGAGCCATCGCCGCTTGAAGCGCGGCGCATAGGTCAGGCCGAACCGCCCAGTCGCCGTTTCCACGATCGAGTTGACCGCCTCTTCGGGAGAATCGGTGACGACGATGCGCTCGGTGTCGATCGGATCGATCGTCGTCTCTTGGATGAGCCGCTCGCGCATGAACTCGAGCAGCGGCTGGTAAAATTCTTGGCCCATGATGACCAGGGGAAATTCTTTGATCTTGCCGGTCTGGATGAGCACGGCGGTTTCGAAGATCTCGTCCAGCGTGCCGAAGCCTCCCGGCATCGCGATGAACGCATAGGAATATTTCACCAGCATCACTTTGCGGACGTAGAAGTGCCGGAACGTAATCCACTTGTCGAGATAGGGGTTGGGCTTCTGCTCCTCGGGCAGCTCGATGTTGCAGCCGATCGACCTGCCGCCGGCTTCTTTGGCGCCGCGGTTGGCCGCCTCCATGATGCCCGGCCCGCCGCCGGTCATCACGGTAAATCCGGCCCGCGCCAACCGGGCGCCGACCTCGCGCGCGAGCGCGTAATAGCGGTGATCTTCAGGAAAGCGCGCCGAGCCGAAGACGGTGACGCACGGCCCAACGAAGTGGAGCGCGCGAAACCCGCGCAGGAATTCGAAGAAGATCCGCACGGCGCGCGCAAGCTCGCGGCGCCGCTCCTGCGGCCCCTGAAGAAATCGTATTTCCTCATCCGCGCCGGGAACCTTGCCCCAGCGGGTTTTTGAAGTCGCTTTGTCGGTGGGCTCAGCCATGAGAAAAACTCATAAATCGAGATCCTTCACGGAGTTTACCCTGAACAAAATCAGATCCTTCGCTGCGCTCAGGATGACTCGTTGAAGGGTTCAGGATGGGAATAATGCTCAAAAGGTATTGCTCTATTCATGAGAAATTCCTT
>CAZNES010000145.1:0-6325 GCA_964572145.1 uncultured Syntrophobacteraceae bacterium
TACACCCGCTTCGAAGATCTCGCCGAGCGCGAGCAGTATTACGAAGAGGCGGAAGGGGGCTAACGCCCTCTAAAGAAATAGCGGCAGCTTACTTCAGCTCGACCAGCGCGACGCGGTTGACGCCGCTGCATGCCAGCGCGAGATTGCCGTCGCGCGTGACGTCGATGTTGCGCACCACGCCTCCGCCGGACGGGATCGTCCAGGTCTGGAATTTCTCTGTCTTGGGATCGAAGCGCACGACGGTGTTAGGCTCCACTCCCGCCTCGCTATACCAGATGATATTCTTAACGACCGCCATTCCATAAGGTTGCGATTTGGGCCCGCCGGGGGAAGGCCACTCGGTCGTCTTGCCGGTCGCCGGATCGAACCGGCCGAGATAGCCGCGAGAATAATCCGAGTACCAAAGAACGTCGTCGCTTGTGATCGCGACACGGCGCGGGCGGCTCTCCGCGTTCGGCAAAACATATTCGCGGATTTGCATCGTGCCGGGATCGATGGCGGCGATCTTGTTGCTGCCGAACTCGACGAAGAACGGGATGCCTTTCGAATTGACCACCATGCCGTAAGGCCGCGACTTCGGTGTGGGCGAAGCGACGAGCTTCAGTTCGCCGGTCTTCGGGATGAGTCGTCCGACCATATTTCCACCTTGCACGGTGAACCAGAGAGTTCCTTTTTGATCGAAGATCGGCGTGTGCGGATCGCGCGCCGCCGGATCGGTCATGAAATATTCGGTCAGCTCGCCGGTTTTCGGATCGAGTTTGCCGACGCGGCTGCCGAAATTTGCCGTGTACCAGATATTGCCGTCCTTGTCGGCGGCGAGACCGTGCGGGCCCGCCTTGGGCGTGAGAGGATATTCCTTGATCTTGCCGGTTTTCGGATCGAGCCGCCCGAGCACGTTGGCGAACTGACCTGTATACCAAATGGCACCGTCGGAAGTGGCGAGCGGATCGTGCGGCCGCGAGCCGGGGGTGGGCACGACCCATTCCTTGATCGAGACTTTCGCGCTACCCGGAATCACGACCGCCTTGGGCCTCGGCCGTTCCGGAAAACTTTTCGCCAGATATTGCGTCAACATTTCGACTTGATCCGGTGGCAGCGCCGAGCCGACGTTGATCATCATATGAAGATCATTGCGCCATCCCGCCTGGTTATATCCGGCGCGCGCCACCGTGCCGAGATCGTGGCACTGGACGCAGTAAGACTCGACGGATTTTTTACCGCTGCCCTCGGGCAAGGCGTCCTGGCACCAAGCGGGAAGGGAAGCACAGTGAAGAACGGCGATCGTCCAGAGCAAAAATAATTTCTTCGGCATAACTCCCCCCTTGGGTCAACGCTCAAGAACCTTCTTCAAAGTTTTCAGATCCCGCTCCACCCATCCGGCGTCCTCGGCATACTTCTCATCCGACATATCAGGCAAACGAAACAGAGTGAAGATCACCACGCTGCCGGAGCCGTTCGGCAAAACGCGCATGGGAACGTAGACTTCCACGCCAGGCGCCACGGTCACGTAGTGATCCAATACTCCAAAATCGTTCTTTTCGATAAACCTGATCTTCATCGGCCCCTGCGGCGTCTCCACAATCCAATCATTGTTGGACTTTCCGATCGACTTACAAAGTCCCGTCGCCCATTTGGGAAGATTTTTGGGATTTGAAACGAAGTCATACACCTTACTCGGAGGGCAGTTGATGGACACGCTCAGGGTTCGTGATGGAAAAATCGTCGCCACAAAATTTCTCCTCTTTCTATCTTTCCCGCTTCCTTGATTAGCCGGAGCCCGCTGCTGCGGCAAATTCAGCAATGACCTCCGCCGCCGCTTGGGGGACATTTTGCAGCACCATATGAGCCGCCGGCAGTACAACCACCTTGACGCTCGGCTTGATCTGCTTGATTCGCCTTCGATTGTACTCCGGCACGAGGCGGTCCCGCGCGCCCGCTATATATAGGAGCGGCACGCGGCAGGCTGAAAGCGCCGCCTCCGCGTCGACCGTCACAATCTCACGCGCCCGCGCCGCCATGACTTCCGCCGTGACAATTCTGTGCGCGCGCTCGACCAACTCGAACATCGCGTGGCTCGCATAGCCGACAAACAGAGCCCGGCAGCGAAACCAGGGCGGCCAGGAGCCGAAGAGAAACGGTTGGATCAGCGGCCGGCAGGCCTGCGGGAAGAACCGGACCGGGTTGCGCACGAAAGAAGCGCACAGAATCACGCCCGTCAGCCCGGGAGGGTTAACTGCGGCGATCCGCAACGCGAGCGGTCCGGAAAACGATTCGCCGAGCAGAACGAACGGCTCGGATACCGGCAGCGCCGACTGCGCGATGGGCAGCAACTCGTCGTAGGACAACGCGACATCGCCGGGATACGATTGGACGATCGGAATGAGTTCTTCCGGTAAGGCTCGAAGAAGCGGCTCAAACAGTATGCCGGTGCCGTCCAGCCCCGGGAGCAAGACAAGTTTCATTAGATTTCTACCACCACCCGCCCCACAATCCCACCCGCCTTCAGCTCGTCGAGCGTGCGGTTCACTTCCGCCAACGGCCGCTTCTGAATCGGGATCGGCTTCAGCTTGCCTTCGCGTGCGAGCGCCACGACTTGTTTCAATTCGGGTACGCTGCCCAAGTGAGAGCCTTGGATGGTCAGGGCGCGGAGCGTTGTTGCGGCGAGCGACAGAGGAATCTCGCCGCCGAACAGGCCGACGAGAATGAGCCGGCCGCCTTTTCTGAGAGCGCCGACGGCGAGGCTCGCGGTATCGGCGCTGCCGACGAGATCGACCGCGCCGTATAACTGGCCGCCGGTAATCTCGCGAAGCTTCTTTGCGGCCTCGGCGTCGCGGCTGTCGAGCGTCGCGGTCGCGCCGGCCGCTTCAGCGGCTTTCAGTTTGGCCGAAGCGAGATCGACGGCGACGATGCGCTCGTGTCCGATCGCGCGCAACATTGCAGTCGCCGTCAGCCCCAGGCCACCCGCGCCAATCACGGCGACCCATTCGTCGCGCGGGATCGGACTGAGCTTCGACACGGCGGAGTAAGTCGCGAGGCCCGAGCAGGAGAGCGTCGCCGCCCAGACCGGATCGATGCCGCTCACGTCGATGAGATAACGCGGATGCGGGACGATAAGATGATCGGCATAACCGCCGGGGCGCTGAAGTCCGATCGAGCGCGGCGATGCGCAGTAGTTGTCGCGACCGTCGCGGCAGCGCGCGCAAATGCCGCAGCCCGTCCACGGGTACACGAGGCGGTCCGCGCCGATCGGCGCATCGCCGGCTTCGGGCCCGGCGGCGATGATGGTGCCGTATGGTTCGTGGCCGAGCGTCACCGGCGGATTCATGCCGCGCTCGCTCATGTGAAGGCGCTTGCCGCCGCCGAGATCGAAGTAGCCGTCGCGAATGTGCGCGTCGCTGTGGCACACGCCGCAATACTTGAGCTTGAGAAGCACTTCGGCGCCCGTCGGCTTCGGCGTCTCGCGCTCGGATTTCTTGAGCGGCTTGCCCCATTCGACGACGTCGTAGCTCAGCATGCGACCTGAAGGATGAGGGATGAGGGATACAGGATGAAAACTGTCGTTCTCAATCCCATGTTGCTACTCAATCTTTTTTCATCTTTCTGCTTTCATATTTCATTGTTCTTGATTGGCACCTCGTTAGTCTGAGCACGGCAGATGGGATTCATCTACTGCGGCCCAACCGACGCGGCTGCCCCATTGGCGATGAGCGGACGGTCCCATCGGCGGCGCGTCGTCGAGTGTGCCCGACGGAACGATCATATGCTCGCGAGCGCGCGTCGGGCGCGGCACCGGACAGTTGCAGCGCGTGCAGATCGCCGTAGAGAAACTTCTTGCTTCCGGAAGATCGTAGCGCGAGATCAGCTCCTCTCCGGAGATCCATTTGAACTGGTCCAGAGCGACGGCGATGTTTGTCGCTCTCGCCGTGCCGGTCGCTTTCCGGCACCGCGAGCAATAGCAGTGGTAGAACCGGATGAACGGAGGTCTCACCTCATAGCGAATCGCTTTGCAAAGACAACTTCCCCGCAGCGCTTGATCGGACATGACGGCCTCCTTCTTCGCGTGCTCTTCGGCGGGCGGCGTTATGCTCCTATTTCAGCTTATTGCCGCAGTTTTCGCAGAACGCATCGGCGGGCGACGCGGCCGATCGACAGTTCGGGCAGCGCGTTCCCGCCTCGGGGGCCGTCGTTCTCGCTTGCTCGGCCGCCTGTCTGGCGCGCTCGGCCGCATCCAACGCGCGGTGTTTCGCTTCATCGGCTTTCGCCCTGGCCTGATCGAGTTGGTGTTTCAGCATGCGCTCCGCGCCGGCCGGTGTCCACGCCCTCGGAAACCCCGAGATAGACGAGGTTGATCCCCATAAGCTGCACCTGGAGCGCCGCGGCGAAACAGAGCAGCGCCAATACGATGGTATCCAGCATAACAGCCAACTCGGGTCCGCCTTCTCCTTGCATGAGAAACATCAGCGCGGCGGGGTTCATCAACATGGCCCTGCCGCCGCCTAAATTTGTGCCGATAACGTTTGTAGCCAATGCCGTCATCGAAAAATATCCCGGAAGAATGACCCAGCCGATCACGCCTAAAATAATGGCGGTCACAAACGCCATCACGATCAAATACAGCACGGTCACGATCGATCGCTCCTTTAGAATCGCGACGGCTTTGGCGACCGCCTGCGTGACCGTATCGCCGTCCCACAGTGCCGGGATCACAAGCGCCATGAAAATCGACGCCATGAAAGTCAATAGTCCGGCGCACAGCACGAGAATGGGGTGGGCGACAAACAGCAGCACCGGTCCGACTCCGGGAATTTTACAAATCAAATAGACGAGGGCGGCCGCGATCACGAAGACGAGAGCGGCGGCCAATAAACCCAGCGCGATCAACCAGAACTTGAGCAGGCAGATGAGGCCGAATACCAGCGCATCGGTCAACGACCGGGCGGGCGCGAGACGCGCCCTGTCCAGGAGCATGATGCCCGGCGCCGAGACGCCGGTCCCGGCGATTAGCGCATAGAGGACCCAACAGAAAAACAGAAACCCCATTCCCATGAAGCCGGGGGACTTGCCCGCAACGTATACCCCGAGCAGGAGGAAGGCGCCGCCCGCGAGAAACGAAATAAAGCTGACGGCGATGCCGCGCCAGTGAGTGAGTCCCTCGGAGGCGCGCGCCAACATGAGTAAATCCATCGATTTCAAATGCGTGGCGATTGCCATTTCGGTTTTCCCTTGTCACGGATGTTTGCAGAGTAACTCTAGCCCGGCTGCTCGACCAATACGGCGTCGCCGCGGCGAATAAACCCGGGCGGCTTGCCGCTCTTGGAGCGAACTTCCAGCCAACTTCCGGCGGCACTTACAACGTTCACTCGGATCCCTGGAGGGATGCTGGCGACGCTCCTGGAGGAGGCTGACGGTTGTTCGAAGACCGTTGTCGTGCGCACGGTTTCATAAATTCCGGCGTCGGCCGTGCGCCGAGAAGCTACGGCAGGAGCGGAAGGTCGTGTAGGGGATGCCGTCGGCGGGGAAGGACGTTGGCCGGGAGTCACCGCGGATCTTCCCGGACTTTCGCTTTCAGGAGCAGACGAGCCGGCCGTTGCCGCGGATCTCCCGGGATACTCTTCCATGGGAGGGGGCGCTCCTACCGTTGCCGCGGACTGCCCCGGACTCTCGCGCATGGGAGGAGGGGAGCCAACCGTTGCCGCCGAGCGTCCAGGGGTCTCGTCCTGCTTGCCCGACGGGCGCAGCAGGTCGGTTCCGAAGAAAACGCCGGCGCCGCCGAGGATGACGACAAGCGCGATACCGGCGGCGATGAGAATCGACTTATCGATCCCAGGACTTGTCCGCGCCGGTCCCGGCCGTGCTGCTGCGGGCATTGCGTCGGGCTCGGCGTCGCTGCGCGTTTTTGCGCCGCAGTTTTTGCAGAATTTTTTCCCTTCGTCGATTTGAGTTCCGCATTCCGTGCAAAACATACGTTAACCTCCGCTTGCTAGGCTGCCTTAGGGATTGCGCGGGAGATTATCGAATGAGGGCCGATCGTGTCAACCGGCGAGCTACTCCGCTACTTCTTTTGGCCATTGGCAACCTGAACTTCTTTCAATACCGCGGCGTAAAGCTTGCCGATGTTTTGCCCCCACTTGTTGCCGGAATTGTCCGACAAGCCGGTATCGAACACGCAGTGCGAGAGGAGAGCTACCGCTATATCTCTCGCGATTTCTTCGTCGGTTGGTCTATCCATTCCACCTCCATCAATATTAGATACGGATCAGAAGCTCGCGAGAAGATTCTCTCACAGTGCCGGCGGCTTTGCGACAACGCGAGCCCTAATAGTCGG
>CAZNES010000146.1:0-6243 GCA_964572145.1 uncultured Syntrophobacteraceae bacterium
CGTCCTAGAAGTTTAGGCCGGTGGCCCTGGTCAAGAGAGGTGCCTCATGAAACGCCTGCGCCGCATCTTGCATGCAACCGATTTCTCTGCCGCTTCAAAGCGCGCCTTCGACATGGCGGTCGAATTCGCCAAGCAAAATAAGGCCGAGCTGCTTTTGGTCCACGCGCTGGTCCCGCACGTTGCATATCCCGCGGACACTGACGCCGATCCGGAAATTTATATCGAGCTGGAAAGAAGCGCGCGGCGCCAGGCGCAATCGTCCCTCCAGGCGTTGGTCAACAAAGTCAAAAGAGCGAAGGTCAAGGCGACGGCCCTGTTGCTCAAGGGGACCGCGCACGGTCAAATCGTTCGCGCGGCGAAAAATCGCCGCGCCGACATGATCGTCATCGGCACTCACGGACGCACCGGCATCTCGAAATTGCTCATGGGCAGCGTCGCCGGGCGGGTGATCGCTGAAGCATCTTGCCCGGTGCTGACAGTGCGGGGAAAATAAGGCTCGCGGGCTGCTCTTGCGATTCTTTTCATCTTTGTCCGCTTCCGGATCGAACCCCGACGCCGGGGAAAATTCGCAGGTGTTTATGATTCGAGCCAAGCTCGGACTGCTCGCCGTTTGTTGCGCGCTGCTGCTGCATCAGCGCGCGCCCGCGGAGGAACTCAAACGCATCTACTACGGAACCACCGCCTCGCCTGCGCATCTTCCGGTCTGGGTGGCGAAAGATGCCGGGCTTTTCGCCCGATATGGTCTCAACGTCGAGCCCGTGCAGATTCGCGGCGGCTCGTTGATCGCATTGGTGATCATAACCGGTGATCTGCCCATTTCCGGCGTGGGCGCCGAGTCGGTCGTGGCCGCGCGCGCGGCCGGCGGCGACGTGGTTTTGCTCGCCTGTCCCATCGACACGGACCCCGTTTACTTGATCACGCGCCCTGAAATCAAAACTCCCGCGGACCTCAAAGGCCAAGGAAGCGCCGTGACGCGCTACGGATCGACCACGCATTTCTATCTACGGGCAGCGCTGAAACATGTCGGGCTCGACCCCGACCGGGATCTAACCATTCTACAGTTGGGCGCCGGCCCGGAAATGGTCGCCGCACTCGAAGTTGGGCGCATCCAGGCCGCGGCTCTCACGACCCGTTACGCGATTCCTTTTTTGGACCGGGGCTGGCCTGTGCTCGTCGACCTCAGCAAAACGGATCTGGTCTATCCTTCATCGTGCGTCGCCAGCAGCCGCGCCTTTATTAGAGCAGAGCCGAAGACGACCGAGGATTTCCTCAGGGCCTACGTCGCGGGCATTCACTTGATCAGAAACGATCGTCCATTCGCAGAAAAATCTTTTTCCAAATGGCTGCGGGAAAAAGATCCTGCGATCGTCAAGAGGTCGGTCGCGGCCTACGCGCCGCTCTTCAAGCGGGCTCCTTTTGTGCCGGACAAGGGAATCGAAAACGTGGTGAAAGATCTCGTGGGAAAACGTCCCGAGCTCAAGGAATATCTAGGCTGGCCGGAGCCGTTTCGCGAAAACGGCCCGCTGGAAAAAGTTTTGCGGGACAAATGATTCGATAATACAAGGACGTCCGGTCGATCAATCCCGAGTCGTCCAGCCCCTCGCCTGGCGCAGGTCGCAGGGCGCGAGCCGGCTGAGTTCCTCAAGACGACGCAAACCCCCTGGTGACGATCGCTCTGCCGGAAAAAGTCACAAGCGTCAATGCCAGAATCAACAAAACTCCCAGCGCGGCGGCGGCCGGCAGATTTTGCTCTTCATCCCACAGGTGCCAGAGCATCACCGCCAGGGGGCGGTTGGATCGGCCCGCAAGCATCAGCGGCACCGAGAAGGCGCGCACCGCGTGCGCCGCAACCCAGATCCACGCGGCGACGAAGGCGGGACGGATCAAGGGAAAGGTGATCTGCCACAGGATGCGCAGCCGGCTCGCGCCGCTCACCTCGCCCGCTTCTTCAAGTTCTTTGTGGATCTGCATGACTGCGGCGTTGGTGGATCTGGAGGCGAAGGAAACATACTGCGTAATCAGCGCCAGCATGACGATCCACACGGTTCCGTAAAGGCCCAGCGAGCGCAGCGGCGGTTGCAGATAGAGAAAAATAAAAGAAAGAGCGATCACCACGCCGGGCACCGCGTGCGATGCGAAAGTCAGGCCGTCGAGGGCCATTGAGCCTTTGACGCGCGCGCGCACAACCAGCCACGAGACGGCAAAGGCGAGCGCCACGGTCGCCGTGGCGGCCGCGAAGGTGATGATCAAAGTGTTCCAGGTCGCTCTTAGAATCGCCGGATCGCTGAAGATCAGCCGGTAATTTCCCCAATGAACGCGCGCCAGGGCCGCGCGCGACGGCGGCTGGTAAGACGGCAGTAGCGACGTCCACACGAGCACTCCGAGAGGGAGGACGACGGCGAAGAGAAAGTACAGGACAAAAAGCGCCAGCGCCGGATAGCGCCAACGGCCCAGTTTGATCCGGTGCGGCCGGTAACCTCTCCCGCTTATCGTGACGAAGCGTTCCGACTTCTTTATCGTCGCCCGTTGATAAAGGTATACGAGGCCGAGGGCCATGAGAAAATAGCTCGCCCCGAACGCCGCGCCCAAGCCGTAATTCGGAATGGCGTCGCGCGTGGAGATATAAATCATCGTGCTGTAAACGTAGACGCGCCCCGGAAGGCCGAGCACGAGCGGCGCTTCGAAAGATTCCATGGAAGAGGCGAACTCGTAGAGAATGGCGGCCAGCAGGGCGGGGCGCAAGACAGGCAACGTCACTCTCTTTAATGTCGTCCAATTCTTCGCTCCCGAAGCGAACGACGCTTCCTCCAGCGCCGGGTCCATGCTGCGAAAGGCGCCGGCGACCATGAGAAAGACCGTGGTGACGCCGCGCAGCCCATCCAAAAAAATCATGCCGCCGAGGGAATAGATGTTGATGGGGCCTTCGGAAAGCTCAACGCCGAAATGGGCGAGCGTGTCGCGTAGAAAGACGTTTACCAGGCCGCTCTGCGGCATGAGCAGAAAAACATACGCCATCGAAAAGAGCAGGCCGGGCATGGCCAGCGGGATCAGCAGGAGGCTCCAGCAGAGATTTTGCAGCGGCATGTCGGTCCGCTCCAGAAGCCAGGCGAAAAAAACCGCGATCACGGTCGTGATCGCCGTGCCGCCGGCGGCGAAAACCAGCGTGTTTAAAATCATCCGGTAAGTCAAAGGGCTCGTGTAAGCGACGAGGTAGTTTTTCAAAGTGAAGGGACCGGGCGCGGCGGGGTGACCGGTGCGGAAGCTGTTGAGAAGCATCTGCCCGAGCGGGATGACGATGAGCCAAAGCAGGATCAGGACGACGCCGAGAAAAAAAAGCGTCGTCGCGCTGGGAAGTCTTAGCCGCATGCTCAACGCACGATCGGGAGGCCGGTGGCTTCGAGAATTTCTTTCAAGATCTCATCCGCCTTGGCTCTCCATTGAGGCTCGTACCATGCGACCTTCTTCCCTTTGATCATCCTGGCCGCCTGAGTGCCCGAGAAGAGGGGACTGCCGCTTCCTTCGACTTCGTCGAGGACCTTCTGTCCCTCGTCCGACATGGACCAGGCGACCCAGAGACGGGCCGCGTTCGGGTGCGGCGCGCCGCGCGGCACGAAGACGACATCGCCGAGGCTCACGGGAACGGGCTCGACGACGCGGAAAGCGAGTTGGCTATTCTCGCCCGAACGGGTCTTCTCATGATAGGTCGAATAGAAAGCGCCGCAGACCATAGCGTATTCGCCGAGCGCGAGCTTGGTCATCGCCCCGGTCCGGTCTTGCTCGAACCGGGTGCCGTTCTCCGCCAGGCGCCGCACATGGGCGATGGTTTTGTCGCGTCCCCACACTTGCGGCTGCCAAAATATTTCCAGATGGCGCGGCCGGCTGTCCATCGCGACCTTGCCGCGATACTGAGGAGAGGCACAGTCGTCCCAGTTGAGCTTCGCCCCGACAGAATCGGGAATGAGCTTGCGATTATAGGCGATGCCGTAAAGCTGCGAGCGATAGCTGATGCCGGCGCCGTCATCATGGACGTGTTGGGGAACCACGCCGAGAGAACGCCAATCGATCTTCTCGATCACGTTCGCCTTGAGCGCGATCGGCACCTGCGTCTCGCTCAAAACCGTCACGTCGTAGGAAACCTGTCCCGCCGCCAGCTCGGAAAGGACTCGCTCTCTTTCGCGCGACCCACCGACGCGCTCGTACTCGGCCTTGACGAAGGGATAGCGAGATTGAAAAAGTTCCACCATCTTTTGTGCCCCGGGCTTGCCGCCTTCCTGCCACCGGACGGTGAGTCCGAGCTTGACCTTTCCATCCTTCTTGGCCCCTTCAATAACTCTGTCCAAGCCCTGAGCGAGAACCAGGGCGGGAAAAAAGAAAAAACACGCAATCCATGCCTGAAGGAATCGATGGTCGCTCATCCCTATAACTCCGGCTAGCGCACTAGCTCCACGCGGACCCGCGTCTTATCGGGTTCCCCGACGAGTTTGTAATCGGAATCCAAGAGCCGGTCGATCTTATACCACCGGACCAGCCTCTCGGGCAGCTTGGCGATCACATACCCGTCGCTCGTCTCGTAGTCACAGTTCATGCGCAAGAGCGATCCCTTATTCCATTCTTCGAGCAGCACCGAAGCGACGCCGAAGGTATCGCGGTCCATAGCGTAGACGTAGATGTGGCGGCCGATTCCCTTCGCGGTTATCGCCTCGGCCGGAATCTTGAGATGAACGTTCGACGGGGCATTTTTCACGTAGGCTACTCTACGTCCTCCGCTCGATTCCGTGCGCATCGACAAGAAGATCAGATCCTCCTGCGATGTATTGGTAAAGCCGTAATGGACGCCGGCCGGTATCATCACGCCTTGATTGGGCTTCAAGACGTACTTTCCCGACAGCCCCTCGACGGTCAATTCGCTTTTGAGAACGAACAGGATCTGATCGGAATCGGGATGCTGGTGAATGTGGGTCTCGCCGCCGCGCGGCTTGGTCCGGAAAACGGCGACGAAACTGTTCGGTGACTTCGCCATATCGACGCGCCCGCTCAAGTGATCGCCTTTTTTCAGCGCCTCGCCGACGTCGAATATCTGCACCTCATCGGCCATCGTTTTTGCAGTCTCTTCCATCTTCATTCTCCTTTCTTATGTCTGTTGTCTGTAGCCACGAATCAAAATCTAATTTACGCGCCGTAGAGCCGGTCGATGAAACCGGAGTCGTCCAGCTCTCTTAAGTAGTGCAGGTCCCAGAGCGCGAGCGGGCTCAACTCCTTCGCTTTGGGATCTTTCATGCAGCAAAGCTCGTAGGCGTTGGCGATCGCTTCATGGTCCGGGTAGGGCTTCTGAAGCAGCTTCGCCACGCTGTTGTACGTCGCATTCGATTCCGGCACGCGCTGCCGCAATCCCGCGAGGATGCGCTCGGTCTCCTCCCGATGCGAGCGCGCATAATGGATGCCCAACACGAGCGCCTTGACGAGCCGCATGGCGAGACGTTCCTTGCGCTTGAGATTGGCGAGAGTGGAAGTGAGCGTCGGGCCGTTGACCATGGGCAGGCGGCCAAGCTCCAGAACGTGAAGGCCTTCCTTCTCGAATTTTTCTCCGCCGCCGGTGGCCATCGCCGCGTCCGCCTTGCCTTCCTTCACCGCGTCGATTTGCTTCACCCGAAACTCCTCCGACATGATGTCGGCGATCTCCACCCACTTCACGTCGTCGAGCTTTAGTCCCGCCCTCAGCACGTACATCATGTGATTGCCACGGATGTGGTTGTAGCCGCCGCCACTGTCGGTCACGGTCGTGTCGGCGAGCCGCTTTCCTCGAAGCTCGGCGACGGACTTGACCGGCGCGCGCGAGACCAGCTTGTCGTTGACGCTGTTCGACGGCGAGGCCAGCGATACGATCGGCTTGCCTTTGGCAACCAGGCCGTACGGGCTGATATGGTTCCCCGAGACAAAATCGACGCTGCCGTCGAACAGCGCGGCTTCGGCGACCGACGAGCTGTCGCAATACTCGAAGCTGGCTTTGATCGCTAATTCTTTCCAGATGCCCGCCCGCTCGACGACTTCCCACACGGGCAGATGGGTGTGTGAACGATAGAAACCGCGAATCTCGATGGGCTGGTACTCCGACATAAAGCTCCTTGTATTCTGAGTCTGCGTTCTCTTGTCGAGATCCTTCACTTCGTTCAGGATGACAGATCTCACGGGTGTCATTCTGGGATTAATGTCCAAAAGGTATTGCACTTTTATCTCGGACACAGA
>CAZNES010000147.1:0-6098 GCA_964572145.1 uncultured Syntrophobacteraceae bacterium
CTTCCGCCTCTTCGTAATACTGCTCGCGCTCGGCGAGATCTTCGAAGCGGGTGTACTCGTTCAGGAAGGCCAGGTTGACGGTGCCGATCGGACCGTTGCGCTGTTTGGCGACGATGATCTCGGCGACTCCCTTGTCCGAAGATTTTGTATTGTAGACCTCGTCCCGGTAAATAAATGCAATCACGTCGGCGTCCTGCTCGATCGCGCCGGACTCTCTCAGGTCGGCCATCATGGGCCGCCGGTCGCCCCTATCTTCGACGCGGCGATTGAGCTGCGAGAGCGCGATGACCGGCACCCGCAGCTCTTTGGCCAGCGCCTTGAGCGAGCGAGAAATTTCGGAGATCTCCTGCTCGCGGTTCGAAGCGTTTCCCATCCCGCGCATTAGCTGGAGATAATCCACGATCACCAATCCCACTTTTTTGTCCCGGTCGCGAATCAGGCGGCGCGTCTTGGCCCGCAGCTCCAGTACGGAGATCGCCGGCGTGTCGTCGATATAGATGAGCGCCTCGTGCAGTCTTCCCGCGGCGTTGGCCAGCTTGGGAAAATCGCGCTCGCCCAAATAGCCCGCTCTGACTTTGGAATTGTCCACCCGGGCTTCGGAGCAGAGCATTCTCAGAACCAACTGCTCTCTTGCCATCTCGAGCGAGAAGACGGCTACGCCAATGCCCGCATTCAACGCGGCATGGGATGCGATATTCAAAGCGAAAGCCGTCTTGCCCATGCTCGGCCGCCCCGCCACGATGATCAGTTCCGAGGGCTGAAGGCCGGCGGTCAATTTGTCGAAGTCTTTGAATCCCGTCGGCACGCCGGTGACCATCTCTTTCCGCTCGTAGAGCCTCTCTACCGCCTTCAACGTGTCTTTGATCATGTCGCCGACGGAGACGAACGACGCCTTGATCTTCTTTTCCGCGATGTCGAAGATCACTTTCTCCGCGGCGTCGAGAAACTCATCCACGTTTCCCTGCTCTTCGAAGCCCCGGGTCGCGATCTCCGTCGCCGAGGTGATCAGTTGGCGCAAGATCGCCTTTTCTCTGATGATGCGGGCGTAGTGGGCGATGTTGGCCGCCGTGGGGACCTGGTCGGCGAGCGAGGCAAGATAGGCCGAGCCCCCTACGGCCTCGAGATCGCCCTTTCCTTTGAGCTGCTCGCTCAGGGTGATGAGGTCCGCCGGCTCGCTCCGGTCGGTCAGCTCCATCATGGCGCGGAAGATTTTGCGGTGGGACTCGCGGTAGAAATCCACCGGGGCGATAATTTCGAGGACGCGATTGATCGCCTCGTTCTCCAAGAGGATTCCGCCCAGCACCGACGCCTCGGCCTCGAGGTTTTGCGGCGGAACTTTACGAAGATTATCGTCTACGGACGCCATGAATTACGATTTTTAGTTTTGGATGTTGAGTTTCGAATTAAAATTCCTGAGGCGAGTCACGGTGGATTGAAGTTACACCAAGAAAAACAAAATGCAAGAAATATTTTTTGTTTCTGGGAAATTTTTTTCCGCGCGTCAACTCGGCGCGAGCTCGCGCGCGAGAAAGTCGGCGACGAGCGGCCACGCGAGCTCGGCCGCGTGCGGATGGTAGCCCGGCGTGCCGGGATCGACGAAGCCGTGGCCGCCGAAAGGAAAGAAATGCCATTCGAGACGTTGTCCGTTGGCTAAAAGGGCGTCCCACATGCGCTGCTGGATTGGAACGGTCGTGACGATGTCGTCGGCGCCATAGAGCACAATGGACGGGCAGCGAATCCGCCGCGCCGATTCCCACGGCGGAGTGGGCCGCATACTCGTCGTCGCTTCATCTCGCACCGTTGGATAATATCCGACAAAGGCACGCACCGCGGGCGTCGCGGCAACAAAATGGATGGCGATGCGCCCTCCCATGCAGTAACCGGAAACCGCCACGCGCTTGGGATCGACCTCCGGACGCGAGAGCGCATAGCTCCAACCCGCGGTAATCACGCGGACAAATTCGGCGTCGGAAGTTTTCGCCTGAATCTGGCGGCCGGTGTGGATGTGCGTCACGTCGGGATGGCCGAGCATCTCATAGAGATTGGGGACGACCGTGGTGTAGCCGAGCCTGGCGAATTTGAGCGCCTCGATTTTGATGTAATCGGTGACGCCGGTGTTCTGATGGACGAGGAGCAGCGCCGGTCCTCGCTCGGCTCGCTCTGGATAAGCGATATAGCCGGGAATGGAATCTTTTTCCGTAGTTAACTGCCGCTCGATGATTTTCACGAACATCTCCTGACCGAATCCATTGATGCCTGAATGACTACCACGCGCCAAGTCGGCAAAACAAGAACAATTCCGTTTGTGCGTGGACAAAACTCTGTTCCAGGCCGGTCAAAAGGGTCCAGATCCAAGGCGTGCGAAGGTCCGCGAGCGGAGGCGTACTTACTTTAGTACGTTGACGCGATGCGGGCCGAGCACAACGAAGGAGCTGGCCCTTTTCAGCGGCCTGATGCCGCCGCGATCGCGCGGCAAAGAGCGTCGGAGTCCGTGAGATCGTTTAAGATGACGCGCGCGCCGGCGTGTTCCAACGCATCCTTATTATACGGCCCGGTCGTAACGCCGATGAACTCGCATCCCGTCGCCAGCGCCGCTTGAACGTCCCGCGGTGTATCTCCGACAAGCACCGTCGTCCGTGGCTCGCGGCCGAATAGCTTAGCGAAGCGGCCGCGCGCCGACGGCGGCAGCGCCTCCCGGAGCTCGCCGTCCTCCGAATAGGCGCCGCAAAGAAATCGCTCGAAGCCTATGCCGGCGGATTCGAGCTTTAACCTCGCCGTAGCTTCGGTAGAGCCAGTGAGAAGCCCGGTCGCGCAACTGGAAATAGCGCGAACCGCCTCGACGGCCCGGCCTGCGCCGGGAAGCGCGCGCGCGGGAACAAGCTTCAACTCGCGCGCCAGATTGCGCGCGTAAGTTTCAAACGCCAGAGTACGGCGCGCTTCAAAGTCAGACGGCGCCAGATCGAGCCGGCGAACTACTTCCATGAGAATCGCGGCATCGGTCAGGCCGGAGACTTCTTCGGCGGCAAAGATCGGACAGGCGACGCCGAACGCCTCTTGGAACGCGGCCGAGAAACACTTCCCCGCGGCCTTGCCGCAGTCCACGAGCGTGCCATCGATGTCGAAGAGAACGAGACTATGAGGAGAGAATTTTGAGTTTTGAGTTTTGAGTTTTGAATTGAAATTCAACATTCAACATTCATAATTCATCATTCGGCGTGCTCCAAGCGATTCACCATATCGCCCAACTGCCTACTCAGCCGTTTGGGCAGCCGGTTGCCGAACTGGGCGAAGTGTTTTTCGATGTCCGGAATCTCGGCTCTCCAGGCCTCCATATCGAAGCGCAAAAGTTCCTTGATATTCTGCGGCGGAATCTCAAGCCCGCGAAGATCGATGTCTCTCTCGTTTGGCAAATAACCGATCGGCGTCTGTCTCGCGCCGGCCTTGCCCTCGAGCCGCTCGCACATCCATTTGAGCACCCGGCTGTTGTCGCCGAATCCGGGCCACAGCCACTTGCCGTCGGCGCTTTTACGGAACCAGTTGACGTAGAAGATGCGCGGCGCTTTGGCGCCGAGCTTATCGCCCATGTCGAACCAGTGCGAGAAATAATCCGCCATGTTGTAGCCGCAGAACGGCGTCATGGCGAATGGGTCGCGCCGGAGCACGCCGACCTTGCCGATAACCGCAGCCGTCGTCTCGGACGCGGCCGTCGCGCCGAGAAAGACGCCGTGGTCCCAGTCGAACGATTCGGTCACCAAAGGCGCGACGCTCGAGCGGCGGCCGCCGAAAATAAAAATATCGATCGGCACGCCCTCGGGCTTCTCCCAATCGCTCGAAATGCAAGGACACTGCGCGGCCGGCACCGTGAAGCGCGCGTTTGGATGCGCGGCAGGCTCTTTGCTGGCAGGCGTCCAGTCGCGGCCGCGCCAGTCGATCGCGTGCTTCGGCGGCGGACCATCCATTCCTTCCCACCACACGTCGCCGTTGTCGGTCAGCGCGCAATTGGTGTAGATCACGTTTTGCTCGAGCGTGTCCATCGCCATCGGATTGGATTGGCGTGACGTCCCCGGCGCGACGCCGAAGAAGCCGCTCTCAGGATTGATCGCGCGGAGCCTGCCGTCCGGACCGATTTTCATCCAGGAGATGTCCTCGCCGACGGTTTCGCACTTCCAGCCCGGAACGGTCGGCACGAGCATGGCAAGATTGGTTTTGCCGCAGGCCGACGGGAAAGCCGCCGCGACGTGATACTGTTTTCCGGTGGGATTGGTGAGCCGCATGATGAGCATGTGCTCGGCCATCCAGCCTTCGCGTTTGGCCATGGCGGAGGCAATGCGCAGCGCGAGGCATTTCTTTCCGAGCAAGGCATTGCCGCCGTAGCCGGAGCCGAAAGACCAGATCAGATTCTCCTCGGGAAACTGGCTGACGTATTTCTTGTCCATCGGCGCACAGGGCCAGGTGGAATCCTTCTGCCCTTTGGAGAGCGGCGCGCCGACCGAGTGGAGGCAGGGTATAAAGTCGCCCTTCGGGCCGAGAGCTTCGATCACTTTCGTCCCCATCCGCGTCATCATGTTCATGTTGCAAACGACATAGGGACTGTCGGTGATCTGGACGCCGATCTTCGCGATCGGCGAGCCGATCGGTCCCATCGAGAAGGGAATCACGTACATCGTGCGCCCCTTCATGCTTCCTTTATATAGCGCCGTCATCGTCCGCTTGAGCTCGCCGGGATCGATCCAGTTGTTCGTCGGCCCGGCCTCGTCCTTCGTGCGGCTCGCGATATACGTGCGGTCTTCGGTCCGGGCGACGTCGCTCGGATCGGAGCGGAATAGGAAACTGTTGGGCCGCGCCTTCAGCGCGACGCCCATCCCGCCTTCGACCATTCCGGCCATCAGCCGGTCGTACTCCTGCTTGCTTCCGTCGCACCAGCAAACGGAATCGGGTTGGCACATTTGTTCTACTTCACGCACCCACTGATTGAGCTTTTCATTGCTCACTGTATAAGACATCCGCTTCCCTCCAAAAAAAATCACGCCGCAAACGAGCGCTTGCGGCGGTTCGAGCCCGCATGAAGTCCCGCGAGCGCGTTCACGCATCACGGAAGAGAGGGCAAGTACAAACCCAATCTACCACTATTTTTCTTAGGCGAAAACCCGGCAGAAATCAATCGGGGGGCGGCGGCCCGAGAATCTCGGTCGCCTGGTCCAGCTCTTTGTGGCTGCCGAGCAACACGAGGACATCTCCGGCCGCCACGATTCCCAAAGGTTTCTCATGACGAACAAAGTCACGCGACGGGTGGCCCCTTCCTCAGATACAGAATCCCGAAGTCGTGGCGGGTCAAGGAACGAGCATAACGAGGCGCGAGCCCCGAGGCGACCGAGGCGTACTCTTGTTGTACGCCGTAGGGAGACCGAGGGGCGATGAACGAAGTTAGGCGACGTTCATTGGCCCGCCATCGTGTAATTGGCGGTGACGACGGTGTGAATCCCGCCGCGAACGTTGAAGTCGCCCACGACGGTCATCGACTTCGGCCGGCACGCGCGCACGAGGTCGTCGAGGATACGGTTGATCACATCCTCGTGGAAAGCGCCTTCCTCGCGGAACGACCAGAGATAAAGCTTGAGGGATTTGAGCTCAATGCACAGTTGGTCCGGCACGAAGCGAATCCGAATCGTCGCAAAGTCGGGCTGTCCGGTGCGCGGGCAAACGCAGGTGAACTCCGGGCATTCCATGCTGATCTCATAGTCGCGGCCCGGCCGCGGATTGGGGAACGTTTCCAATTCTTTGCTCGGCGACGTCGGCATGGGGACATTGTAGCCTACCTTCCGGCGTTTTCAAATTCACTGCAGCGACGTGTAATTTTTGAGTCTATCTCTTGCCAAAGTTTCCACGTTTGCGCAATTGCGCAAACGTGAGAAGGTTGATGGTGGTGATACGGAGCGTTGAATCTCGTTTCGAGAATTCTCGAGACGGGGAAGTTCCGACCCTGCTGCCTACTGCCTAAGCGTCTGAGAAAGAATGAAGTTTACAAATGCATGGTCACGCGAGTTTCTGTCATCCTGGGAATAATGCTCAAAAGGTATTGCTCTATTCATGAGAAATTC
>CAZNES010000148.1:0-6046 GCA_964572145.1 uncultured Syntrophobacteraceae bacterium
TCTCCGGCAAGCCGGTTGATCGAGCCGAAAAACTCGGCGACGAGCAGATTCGCGGGTGGCGGCTTCCACTTACACCTACAGCTCCATCTCCCGCCCGAGCTTGCGCCGCACGGCCTCTTCGTAGAGCCACTTGGCGAAGGCCACGTCTCCGAATCCGCCCTGCGATTCTTTGAATATATTGATCTCCTCGGCGCTTTCTCTTCCCGCGGCCCGGCCGCAGACCACGTCGCCCAACTCGGGAATCTTTTCCCAGGAAAATTTGCCTTCGACGATAAGCTCCGGGAGCGGCAGCGCGCCGACGCGATCGTAGTAATTCTTCTCATGCTCGCGGCTGCCGACGATGATCCGGCCCGCTCTGAGATAAACATCTTTGCCGATCTCCCCCGGCTTTCCCATGGTGCTCACGTGCGCGCCGGGCTCGAGCCAATCGACGGGAAATATCGGCGCGATAGAGCTCGTCGCGGTGAGAATCACGTCCATCTTCCTGACCGCCGCTTCCGCCTCTGTGCTCGGCACGATTTCTATCTGAAGCTCCTTTTCCGCTCGCTCGCAAAAATTCTTTTTACGCTCCGCGTCCCGGCTGGAAACAACGACTTTGGTTATTTTGCGCACCGCGGTTATGCCCTTGAGAAGTCCGAGCGCGTTTCGACCGACGCCGAAGAGCCCGACGGTGTGCGCGTCTTTGCGCGCCATATGCGTCGCCGCCAGGCCGATGGTCGCTGCAGTTCTCAGAGTGCCGAAAGGATAGCCCATGAACGAGAGCAGCTTGCCGGTTTCATTTTCGAAGAGCAGCGCGTACATGCTGTCGCCGCCGCTGATCTGCGCGTTGGGCCCGAGTCTGACGCCCATGCGCCCCGATTGGACCAGCGCGCCGGAGACGACGCGCAGCGCCTGCGCGCCGCCGACCTTGATGTGATAAGGCGCGTGGGCGGTTACCTGCCCGTCGGCCTGCTCCCTGAATGCGGCCTCGGTGAGCTCGATGGCCTTGGCGAGATCGAGCAGCGGCCGAACCTCTTCGCGGGTGAGAATCAGAGGCGGCATGATGACCTCCTGTCACTTCAATCCAAAACGATCAACTTGAGTTTCCGCTTGCCGAGGCGTCGCGCGCCGTTGTCCGTGACGACCACCGTGTCGCCGATGCTGGCGCGCGCTTTTCCGGCGCGGACCTGCGGCTTTAAAATAAAAACCATGCCGGCTTTGAGCTCGATGCGGCGAAAGCGCTCCAGGTCGCGATCGCCGAGCAGCGCCGGTCCATCGTCGCCCAGTCCGCGCGCGTGCATCATCGGATGGCTCCAGTCATACTTTCCTTCGCCGCTCTGCTGAATCTTCTTCGTGTAAATATCGAACAGGTCGCCGAACGTCGCCCCCGGCCGCATGCCGTGCAGTATCGCGGAGAAGCATTCCGCCGACAGCTCCACCAGCCGTTGATAGTCCGCGCCAGGCTTGCCGAGAGTCAGCGGGCTCACCGCCTGCGCCGCGTAGCCGCCGATTTTCGCCTCGATCTCGTTCACGATGCGGTCGCCTTTTTGCATCGCGCGGTTCGTCGGAACGAAAGAGCTTTGCGTCACATCCGGCCCGCTGCCGAGAAAAAACAGCGTTGGCAGCTCGCCGCCGGCGGCGAGCATCGTCTGCGTCATCGCCGCGTAAAGCTCTTTTTCCGTAATGCCGGGACGGGCGGTTTCACTCATCGTGGCGATCATCTTCTCGATCAACGCCGCCGAGCGTTCGAGAAAAGAAATCTCCTCCGCGCTCTTGACCCCGCGGATCTCCTGCATCAGCTCCGTCGCGTTGACGATCTTTGCTTGAGGGAAGCCTTCTTGAAGCCTGGTAACCGTTGAGTAAGGGATGATTCCGTCCGGCGCACGAAAGAGGCCCGACAGCCCGGATATTCCGATCGTACCTTTGTCGAATCCGATCTCTTTCAGGCGTTGGGTCGCGTTCTCCGCCCAGTGGTTGTGGCCGTTGCGGACATCACCGATCCAACGCTGGGCGCGCTTCCACCACGCGGCGCGGTTAAAGACGTAAGCCGTCGGCTCGCCTTCGAGTGGAAAGACCGTGAACACTTCGGTCGCAAAGCCGCCGATCGACGAGAGATAACGCGAGTCGGCCTGAAGCTGCTCCCAGCGTCCGCTGTTCGCCGGCAGGAGCAGACAGTCGATGCCTCTCCGCGCCATCTCGTGTCGGACGTTTCGATAGCGGCGGTCGCGCTCTTCCAGAGACAGTTGGGGAATCAGCTCCGTGGGTTCCATAAAGTTTGAAAAGGCTCGTGTCATTCTGAGGAGCCGAGGCGACGAAGAATCTCTCCTGATTTATTTAGATTCTTCGCTCCGCTCATCAAAATGACAAAAACGCACAAAGTACCTGCGTTACAATATTCATCCCGCCCCGGGCCGAAGGGATGCGCCGGAGCAGGCGAAGGCACCGGACGTGTAGTCGCAATGACTTGTAAGGCACACCCGGAGGCCCTCCGGCTATTCTACCGCGAAGCTCGTCTGCCTGCCCGCCGAGCTGTTGAACGCTTTCGGATGAATCAGATGGCGCGTGTAAAAAACCATGCGTAAAAAACCTTTGCCGCCGTTGATCCGGTGCGCGATGCCGCGCGGCACATAAGTCATCTCGCCCGGATCGAGCTCGACGATGCCCCATTCGGTGTCGTTGACCGCGTGGCCGCGGAACTGGAACCAGATCTCGTCTTCGTCGAGGCCGCGATGAAACCCACGCTGCTGGCCTTCCAAATTGTAAACGTCGATGCGGAACTCGTTGCCCGTGTAGAGCACCGGCGCTTTGGCGCCGCCTTTACCCGTCATGCCGGTGAAGTAATCGAAGGCGCGAAGCTTTTTAAGCCCGCGCCCGCCCTCTTTCACGCAGCCGATAAGGTCGGCGCATTTGCGCTCGATCCAGATGTCGGACACCGGGTCCCAAAAGCTCACGTGCTCCAACCCGCGGCCGTCATCCGCCGTCGCAGGTCCGGCACCATTCTGCGACGGAAGCGGATCAGAGTGAACGACTTTGAATCGGCTCTCGCTCAACGGCTTCTCCGGATCGACGCCGAGGTTCACCGCTTCTTTGGACATTACGCGCAGTCGCAGACATTCGCCTTTAGCAGTGGACCGATGCGCGATGCCCGCGGGAATCAGGGCGATCTCGCCGGGCTCGAGGTCGATCGCGCCGTACTCGCTCTCGATAGAGGACGCGCCCGCGAACTGAACGAAGACGATGTCGTAATCCGCGGCGCGCGTAAGGCCGCGCTCTTTTCCTTTCACCTGCTCGGCGGCGATTCGTAAAGTTTCGCCGTCCCACACCAGCGCCTGCGACTGGCCGCTGACAGCGGCTTCGTTTTGTAGCAGGTCGAAGACGCGAATGCGCGGCATCGGCCGCTGGCCGGCGCGCACCGTGCCAATCAGCGCGTCTTCGTCGCGCTCCACCCAGATGTGCTCGTCCGGCTCCCGATGAGTCATGAACTCGCGCACTTTGTTGCCCATAAATTCCTCCTGCCTAACGGACTAAATAGATATTCTAATTATCACGTCTACCTACGCCTCTTCCTTCGTGTGCTTCGTGTCAGCCTGAGGCTGATCAGCCTCTCTTTTTGGCCGATCCTTCGTGGTCAAAAATTTTCTCACCACGAAGAGCACAGCGCGGCTACGCCGCAACCAAAGTAGAAACAGACATTTCACCACGAAGTCACGAAGAGCACGAAGTTTCTTTCCCTTGGCGTCCTTTGCGCCTTTGCGCGAGATAACGCATTTCGGTCCTTCTCTGTTATCGCGCCAAGACGCCAAGCTCGCAAAGTTTTACTTTCAGGCATAGTATTACGAAGTTCAAAAGTTATAAAATTTACGAATCTTTCGTGGCCTTCGTGCGCTTCGTGGTGAGATCGTATTTTCTGCTGAGGGTTCATTGAAACAATCCCTTGATCCAACCGGACTCGTCCAGTTTTTTAAGCACGCTGTTGTCGATCATCTTGGCGGCTTCGAACTTGCGGATCTCCGGCTGGTCCTCCGCAAGCATTTGAATCTGCTCCTGGAGCTTCTGCGCGGAGACGTAAGGCGGAATCTCCGTCTTGGTGGCGAGGCTCTGCCAGGCGTCTTCCAACTGATCGGCGGCCCCGTTCCGCGTGTACTTGCCGATGATCGCCATGGTTTCTTTTTTGTGCGTCTGGATGAAGCGCAGCGAATCAAGCCATCCCTTGGCGAAGTTCTCCACGACGACGGGCCGGAGCCGGAGAATTTTTCTGGTCGTGATCAGGCAGCGCACGCCGGCCGGAATTTTGAGCGCTTCAATGTCCACGAGACGCCTGAACCCTTCCTTTTCCAACGCTAAGTTCATCGGCGTGTTGAGCAGCGTCGCCGACACGACTCCGCGGCGCAGCGCCTCCATGCGCTCGGGCTGTTGGCCGGTCTGGGCGAGGCGGACCTCCTTGACCCCCATGCCGTTCCGTTTGAGAACTTCCTTGAGATAATAATACGGCTGGTCGCCCGCGCGGCTGATGCCGATGGTTTTCCCGCGCAGCTCTTCCACTTTGCGGATCGACGGATGAGCGAGCACGACGTAATCGAGAACGATATTGGAGAGACAACCCAAGAGTACCACGTCCCCGCCGTTCGCCGCATAGGGAATGTACGTCGATGCCCCCGCCTGAATGAACTCGATTTCTTCGGCGATCAGCGCCGCCGAAGTGATCACGGTCCCGCGCATGTAAACGAGCCGCGCGTCGAGCCCGTATTTCTGAAAAATTTTCTGTTCTTTCCCGACCCAGAGAGGAGCGTAACCGCCGGTGATGCTGGTATAAACGGCCGTAACTTTTTCGGCGGCGTCTGCGGGGAGAGCGCGCAGTAAAAACAAGGAGAAAAGAAGCGAGAGAAACAGTCTCCTGCGGCTCATCGGATTAATTGGCTCCCCTCACCGCTTCATCGAGAATGCTGGTGTCGATCATCGACTCCGCTTTCAAATTTTTCGCCGCTGGTACAGTGGAAACCAATGAGTCGATCGCGTAGCGCAGACCTTGCAGCGGAATCGCCGGCACGCTTTCGAGCAGCGGCCCCGAGTTAAAGCGGTAGTTCTCATCGATCACATCCTGATCTTTGAGCCGCAGATTTTTTGCCAGAACTTTTTTGCCGAACTCCGGCTCGCTCTGGACTTTCTTCACGCCGGCCATGAACGCGCGCAAAAATTTCACCAGCGTGGCGCGCCGGTCTTTGATCGCGCTCCGCCTCACGGCCATCGTATTGCCGACGACGGGGAACCCGAGCGATTCGAGATCGAGCACGGTCTTAAAGCCCGTCTTCTCCAGAACCAAAGCATTCGCCGGGTTGACGATCGTCGCCGCCACGCGCCCGCTTTTCAGCGCCAGCACGCGATCGTTCTGCCCGCCGACGGCGGCGATCTGTATGTCCTGATCGGGATTCATTCCGAACTTTTGTAGCGCCAGGCGTATGTAGAAGTGCGAGACGTCGTGCACGCGCGCCACGCCGACGATCTTGCCCTTGAGCTGCTCGGGCTTGTCGATGCCCGGCGCGGCGACGATGCGGTACTGCATCCTATTATAGACGCTGGCGACGAAAAGCAGGTCGGCGCCGCCGGCCATCGCGCTGATCACCGTGTGCGGGATGCAATAGAGAAGATCGATCTCGCCGGAGATGAGCGAGGCGACCGACGGGTTGCCCTGAATCCAGATCATCTCAACGTCGAGGCCTTCCCGATTGAACAGGCCCGCGTCTTTGGCGGCCCAGAGCGGCATCACCGCGCCGCCGATGTAACAATGGCTGACGCGGAGTTTTTCAGCGGAGCGGGCGGTGGATGGGACGATCAGTAAAAAAACGACGAGCAGGAGCAAAGATCGAAATTGTTGGGCGGGCATAAGCATGAATTCCTTCGTCGAGGAAAATCCACGGACAAAGGAATCTAACAAACCTGGTAGAAAGCCGTCAACAGGCCTTGAAGATGTGGTAGCGGGTCATTTTCAATTTGCGAGAAACGGATGGTACGAAACGAGATTCTTCGCTACGCTCAGAATGGGAATAATGCTCAAAAGGTATTGCTCTAT
>CAZNES010000149.1:0-6025 GCA_964572145.1 uncultured Syntrophobacteraceae bacterium
CGAAGCGAAGCATCTCTCTTTTCCGCTCAGGGCAGGCTCCGCGAAGAATCTCTCTTTCTGCACTTTCCTTCGCTCGCAAGCTGAAAATGCTTCACCCGACGATCGGCCAGTAGCGCCCGCCCTTTCGAACGACGCCGAGCGACACGCCGTAGAGTTTTTCCAAGACGCTCGGCTTCAGCAACGCGCTCGTCTTTCCCGACACGAGCACCCTCCCCTCCTGTAGGATCAGCGTCTTCTTGAACATCGGCAGGATCTCCTCCACGTGGTGCGTGACGTAGACGAGGGCGGGCACTTTTTTTTGCCGGCCCAACTGCCGCAAGCTCGCGAGAAAATTCTCCCGCGCGCCCGGATCCAATCCGGCGCACGGCTCGTCGAGTAAAATAAGATAAGGCTCGGTCATTCTTGCGCGAGCAATAAGAACCTTCTGCTGCTCGCCTTGCGACAACGTGCCGAACTCCTGATCTCTGAGCGAGGAAGCGCCCATTTGTTTAAGATATTCTTGCGCGCGCGCGTAGTCCTTCTTGCTCGGCGCGTCCCACGGCCACTCGAAAAGCCCCATCTGCGCGAACTTTCCCGAGACCACCGTTCGCAACACCGGCTCGCGCGGCGGGATCTGCGACACCAGCGCCGCGCTGACCCACCCGATGCTTTTTCTGAGCTTGGGAAGATTGACGAGCGCCCGGCCTTTGCGATAAACCTCCCCGCCCGCATTAGGCCAGAGAAAGCCGCAGGCGATTCTCAAAAGCGTCGTCTTGCCCGAGCCGTTCGGGCCGAGGATGACCCAGTGCTCGCCGGGCTCGACCGTCCAGCTCACCGAATCGAGGATTTTTTTTCCGTCGATCGAATAACCGACGTTGCGGATGTCGAGCGCGGGAATTTTTCTCATTGACGAACTTTTGCCCCTAACATATGTTTAGCAGCGGGCAACTTAGCCTAATACGCCCCAAACTGGAAGCGACCATGAAGCCATCGATGCGGAAAGCGATCGTATTTCTTTTTCTAACTCATCTCGCCGCGCTATCTTCGGCCCGCGCCGCCGAAAGTTGGAAACCGGATTGGGAGAAAACGGTTCAGGCCGCAAAGCGCGAGGGCGAAGTCGCGATCTACGGCCCGCACAATCCGATGTACCGTCCGCTCTGGGACGCGTTTCAGAAAACGTATCCGGGCATCAAGATCAACTTCCTGCCCGGCAAAGGGTCGGACCTGACGCAGAAGATTTTGACCGAGCGGCGCGCGGGAAAATATCTCGCCGATCTCATCATGGGCGGCTCCACCAGCTACGTCGCCTATCCTCCGGGGACGCTGGTGCCCCTTCGTCCCCATCTGATTTTGCCCGAGGTGTACGACGAGTCGGCGTGGTGGCAGAAAAAGTTGTGGTTTGCCGACCCGCAAAACAATTCCGCGATTCTCCTGACGGGCGAGGTTGGAACCCGGCGCGGCTCTTACAACACGAATCTCCTCGATCCGAAAGAGATTCAATCCTGGTGGGATTTATTGAAGCCGAAATACAAAGGCAAGCTCGGGACCTTCGATCCTCTCGGTTCCGGCGGCGGCGGCGAGATCTTCGTATTTTTTTATTACTCGCCGGCGCTGGGCGCGCGTTTCATCACGCGGCTCCTCAGCGAGACCGACATCCTCGTCACGCGCCATCTTGAACAGGGCACGGACTGGCTCGGCCAGGGAAAAATTTTATTTTACATAGGCAGCGGACAGCCGATCATGCGCGCCAAGCAGCAGGGGCTGCCGGTCGATCTGCTGCCGCATCCGTTGAAGGAAGGCGAGATCATGGGCGGCGGCGCCTGTTGCATGGCGCTGCTCAGCCGGGCGCCGCACTTGAACGCCGCAAAAATATTCATCAACTGGGTACTCTCGCGCGAAGGCCAGATCGCCTGGCAGAAATACAGCGAGACGAATTCTTTGCGAATGGATATTCCGAAAGACGACCTACCTTCTGGGGGAGCGCCGCAGAGCGGCGTGGATTATTTCATGTTGAACGCATCGCAGAACCAGGACCCGGCGAAGATCAAAGCGGTGCAGAAGCTCGCCGAAGAGGCGCTGAGAATGCGCCAGCCATAGTCATGAATGCAATTGGAATCGTCGGTCTCGGAAACGCCGGCAAGCCGATCGCGGAGCGCCTGCTCGCGAAAGGCTATCGTTTAAAAGTCTACGACTTGAATCCCGAATCGGTGAACGCCCTCGCGGAGCTTGGAGCCGTGAAAACAAATTCGGCGCGGGAAGCCGTCGCAGAGATCACGCTCACCATCCTGCCATCGAGTACGGAGGTAAAGGCCGCCGCGTTCGGAGAGAACGGAGTTCTCGCTGGCATAAAGCCCGGCTTTGTCCTCGTCGATCTCAGCGGGACAGATCCGATCTTTACGCGCGCTCTCGAAGGCGAGTTGGAAAAAAGAAGCGCCGGCTTTCTCGGCGCGACGCTCCACGCCGCCGGCGCGCCGGCCGTCACGATTCCCAGGGGCCTTCTCTCCATCGTCGTCGGCGGAAAAAAGGACGCGCTGGACAAATCTCTTGGAATTTTAAAAGACCTCGCCCGGAAAGTTATCTGCGTGCCGGAAGCCTGGATGCCCAAGGCGATGAAGATCGCCGTCATCATGTTCGCCGCCGCGAACAGCATCGTCTCGGCCGAAGTCTCCAGTTGGCTCATCGCGCAAGGCCTCGATCCTAAACTGTTCCTTGAGCTTCTCAAAACCACCGGTTCGCGCGAATCCGCGGCGCGGCTGGAGGACTTTTTCAAGCGGAACAATACCCACGGCGGCGCGCTCAGCAACAGCTACAAAGATATTCGCCAGGCGCTCGAAGTCGCCGCCTCGCTCGATATGCCGCTTCCGCTCATGAGCGCCGTCAATCAAATGCAGGAGATGGGCCGTGCGCAGGGTCTCACGCGTCTCAACACGCCCGCGGCGATGGGCAAGCTGTACGAGATTTTAACCGGCCAGGATTTGAGCGAAGCCGTTCTTGAAGCGGAAAAAGTTTTCCACGAACCGCACGAGCCGGAAGTGATTTATCTGGACAAGTTGAAGAACTAGTCTTTTGGAAAAAGATGCCGACGATTGATGCCGACACCCACGTCATCGAAACCGAGCGTACGTGGGAATACATGGAAGGAGACCAGGCGAAGTTTCGTCCGGCCATAGTGTCGGCAGAGAGCGGGCGCCAGCTTTGGCTGATCGACGGGAAGGTTTTTTCGCGCGGCGTCAACGTCAACCCGGACATTCCGCCAGGCGTCCGTGAGATGCGCGATATCGAAGCCAGGCTCAGGCACATGGATGAGCTTGAGATCGACGTTCAGGTTCTTTACCCGTCCCTGTTTCTCCGCCCTCTCACGGCCCGCGCGGAGATCGATGCCGCGCTTTGTCGAAGCTACAACCGCTGGGTGAGCGAGCTGTGCGCTGAGACGAAAGGGCGTCTTCGCTGGGTCGCCGTCGTGCCGCTGTTGAGCATGGAGGCCGCGCTCGCCGAAGCGAAGCTTGCCCAAGAGCGCGGCGCCTGCGCCCTTTTTATGCGTGGCATCATGAACGACAAAATCCTGAGCGACCCCTATTTTTACCCGTTCTATGAAGAGGCCCAGAGGCTCGATCTCGCCATTTGCGTCCACGCTTCGAGCGGAGGCTTTCAGTGGGTGGAGCTCTTCGAGCGTGAAAGCGGCTTTGCTAAATTCAAGCTGGCGGTGCTGTCGGCTTTCCACGCCATCGTCCACGACGGAATCACAGCCAGATTTTCCACGCTCCGTTTCGGCTTCATCGAAGTCCGCGCTCAGTGGCTGCCTTACGTTTACCATGATCTGGCCAAGCGCTTTGAAAAAACCGGCAACCCGCTCAGTAAAGATTGGATGAGAGAAAACCGCCTCTACGTCGCCTGCCAAACCGACGACGATCTCCCCTACGTGCTCAAGTACTCAGGCGAGGATAGCATCGTCATCGGCTCCGACTACGGCCACGCCGACACTTCGAGCGAGATCGAGGCACTGCGAAACTTAAAAACGAAAGATGAGCTAAACCAAGGGGTTATTGACAAGATTCTCTACGGTAACCCGAAGACTCTATATAACCTTTAGATCCTGGGGAGGGAGCGCCTATGTTGAAGCTGGTAGGAAAACAGATACCGAACACTCTGGAGGAAATTCTCGATCCACACCGGACCGCCTTGCTCCTTTGGGACATGGAGTACGCCATCGCGCCGAACGCCTTCAACTATAAAGACATCGCGACAAGCTTAAAGATGTTGGCCGGGCTGGCGCGCCGGGCTGGCGTGCAGGTTTTTTATTCTGTGCAGACGCACTTCGACATCGCCAAGGAAGAGGCCGGAGTTTGGGTGCGGCTCCGGATGAAGCGGGCGAACGTTACAAACGTCGCCCAGTTGCTAAAAGAGAAAGACGATCCGCACGGGCGGGAAATCGTCGCAGAGCTGAAGCCGGAACCGAGCGATATTGTTTTTCACAAGCGACGGCCTGACGGCTTCATCGGAACGGACTTCGATCTTATGCTGCGCAGCCGAGGGATAGGAGCGATCGTCATCGGCGGCGTCGCCACCGAGGGCGGCGTCGAAGGCACTGCGCGGAGCGGGCGTAATCTCGGTTACGATATGGTCGTCTTGAAAGACGGCGTCGGCTCGCGCAACCGCGAGCTGCACGAGATGGCGCTCAAATTAATGGAACGGACGCAATTCGATATGGCGACGGCCGAGGAAGTCGCGGCGATCTGGCGGGGAAGAGGCAAGTAACGCTCGCCTTGAATCCTCTTACTGCTCCCCCGGCGTCAATAGCTGCAGCCGGTGGCCGTCGGGGTCGGAGAAATAAATGCAGTGCGGATCGCCGCTGCGGCCGGTGACTTCGATGCCCTGCTCCTCCAGTAAAGCTTTTACTTTCTTGAATTCGCCGGACTTCAAGCGCAGCGCCATGTGGTTCACCTCGCTGCCGCCGTGAATCTCGTCACCGTCGTCGGCTTCAAAGAGCGCGACGCCCTGGCTGCCGCATTTGAGGAATAGCTGCCACGACCTTTCGTGCTCGACTTCCATGCCCAAAAAATCCACGTAGAATTTCTTCGACCGTGATAGATCTTTTACGTGGAGGACCACGTGATCGATGCCGGTGACTTTAAGAGATGTTTTCATACCGTCTCCCTCCCGTCGCTTAAATCGAAATTCAGCGGCTCAGCGATCGCGCGCAACGCCGTTCCAACGCCCGTAGTTTCTCTTCCTTCAACGGAAATCCGAACTGTTCGTTGCGCATGCGCAGCCGCTGGCTTGAAACCTGCCGGATGATTTCACCCGCGCGTTCGAAGTCCGCTCGGCTGCGCACGAGGTTCGCCAGATTTCGCGCGCCGGCGTTTTTGTGATCTATCTCGTCGCGGTAAATTTCCCTGAACGCGGCGGCGATTTTTCTTTCCATTGCGCCCTTTTTCAACCGGACGCAAACCTCGTAAAGCGCCCCGCCGCCTCCTTCGGTGAGCGTGACGGCCGCCCGCTCCAGCCCTTCGTCTCTCCGCCGCATCTCCTTTTCGCTCGGCGTCTTCGAGCCGTGCAGCAGCGCGGCAAACGTCTTTGAATAACGGGCTCGCACGCGCGCGAGCTTTTTATCCGCCGACAGCCACGGCAGATCTCCCGGCTTTAGCTTTTTCTCGCCCAGGTCCTCGAGCAGATCCATCACCAGCCGCGCGTGCTTGGTTTCCTCGGCCAGCTTCTCAGCGATCTCCTCGAACTCGTGCCGGTCCACTTCGCCGTCCAGGCGGGGATAGAAAGTCGCGAGGATCTTGAGCAGCGGCTTGATCGCCGAATATTCCTTGAACGCCTGTGCCTTGAGCCAGTAAACGTGCTGCTTTCTATTTCGCGGCGTGGCGAAATACCCCTTGATGATTTCCGCCTCAGCGCGGCGATAGCGTTCGGCCAAGCTGCAAAGCGACTCGACGTAAGACTTCATGACGTTTCCCTTTATTTAAGAGACAGGACACGGGACGACCGCGCCGCAGTTGTTGCAGGTCCTGAGCGACTCGTCTCCATAGAAGCGCTCGTGCAC
>CAZNES010000150.1:0-5954 GCA_964572145.1 uncultured Syntrophobacteraceae bacterium
GTGTCCGAGATAAAAGTGCAATACCTTTTGGACATTAATCCCAGAATGACACGAAGTTTGTCATCCTGAACAAAGTGAAGGATCTCGACTTAGATCTTAATCCTTTTTCCGTAACAGCCCCCTCTGAAAAAATAATTCCAAGGTCCCCAGCAGATCCCCTTCTCTTCCGCCGGTCTCCGACGGTTTTCCGCATTCCAATGCTGCGATCGCCTCAAGGACTTTTTGCGTCGCCGGCGCCATGACCGCCTTCAATCCGTTATGGCGAAAGGTCTCGCCGAGCTCGCGCATCTCCTCGGCGCGCCTGCCCGAGTGGACCGGCAGCGCGGCGATGCCGCGGCCGACCTTGCCGACGAGACCGGGAAAACTCTCTTCATAACGGCGCATGATTTCCTGCAATAGATCAAACTTCCTGGCGCCGAGCAACAGCTCGGTAAAAAGTGCTTGCAAGCCTTTCGTCAATCCCGCGTATACGATTTTGAAGGCCGACGCCTGGCCGATTTTTGCGCCGAGCACCTCTACCGTAAGACCACGGTCTCCCAGCGCGCGCAGCTCTTCGGCGCGCGGACCTGAAACATAAACAACGGCGTCCGAGAGCTTATTGGCCGAGCCGATGATCGAGCCGTCGACAAAGCCCGCTTGAGCTTGCGAGAGAACCTGGCCGATAGTGTCCGCGGTCATAGGAGAGATGGCGTTGGCGTCGAGGTAAAGACAATTTTTCCTTCCTACCTTCACCAGCGCCTTGCCGACTTTCGCTGCGATTTTCCGCGCGGCGGAGGGAACGACGATTGAAACGATGAGGTCCGCCTCCGAAACCAGCCGTGGCAGCGGCACCGACTTGATGCCGGCGTTCTCGGCGCGCTTTTGCGTGATTTCGCTCCGCCCGCTCGTGGAAGTCATCACTTCCACTCCGTGTTCCTTCAACAGACGGGCCCAATGGTAACCCATCTCGCCGATGCTCAAGATACCGATTTTTTGGAACGCTGCCACGTTTAGTCCTCTATTTCGGGCCATTGATGACGTCGATCATCTGCCTAAGGCGGCCGAAATTGCGCCGATTAAACGGAACCAGCAGACGATGCAGCGACAAAATAGCAGGTTGTTCATCCGATTCCTCGGAAAGAGGGCCCGTATCGCGGATTTCGCCGCCGGTCAGTATATCCCGGAAATCGTGATTCAGTTTCGCTATAAGGGACGGGGATGGAGGATGAATCAGTCGCATCACCGTATATTTTTTCACGTAGCGGAGAGACTGATAGTTGGAATAAAAATGCTGGATTTTTTTTACCGCCGCTTCCACGTTCTCGACGATCTGGAATAGAGACAGGTCTTCTTCGCAAATATACCCGGCACTCAACAGGCGCCGGCGCACAAAGTCCTCCCAGTCTCGCCAGTAGCCGCCGCCGGTGAGATCGAGCATGAGGATCGGCATGATCTGGGTCTTGCCGGTCTGCACCAGGGTCAGCACCTCGGCCGCCTCGTCTTGCGTGCCGAACCCGCCGGGAAAAAAAACGAAAGCATCCGCTTCCTTAACAAAGACGAGCTTGCGGGTAAAGAAAAAATGAAAAGCGATGAGCTTGGGGTCGCCCTGGAGAAATCGATTCGCCTCCTGCTCGAAAGGCAGGTGGATATTGACGCCGAAGCTCTGTTCCTTGCCCGCGCCCTCGTTGCCGGCCTGCATGATGCCTCCGCCGCTCCCGGTGATCACCATGAAACCTTCCTCGGCAAGACGGCGTGAAAAGGCCACGGCCATCCGGTAATGGGGATTATCTTCCGGAATACGGGCGGAGCCGAAAATGCTCACCTTCCGGACCGAGCGATACGGCGCAAAAAGTTTGAAGGCCTGACGCAGCTCCTTGAGCGTCCGGTTGAAAATCTTCAGATCGCCGCGGCTTGCCGCGCTCTGATCGAGCCGGAGAATAGTTTGGAGCATCTCGGCGATGAGTTCCTCGTTGGGAGAGCCTTCACTCTGACGCAGCCACTCCAAGACCTTGGGCTCAAGTCCGGCCAAGGTCGCGCTTCCGCGCCGCTTGGATCTTCGCGGCGGAACTTCAGCCGAACTGTTATCGGTCTTCTCGCTCATCGTGAAACCATACAGCATCGATGGACGTGAGATCAATCAGGCTTTGAGAGCCGCGATGATTGGAGATTGACCCTCGAGTGGCATGGCCCGGACTTCGGTAAAACCGGCGTTCGACAACCATTGCCGGTATTCCGAGAATGTAAAAGTATCTCCCTCTTCGGTCCCGAGCAAGGCGTTCAAGGCCAACAACAACGGCATGAGCCCGGATCGCCGCTCTTCATCCACGATGTAGTCGATGATGAAGAGCCTGCCGTTTTTCCTTAAAGCCCGAAAACATTTTTCGATGAGCCGCCGGCTCCACTCGGCCCCTTCGGAATGGCAAATATGGCCGAGCAGCGCCAGGTCGTACTTCTCGCTTCCGAAATCCATTTTTCTGATGTCGCCCGCGATGTATCCATAGCGGTCCTGGACTTTGAATTTTTGGGCGAACTTCTTCGCCACTTTCAAAACCGGCGGAAAATCGACGGCGGTAACTTTCACACGCGCGCGCGCCAGCGCGAAGGGAAGCGACCAGACCGCCGAGCCGGCAGCCACGTCCAGTATTTTGGTTGGTTCTTTGCCGAATGAAAAAGCTTTTTCGAGGAGACCCGGCAGCTTCCAGGCCGCTGCTTTATGAACGTGGAACAGCGCCTCTACGATGTCGAGATTCAGCCGCTCCCGTTCTTTTTTTGCAAGCAGCGGCAGGGTCGGGCGGCCGCTCTCTACCGCTTCCGGCAACTTGAGCCACAGCTTCAAAAGCCGATCCGAACAAATAAACAGCGAGCCCAGATAACTTTTGCTGGAGGAAAGGAGATATTTCCGGGAAAGATCCTTTAAACCGTACATCCCGTTTTCTTTTTCCAGCAGGCCTATCGCAGCCAGGCAGTTGAGCAGCATCGTCATTCCTCTGGGTGAGCACCTTGTAGCCGAAGCCAGATCATGCGCGTTTTTCGTGGTTTGGCCGATCGCCTCAAAGACACCGAGCTTCAATGCCGTAAACAACACCGCCGGAGGAGCAAAATAAAAGCTCAATTCGTCCAAAGCCCCTCGCGCCAATGCCTCAGCAACTTCAATCATGGCTTTCTCCTTTCGGGAGTCGAGCACCTAGGAGCTTGCCGCGTTTCAGCGTGTTGGAGTATTTTGATCTATTGTCACCACGGCGCCGTTATGGAGGGAGCAAATGAAATACTACGACATATCTCTCAGTTTGTCAGCCGACACCGTCCGCTGGATTACATCTCAGCCCCTCGAGATGCACGAGCGCCGACGTATGACCCGCGGAGATCATAACAATTCCTCCGCCGTCACGATGAGCCTCCATTCCGGCACGCACATGGATGCGCCTTTTCATTTCGTCCCGGACGGAACTACGATCGATGAGTTGCCTTTGGATCTCTTCATCGGTCCGGCTCTGGTGCACGCCGTCGAGACGGAACGTTACATCAAAGCCGAGCACGTCGCGGCGATTCAACTTGACGGCATAACCCGAGTCCTTTTTAAAACGCGCAATTCCGAACTTCTAAAGCGAGGCAGCTATGATCCTGATTTTATCGCTTTTTCTGTCGAAGCGGCAGAGGCTTTGAGCGGGCGGGGAGTGAAGCTGGTGGGATTGGATTATCTTTCAGTCGCGCATGCGGGAGAGGAGCAAGTCCCGGTTCACAGAGCATTTCTGGACCGGGGTGTGGCTCTCCTGGAAGGCATCGACCTGTCCGAGATTAAGCCCGGTCGCTATGAGTTGATCTGTTTTCCGATCCGAATCCGCGGCGCCGACGGCGCGCCCTGCCGCGCGGTGCTGCGGGACCTCGAATAGTTATGTGTAGTACTTAAAAAGACAGCGAGGTGATTGCACCAAGCAACGAGCCTGTTATGTTGCACAAGAGGGACATCAGTGGAACCCACAAGATTGTCTGGAAGAAAAGGAGTGGCGAATGAAGGTCGGGCTCGACGCTTTATGTATTATGGCCATCCTGGCGGCAAGCGCCTGCGCGCCTCGCCTTCAGGACCAATACCGGCCCACAGGAGACGGCGAAACAAAAGAGACGCTTCTGGAACTGCGATTGGTCAAAGCATCCCCTAATTTGCAGATCATCTCCGGACCACCGATTAAAATAGAGAGAATGGTCACGACTAAGTCAAAGTTCATCGGTTCAAGCTGGTATACACTCAGGTCGAGCCGTTTTTTGGCCAATGGAAAAATTGGCATATCCGGACAAGACATCGACTTGAATGTGGGCGTGACTGAGATGGACATAAAATCACTGGACCAAACCGAAGGCCGGACCACCTCGTCTCCCCTCGGGCTAAGCGTCAAGATCTCGAACCGACGAAAGACCAGTATTCAAATCGACTGGAACAAAGTCTTGTTCGTCGACGTTGCGGGAAATGCTCACCCTGTGATCCACAGAGGAATTCAATTTACCGAACGGGCAATGATGGCTGCGCCCAGCATCATCCCGCCGGGAGGAGCGCTTGATGATTTCGTCTATCCGAGCGATTTCATCGGCCTTCAGGCCAAGAGTAAATTCGGTTCTCAAACATGGTTGGGAAACAATTTTATCGAGGCGATGAGGCCCGGCGAAGGATTTCGGCTGCACATGCCTCTTGGCGAAGAAGCAGGCTTAACCGAGTATCAGTTTGTGTTCGAGGTCGGGAAACCTAATTCATGACTCACGGTTCCAACACCCAGGCTATCATTTCGCCCATCAGAAATTTTTTAAATGGTGCCCGGAGCCGGACTCGAACCGGCACGGATGCTTGATCTCCGCAATTCATCGGGGTAATGGATTCTGCCGCTGCATACGTAGCGGTCGACCGTCGCGTATTGACGCGGTCGCACGCGACCGACTAAAATCCGGCATATTTTAGTACGGAGGTATTGTGCGTAGATTCAAGTTTCTCGAGCAGCAACCAGTCTCCACTCTTGAAGCCCTGTTAGCTAAAATTAAGCAGATGCGAGTCCAGGCAACCGATCAAAAATTGGGGACGGTGTGGTACTTTCGCGGTGACACGGAGCTAGACCTTAAACCCCATCTAGGGCGACCACGCAAGTTCGGCGGTAAGACAGCGACGCTGACACCAGAGCAGGAACGAAAGCTTCTCCACCGATTCCGGCGGTTTGCATATAGTGAGTTTAATCGCGTGGCAACTGAATGGGAGGCGCTGTTTCTCGCCCGTCATTATGGTCTGCCGACTCGGATAATGGACTGGACTTCAAGTCCTCTCGTTGCTCTTTATTTTGCTTGCTCCCCACGCAAAGAACACCTAGCCAGTGGAACAGTGTGGGGGATCCTGCGCCAGAAGGACGATACAAACGATTTAAACATTTTCAAAAGCAGAAACCCGCTCCGTCTTTACCGGCCAGATCCCAATGCCACGGAGGCAATAAGGCTTGTTTACCCCGTCTACAACTCGGGCCGCATCGTCGCTCAAAAGGGCATTTTTACATGGCACTCTGATCCATATACCGCAGTTGAGAAGCAAGCAGATCAAGATTTTGATGATGATAAGCTCGACATTCAGTGGTTAGTTAAGTGGCCCGTCGAGTTTGACCCGCATAGCAGAACTGCGATGATTCAGGAACTAGAGCAGCTTGGGATAAGCTCGCGGACAATTTTTCCCGATCTGGAGGGAATTACGGCTGGACTATGGCAGAGCGAGGTTCTGTTTAGCGGAGTATGAGATCGGCACCGGTTAATTTCAGTGAAGCAAAGTTCTGAGGGGATAGCATTCCTATTAGGACGTGCTCGCGAATCAAAGAAATTTCTCAAGGACCTAATCCCAGATCGACACTGAAGCATTTAAACTGGTGCCCGGAGCCGGACTCGAACCGGCACGGACCCTTACGGGTCCTCGGGATTTTAAGTCCCGTGTGTCTACCAATTCCACCATCCGGGCG
>CAZNES010000151.1:0-5950 GCA_964572145.1 uncultured Syntrophobacteraceae bacterium
AAACCAGAAGGAGACAACAACACTTTCTCATATCCAAAAATGAATTGAACGACGCTTGAGTTGCATCCTAGCTTCCCGCCATCTCTTCGATGATCTTCCACTGCTCTTCGCTTACAGGCATCACCGACAGGCGCGGCCGGCGATCTCCGCCATCAGCCGGTTGATATCGGCGCCTTTGGCGATCGCGTGGCCGTGGGAACGGTAGCCGCCGAACACGTAGTCGTCTTGTCGGAGCTGCGAACAAGTCCCGACCGCAACCGCTTCCTGGCCGACGCCGAGATGCAGCAGGCCGGCGATCTCGCGCGCCGCGTAAAGCGCCGAAACTTTCACCTCGAAGGCGCGAATCAGCCACATCGCACGGAGGAGAGACAGCCATTCCTTCTGCATCTGAGTCTGCGCCGTCATAGCCTGGATGATTCACCTGCTACAGGTAATTTTTTTCTCCGAGTATGAATAACCCGGAAGAGGTACGCGAGCAAAACAAATCTTTAACGGAGGACTGCGCGTATCGCTTCGACGATGCGATCTTCCCGCGGGCCGATGTACTCTTCAAGCGGCGGGCTGTAGGGCACCGGCACATCCAACGTTGCCACGCGCCGAAGCGGCGCCTTGAGTTTGTCAAAACCGCTCTCGGCGATCCGCGCGGCGATCTCCGCCGCAACGCCGCAGCTTTGATGCGTTTCGTCGACGACCACGACGCGGCGGGTTTTTTCCACCGAGCTTAGAAGCGTTTCCATATCGAACGGCACGAGCGTGCGCGGATCGACGACTTCCACCTGAATGTTTTCGCGGGCGAGCTTCTCGGCGACTTGCAGACAGCGCTGGACCATATACGAGGTCGCGACGACCGTCACATCGCTCCCTTTGCGCTTGATATCGGCTTGGCCGAAAGGAATCGGCCCGTCGTTCTCGGGCACCTCCCCGCGCACTTCCAAGAGTTGGACGTGGTCGACGAAGATGGTCGGGTTGTCGCTTGCGACGGCGGTCTTAAGAAGCCCTTTCACGTCCCGCGGCGAAGCGGGCAGCACGATCTCCAGCCCCGGATTGTTCCACAGCATCGCCTGCGGGCTGGCGGAATGTTGCGCCGCGCCGCCGCCGCGCAGCCCATGAAACAGATGAAAGACTACGGGCGCCCGGGTCTGACCGGCCGACATATAAAACGCGTTAGCCGCTTCGTTGCAGACCTGCGGCCAGCCTTCAAAGATGAAGCTTCCGGTACTGATGTCGACGATGGGTCTTAAGCCCGCCATCGCCGCGCCGATCGCAAGCCCGCAAAAGCCAAGCTCGGAGATCGGCGGCGACAGCACGCGATCGGCATATTTCTTGGCCAGTTCTTGGTAGAGATGGCGGCGCGGGCTCAGGCTTAAGAAGGTGCCGCCGATCAGATGGACTCTTTTGTCCGCGTCCATGATCTCGCGGAGCGCCTCGAACTTGGCTTCGTAGTACGCGAGTACCCTCATATTCGGGCTCACGCGAAAACTTCTTTCGCCGCTTCTTCCGGCGCCGGGTAGGGGCTCGAAACGGCAAAGTTGACCGCCGCCGCGATCTCCACTTTGACTTTAGCTTCGATCTCGGCGATCTCTTCCCGCGTGGCCTGCCCGGCCTCAACCAACTCCCGAATGAAAATCAACAGCGGATCGCACGAGCGGTACCACTCCCGCACTTTTTCCGGCACCGTGCTCACGTCCCAGGCGAGCGCGCTGGTCGTCGATAACGCGACCGACGGCCAGTTGGTTTCGCTGCCGGGCCAGCGCACGCTCTGCGCTTCGATGAATTGCGGTCCCTCCCCGCGGCGGATTTTTTCGACGGCTTGCGAAACCGTGGCATGGACCAGGCCGGCGTCCATGCCGTCGATTTGCTTGGCGGGAATCTTGTAGACCGCGGGCAACTCGGTCAGCGGATAGACCGCCATGGTCGATGACTGCGCCGCGGCGGTGGCGCGGCCCGCGCCGTACTTGCCGTTGTTTTCGCAAAGAAAAAGCACCGGCAGCTTGTAGAGAGACGCGAGGTTGAACGCTTCCGGGGCCGCGCCTTCCTCCAACGCGCCGTCGCCGAACAGACAGACCGTGATCCGGCCGTTCTTCAGCGCTTTGGAGGCGTACGCCGTTCCGGCGGCGAGCGGAATGATGCCGGCGACCAGCGCGGAAGTATGGAGAAAGCCCAGCGCGGGCACGACCGTGTGAAACGAGCCGCCCTTGCCTTTGTTGTAGCCGCCGGCGCGCCCGAGGATCTCCGCGCAGAGCCGCTTCGGATCGGCGCCGCGCGCGAGCAGGTGGCCGTGATTTCTATGGGTGGTGAACAGATAGTCGTCGGGTCCGAGACACGATAGAGCGGGAACGCCGGTCGCCTCCTGGCCGATATAAAGATGATAATGGCCGCTGAAAACGCCTTTGTCGTGAAGCGGCACTAGGCTCTCCTCGAAGTGGCGAATGATCAACATCCGGCGGCAAAAATCGCGCAGGGTCTCACGCGGCGCTTTCGGAAGCATGCTAACCCGTCACTTAATTCAAACCGTGGAGTTTGTCAAAGTCGCGCGGGATTTGATATCGTTTCGAGCCGGGGACTATAGACCCGAAGAGAAAGTTTAAAATGACGGAGGTGCCGCCGTGGCCATGCGCTGCGCGTTATCGTTGCTGTTTCTCGCCTGCTTGATCGCGTTGCCCGCGAAGGGTTTCGCGCAGAGCCAGGGACTGAAAAAGATCTACGTCGGCGTGCCCGCGGTCAGCATGGGCAATATCATTATCTTCGTCGCCAAAGAAGCGAAGCTCTTCGAGAAGCACGGCCTCGACGCCGAACCCGTCGTCATGCAAGGCTCGGGAATCGTCTCCAGAGCTTTGGTTGCGGGCAGCGTGGCGATTGCCCCGGTGGCAACCCCGACGGCGATGAACGCGGTGCTCGCCGGCTCGGACATGGTGATCTTGGCGCACACGATGCCCGGCGTCGTGCAGTCGCTGATGGTGCGACCGGACATCAAACGCGACGAAGACCTCAAGGGCAAGACGATCGGCGTGACGACCTTCGGTTCGCTCACCGATTTTCTCGTGCGCTATCTCGCGATAAGAAGGGGACTCAATCCGGATAAAGACTTCGCTCTGCTGCAGATCGGCGCCGACCCCGAGCGGCTCATCGCGCTCAAACAGGGCAAAATCCAAGGGGCGACGTTGTCCCACCCCGCCTTCGTCCTCGCCCAGCGGGCCGGCTTTAACGTCCTATGGGACTTTTTTAAAGACGTGGAATATCCCTGGAGCGAGATCGCCACGACGCGCTCGCAGATCCAGCGCGACCGCGATCTCGTGATGCGATATATGCGCGCCCATCTCGAGGGCATCGCGCTTTTTAAAAAAGATCCCGAGTTCGGCAAGAAGGTGATCAAAAAGATGCTCCGGCTCGACGACGATTCGTTGGCCCAGGAGTCCTGGGAGCTTTTTGCCAAGTACCGTCTTGCGGCTCCATACCCGAACATCAAGGGCATGAAAACGAGTTACGAATACGTCGCCATGATTCGCCCCGACGTCTACAAGCACAAGCCCGAAGACTTCGTCGACTCGAGTTTTGTCGAGGAGCTGGACAAAAGCGGTTTCATCAAGAAGCTGTATGAAAGATAAGCAGTCACGGATTCATGTACGGATGAAGGAAGAGGTCCAACACCGGCTGTGGGTCCCGGTGTCCCATCTATCGCAAAGGGGGCTTTCTTTGTCCCATATTATATTGAACGACGCTTCAGTTGTAGGTTACCTTCCCGCCATCTCCTCGATGATTTTCCACTGCTCGTCGGCGACCGGCATGATCGAAAGGCGCGGCAAGCGCACGAGATCGAAGTTTTTCAACTTTGCGTTGGCTTTTATCTCCGCGAGCGTGACCGGCCGCGCGAGCGGTGTGATTGATTACCGTGCCCGTATCCACCCGTTTGTTCGGCGAAGGGTTGTTCGAGTCCTAGGCCACGGCACGGTCGGCAAGCCCTCGCGATCGCTTCTCGCCAAGGAGCTTCAAACAGAGAGCGCGCATCGTCTCCAATTCGCGGTAAAACTCGCGCCGGGCCTCCTCCGCCGACAAGCACTCGAAAAGATCCGGCAACTGGACTCCGCGACTCATAATCGTATTGGCCTCCCTCCTTCGAAGATGCTTGTGAACGTACAGGCAGTTATCAGCGTGGTAGAAACGTTTCACCGCGTCGGCGGGACTTAGCAGCCCGCTTGCCAACGATTGTACGAGGCCCAGGTTCACGAGCGCAAAGAGTTCCACCTGCTGAGTAGGATCGCCGGGGACCTTCGAGAGAAGCATACGAGATGGATGGCGCTGTTTCATGGAGTCACTGTCCTGGAAAAGAATTTAACGCCGGCGACACTCCCGGATTTATGTTCAAAGTAATGCACCTCTCCGACATCTCCATGAAAGAGACAACAACACTTTCTCATATCCAAAATTGAGTTGAACAACACTTGAATCGTATCCTACCTCCCTGCCATCTCCTCGATGATTTTCCACTGCTCGTCGGCGACCGGCATGATCGAAAGGCGCGGCAAGCGCACGAGATCGAAGTTTTTCAACTTTGCGTTGGCTTTTATCTCCGCGAGCGTGACGGCACGCGGCAGCGCTTTGCCCGCTTCGATTTCCACCACGAGAAGCTTGGGATCTTTTTTCACCGGATCGGGATAAGCATCGCTCAGCGCCCGCGCCACGCCGACGGCCGCCTTCTCCGCTCCGGTATGGTAGATGAGAATTGGATCGCCCTTCTTGATGCCCTTGAGATTCTTGAGCGCCAAATTGTTTTTCACGCCGTCCCAGACGGTGCGCTTGTCTTTGACCAATTGCTGGAAGGAATAAGCAGTCGGTTCGGTTTTAAAAAGCCAGCGATTTGCCATGGCGTCTCCCTCTTACGCGCGTTATAATTGGCAACTCCTTTCAATACAACCTCGGTAACCTTGACTCGCAGTGCTCTTCCGACGTATGCAAGCTTGGAGGTTTCAATTGAGCCGTCGTGACAGATTGATTGCATTCTCTCTCGTATTGGCGATTCTTCTCCCCACCCAATTGCCCGCCGCAGACCGGTTTCGTGTCGCTTACTCCGCGCTAAACGCAAGTCAATCGTATTTATGGGTGGCCCAGGAGATGGGGCTTTACAAAAAGCACGGTCTCGACGTGGACCTGCTCTACATCAACAGCGGCTCGATGAATATCGCTGCGCTGGTCGGAGGCAGTATCCAGGTCGCGGGCGGCGGGCCGGTTTCTATCGAAGCGCGCCTCAGGGGAATCAAGCTATTGATCCTCGCCAACCCGCTGCCTTTCCTGGCGGCAAACCTGGTCACGGCCCCCGATATCAAGGCGGTGTCGGAGTTAAAAGGAAAAATAGGGGGGATTTCCCGGTTTGGCTCTTCGACCGACCAGGGGTTCCGCTATCTTTTCCGCACAGCCGGCCTCAGCGTCGAAAAGGATCTCAAGCTGCTGCAACTCGGCGGCGACGTGAGCCGCCTCGCGGCGTTCAAAGTAGGAACAATCCAGTACACGTTCCTGGGCGCCGCGGCGACGGAGCAGGCGCGCGCGCTGGGTTTTCGCGTGCTCGCTACGGCCCAGCAGATGGGCATCCCTTTCCCCTGGACCTCTGTCGTCGTGGACGAATCCTGGCTCGGCCCCAATCGCGACGTCGCCTACCGTTATCTCAAGTCTCTCACCGAATCGATCTGGACCATGAAGCGCCACCGGCCGGAAAGTGAGCGCATCATCGCCAAATACATGAGGATGAACGATCCCCAGCTCATCAGGATGGAATACGACTTTGTCATCTCGCTGCTACCCGATTACGCCGCGCCGACGATCGAAGGGACGCGTCTGATCTTGGAAAACTTCGGCAATGAATTCCCGGATGCGGCGCGCCGCGATGCGAAAGAATTCGTCGATGGATCGCTCATCGATCGACTCAAGCGCGAGCAGTTTGTGGAAGGGCTTAAATCAT
>CAZNES010000152.1:0-5848 GCA_964572145.1 uncultured Syntrophobacteraceae bacterium
TCTGTGTCCGAGATAAAAGTGCAATACCTTTTGGACATTAATCCCATTCTGAGCGCAGCGAAGAATCTCTCTTTTATCCGCTGCGCAACTAGACTTGCACGACGTGAGATGATTCATGATTGAACCGCTGCTCATAAGCCCGGACGAAGTCAAAGGCATCGTGACGATGGCGGAGGCTATTGACGCGGTACGGTCGGGGTTTCGCGCATGGGGCGAAAACCCGCAATTCAACGCGCCGCGCAGGCGCATCCACATTCCGACGGGCGTCAGAGTCAGCGTGCATCAGGGCGGCGTGCCCGCCGCCGGCGCCACTGGTCTCATGACGCACTGCGAGTGGGTCAAGCCGCTGAGCGATCACCAGGAATATCCCCGGCTCAATCATCCGGTGATCGTCCTCTACGACGCCGCCGAAGGAGAGCTCAAGGCGATCATCATCGGCGAGATCACTTGCAACGAGCTTCCCGGCAATGTCGCAGTGACCGGCCTCAGGACGGCGGCAACGAGCGCCGTGGGCACGGACCTGCTCGCGCGCCCTGATGCGGAGCGCGTGGGCGTCTTCGGCGCCGGCGGCCAGGCACGCAATCATCTCGTCGCCCTGGCTAGGGTCCGCAAGATCAAGCAGGTGAAGGTTTACAGCCGCACGCCGGAGAACCGAATAAATTTCGCGCGCGAGATGGAACCGGTTCTCAACGTCGCGGTAGAACCGGTGGGACGCCCCGAGGACGCGCTGCGGGGAGTCGATATTATACTCACCGCCACCAATTCGAGCGTCCCGGTTTTCGACGGAATGAAACTCGAGCCCGGAACGCACGTCACGTCTATCGTCGGCAGCAATGTCGGGCTCGTACAGGGAGGATTCACCAAAGCCAAGCGGCGCGAGATCGACGACGCGACGCTCGAGCGCAGCGGCGTGTTGGGCATCGTCTCGGTCGAGCAAGCGATTCAGGACGAGCAGGCCGATATCTTCGATCCGGTCAAGCGTGGAGTTGTCCGCTGGGAGCAGTGGGTCGAGATCGGCGCGATCCTCGCCGAAAAGAAAGAGGGGAGAACTCAATCCGAGCAGATCACGCTTTTTAAAAACAACGCCGGTCAGGGAGTGGCGGACGTGGCTTTAGGCGCGCTGGTCCTAAAAAAGGTTCTTGAGAAAGGCGCCGGACTCCCCTTAATAATTTAACCGCGGCTCGCGTCAGGAGACTCGATGATCGGTTCGCTGCGCACCTTCGTCGCATTCATAGTGATATTTATCGCCACGGCCTATTACGCCAATGCGCAGACAAGGCGCGTGGTCATTGGTTATTCCTCTCTCAGCTCAAATCAGACACCGATCTGGGTGGGCAAGGAAGAGGGCTTCTTTAAAAAGTTCGGCTTGGATGTGGATCTGATCCTCATCGAAGGCGGCACGCGGGGCGCGCAGGCGCTCATTTCCGGCGATCTGCCTTTCATGGCGATGTCCGGCCAGCCGGTGATCAGCGCGCGTGCAAGGGGCGCTGACCTGGTCCTCATCGGCGGCGTCGTGAACCGAATGAATTACATCTTGGCGACCAAACCTAATATCAAGCGGCCTGAAGATCTCAAGGGAAAGCGCATCGGCGCGACGCAGGTTGGCTCCAGTTCGTATCATGCAGTGATGCTTTCGCTGAAGCACTGGGGGTTGGATCCCAGACGCGACGGAATTACGATCCTGCAAGTCGGAACACAGGCCGCCAGGGTAGGTTCGCTCCAAGCCGGCGGGAGCGACGCGGCAATTCTCAATCCGGGTTTGAGCTCCACGATGACAGACAAGGGTTTCAATATCCTTGCTGATTTCAGCGACCTACCGATTCCCTATCCTCATCAGGTGCTGGGAACGCGCGAGCGGCTCCTGAAGGGCGACCCGGCTCTTGTAGAAAGCCTTCTGAAGGGTTTTACCGCGGCAACCGCTTTCAGCCTCGATCCGAGAAACAAGGAAAAGGTCAAAGCGACGCTGGCAAAATATCTCAGGCTGGAGCGAACGGATCGAGCCGCCGAGGAACAGTACCAGTCGGCCTTTAAAGTGATGCCCAGAAAACCCTACGTGGAGCTGGCCGGCATTTCCTCGATGATTGAGTTCATGACCGACATGGACCCGCTGGTGGCGAAGGTCAAGCCGGAGGAAGTGGTTCGCAACGAGGCGCTGAAAAAGCTGGATGATTCCGGATGGATTGACCAGCTTTACAGGCGCTGAGCTGACTCCGCCTGTCGTAATCTGAAGCTGTTCGGCGCTAGGACGTTTCCGTGGCGGCGTTTTTCCCCGCGATCCTGCCCCCGACGAAGCATTCCGTGATGTTCCCCGCTTCCAGATAGAGATGGCCGAAGACCGAGCTGATATCTCCCGCCGCGTAAAGGCGCGCAATCGGTTTCCCCATCGGATCGACGACGCGCTGCTGAGGATCATGAGCCGGGCCGCCTTGAGTATTGGAGACGATCGGCCAGGCCTCCATGGCATAGAACGGTGGCTGGGTGAGAGGCATCATGGTTCCCGGTGGCCGATGAAAATCGTCATCCATTCCGGCCGAACACTGGTTATTCCAGCGCGAGGCCGTCGCCGCCAGGGCTTGAGGATCAACATTGATTTGAGTGGATAGCTCATCAATACTACCAGCCTTTTTAATCCATCCTTTCTGGATCTCCACCCGGTTATCTTTGCTCCACTTGTAGTGATATCGTTCATCGTTGACGATGACCATCGCCAGCGGTCCGAGTTTTCTTCCCTCTTCGTCGAAGATCAGGTAGCAGGGGATGCGCGGATAGTCCTGAAGGTCGGCGTCGTAGTACTCCAAAGGCCGCGCGCCGGTGTCCTGGGGCGCGGGCGGATATTCATTCATGAAGCGCTTGCCGAAGCGATCCACGGCGATCCAGATCATCTTGCGCTTTTCATTTCGGGGTCCTGCCCACACGTGGCGGATGGCGAAAGGAAATTCGGGATACTTGAAGCCGTAGCCGCCGTGGAAGTGCCACATGTGCCACAGCGCGGCGCCGGCCTTTTGCGCCATGAGAATACCGTCTCCCGTGTTCCCCAGGTAGACCGGGTAGACCGGCTGCGCTTGAAAATATTGGAGCTTCATCGCCGGACTGTTTTCAAATCCGCCCGAGCAGAGGATGACACCCTTGCGCGACCGGATTTTGATTTCCTTGCCGGATCGCTCGGCGGTGACTCCGAGGACTTCGCCGTCGTGACCGATTACCAGGCTCTTCGCCGTCGTGGAGAGCGCGACTTCGATCGTCCGCATCGCCACGTTGTCCACGACCATCTTGAAAAGCCGCGCCCCGCCGCGAAGACCTTTGGCCCAGGGAAAGGCGTCGTAAGCTGGAAAATCCTTGAGCTTGATCGAATCGATGTCATTCGTACCGGGAAAGGGATAAGTTCCGTGGCCGCGGACCTCGCTTTGCGCGGGCTCGGTGCCGCTGACTTTGGCAAGCTCCTTGACCCAATCGATCATCTCAACCATTCCTTGAGCGAGCGGCCGGAGCACCTCGTCCGGTGTGGTTCCGTTGCAGGTCCGCTTGAGATACGTGAAGGCGGACTCCGCATTGCGCGCGAAGGCGACTCCGCCGCCGGAAAGAATGGAGATGCCTCCGGGATGGGGCATCTTTTCTATCAGCAGGACTTTCGCTCCGGCGTCGTGGGCGGTGATCGCGGAAACCCCGCCGGCAAAGCCGTAGCCGACGACGACAACGTCGGCGTATGTGTCCCAACTAGGCGAGAGATCTTGCGCAGCCACTTTTGATTTTCTTCGTCGGCGAAAAAATCTTTATAGACTTCGCGCTGCTCGCTGTCAACGCGGCTGGGCGGTTGACTTAGCAGTTGGTTCTGAGGATACTTTCGTTTTGCGAAAGGGAGCGGAGATGAAAAACGGTTACAAAATTTTCGATTCGGACATGCACCTGAGAGAGCCGGCCAATCTGTGGGAAAAATATATGGAGCCCGCCTGGCGCGACCGCGCGCCGAAAATCTTGAGTTCCACGGCGCGCAGCTCGGCGATGGTCATGATCGACGGAAAAATCCTGCAAGGTTACAAGCCGACTTATCGCGGCGGTATTTTCGACGCAACGCGTATCGATAAAGAGATCGCCGATTATCGGGCGCGCGGCTTTGACGCCACGACCCAGTTGCAAGCGATGGATAGCGAAGGATTGGATGTCGCCGCGCTTTATCCCTCGATCGGCTTAGGTATCATGATGCGCGAGGATATAGATCCTCAGCTTGCCGCGGCGATCGCGCGGGCATACAACAACTGGCTCTATGAATTTTGCCAGACCGATCCTAAGCGTCTCAAGGGAGTCGCGATGATTCCGCTTCACGATCCCAATGAAGCCGCCAAAGAGGCTCAGCGCGCCGTCGGCAAGCTGGGCTTCGTTGGTGTATTTACCAGACCAGAACCGTTGCGCAATATGCCGTGGCATGCGCGGTATTTCGACACGGTGTGGTCCGCTTTGGAGGAACTGGGAGTGCCGATCGGCTTTCACTCCGCAGCGGCGGCCGGAGAGGTGCCGCAGATCGGCGACCGCTTCGGCGACAATCTGTTGCTTCGTCACGTCGTTTCTCATCCGCTGGAAAACATGGTCGCTATGGTCGACACGATTGGCGGCGGTGTGTGTGATCGCCATCCGAAACTGAAACTGGCGTTTCTCGAATGCTACTGCGGCTGGGTGTCTTTTCTTCTTCATCGAATGGACAACGCGATGGAGAAAGGGCGCTTTCCAACCGCCGGCAAATTGAAACCGAGCGAGTATTTCCAGCGGCAGTGCTGGATTTCCACCGAACATGAAAAAGAGCTGCCGATGATTATCAATTTAATCGGCGACGACAATATCGTTTTCTCCACCGACTATCCGCACGGCGATTCCGACTTCCCGTATGCCATAGAGGAGTTTCTTGAGATGGAAGGAGTCTCGAAGGAGAGCCGAAAAAAGATCCTCTGGGATAACTGCGCGCGGCTGTATGGATTGGACGGATAATCGGGGAATTTTGGATTTTCGATTTTGGATTTTGGATTGGGGGAGAAGACGCATGAAAGAGATTTCTTCGATGCAAGTTCCCGTTTCTTGCTACGACAATCGGCAATCTAAAATCCAAAATCTAAAATGGGCGGGGCTTTTTGCAATCGTTGTCGCGCTCACGGTGTGCGGGGCGAGGGTCGAAGCGCAGCAGGCAGGGAAAATCTTCCGCATAGGTTACCTGGATCCAAGCACTGCTTCTAGTATGGCAGGGCTGTTGGAGGTGTTCCGGCAGGAGCTGCGCAAGCTTGGATGGATTGAGGGAAAGAATTTCACCATCGAGTATAGGTTTGCCGAGCAAAAACGTGAGCGCCTGCCTGAGCTTGTGGCGGACTTGGTTCGTCTTAAGGTTGATCTAATTGTGGTCTCAGACACAACACCTGCGTTAGCGGCCAAGAGCGCCACCACGACCATTCCCATCGTGATGACGAACGTTGGGGATCCCGTGGCTGCAGGTTTGGTTGCCAGTCTGGCGCAGCCTGGAGGCAATATCACCGGTTTCTCGAATTTAACGTCCGAACTAAACACCAAAAGGCTGGAGATACTCAAGGACGCGGTCCCCAAGCTCCTCCGAGTTGGACTTCTGCGGCCAGCGGGAGGCGGTGCAGGAGGAAACCTCCAACTGAAAGAGCTCAGGCCCGCGGCTCAGGCACTAAAGCTAAAATTGGAGGAGATCGATGCTCAACCCGACGCCAAAAGTTTAGAGAGCTTCTTTCAAACCGCAAAGCAGAAGCAAGTGGGCGCGATTATGACGCCCGCCGGCCGCACCTTTTTCGCCGAAAGAAAGCGGATCGTCGAGCTTGCCGTCAAATACCGGTTGCCGGCTATTTAC
>CAZNES010000153.1:0-5820 GCA_964572145.1 uncultured Syntrophobacteraceae bacterium
CATAAGATAGCAAATTCTACAATGGATATCCATTAGTTATGCGAGTGTTAATAATTGCTTTTATCCGGCGCTCGGCGTAAAATTTGACCAAGTTTTGATCATTGTTATACATACTCTTAGGCAGAGCGTTCGCTTTGTGAATCAGCTATGAGCCCGACTGGATCTTCCAGCCGGGTTTTTATTTAAATGGCTCCGCCCACCGATATCGATCTGACTTCTTCACTCAGGCGTTTCTCCCGCGCAGGCGGCATTGCCGCCGCCCTAATCGGCGGTCTCGTTCTTCTCGGTTGGACGTTCGATGTCACCATCCTAAAAAGTTTCGTTCCCGGCTCGGGCGACATGAAGGCCAACGCGGCGCTGGCCTTGGTTTTATCCGGCGCGGCGCTCTGGCTCTCGGCAAGAGAGTCGGACGCGCGCCTGATTCTCGTCGCCCGAATATTGGCGGCCGTCGTCGCGCTGATAGGCTTGCTGACGCTTGCGGAGCACGTGGCCGGCCTCGACCTCGGCATCGACCAATTATTGTTCATCGATCCATCGACGGAAGCTCGACCCGGCCGTATGGATCCGGCCACGACGGTCATGTTGATCTTGATGGGCGTCGAGCTCTCGATGCTGGCGGCGGCGCGCGATGCCCGGACGGGTCAGCTCATCGCTTTGGCGACCGGCATACTTTCGCTGCTCGCGTTGGCCGGAAACCTCTTTGGCTTCCAAGCGCCTTATGCCATCGGACCGCACACGGCGACAGGTTTCCTGATCCTTTCTCTCGGCGTTCTGTGCGCGCGTCCCGGCGCCGGTCTCCTCGCCACCGTCACAAGCGACCATGCCGGCGGCCTTGCGACGCTCCGGTTATTGGCGGGGGCCGTGGGCGTCCCGCTGGCACTCGGCTACCTGACGGTGCTGGGCCGGAGGCTGGAACTCTACGATTGGCCATTCGGCCTGGCCCTCTTCGCGCTGGCCAATACGGGATTTTTCACTCTGATGATTTTCCGGCGCGCCGATTCTCTGGCCCGGACGGATTTGGAACGCAACCGCATGGAAAGACGGCTCCGGCGCGACTTCGAGCGCGGCCGGGTTTTGCGCGAGATCGACCTCGCCCTGAACTCGGCGCCGGAGTCCAGCGCTTTCCTGGACGTTGTGTTGGAAAAAATCGCGCGCGCTTTCCCATTTGCAACCGCCAGCGCGGTCCGGCTGTTGAACCGAGAGTCCGGAGAGTTGGAACCGGCGGCTTCTCGGAACCCCGACGAAGGAGGGTGGAGTGAAGAGGAGAAGAGAGCGCTCGGCGCTCGCGCGCAAAAGGTCCTCCAGACCAAAGCGCCGGTCGCGGCGCGCAACGTTCAAACCGATACGCAAACCGCCAATGCGAGAATCCATCGCAAACATGGATTGGTTTCTTACCTGGGAGTTCCGTTGCTCGCTCGAGGAGAAGCCCTGGGAGTCCTCGAACTTTATACGAAAGAGGAGCGCGTCTTTACCCAGGAAGAAATCGAGTTTACGGGCGCCCTGGCCGGCAAGGCGGCCTTGTCGATCTACCTTGCGCGCCCCCCCGCCGAGAAGATCGAGATCCCGGTCAGAGAACCGGAGCCGGCCGACGCTCATTTGAGTAAATCGTTGCAGCTGCTTCCCGGCCTTTACGCCGCCCTGGCGCCCCTGTCGGCGTCGGGATCGATTGCGGAAATCATCGACGGCGTCGTCGCGCGTTTCATGGAAGCAACCGGCGCCGATGCCGCCCTGGTCCGGGTATGGAAGAAAGAGACGGGCGCTTCGGTCGTTACCGGCTACCGGGGGTTCTCCGAGGACCACGTCAAGCAGATGGAATTCACGCTCCTGGCAGGAGCGGTGGAATGGGTGGTCCAACACGGCGAGCCCATCATCGCCGCCGACATTGCCGCGGAACCGCGCTTCAAAACCAAGGTCCAGCAGCAGTTGGGCTTTCGCTCCTCGGCCACGCTCCCGCTGAAAATCAACAACGCGGTATGCGGCATTGTCCATCTCTCCAGCCGTGCGCCGGGCCGTTTCGGCGAGGGACAAAAAGATCTCCTCGTCGCGATCGCCCAACAAATGGGCGTCGCGTTGGAGAACCGCGAACTTTTCGAAAACCTCAAGACTTCGAGGGACGCGCTCGAGAAAGCCAGCAAAGTCAAAGACGAATTTTTAAGCGTCATGTCGCACGAGCTGAGGACGCCGCTCAGCGTGGTCATGGGTTACGCCGGAATGATCAAGGAGAAGATGCTGGGCGAGATCAACCCGCAGCAGGAAGACGCGTTGCAGAAACTGCTCACCCGCGCCAACGATCAGCTTACGATGATCAATGCCATCATGCAGATCACGCAACTCGAATCCCGCGCGCTCGTGCTCGAACGCCATCTGGTAAACCTGGCCGACCTGCTCGGCCATCTCAAGTCGTACTACGCGTTAAGCCACACCAAAGCGCAAGTGGCGCTGGTCTGGGAATATCCGTCCGAGCCGGTAGCCATCGTGACCGACGGCGGAAAACTGAAAGAGATTTTGGTCAACCTGATCAACAATGCGATCAAGTTCACGCCCCAAGGCAGCGTAACCGTTTCCATGCGGCTGACCGAAGACCCGAGAAGAAAGTGGGTAGAATTGAAAATAGCCGACACCGGAGTCGGCATCGCCGAGGAGCAATTTCCCCGCATCTTCGAAAAGTTCTATCAGGTCGACAGCTCCGAGACCCGGCTCTACGGCGGAACCGGGCTGGGACTTTACATCGTCAAGCACTTCACCGAGTTTCTCGGAGGAAAGCTCGACCTCGCCAGCGAGCCCGACAAGGGATCGACGTTCACGGTCAAAATTCCCTACGCCACCTAGGCCCGGGCGAATCCGTTTTCAGAAATCCACCTCCGCCTCCGGCGGGTTTTACTAATTACGCAGTTTTACTAATTACCTGTTTTACTAATTACCTTGACACTTCGCTGAGGCCGGTGGGATACTCGCGTCCGAGTTTGAAGCGTGGAAGGCTGCAAAGGTCTCAGAGGACTCAGGCGGCCGACAGATGACCGTCAGCTATGAGCCCGGCTGGTTCCTGCTAGCCGGGCTTTTTTGATTTAGGAAGCTATCGGCGATCTACTCCTAAATTTTAGCTGACGGCCGATCGCTGGGAGCTAAAAGCTCATCTCATGAAAATCCGCTGGCACCTGATGATTCTGGTCGCGGTCGCGCTGCTGCCGGTTCTGATTTTCGCCGGCGTAATGATCACGGCGCTCGGCAAACGGGAACGGGTGGCGGTGGAGCGCGGCTTGCTCGACACGGCCCGCGCCCTCTCGCTCGCCGTGGATCGGGAGTTGGACGCGTCGATCCGCTCCCTCCAGATCCTTGCGCTATCCGAGCATGCCAAATCGGGGGACCTGAAAAAGTTTTACGAGCAGTCTACGACGGCGCTCCCGGCGCTTCGCCTGTGGGAAACCGTCATTCTGGCCGAACCATCGGGTCAACAGGTTCTGAACCTCCGGCGGCCTTTCGGCGCGCCGCTTCCGCGCACCAGTTTTCTTGATCTCGTTCGGCAGGTTGTAGAAACCGGACGGCCGGCGGTTTCCAATTTTTCTATTGGGGGCGTAACCGGAGTGCCGTCGATCGCCGTAGCCGTGCCGGTGCTGCGCGACGGCAAGGTAAAATACGTGCTGAGTGCGGGCGCTGGTCTAAAAGTATTGGCGTCTCTCTTGGCGCAACAAAAGATTCCTCCTGAGTGGCTCGCGACCATCATTGACAGAAACAAAGTCATCGTGGCGAGAACCCGTGACTCCGAGAAGTTTGTCGGCAAGCCGGCCACAAAATCCTTCGCTGCCAGCACGACCGAAGCAAAGGAATCGGTTTGGCGCGGCACCACACTCGACGGAGAGGACGTCATTGCCGCCGCCAGCCGCTCCGACCTTTCCGGGTGGGCGCTGGGACTGGCCGTGCCCGTGATCGCCGTCGAGAATACGATGCGCCGGACGATGCTGCTCATCTCAACGGGAGGCATTCTGCTTCTCCTGGCCGGTCTTCTGCTGGCGGCCCTGTTCGGCCGGCCCATCGCGGGAGTTTTTGCCAGTCTGTCCGACGCCGCTGCGGCAATGGGGCGCGGCGAGGTGCCGCGGGTGCCGGCGTGGCCGATCGCCGAGGCGAACCGACTCGCGCGAGCGTTCGAGGACGCCGCGGAAAATCGCAAACGGGCGGAGGAGCAGCTTCAACTGAGCGAGGAGCGGCTCGCGTTGGCGGTGATCGGCGCCGGTCTCGGGACGTGGCAATTCAACGTCGTCACGGGCGAGTTCGTCTGGTCGGAAAAATGCCGGGAGATATTCGGGGTTTCGCCCGGCGCGCCTCTCACCTATGAAGTTTTTATAGGAATGATTTTCCCCGAGGACCGCGAACGCGTGGACCAGGCAATGGCTGAAGCGCTCAAGGAGAAAAAAGATTACGCGGCCGAATTTCGCATCGTACGGACCGACGGGGCCGTTCGCTGGGTTACGGCGCGCGGCCGGGAACACTTCGACGACGGGGGAAATCCCACCCGCATGGAAGGCATGGTGCGCGACATCACCGAACGCAAAAAAAACGTGGGAATGCTTCAACACTCGCTCGAACGCATCCAGGCGTTGCACGAGATCGGCATGGCGATTACCTCGACCCTGGATCTCCGCCGTGTGCTGGACATCCTGTTGGAGAAGCTCCAACTCTCGACTTCCTACGCCGCCGCCACGGTCCGGCTGGTGAACCGGCGCACCGCAGAGCTCGAGCCCGTAGCCTGCTGGAACATCGATGAAGAGAAGTGGAAAAAAACTTTCTCCAGAAATCCTGGCGGCCTCTCGCAGCTCGTGCTCGAAAGTAAAACGCCGGTGATGATCGACAACGTCCGCGTAGATCCGCGCACGCGCCACCAGGAGTTCATGCGCGAATACGGCCTGGTCTCTTTTTTAGGGATTCCCCTGATCGCCAAAGACGAAGCGCTCGGAGTCCTCGCCGTCTTTACCAAGGAGCCGCATCGATTCGACGACGAAGAAGTAAAATTTCTCACGACTCTGGGCGGCCAGGCCGCCATCGCCATTCACAACGCGCAGATCTACGAAGGAATGGTCAACGCGAACAAGGTCAAGGAAGAATTTTTAGGCGTCATGTCCCACGAGCTGAGGACGCCGCTCAGCGTGGTCATCGGCTATGCCGGGATACTGAAGGAAGGCATGCTGGGGGAGATTGCGCCACAGCAGAAAGAGGCGCTGCAAAAAATTCTCAGCCGGGCGGCCGACCAGCTCCACATGATCAACAGCATCATGCAGACCACGCAACTCGAGACGCGCGCGGTCATGCCCGAGTACCACCCGGTCAATCTTCCCGAGATGCTGACGCATCTGCGCTCGGACCTGGACACCACCCACACGAAGAAGGATGTCGCGCTTCTCTGGGACTATCCGTTGGAGCCCGTGCACATCGTCACCGACGCCGCAAAAGTGAGGCAGATCCTTCAGAACCTTATCGGCAACGCCTTGAAGTTCACCGATCGCGGCAGCGTAACGGTGTCGGCGCGGCTGTTGGAAACCGACGGTCGTCACCCCTTAGTCGGCGGCAATCAGTTGATTCAAGACTCAAACCTCACGCCCTCGGCCTCGGACCTCTGGCCCCCCGCCTTTGAAATGTTGCAGATCAAGGTATCGGACACCGGCATTGGAATATCCGCCGAACAACTGTGGTCCATCTTCGACAAATTCTTCCAGGTTGACAGCTCCCAGACCCGTTTCTACGGCGGCGTCGGCCTCGGACTTTACATCGTCAAAACGTTTACCGAGCTGCTCGGCGGTAAAGTCGAGGTCGAGAGCCGCCGCGGCAGCG
>CAZNES010000154.1:0-5660 GCA_964572145.1 uncultured Syntrophobacteraceae bacterium
AGCGAAGCGAAGCATCTCTCTTTTCCGCTCAGGGCAGGCTCCGCGAAGAATCTCTATTCGCAGCTACGTAACTTGTAAGTTTATTTTACGGCGACGCGATCCGAAACGACGGCTTGCCGATATGGACGTGCGCGCCGGTGGCCGAGCCGGCCATCTTGCCGCGAAACGCCATAAACGGTATTCCCGTCTCCCTGAGATAGGCCATGAGAGCGCGTCCTTCATCGCCGTCCGGATGCACCGCCACGTCCATCGCGTCGTGATGGTCGAATCTCATGCGGTCGTGGGCGGAGGTTTGCCCCATGGCGCTCACCGGCAGCGCGCGGCCGAACCGTCCCAAGAAAAATTTTTCTATTTTCGCGGAATCCGTGAGCGACCATTTCGCCGCGCCGTTGAATCGAATCAAAGTCTGAGATTCGGCGTAACCGCCGGGACCCAACGCCGGGCCGCGGAGAATCTCTTCGCGCGCCAGAGCTTCATCGAGGGCGAGATCGTCTTCGACGATCCACCGGATCACCTCGCGGATGTTCGTCCGGGTCGTGGCCAAGGACCACTCCGCCTGATCGAGCGTCGCCCTTGGAATCTCTCCGCTCTCGTAGAGCTTTCTCCTCCGGACAACCTCGGCGATTTGTCGGGACAACTCTTCTTTGTAAGCGGCGAGAAGCTGCTCGAAGCCGGCCCTGGATGCCTTCATCCTCTCGAGCAGCTCCGACTGCTCCGCCCGAGTGGATGGCGGCTGCCGTCGCGGCGGCGAAGCTGAAGTTTGTCCGCCGGCTCGGCCGGAGGATGAAACGAGAAACGCGAGAGTGGCAGCTATAAAGTAAATTTCACTGCGGACGCGCATAATTCTGGAGGGTACACGTCCGGTAGACTGAATTCCACCGAAAAAGATGGGCACGTTTCGATACCCGCCCTCGGATGTGCGCCTGCGGCTAGTCTGCCGTCGTTTCTTCCAACAACGGAGAGCTCGAGGCGGCTTCAGGGGTGAAGGCCTCCACCCAAACCGTGAAGGTGCGCGCTTCCGCGGGCTTGATCCCGCCCACCGCTATCACCTGCCGGGTCAGTTCCTCGCCGCGGTCGTTGCGCACGGTCACGACCAGCGAATATTCGCAACCTTTTCCGCCGACCGGCTGGCGCACAGTGGCTTCGACGCGCAACGGCTCCACGGAAATCGGCGCCTTGACGGCGCCCCTTACCGCCTCGAAGCGTAGGAAATGACGGCACGCGGGGCAGGTGGTGGAACTCTGCAGGATCTCAGACCTGCAATGAGGACAGATCCGGGTCGCGCCCAACCCCGAATTGAGGAGCTTCATAGAGCCGTTATAGGATCGCCGTTCTGCCGTCGGTCTTCTTTACGACGTTGAGCTCGATTTTTTTCGACTCGTGATCGTCCCAGCCAAACTCGACCCGCCCGCGCATGCGCGAGCCGGCCGCCACGGTGAGAGACTTGGCTTTCAGGTCCCCGATCAATTGACCCGATTGCAAGAGCTTCACCTGAGTCGAGGCGTTGATGTTTCCTTCAACCTGACCGCCGACGGTCACCGTGACCGCGCTGATCTCGGCGCTGATGCGCGCTCCCGGCTCGACGGTGACGTCGCCGTTTACCCGCACGTCGCCCTTGAAGCTGCCCGCGATGTGAACGTCTCCGTCGCCTTCGATTTTGCCCTCGATCACCAAACCGGTTCCGATCACGGAAGCTTTCGGCTCCCCCGTGTGCCTTGCCGAAGCCGGAGTTAAAGCCGAAGCCATCTCCGAAGCCGGAGGATTTTCCCGCGCCGCCTCGAACGGCGTCACGGCGCCTTCCTTGCTGGTTTCTTTCCAAATAGCCATCGATAGGTCCCCCTTTTCATTGGATTGATTTCGATCTGGGTTCAGAAATAGCCCCTTGAGTTGGATTAGATGACAGCAAGACTTATACCACGCGGGAGGTTTGAGACAAGAACCCCATGATTCGAAAAAAGCGGCGCGGTAAAACTGCCTCGATTGTCTTGTATTCGATATCTTGTCCCATCTTGAACCAATGGAGCGCAGGTAAAAATAAATTCGGCCGGGCTGAGATCCAGCGCGGAGCGAGAAACAAATCGTTGCAAGAGGAAGGAAATTTCCTACAGATAAATCGGGCGAGCGTAGGGAGATGCCTTCAGGCAGGAGTTTCGGATGGCGCCGCGCTTTTTGACCGAAATCGTCCATCCCCATTGACATTGACACCTTTGAGAGTTCTAAACTATGTTGAAGAAATTGCAATACCGCCTTTTCGGAAAATTATCCGGTAGCTGATGAGCGGAAAAGATCTCCATGCTTTATCGTGATCTGCGCGGTTGGATAGAGCGGGCGGACGAAGTCGGCGAGCTTCGACGGGTCGAGGGCGCCGACTGGAACCTCGAGATCGGCGCGCTCGCGGAAGTCGCCGCGCAGACGGAGAATCCTCCCGCGGTCCTCTTCGATAACATCCAAGGCTATCCGGCGGGCCGCCGCATCCTCACCGGCGTTCACAATCCGACGTTAAAGCGGCAGTGCCTCACCAACCATCTGCCGTTGGATTATACCCGGGACCAATTCATCCAGGCATGGAAGGAGCGGCTGAACCGGGCCCGCATGATTCCGCCCAAGACGGTCGAGCGCGGCCCGCTGCTGGAAAATGTCTTCGAAGGAAAGGATATTGATCTTCTCTCTCTCCCCGTGCCCCACTGGCACGAGCAGGACGGCGGCCGCTACTTGGGAACCTGCGACCTGGTCATCACCCGCGACCCCGACGAAGGCTGGGTGAATCTGGGCTGCTACCGCGTGATGGTGCACGACCGCGACAGCCTGGCGCTTTATATTTCTCCCGGCCACCACGGCAACATTCATCGGCAGAAATACTTCGACCGCGGCAAGCCGCTGCCGGTGGCGATCAGCTTCGGCCCCGATCCGCTGTTATGGTTCATCGCCATCATGGACCTCGCCTGGGGCTGCTCGGAGTACGACTACGCCGGCGGCATCCGCGGCGAGCCGTTTGAAGTCATCGCGGGAAAGCATACCGGCCTGCCGCTCCCCGCTTTTTCCGAAGTCGCGATCGAGGGCGAGGTCGTGCCCGGAGAGCGGATCAAAGAGGGACCGTTCGGCGAATTCACCGGCTACTACGCCAGCGGCGAGCGCACCGAGCCGATTCTCAAAGTGAAAAGGCTGATGTATCGAGATGACCCGATCATCACCGGCGCTCCGCCGTTCCGCCCCGGCCCCGGCGCCGACGCGACTCTCATCCGCTCGGCCTTCATCTGGGACTCGCTTGAAAAAGCGGGCGTGCCGGACGTGCGCGGCGTAGCCGTCTATCAGACAAGATTTTTCGTCGTCGTGTCGATCCGCCAGCGCTATCCGGGCCACGCGCGCCAGGCGGCGACGATCGCCGCGCAGTGCCGCGCCGCCGCCCTGCTGACGCGCTACGTCGTCGTGGTTGACGACGACATCGACATCTGGAACATCAACGACGTCCTCTGGGCGCTCTGCACCCGAGTCGATCCGGCGCAGGATATCGAGATCGCGCGGCGCTGCTGGAGCAACCCGCTCGACCCGATTATTCCGAAGGGCGAAAGGGGGTTTCACTCGCGCGCCACCATCGACGCATGCCGGCCATATGAATGGATGAAAGACTTTCCGCCCGTCTCCGGCGCGAGTCCCGAGTTGAAACAGCGCGTGCTGGAAAAATTCGGCGAGCAGCTTGCCCATGCGAAGTCGTAGAAAGTTGCTGAAAAAGTTATTTTCGTTAAAACCTTCGAGACCTTCGTGCTCTTCGTGGTGATAAATTTCTTACCACGAAGGACACGAAGCACACGAAGGAAGAGGCTCAAAGGAAGAAGATGTGAGACACCACACTAGAACGTTATTGCTGTTGAGCCTGCTCGCGGCTTTTCTTCTGTCGCATAGTCTCGCCGAGGCTGCGAGCGCGGCTCAAGCCCGCAAGCCGCTCGATAAGGTGAAGATGACCGTGCCCGCCAAGTCGCTGACCTTTTTCCCCTACTACTTCGGCAAGGACAAACGGATTTTCGAGGAGGAAGGGATCGATCTCGAGTTGATCGTGATCCGGCCGCCGATCGGAATTACCGCGCTCCAGGCGGGCGAGCTCGATTACTCGGCCGCCGGGGGGCTCGGCATGCGCGCCGCTTTGCGAGGCGCGCCGCTGCGCGCGCTGATGTTCATCCAGACGCGACTGAGCTTCACGCTCGCGGGCCAGCCCGGGATGACCGGCCAGAAGATCGCCACCGTCGGCGTCAGCGGCATCGGCTCGCTCGCCCACTACGGAGCGTTGGCGGTCATGAAGAAACTCGGCCGCGGCGGCGCCAACGACAAGGCAACCTACATCACGACCAACACGACCGCGCAGAGCTACGCGGTGCTGATAGGCAAAGCGGCGGATGCAGTGATCTTGAGTCCGCCGTACACTTCCATGGCAACCGTCGCGGGATACGTCGATTTAGGAAACGCGTTCGAAATCCGCGACATTCAGGGCGGGCTGGTCGCGCGGCTCGATCATTTGCAGGGGAAGCGCGAGCAGGCCAAAGCAGTCATCCGGGGCACGCTCAGGAGCCTCGACTACATCGTAACGCACGAGGCCGAGGTGGTGAAATACTTGCAAAGAGAATTCATTCTCGACCCGCGCGTCGCCGCCGAGAGCTACAAGATCATCAAACAGGTGCTCAATACCGAGGGCGACGTCGAAGAGACGGTTCTCAAGGCGGTCGTCGAAAATATGAAAAGGGACGCCCAGATCACCGCCGAGGTTCCGCTCGAGCGTGTCGCCGATCTGTCGCTCTTGCGCGAGGTCAAGGCGGAGCTGCAAGGCAAACGGCAAAGGTAAAAAGCTGCCTCATCGCGGAGACCACAACTCTGAGCAACTCAACAAAAATCTCCTACCCGTCAACGACCAAGGTGAAGGACAACAAAGGTTGAAATGTATGCCTGTCTCTTATAGCATGTACGCTCATGGAGGGTACGATGCCTGCAGGAGCTAAACTTAAGCGGAAATCTTTTTTTGTCGATGAAAGAGCGCTCCACCGAGCTAAGAGAGCCTTAGGGTTGAAGAGCGACGCTGAAGTCGTGCGACTCTCCGTGCAAACAGTCGCTGAGCTGGAGGAGTTCTGGAATTTTATGAGCAAGAGTCGCAGCACCCTCAAGAGCGGGGCCATAAGCAAACCCTGAGCGCCCCGGATGTAACCATGCATCTGGCTATCCTTGATACCAACATCTATATCGGCCTCTGGGAGCGAGGACTATACGGTGCCCTTCTGGATTCTATTCGCAGGGCTTACATCGTGCGGCACTCGGCCGTAGTCCTTTCAGAGCTTCGCCGGGGAGCCAGGATGCGAGCAGCCAATCAGTTGGTTGAGGCTCTTTACCAACTTGCGCGGGTCTGCTGGGAGCCTGCAGCCTCGGATTGGTGGGAAGCGGGAAGGCTGGTGCGCACGCTTGGAGATGAAAAAGGTTGGGACACTAACAAACGGCGCGATTTTCAAAATGACGCCTTGATTGCTCTAACGGCGCGCCGTCATGGCGCCACAATCGCTACCGCCGACTCCTCTGACTTCAGCCTGCTTGGCCGTGAGCTACGGATATCCATCCTCGAAGCAGAGTAGACCCGCCAAAAGCTCCGCTGCGGCTCTGCGCTAGCCGCTCGACCGCATCGCCGA
>CAZNES010000155.1:0-5075 GCA_964572145.1 uncultured Syntrophobacteraceae bacterium
ACCCCTACTATTATCCCTATTACGGCTACCGGTACTACCGTTAGAGCGAGAGCCGAAGTTTTCAGGGATGATCTAGAGCGATCGAGACGGCCTAACGCGGTCGGGGTCTTTTCGCATCGCGTTGGTGACCTACAATTACCAAGAACTTGTCAACTGCGATCAGGTTAGCCTAGACATCTTCTGGCTTCGAGACGAAAGCCTCGAAGAGTCCGACAATCTCCCCGATACCGACGTTCTCGCCTAGTAAATCGTCGAAGACCTCAAAGCCGCGCTCGAACAATTTCGCGCAATCGCGAGCGCCATTCAGTCCTGCGCAATCGAAGGAACTTTGTAATTCAAGACTGTATAGAGTACCATTTCTAGTACTGAATGGAGACCCGAAATGAAGACCATAGCGGCCAGAGAGATTAAACGGCGGGGCATACAGGCAGTCGAAGATGCGCTTAAAGAAGGTCCCGTTCACATCATCAAAAACGACCAGCCGACGTTTGTCGTCTTGGATGAAGAACATTACCGCGAGTTAGTAGAAGCCCAGGAACAAGCCTACGTAGCAAGAATCAAAGCCTCGCTCCAGGATGTCAAAGCCAAACGAGTGCGTCGCGTCACTGCCAAGAAGCTGATTGAGGAGCTCGGTCTGGAAGATTGATGTACGCGCCGGTCACGACCCATCACTTTGACCGCAGCGTAGCCAAATTTAGTCGTGCCCACCCCGAACTCAGAAAACAACAGCGAAAATCTTTCGTGACCTTGAAGCGGATCCATTCCAACCTCACCTGCGATTGCATGCACTCAAGGGATTTTTGGAAGGTCTGCATGCGGTTAGTTTGACTCACGCCTACCGTGTCACCCTGATGCTTAGGACGCCAAAGAAGGAAATTATTCTGCTCGATATCGGGAGCCAAGAGGATGTTTATCGTTAAAGACCTCCCGGCTCGCAAAAGGGGCAAAAGCAAAAGGAGTCATTTTGAGCTGACCCGGATTTGACGGGGAGGCGCAGAGGGTTACAATGAGCTTTGCGTTCTTTGTGGTTAGAGTGATCGGGATATGACTGCAAGGACAAAGGGAGGTGAGATAGCACATGCTTAACCTTACTCAGGACGAACAGGCGTGGCTTGACGCATATCGAAAAGCACTGGACAAAAAGCATCCGGAAACGGTTCAAGAAATGCTCATCTATGGATCGAAGGCCCGCGGGCAGGCTCACGCCGAAAGCGATCTGGACGTGCTTCTCATCGTCAAGAACGAAGCCGTCGGTTTAAAAAGAGATTTGCGCCGCATCGGCTACTTGCTGGCCGCGACCGTGGATGTCTTGCCGTCGATTCTCGCCTACACGCAAGAGGAATGGGAGAGCCGAAAGCGAAGCGGATCAACCTTCCGCCAGGCGGTTGAACGCGACGCGGTGCGCGTCTTATGAACCGCCACGTCAACCCCATTGCAGTACGCTTAAGCCTGCGTCCCTCGCAGCGCCGGTCGCTTTCGCCTGGAAAACCCTCGGCTACACGGTCACGTAGGGGTTCTCATTTAGACGCAAATCCAACGTGGCGAAAATAAAAAAAACGGGGCGGTACGATGTGTCACATTTGCCCGAGGCGCAATTCGAACCGGGTTCTCGCGGCAAGGTGCCGAGGAACCTGCTCGGCATTAAGCGGAAAAAGGAAATGGATGAAGTCGAGGCGCGCGAACAATTGCGCGCCCTGCGCGAGCTTATCGCTATTTATGACGAAGCTCATGTTTTCACGGCCACCGACGTATGCAAGATTCATCGGACCTGGTTAGGCCCCATTTATTCCTGGGCGGGAGAATACCGACAGGTCAACATCAGTAAGGAGGACTTTCCTTTTGCGGCGGCGCGGGAAATTCCCAAGCTCATGGCCGAGCTGGAAAGCGGACCGCTTCGGCAGTTTACGCCTTGCCGCTCCGGTTCCAACGAGCGGGTGGTAAAAGCTCTCGCCACCGTTCACACGGAGTTGATGTTGATACATCCTTTTCGCGAGGGGAATGGCCGGGCGGGACGGCTGCTGGCGATCTTGATGGGCCTGCAGGCCAAACTGCCGCCTCTAGATTTTAGCGGCATCAGCGGAAAGAAAAAGCAGCAATATTTTGCAGCGGTGCGTGCCGGCCTTGGCAGAGATTATGAACCGATGGAACGGATCTTTAGCGACGTCGTCCGTAGGACCCGGCGGGCTGCTTTACGAACGGAGTCTGGCCAGGATCTTCCGTGAAGGGCTTCGGTTGGACAAAGTTCACTTTTACGCCTTCAATGGCAGTCGAGGTACAGACCGAGGTGTAAAGCAATTTTTCCCGCTTCTGAGGGTCTATTAAGTAAGGATTGGTTTCGATAAGGGGCTTACTCATTTGTTGGAATCATAGCACAATGCGCGGTGAGAGGTAACGCCCGTTGGGACCTTTGAGCTGAGGTCTGCGACCTGATGCTTCGACGTCGGGTCAGTCGCGATTCCGAGCCGAGTAAGGACTCACAACACCGCGATCAGCTCGACTTGAAACAGCAGCCCGCCACAGCGGATATCGGCCTTGAGCGCGTGGCGCGCCGGCCGGCGGGGTTTGCAGAATTCAGCAAAGATAGCATTGGCATCGCTTCTTGAAGGGCGGCTTTATTGTCCTCTACGGCCCTGTATTGATCTTGGCGGACGGGCCAGGGTGCGGTATAGATGGGGGACTTGACGGGGAAAGGGGGATTGCCGGATGAAGCCCGTCGTCGCTTTTTTAATCTTTCTTGTCCTAATCCTGCTGGCGCCTCAGGCGCCTGCCGTTGAAAAGCTTCGCATCGCTAGCGGGGGTTTTTCAGCGGCGCATTCCGCCCTGTGGGTCGCCGTCGAGAAAAAGATTTTCCAAAAATACGGGTTCGATGTCGAATATATCTTGATCGACAGCGGCACCGTGGGGGCTCAGGCGTTCCTATCCGGGGAAATACAGATTCTTCTCGCTACGGGAGGGCTCGTCATCAGCGCCAACCTCAGGGGGACCGATTTCACGATCATCGGCGGCTTCGTCGATGCGCTCTACAAGTGACGCCGGTAAACGGAACATGGCCGAGAAATTCGATAATATAATAGTCGTGGACGCCGATGGGCATGTGAACGAAGGCGACGTCGATTTGAAGCCCTACCTGCCGGAGCAATGGCGCTCTCAGGCGCCGGTGCGGCTCAGAGACAACAGAGGCCACCCGCGCATGCTCCTGGAAGGACGCATATGGCCGACCGCCGAGGGGCCCGGCCCCGGCGTCACCGGGCCGATGACAGAGAAGGCGCGGAAGACCAGGCCGGGCATGACCGATCCCGCAGCGCGTCTCAAGGACATGGATCTTGAGGGCATCGACGTCGCGGTCATCTTCGGAACTCAGATTGCGCTGACCGTAAACGGTCTCATGAACAGAGAGCTTGCCGGCGCGCTCTGCCACGCCGTGAACCAATGGTTGATCGAGTATTGCTCGGCGAATCCGCAGCGGCTCAGATCCGTCGGCTTGATTCCATGTCAGGATCCGCCCGCGGCCGTGAAGGAGCTTGAGTTCCTTGCCAAAGCCGGAGCGACATCGGCGATGCTTCCGACCAACGTCTACGGCAGGAACATGGGCGATCCGATGTTTTTTCCGATCTATGAAGCCGCGCAGCGTATCGGCATGACCTTGAGCGTTCATCCGCAGACCGGCCACGACGGCGTTCCCGAAGTTTCCGGCGTCATGGGCGCGGGGAGCCGCCGCTTCTTCAAATACGTTTATGTGCACATGACCGCGTTTCCCTTCGAGCTGATGATCGCGATGATGCACATGATCGGCGAGGGAATCTTCGACCGCTTTCCCCGCTTGAAAGTCGGCTTTATGGAAGGCGGCGCGGGCTGGCTTCCCTTCTGGATGGAGCGCTTCGACGAGCACTTGGAGAAGCTCGCCCCGCAGATGCCGGACTTGAAGCGCCGTCCGAGCGAGATCGTCCGGAGCGATCAGATCATTCTCACCTGTGAATCGGAAGAAAGCGGCCTGGACCGCGTGCTCGGAGCCGCCGGTCCCGCGACGGTGCTCTACGCTTCGGACTATTGCCATTGGGACTGTCACTTTCCCTATTCAGTGAAGGACATCATCGAGGCGCGCGACCTGAATGACGAGCAAAGGGAAAAAATTCTCGGCCGCAACGCGATCGACTTTTTTACGCTCAAAGACCTTCCGCAGCCCAGGGCACTCAAGATCGCGAGAGAGAGTTGGGAGCAGGAAAAGCGTAAAGCTGCGGTAGGAAAATGATAAAAAATATTCTTGCAGCGAATTTAGTCGCACTGTGGCTCGCCGGAGCCGGCTGGCCGGCGGAGACGCCGCAAAAAATCCGCATCGGTTTTCCGTCGCTCGCCTTCTCGTACCTTCCGTTTTACGTGGCGCAGGAAAAAGGGCTGCTCAAGAAAGCCGGCTTTGAGTCCGAGTACATCCAGATGCGCACCGGCATCCAGCCGCAAGCGGTGATCAACGGCAACATCACCTTTTTCCCGTCTCTATCCACCGGCATATCGGCGGCTGTATCGGGACTTCCTCTTGTCGCGGTCCTGAACCTCTACAACGGCACGCCCTGGATTCTGGTCACCAACAAAGAGATCAACAAGCCGCAGGACTTGATCGGTAAAAACTTGGCGATCTCCGCAATCAAGACATCGCCCCATTATTTTCTTCTGGCCGCGCTCAAGAAATGGGAGATGCCGGAAAAGAATGTGGCTCTCGTTTCAACGGGTGGGACGGCTTCGAGCTTTGCCGCGCTCGCCAGCAACCAGGTGGCCGGCGCCGTTCTCACGCCGCCGTTTGACGACAAGGCGGTTTCTCTGGGCTTTAAAAAATTCCAGTTTCTGGGTGACTTGGCTGATATTCCCTACGTCGGTCTGGTCACATCGCAGGATGAAGTTAGAAACCACCGTGACCGCGTGCGAAAAACCATCGCCGCGATCCTGGAGGCGGTCTCATGGACACGTTCCAACCGCGGCGAGAGCGTCAAAATGATCGCGGATAAATTCAAAGTGACTCCGGCCGAAGCGGAGCGAACATACGAGACGATGATTTCGATGTTGACGAAGGATGGCCGCTTGAA
>CAZNES010000156.1:0-4910 GCA_964572145.1 uncultured Syntrophobacteraceae bacterium
CCTATTCAAGGGGTGGTTCCGAGCACGCAACAGTCACGGGACCATTTTTACAAACGGCAAAACGTGCTAGACCATTAGCAAGTAAATGGAAGGAGAGCGCATCATGATCTTCGGGGTCAGACTTCTACGACTCGACTTTCTTGGCGATTTATCGATCTCCCCTCGATTCTTTCGTAATCTTCGCGCTCGGTGTTGCCAGCGCGCAGCTCTGGCCGTAACGGAGGGCGAGTGCTCTGAAGTTTCGCGTGCGCGTCTAACGCTCCCTGATCCGTCCAGCGTTCCAGAGTCGCAAGTTTGTCCGGATTCACCACGCTCTGAAAAACTTCGAACTGTTCGCAGCCCGGCTCTTTCGTCACCTCTGCCATCGGGAAAGTACTCACAGTAGGTTTTGGGTCGTTTCTAGTAAATTAGGAATATATTTCTCTTGAGTGCTACTTGCGTAGTTGCGCAAGTGCGCAACACGCTGATCGGCTGATTTTTTTCGTTACACACGGCGGTAATTTTTCTCTTCATCGATCTTGACAGCGCGCCTCACGGCGCCATCAGCGTCGAGGCCAGCTTGGTATGACTACAGTGTATGGTGCGGAATTTCAGACGGAGGAGGGAGTGTGGTCTTGAGTCCCGCCTTTTCCGCTTCGAGTTCGTGGACCCGCCGTTCCAGATCGGCTACCGTATGTTCGGCTTTTTTCATCGCTCGATCTTTTCCATAGATCGTCAGCGTTGAGGAAACCGACCTGGCAAAATAGAGAATCCATGCCATGAAGAGTCCCACAAACAACGACCCCACGATAACCAGATACAAGGGGACGTCATTCCAGACAAATTCATTGAGTCGGATCGTAACGGGGGTAACGTTTTGCATTCCAAAGTAAGCGATTGCGATCCCGGAAATAACTGCAACAAGTAATACCAACATATGTTTATAACCTTCTTTCTTTTGCGCCAACCGTACTCTGAGGTTGAATCATCAGAGTCTATCGATGTTCATCCTGCGCTCACTCGGCAGGTGTTGCTGTCTAATACTGAACAATGCTGAAAAAATTTATTGCGAAGCCCGCAGGCTGGCACAGCTGTTTCTGCTTTCGGCCTCCCTCGCGGGGGCGTGCTGTCGATTCCGAGTGTTTCCCTTGTTAAGTGCGGCGAAATGTCATACTACGTGTTGGAAATTCTCTAATCATTGCAAGAGTAAACCTAACGGGTCGGAGAGGACCTATACAGATAGCAATGGTTTATCTTTTTCGCTGCTCAGATTCGTGGTCCGCGGTTTTTCCGACAGGCGTCCGTGCCTATTAGCGATGTTTTCGGGGTCAGGCTGAGGCAACCCGGGTTCTTGGCATGACCCCGAGTTCTCGGCATCCCCAGAGAATTCAGACAGTAGAATAGAATGATTTCGAGGTTTGAGTTCACCGGCCCTCAGGCAAGCCGCGTCGGACGATATTCCCTTGCACTATTTCGGGTGTTACAATGGTCAAAATCAGGGAGGGTTAAAATCATGAGCAGACACGTGTTGGTAAGAACGTTCATTATTCTACTACTCGGTTCATTCGTAGGGGCAGGCTGTAGCCTCTGGAACAAGGAAACCGTGGTGACACTCGATCAGACGCCACCGGCCGTCAGGACTACAATCCAGAAAGTGACGGCCGGCAGCACCATCAAGCAGATAGAGAAAATAGAAGCGAACGGCAAAATCACTTACGAAGTCGAGTATATGAAGGACGGCAAAGAGCTCGACGCGTACATCGCCGAAGACGGCAAGATCGTGAAAGGCGTGCAATAGGAAGACTACTCGCTTCTTCGCGCGATTCGCTCGATCAGAGCGGCGATCTCTTCCAAATGTGCGTCAGGGTCAAAGCTTGAAATTTAGAGTTCGAGAATCCGGATTACCGGGCTCGGTTATACGCGTTGTCTTCGCGCTCTGTGTTGCCGTTGTATGGGGTCAAGTCCGCTCTTGGCTCTTTGGGCAAGTGGGGGAGCGGGTGGGACTGGGGTCAGAGAACTTTTTTACTTCAGGAACCAGGAAACGATCAAGAAAAGTACTCTGACTCCACTTCACCCGAATTAGTCGCGTCCCAGAACCCATTTCATTCGTTCAATGACCTGCGGCGGCTGCGCGATGACTTCTTTGGCGAGAGACTCAAGCTCTTCGCCGGTCAGCGGATTGACCTCCCAATTTCTCTTTTTGGCTTCGGCCAAAAGAGCGGGATCGGCAAGCGTCCGCGCATAGGCTTGGCGCAGAATCTTCACGTGCTCGGCCGGAACTCCGGGCCCGGCCAGGATGGGACGGCCCAACCCCACGCCTGCGATAACGACCGGAACCAGCCGGCGCGTCGCTTCCGGAGTCTTGTGCCGGTCCATGAGCTCCCAGATCGTCGGCACGTCGGCGAGCCTGGGGTCGCGCTTTTTTCCGGTCTGAACGATCACGCGGACAAAACCCCTCTTGTGCCAGCCAAGGTAAGGCTCGCGGCCGAAGAAAGTCGCGACGACCGGCGACCAGCAATGGACTTCGCCGCGCTCGACCGCCAGATCGATCTCCGAGCCGCCGGGATAGCCGTCGACGATTTTTGTCTTGACGCCGAAGACCTCCTCCAAAAGCCGAGGGAAATAATGTCCCGTGGTGCCCGTGCCCGAGCTGCCGCAGCGCGGCGGTTCTTTCGCGTTGCGCAGATCTTCGATCGTGCGGTAAGGCGTATCCGAGCGGATAAAGTGCAGGATGTCGTTTTGCTCGGGCGAGCCGATCCAGGAGAACTTCGCGTAGTCGAACTGAACTTCCTTTCGCCCGATGAGCTGGTCGAAATAGATCGCCGGCACCATCCCGCCCAGCGTCAAGCCATCCGGCTTGGCCACATTGTAAATATGGTTGGCCGCGATCACCGATCCGGCCCCTGGCATATTCTGAACGATGATATCCGGCTTTCCCGGAATGTGCTGGCTGTAATAGGGCGCCATCATGCGCGGCCACAGATCGTATCCCCCGCCCGGGGCCGAGCCGACGATTATCCGGATCGTTTTTCCCTGATAGAAATTTTCCTGGGCGTGGATGACGGAGCTTGACGCAAGCGCGATCAGGAGGGCAAGGATGATTTTTCCAAGCAGCGCCACGGCTGTGAAGTTAGTCGAAATCAGGGCGGATCGTCAAGCAGAAGAAGGAGGAAAATTTTTAGGGTCAGACTTCTATAGCTCGACTTTTCGATTCATAGATCTCGATTCTTTCCCGGTTGAGATTCGGATTGGTGCGTTCGGTTATACCGGTAGTCTCTTCGCTCGGTGTTGCCGGTGAGCAGTTCGGGCCGGAACGGAGGAGGAGCTAGCCGCGCATGCGCGTTGAGAGCTTTCTGATCCGTCCAGCGTTCCAGAATCGCAAGCACGCAGTCTCTTCCTCGCACCGACATCGATTCCCTAATCACGTAATAATCTGCCTCTTGCTTGGTCATAAAATTACTCGTTCAGATAACTTCTTTCCTAAAACTTGGGTTCGACTCCCCTCTTGGCGCTACTTGCGTAGTTGCGCAATTGCGCAACTACGCAACAAAGGCTAGTATCGTACGGCGCCCGGAAATAATCTTTTCAGGTTGTTCAATATTAGACAGTAATTCCTGGCGAGCCGGCGCAGCCTGAGAAGCAAATATTCTAATGATACCTTGAGCGTAATGCTCGGGCCGGGAGAACGAGGGAAGTATGGCGTTTTATGCGGTTGATGTCCGAGACCGGGTGATCCAGCGGGTGACTCGCCAACACAACGGGATGGACAACAGGCGTTTTTTTCTGATCGAAGCAGGTTCGGCGAAACAGGCATGGGCAAAGGCCAGCCGCGCATCGGGAGCGGTTGCCGGCGCCAATTGTGAGTCCTGCCACCATAGTCATTGTAGAGCTTGTGAAGAATGTTCCGTCACAAAAAGATACTCGGACTACTGGATTTGTCACCGTTGCGGGGAGTTAAACGTGCGTGTTCCAAATTTGCATTGAAGGGGGCGTCTAATGGAATGCGCTAGGGGTCTTGCAATCACACATCGTAGTCGCTGACTTCTCTCGCCCGCGAAGTTCTTTCCTCCGCCGTCGTTCTCCTGAATCGCCGATCTTCACTTGCCGTATTGCCGGCTCATTTCCTCGAAGAAACCCGCTCTTTCGAGCTCGTTGATGAAACGCGGCTCGACGAAGCCCTCCGGATTCGCGCTCGGCAAGTCGGGCCTCGTCCGCGCCAATAACTGCATCATCGATTTGACCACGCGCGCGTAAGGCACTGGTTTCGTCGCGAGCTGTTGTTTGTTGAGCTCGTAGATCGCGCTCAAGACTTCGGGGTCTTTAGTGGCGACGTACTTTTTCAACACGCCGACGCTGAACTCCGGTTTGGCCTTGAACAGGAAAACCCCTTCGATCCAGGCTTTGAGGAACTTAAGCACGATCTCGGGATTCTGCGCCAGGTAAGAGCGCCGCGCCAGAATGCCCGAGCCGGAGACCTCGATCGGCAGTTTGGCGAGGTCGATCACCGGGCGAAAGCCCATCCGGGTCGCGGTAAGACGCTGTATGCCTGAGATGATCACTGCTTGCACGCGTCCGGTTTGCAGCGAGACCAGGCGCGCGCCCTCATCGCCCACCGGAATGATCGTGACTTCCTTATCCGAGATGCCGTGAAAGCGCAGCGCCTCGCGCAGGACAATGTCCGTCAAGGCTCCCGGAGCGCTCATCCCGATGATTTTGCCTTTGAGCTGTTCCACGCCGGTGATGCTCTTGTGCGCCACGACCGCGTGCTCGAGCTGATTCAATGAGGATGCGATCATCGCCGTCTCCGCGCCGCGCTGGTACGCCTCCAGCGCCGGCATCCCCGAGTGGTTGACGAATTCCAAACTGTTGCCGATGAGCGACATGATGCTGCGCGGCCCGCCGGGGATGTAAACGAGATTGAGATCGAGACC
>CAZNES010000157.1:0-4809 GCA_964572145.1 uncultured Syntrophobacteraceae bacterium
GGCGCGCCTTAAGGGGCGGCTCCTTTAAGCCGTATTGAATCCGTTCCTCCAAGCTGCGTATATAATTCGTGAGAACAGGAGATCTCTGTCGTGAGAGGACTCACCTGTGGCTAAATGGGTTTTAGAGCCGGGGCATACGGGCGCGGAGTTTAGCGCTCGTCACATGATGGTGACCTACGTCCGCGGCCATTTTAAAAACGTTAAAGGCACTCTCGTTTTCGATCCTGCAAACCCGCGCGTCGCTTCGGTCGAAGTCGCGATCGACGCGGCGGGGATCTGGACCGGTGACCCGGACCGTGACGCCCACCTCCGGAGCGCGGACTTTCTCGATGTAGAGCATCATCCCAAGATCACCTTTAGGGGCAATCGAGTCGAACTCATAGGCGAAAATGAAGCGACTCTCACCGGCGACTTGACGATTCGAGGGGTGACCCGGAAGGCGACTTTTAACGTTCGTTACTTGGGTCAGTGGCAGACTCCGTGGTGGGAAGAAGGAGTGGACAAAGGCCCTAAAACCCGCGCGGGCTTTGTCGCAACCGCCGCGATCAATCGTCTCGACTTCGGCGTGAGTTGGAATGCCTCTTTGGAGAAAGAGGGAGTCGTCGTCGGCAACTTAATCGAAATCACCGTCGATGCTGAGGCGATTTTGGAAAATTCTTGAGGGACAAGGTGTTCACGCCAAAAACCGTTTACGCGATTTGGAGGTCAGGAAACCATGAGCAAGGTCAGTGTTCGATACAACGTCAGCGACGTCAATAAAGCAATCCCGTTCTACACCGACATGCTTGGCTTCAAAGTCGAAATGCATCCGGCGCCGGGCTTCGCGAGCTTGTCGCGAGGAGATTTACAACTATTGCTCAACCGGCCAGGCGCCGGCGGGGCGGGACAAGCGATGCCGGATAGTCAGCTTCCCGCTCCGGGCGGCTGGAACCGAATTCAGATCGAGGTCGAGGACCTGGAAGCGACCGTCGAGAAGCTGAAAAGCGCAGGAGCGCGGTTTCGCAACCAGATCGTGACCGGCAACGGCGGCAAACAAATTCTCATCGAGGATCCGTCCGGCAACCCGATCGAGCTGTTCCAGCCCTTCTGAGGCCGATCATTCCTCCAAAACTTTTTTCATTCTCTGAATAATGTCCTGCGGCTGCGACATCGACTCTTTCACGATGCGCTCCAGCTCTTCGCCTCGGGTCGGGCTGAGCTCGAATTTTCTCTTGGCGATCTCCGCCAGGAAGGCGGGATCCTTCATGGTTTTCTCGAACGCCTCGCGGAGAATCTTCACGCGATCGGCCGGGATGCCGGGACTCGCCAGCATCGGCCGGCCGAGCGCGCCCGAGGCCAGCATTACCGTGGCGAGACGCCGCCCCGCGTCCGGCGTTTTGTAGCGCTCCATCAGTTCATAAATGGTCGGAGTATCGGGCAGGCGCTCGTCCTTCTTGTTTCCTGTCTGGATAATGTTGCGCACGAACTTTTTTTTATACCACGTGAGGTAAGGCTCGCGGGCGAAAAACGCCTCGATGGTAAAAGCGCGGCAGTGAACCTCGCCGCGCTCGACGGCGAGATCGATCTCGGGGCCGCCCGGATATCCCGACACCATTTTAAACTTCGTTCCCAGAGTCTCGTCGAAGAGCTTGGGCAAGTAATACGATTGTTCCGACGTCGATTGAGTGCCGCACCTCGGCGGCTCGGCGGCGTTGCGCACGTCGTCCATCGTCTTGAAAGGGGTGTCGGCGCGCATATACATCTGGCTCTCGCCCATCACGGGAGAGCCGATCCAACCGAACTTCGCCCAGTCGTAGCGGACTTCCTCGCGCTTCAAGAGCTGGTCGAAGTAGAGCGACGGCACGATCGATCCGATCAGCGTGAGACCGTCCGGCTTGGCGACGTTGTAAACGTAGTTGGCCGCGATCTTGTGGCCGGCGCCCGGCATGTTTTGCGGTACCATCTCGGGATTTCCCGGAATGTGTTTTCCCATGTGCGCCGCAATCAGGCGCGACCATTGGTCGTACAGCGCGCCCGGGGTCGTCCCGATGACGACCTTGATCGTTTTTCCCTTGTAGAAATTCTCCTGGGCGGCAATTTCCGGATTGAGCCAGAGGCCCGATAGGAACAGGGTCGCGGCAAAAACGGCTGGCTTTAGCACTCGGCAGTTTTTCATAATCCCTCCGGTTTCTGCCACCGGCTTACCATAGCCGCAATCGAGAGATCAACCGTCGTTGAGGCGTGCTTGCTATCCTTACCTGCTTGACGTTCCGTTGATATCTTGAGTAACCTTGCACTTGAGACTGGAAGTCACATGAAGATTCTTCGCCGGACCCTCCTGTTCGTTTTTCTAAGTCTCAGCTCGGCCTGCGCCATAGCCGAGGCGGCCGGCGTCGCCGAAGTCGCTCTTCTGTCGGGCGCAGACCGGCAGAACAAATTGGCAGAGGGCGCGAAAGGCGAGGGCGAAGTCGTCTGGTATACCTCGATGTCGGCGGCGGATTCCGGCCGCGTCGTCGAGCTGTTTCAAAAACGCTACCCGTTTTTAAAAGCCCAGTTGATTCGGCTGAGCTCGGAGCGGGCGCTGCAACGATACCTGACCGAATACCAGGCCAAGCGCACGCTGGCGGACGTGATCGATTTCGACGACGGCCAGATGGAGCTGCTGCGGCGCAAGGAAACCCTGCAACCGTATCGCACGCCGGTGACGGCAAAGTTCGACCGGCGTTTTGTTCACCCGCAAGGTTTCTGGACGGCGGGGCGCGTCACCATGATTGTGCTCGGTTACAATACCCGTCTGGTAAAACCATCCGAGGCGCCGCGGCGCTACGAAGACCTGCTCAATCCCAAGTGGAGCGGCTTCATGTCACTCGAGCGCGAGCAGACCGAATGGTTCCTCACGCTGATGGAATTGTGGGGCGAGGAGAAGGGTCGCGCCTTTTTTCAGAGATTGGGCGCGCAGAAACCCAACATCCGATCGGGGCATACGCTCATGGCCCAATTGATCGTCGCCGGAGAAGATCCGCTCTCGCCCAACGCGTACAATCATCATTTTCCGCGCGAGAAGCGCAAGGGCGCGCCGGTCGATTGGGTGAATCTCGAGCCCGTCGTCGGCAAGGCCCAGGTCTCCGCGCTCGCGCGCAACGCGCCTCATCCGCATGCGGCGATGCTCTTTATCGACTTTCTCTTCAGCAAGGACGGCGGTGAAAAAGTGGTGCACGAAGCGAACCGCGTGGCGACCCACCCGGAGATCGTTCCCGATCCGCCGGAGCTGAGGGACGGGTTCGACTTTATTCTCGTCGATCCCGTCAAGTACATGGACCGGATCGAACGCTACGAGAAACTATGGCGGGAGTGGGTGACCAAGGTGAAATGATCGCCTGACAGGCGACGCACTTGACGCCCGGCGTCGATTTCGCCTAGTTTGAAGGTGCAAATCAGTTCGAAGATGCCGAGGTGCAGGAGCCATGATCACGCAGGAAGAAAATGAGCGCTTAACCCAAACCGGTCCCGGCACTCCTTGCGGCAATCTCATGCGGCGCTACTGGCAGCCGGTTGCCCTTACGGAAGAGCTGCCCGCAGGCGGGGCGCCTCGAAAAGTGAAGCTACTTAGCGAAGAGTTGGTGCTGTTCCGTGACGACCAGGGACGTCCCGGACTGTTGGGCATCCATTGCTCGCATCGCGGAACCGATCTCAGCTACGGACGCGTCGAGGACGGCGGCCTCAGATGCCTCTATCACGGCTGGCTATACGATATTTGCGGCAAGGTCCTGGAGCAGCCCGGCGAGCCGGGCGGCGGAGCGCATCGAGATGAGATCTGCCACCTTGCTTATCCGTGTCAGGAAACCGGCGGAGTTATTTTCGCTTATCTCGGCCCCGGCGACCCGCCTTTGCTGCCAAACTATGAATTTCTCACCGTGCCGGAAGAGTACCGGATGGTCACAAAAATTTTGCTCCATTGCAATTACCTGCAGAGCAACGAGGGCAACATCGACCCGGTGCATCTTTCCTTTTTGCACCGGTCCCTCAACGAAAGCGACATCCCTCGGCGTAGAATGGTCCAGGGGAGTGAAGATAGCGACAATTCATTATTAGGCAAAGATGGCGTGCCGGCGATCGATGTCGAGCTGACGGATTTCGGACTCAGGGTCTACACGACTCGCGCCGCCGGCGCGGATAAATGCTATTTGCGCATCACGAATTTTATTTTTCCCAACGCCGGCGCCTTCGGTGGCTCGACCATCGGCGAAGGTTACTCCGTTCACTGGCACGTGCCCATCGACGACCATCGCCACTGGAAATATATTTTTATGTTCAGCCGGGAAAGACCGCTCACCAAGGACCTCCGGAATTGGAACCGGTTCGAGGTGAACGCCGAATATACGCTGACCCGCAATGCGGCGAATCGATTTCAGCAAGACCGCGAGTCGATGAAAACCAAAACCTTTACGGGCATGGGCCTCAACTTCCAGGCTCACGACGCCTTTGCCACCGAGAGCCAGGGGCCTACCGAAGACAGAACCGCGGAACATCTCGTCTCCTCGGACAAAGCGATCGTCGCGGGCCGCAAACTGTTGCTCGGCGCGATCAAGGACGTGGAGGAAGGCCGCGACCCCCGGCACGTGATTCGCGATCCAAAGAAAAATCTTTTACCGCATCTGGTCGTGCTTTCCGAAGTCATCCCGGCATCGATGGATTGCAAACAGTATATGAAGAAGGTGGAAGGCGAAAATCAACTGGCGATGCCGAACGGAAAATAATTCTTAAACGCGTGTGATTTAAGAGAGATCCTTCACTTCGTTCAGGATGACAGACCGTCTTAATGTCATTCTG
>CAZNES010000158.1:0-4532 GCA_964572145.1 uncultured Syntrophobacteraceae bacterium
TCAGGGCGGCCATGCCGACCGGGCCGTTGCGCACCTGAACGAAGCTGAGATCGAGACCGTACTTCCGGAAGAAGCCCTGGTCCTGAGCGACGTAAACGACGGTTTCCCTCTCGCTCAGCGATCCCACCGTCATGACGACTTTGACCGGCGGCGCCGCGGCTCGAACGGGATCGAATATCAAAAGAGAGAAAAACAGAAGGAGCGCTTCAGCCGATCGACTTCTCATTTCCCGACCCGTATGAAGGATGACAGCGGGAGATGAAAAATGAAAGAGCTATCCGCAACTTTCACCTTTTGAGAATTCTCAAAAGGTCGAAAATCTCATTCGCTGACGGTCAAAAAAGTCCCAGATGCAAAGCGCACGAAGGTTCGCGAGCGGAGGCGTACTTTACTGAGTACGTTGGAGCGAGCGAATCGAGGTGCAACGAAGCAGGTGGGCGTTTTTGGCCGTCAGCCGCGGATGCTGAACTGCCCGCCGAGAGACCTTGCGCCCAGTGCCGCCAAGACGACGATCGCGACGATCACGGTCGCGACGACGGTGGCGCGTTCGAGCTCGGCGCCGGCGGCGTAATCCAGCATCAGAAGCGACAGCGGGCGCGTTTGACCGGTGGCGAGAAGGACGACGGTGCTGATGTTCCGGGCGGCGGAAATGAATTCGAGCAGGCCGACGACGATCAGGCAGGGGAGAATGAGCGGCAGGACAATGCGCCGGTAGGTCGTAAGCCACGACGCGCCCGCGACCATCGAGGCTTCTTCCAGCTCGTCGCTCAATTGCATGAGAAAACTTTTCATCACCTGCACGCACACGGGCAGGCCGCTGATCGCCATCGCCAGGACCAGCGCTCCCATGGTGCCGTAGATCGGCACGATTTTGTGGATCAAAAGAAAAGTCCACAAAAGCGCCATGCCGAGCAGGATGCCGGGGATCGACCACGGCAACCACGAGAGAAAATCGAGCACGGCGCGCGCTTTGAAGCGCGTCTTCACGATCACGTAAGCGATTAAAGAGCTGACGACGACGCCGATCCCGGCGCTTGCAAATCCCAAGACCAGGGTATTCTTGAGCGAGCGCAGGAGAATCGGATCGGACAAAACGTCCTTCCAGTTATTCAAGGTGAACGGGTCTTTGATGTTGAAGAAGCCGAAAAGCTTCATGAACGTGCCGAGGAGCAAAAAAGCGATGGGCATGAACGTGATGCCGAGGGCGATCAACAGGACGACGCCAAAGATCGGATATTTCCAGCGGCCGAGAGCGATGGGCCTCGTGCTGAAGCTTTTGCCGGTCACGGTGACGTAAGATTTTCGCCCGAGGTAGAGCCGCTGCAACGCCACCATGGAGAGCAGGATGACCAGAAAAAATGTTCCCAGCGCCGTGGCCGTGGGAAATTGCGGCGGCTCATGCGTGACGAAGCTGTGGATCTTGGTGGAGAAGACGTGCAGGCCGATCGGAACACCCAGCACCAGCTCGATCTCAAAGGCTTCCAGAGAGCGGATGAGACCCAGGATCGTCGTGACCAGTATCACCGGCATCATCACCGGCACGATGATCCGCAAGAGCGTTCTTAGCGAGCCCGCGCCGGCGACGCGCGAGGACTCTTCCAGCGAAGCGTCAAGATTCCGAAACGCCGGCGTCAACAACATCACTTTGAGCGATACGCCGGTGGTCGCGAGATGGACCCAAACAATGCCCCAGTAGGAATAGATGTCGAAAGGCGAGGCCTGGACGAACGGCAGCTTCATGATTAACTGGTTCAGGAGTCCGTATTTGGGATCGAGCAGCAGAATCCATCCCAAGGTCACGGGCAGCGCCGGCAGAAAAAAGGAGAGCCAGAATAAAAACTCCAGCCCTTTCTTCATCGGAATATCGGTCCGCGCCAAAAGCCAGGCGAGAAAAACTCCGACGATCATCGCGATGATCTGGCGCGTGATCGCCAGCGAAAAGCTGTTGTAGACGGCATCGACGATGCCCATGCTGCCGAAGGCCTGCCGCCATCCATCCAGGCTGTAAATGACCGCGCCGCCGGGCTTGCCGATCTGGAAGCTGTTCAGGAGCAGGAGGAAAAGCGGCGTGACGACCAGGAAGGCGATCGCCGCCAGGAGCAAACTCAAGAGCAGAGTTTGCCCGTCCAGGCGGATGGGGTTCGACCGCGGCAAAGTGGTTGCCGATAGAGACTCGTTCGACACTGGTATTAGTCCGTCAGCTCAGAACGCCGGCATCTCGGACGGCACGCCTTTTTTCGTCATTTCTTCTTCGTAGTGTTTCCGGATGTGCGGGTCTTCGTCTTCATAGTTGATCAGCGTGCCGCCGCGCTTCACGTCGATGTACACGCCGTCTTCGCTGCGCTTGTCGGCGATCTTAAAGCCGATCGGGTGCAGCCGGCTGCCGTAGCGCACGGCCAGATGGCGCGCCGATTGCGCCCCGGTATTAAAATGCTGGTGGAACCAACCTCCGGGCGGGCAGTAAACGCTGCCTTCTTTCCATTTTACTTCCACGACCTCGTCGCCGTGGCCGCTCTTGTAAGGCTCGGTCCCCAACTCCTTCGACCAGAGGAGAACGTATCCCGAGGACTGAAGACCCAGGAGAATCGCGCCCGGACCGTGATAATGCGCTTTATGATAGCGTCCCGCCGGCCACTGCGCCAGGTGGCCGATCAAGCCGTTGCCGGAAAGCTCGAACTGCGTGATGCGCACGCCGGCGCCTTTGACGTCGCGCTGGTCCAGCGACGCCGACTGGATGTCCATGATGAAGTTCGTCTCCCAGATGTGCTGCATCCCGTTCTCGTAGCGCTTGGTGCCGACGTTGAAAAATCCCTCGCCGCCCGAGTAGCGGTCGGAAAAATTATACGGGCATTTGAAGATGAAGTCCTCGTTGTGGATCACGTCCATCATCAGCGGCGCGTTCGTAACGGCCAAAAACTTGACCGGCTCGCGCCCGCCGTTCACCATCCGGTGCGAAGCGTTCATCGGCGGCGCGAACAGGCTCCACGGCCCCCACTCGAAGGTCTGCTTGCGGCCGCCGTCCTGCCACACTTCCGTCGCGCCGTTGCCGCTTAAAATGCAGACGACCTTTTCGTAAAAATGTTTCTCCGGCTCGAGCGCGCCGCCGGGGGGAATCTCGGCCACGTACATCCCGGTCACGCCTTCCATGCCGTAGAGATTGACGAACGCCGCCTTGCCGCCGAGGTGAGCCCACGGCGCCATTCCGATCTCGCGCACGTCTTCTATGCCGTAACCGTCGACGATGGGAATGTCCTGGCGATTCATCCACTGGAAATAGGCGGTCTTTTGGAACGCCGCCATCAAATCTTTTACCCGATCGTTCTGCGCCATACGAATTTTTTCCTCTTTTACTGTAGAATCGCTTCAGCAAGTTTTTGCGACGGCAGTCTGATGCCGACGCATTTATCTTCCAGATAATTCCTCTGCTGGTCGTAGTCCTTCAAGGTGAGAAAATCCTTTGCCGGCTCGACCCCTTCTTTTACCATCCACTTGGTGTCCACGTCCACGCGCCGCGTCGATTGCAGCATGATCCTGCTATAAAAATCCTGACCCTCTCTGCTCAGCAGCCAGTTGACGAACACTTTGGTTGCATTGGGGTGCGGCGGATTTTTGACCACGCCGAGCGTGCCGTACCCGTTGCTGCCGGGCAGCCCTTCGCGCGGCTGCGGCAATTCCTTCAGCGGCAGACCGCCTTTCACAAACGGCTCGGTTTGCGCGAAGCCGATGCCGAGCGCCAGCGCGAGCTTTCCTTTGGCCAGGGCCTCCGCGATCTGCCGCAGGTTCTGGCTCACGAAAAGCTGCTGCTGTACCAGCTTCTTCAAATACTCTTCGCCTTTGTTGTCCCAGAGAAACGACCAGATCGACAGGCCCGACCCGGCGACGCGCGGGTCGCTGAAGCCGATCTTGCCTTTCCATTTGGCATCGAGCAGTTCGTCGAACGAGCGGATCTCCTCGGGCTTTGCCAGCGTCGTGTTGTGCCATAGACCTTCCGTGCCTTTCATCGCTATGAACGAATAAAAGAGACGGTTCGAGCCCGCGTTGTCCATCCAGATGTGGCCGCCCCACCAGAGCTTCGGATCTTTCACCTCCGGCAAAATCATATAGGGCTCGATTGCGTCGAACGCGCCCGAATGAATCAGCGGCACGCCGGTGCACGAGCCGAAAATCAGCGCGTCGAAGTAGCGCACGCCGCTTTTGTATTCGGAGACGATCCGCTGGGCGATTTGCGGGCCGGGCGCCGAGAGCGTCTCGACTTCGAGGCCGAAGCGCGATTTGAGTAGCGGCTCGATCTGTTTTCTCAGCTCCGCGCTCGGAGGAATTCCGAGCACGAGCTTGCCTTCTTTCTTCGCCTCCGCGACGACGTTTTCCCACGACGCGGGCTTGGAGTCGGCGGCGCGGGTCTGTCGGGCGAAGACATAAACGATCACAAGGAGAGAGATCGTACAAATATTTCTCGCCGCCACCATCTTGAATCCACGTCTGTCATCCTGGGAATAATGCTCAAAAGGTATTGCTCTATTCATGAGAAATTC
>CAZNES010000159.1:0-4499 GCA_964572145.1 uncultured Syntrophobacteraceae bacterium
CACAATACACCCGAATCAGGTCATTGTAAAGCTATTTGTGAGACGGTACACTAGTATTCGCTGGATCGCCGTCGACCAGGCTCGCCAGCTCCTGGTTGGTGGCGAGCCGCCACCCCTTACGATTCCCCACAGTCTTTTGATTGCAATGAACATGCGCGAACTGCCAGGTTCGAGTGGTTGTATCCGGCGACTGCTCCCAGACCAGCCCGGTCTCCCGGTCCAGGACGGCCGCGCTGCTCATGACAAGTTTAAACCGATCCGCAGCCGGTAGGATCTCACTCCACGCGGGTGGGATATTGTCGAGCTGGGTCGTGATGTCGTCTACTTTGGTCTCAATACTGTTTGCCGTGGACTGGACCCCGTTCACCGAGGTCTGAATACCGGTTGCCGTGGACTGGACTCCGTTCACAGCATCCTGAATGGCCTGGTGCACGACTGGTTGCGCCTCCACCCTTGCCGCCGTCAATGCCCCTACGGCGGCAGTAAAACCTAGACTAACGATTAGACTCAAAAATAAATTCTTCATGGAATTTGTCCTTTCTTTTTTTAAACTCGCAACTCAAAACTGAAACCTGCGTTTAGGCGGCCCTCGCCCTGAGTACCTTCTGTGAATCACGGGAAGTGTCATATATGCACCAGCAGGAAGCCCTGTCAACACCCGTAAAGAAGAAGGCTCTAGGCCCGTTAGGACGGCCGATGTAGTGGCTATCGCCGCCACTATCACTCTAAGGGGATGCCGATTACATCAGATCTCCAAGAGACCGGAAAATTCTTGCTTTTGGTCTCGGCTTCCGCTTAACTCTTGGGGAACAATTGCTATTAGGGAGACAGCATGAAGCTCAAAGAGCTCAAAGAGACCCTGGCTTACTCCTGCAACATCCTCGCCAACGAGGGCCACTGGGATAATATCCTTGGCCACGTCTCCGTGCGCATTCCGAAGCAGGACAAGATCCTGATGAAACCGCACAGCTTCGGCTTCGAAGAGATCCGCCCGCAGCACATCATCGTATGCGACCTGAACGGAAAAAAGATCGAAGGCAAATACGAGCGCCACTCGGAGGTCTTTATCCACACGGAGATCTACCGCGCCCGGCCCGACGTCAACTGCGTCGTGCACTCGCATCCGCCGTACGCCATCGCCTTCGGCTCGCTGCGCCAGCCGCTGCGGCCGGTGAGCCATGAAGGGTCGATTTTTTACGAAGGCTTGCCGCTATTCGACCACACGACCGCTCTCATCCGAACCCCCGAGCTAGGAAAAGAAGTCGCGAAGTCTTTGGCAAAATGCCGCGGCGTCCTGATGAAAAATCACGGCTCCACGGTGGTGGGCGAATCGATCGAGGTCGCGACGCTCTACGCGATATTTTTGGAAAAGGCCTGCCGCATCCAACTCCTCGCAACCGCTTCCGGCGAGCCGTCCTGGACCAGCGACGACGAGGCGCCGATCAAGTTCGAGCAGATCTACACGTCGCACCGCTTGGGCTCGATGTGGGACTATTTCGTGAGGCGGGCGAGAAAGACCCGTCGCTAAGCTCTTAGCGCGCCCCTTCCAGATACGAAAAATCGAAGACTTGATTGACCGCAACCTCGCGCTGGATTCCTTCCGTCAGGCGCGCGTCGCGAATCGTTTCAGCGGCCAGCGCCGCGTCGATTTTCCCGTCGGCCGTTTCGACTTTCTTGTGATAGTCGTAAATTCTCGCGACCAAATCTTCGTCCTCCAGTTGTAAGAACTTCTTCAGGACCTGGAGCGCTTGAGCCTTGTTGTCGCGCGCGAACGCGCGAGCGCGGGCTAAAGCGCGCGTCATCCGGCGCACCTGATCCGGCGCGCGCTCGAGCCGCTCGCGCGTGGTCACGAGACCCGTGCTTGGAATCCGAATGTAAGAGCCAGCGAAGCCCAAATTTTTGAGTCCCTGCCCGTAGCCCATGAAGTTATGCGGCGGATTGAGCAGTCCGGCGGAAATCCGGCCGCTCAACACCGCGGCCAGCATCGCTCCCTGCCCGCCGACGACCAGAAGCGTCGCCTGGGCCGGATCGACGCCGGATTGCTGGAGCATCTTGCGTATCGCTACGTCGTGCAAGCCGCCGCGCGACGAGATGCCGATCGCGCGTCCCTTGAGATCGGCAATGGAACTAATTTCGGGAGTCGCCACTAGATCGAGCAGCGGGCGGTCGACAAATAACATCACGACGCGCACGTCGATGCCGCGCACGGCGGCAACGACCGCCGAGCCGACGGTGCTGGCGTAGCCGATTTCGCCGGCGAGAAGGACTTTGATATTCAGCGCCGCGGGCATGAGCACCAGCTCAACGTTAAGCCCCTCTTGCTGGAAGTAGCCGCGCTCTCTGGCGACGGCGAGCGGCAGCATTGTGACCGTCAGGGAAGGAATGCCGACCTTGACGTTTTCCGCGCCGGCCGCACCACCAAAACTGAGAAAGAAGAGCAGCGCGAGTGCTATGGCGGGGGGTATGGAAGTCATGGCGCCTCTAGCCCAACGGATAAAGCCGGCAGGAATTCTCGCTCAGGATTTTTCGCTTCGATGCGTCCGTGAGGTTTGGATGCTCCAGAATCGGCTTCGAAGCTCCGGGAAACCGGCTATCGAAATGGCTGTAGTCCGAAGCAAAGACGATACAGTCGTCGCCGGCGACTTCGACGACGCGCGCCAGCTCTTTTTCATCCGCCTCGCAGGAAAAAAATAATTGTCCGCGCTTGAGCGACGCGCTGGGCCTTTCCTTAAGCGCCGGGAGCTGGACGCCCAGAACCTCTTGATGCTCATTCAAGCGATCGATCCAGTAAGGCAGCCACCCGCAGCCGGCTTCCAGAAAGACAAAGCGGAGCTTGGGAAAACGATCGAGCACCCCTTCACCCAGAATCACTGCCAGGGCGATCATCTGTTCGAAGGGATGGCCGAACAGGTGCGAATAGAAAAATTTATCCACCCGGTTTGTGGCGGTGGCTTCGGATCCGTAGCGGCCCAGGAACATGTGAACACAAATCGGTACGTTGAGGCGCTCCGCTTCCTCAAAGATCGGAAAGAAATAGGGATCGCCGAGATGTTTGCCGCGGAGGTTGGGGAGAAGCGAAACGCCGACAAAGCCGAGTTCGATGACCGATCTGCTAAGCTGCGCAACTGCCGCAGGCATATCCTGCTGCGGCAGGACGGCAACTCCCTTAAGCCGCGCTGGATTCGCCGAACAATATTCCGCCACCCAACTATTACGCGCCTGGGCTAAGGCCGTGGCCAATCCCGCATCTTCGAGCGCCGGGATGCTGCCGCCGAGACCGCCGCCGAACAGAACCGCGACATCGATTCCCTCGGAGTCCATATCCGCGAGCCGCGCGTTCGGATCGGTCATTCCCGGCCGCCTGGGATGTGGACGACTGTAAGGTCCGCCAACGCCAAGGGCCAGACCGGCGGGCTTGGGCCACGCTTTCCCTTCGATGAACAAGCGCGATTGGCCGTCGGCACTTGCGCGCCGCTCGGGCGCCGCATCGCGGTATTTGACCGGCAACCGCTCCTTCCAGTTAATATGGGACTCCTCGATGTGCCCATCGGCGTCGATCGTCGGAAAGTTCGCCGTCATTCTATCTCTCCTCTCAGAGTGTGTGAAAAAATTCGTTCATGGTTCGACAAGCTCACCACGAACGGGATAACATCGATGGAAGTTCAAGTACTTAGCCGTTCGTCCTGAGCCCGTCGAAGGGCGATCGGCGATTTTTTCACACACTCTCAGTCCCTATCTCTGGTAAAGCTCTCTGACAAAACCAGAGTCCACTAACTCTTTCAGCGCGCTGTTGTCAATGAATCGGCTTGTGGCGCTGTCCTTGTCCGGTGCGAAGAGATCGACAATCGCTTGCACCGAATCCGCACGCACGTAGGGAACCTCTTCCAAGGCGCGTGCATGGGGAGGATAGCCGCCGCGCGCGATATCCGGCGTCACCCGGAGCCGCTTGGCGACCGAGGCGATGGCGAGCTCCGGCCTCTCTTTGGCCGCCTTGAGGCTTTCGAGATAAGCGCGCAGGAAGCTCAGCACGACCGGACGGCGGCTCTGAAGAAATTCACGCCTCACCTCGATCGCCCCCTGCAGGAAGGGAATTTTTGCCGTCGAAAGGTCGATCATCTCGCGAAAGCCGGGGCGCGGCGCCGAGGCGAAGGCGACATCCACCAGCCCTTGCTCCAGCGAAGCGAAGATCTCCGGCAGCCCGCCATGATGGAGAAATTTGACATCCTTGTCGCCGACTCCGACGCTACGGAGCGCGAGGCGCGCGATGGCGTGGGTGGCCGAGCCTGCGCAAGCCAGATCGGCGCGTTGGTGGCGCTGAGAGCTTCGTAGATGACGCCGACGGGGAGTTTCTTCTCGGGCGGAGACTTGGGCTGGCTATAAGCCGCGTCGGATAAAGTCAGCGCGAGCGTCAGAGGACTCAAGATCCATCGCGCCGCTATTCTCCCCATAAACTACTTAAGCGCAAGCTTTTTGAAGAATCCCTCTTTTTCAAGCTCGGC
>CAZNES010000160.1:0-1338 GCA_964572145.1 uncultured Syntrophobacteraceae bacterium
CTCGGCGTCTGCGGGTACTATCACGATAGCGCCGCGGGGCTGATCAAAGACGGCCACATCGAGGCCGCCGCCCAGGAGGAGCGCTTCACGCGAAAAAAGTTCGACGCCGGATTTCCCATCCACGCCATCCGGTACTGTCTCGAAGAGGGCGGCATCACTCTGGCGGATCTAAAATATTTTGTCTTTTACGACAAGCCGCTGGTCAAGTTCGAGCGCCTGCTGGAAACCTACGTCGCTTTTTCTCCCAGGGGAGTGAAATCCTTTCTCTCCGCCATGCCCGTGTGGCTGAAGGAGAAGCTCTTGCTCAAGAGCTTGCTGCAAAACGAACTGGTCGCGCTCGACGGCGTCAAAAAACCGGAGCTTCCCCCCGTTCTCTTCGGCGAGCACCATGAGTCGCACGCGGCCTCCGCGTTTTATCCCTCGCCGTTCAAGTCGGCGGCGGTTCTTTGCATGGACGGCGTGGGCGAATGGGCCACGACCTCCGCGTGGCTCGGCGACGGCGACACTCTGACTCCGCTGTGGGAAATCCATTTCCCCCATTCTCTCGGGCTACTCTATTCCGCGTTCACTTATTACACCGGGTTCCGGGTCAACTCGGGCGAATACAAAGTCATGGGGCTGGCGCCTTACGGCAAGCCGAAATACGCGCAGGCCATCTACGACCACCTGATCGACCTGAAGGAGGACGGGACCTTCCGGCTCAAGATCGATTACTTCAACTACTGCACCGGGCTCACCATGACCAACGGAAAATTCGACTCTCTGTTCGGCGGGCCGCCGCGCAAGCCGGAAAGCAAATTGACCCAGCGCGATATGGACCTGGCGCGCTCGATCCAGGAGGTCACCGAGGAAGTCATGCTCCGTCTCGCGCGCAGCCTCCAGCGCGAGACCGGCGCGGAAAACCTCTGCATGGCGGGAGGCGTCGCGCTCAACTGCGTCGGCAACGGGAGAATTCTTCGCGAGGGACCTTTTAAAGGCCTGTGGATTCAACCTTCGGCGGGCGACGCCGGCGGCGCCGTGGGCGCCGCGCTCACGGCGTGGCACAAGCTCGAAGGCAAGCCGCGCGCCGTCCACGGCGCGGGCGATGCCATGCAAGGCGGCTACTTGGGACCGTCCTACACGAATGAACAGATCGAAGAATTTTTAAAGACCAAAGAGGCGCCTTATAAGCGGCTCGGCGACAAAGCGCTTTTCGCTCTCGCGGCGGGCGAGTTGGCGGAGAGCAAGGTGATCGGATGGTTTCAAGGCCGGATGGAGTTCGGCCCGCGCGCGCTCGGCGCCCGCAGCATTCTCGGCGACGCGCGCAATTCCAAGATGCAGTCGGTGATGAACTTGAAG
>CAZNES010000160.1:1348-3701 GCA_964572145.1 uncultured Syntrophobacteraceae bacterium
ATCATTCCGGCCCTTCGCCCCTTCCGTGTTGCGCGAGCGGGTCGCGGATTATTTTGCTATGGATACCGACAGCCCCTACATGCTTCTGGTCGCGCCGGTTGTGGAAAAACGGCGCATCGCGCCGAGCCAGGAGCAGCAGTCGCTGTGGGGCATCGATCTCTTGAACGTGCCGCGCTCGGATATTCCCGCGGCGACCCACGTGGATTATTCCGCCCGCGTTCAGACCGTGCACGAAGACACCAATCCGCGCTACTACAAGCTCTTGAAAGCGTTCGAGGCCAAGACCGGCTGCCCGGTGATCGTCAATACGTCCTTCAACGTGCGCAACGAGCCGATCGTGTGCTCGCCCGAAGACGCCTATCGCTGTTTCATGCGCACGGCGATCGACGTTCTCGTGCTGGAAAATTGCGTCCTGTACAAGGAAGATCAAAAACCGCTCGAAGGCGACACCCACTGGCAGGAAGAATTCGAGATGGACTGACCGGAAAAATGCCTATGAAAGAAGAGATCACCAGCAAGAAACTCCGCTCTTTCGGCCTGACCGTAGGCGGCGTCTTCGCGCTCATCGCCGCGTGGCCGGCGATTGCCCGGCACGACGAGCCCCGCTGGTGGATCGCGGCGGTCGCAGCGTTTTTTCTCTTGCCGGCTCTGATATTTCCTCAAAGCCTCCTGTGGGTCCATAAAGGATGGATGGCGTTCGGCCACGTCATGGGCTGGATCAACACGAGAATTATTTTGGGCGCGATTTTTTACGTCATTGTCACGCCGATCGGAATCTTAAGATCCTGGATGGGAAAAGATCCCATGGGACGAAAGTTAAGACCCGATCTGGACACGTACCGGATTGTCCGCAAGCCGCGGCCCGCGTCCCATCTGACAAAACAATATTAATTGGGGAGGTTTCGATGGGTGAATTCTTGTTGGAGCTTTGGTCTTTCATGAAAGAGCGCAAGAAATTCTGGCTTTTGCCCATTATTCTATGCCTGGTCCTGCTGGGAAGCCTGATCGTCTTCACATCGGGCACCGCGGTCGCGCCGTTTATCTACACGCTGTTTTAGCAAAAAGCTGATACTCTCAGCCCCGTCGGTTTTTAGACGGACGCGTGGAAGGAGATCGACATCATGTATCTGGTGACGGGCGGCGCCGGCTTTATCGGGTCGCATATCGTGGCGCGGCTCGCGTCAACGGGAGAGAAAGTTCGCGTCTTCGACAATCTCGAGTACGGCAGCATGGAAAATTTGCGCGGGCTGGAAGACCGGGTGGAAACGATCACGGGCGATCTGACCGATCCACCGGCGCTGCGCGACGCGATGGCGGACGTGAATGTAGTCTTCCATCAGGCCGCGCTTCGCTCCGTCCCATTCTCGGTAGAGAACCCGGCGCTCGTCAACCGCGTGAACGTCGAGGGCACGCTCAATGTGCTCGTCGCCGCCCGCGATGCGGGAGTCCGGCGCGTCGTCTACGCTTCTTCCTCCTCGGTTTATGGGAACATCGCGCGGCTCCCGAAAAGCGAAGACTTCACTCCCGAGCCCGCTTCGCCGTACGCGGTGTCGAAGCTCACCGGCGAATACTACTGCAAAGTTTTTACCGAGCTTTACGGCGTCGAGACGGTGAGCCTGCGCTATTTCAATGTATTCGGCCCCAGGCAAGATCCGAATTCTCAATACTCGGCGGTCCTACCACGCTTCATCGAAGCGGCGCTGCGCGGAGCGCCGCTCGAGATTCACGGCGACGGCTTGCAGTCGCGGGACTTCACGTATATCGACAACGTCGTCGACGCCAACCTGCTGGCGTCCCAGAGTAACGACGCAGCCGGCAAAGTATTCAACGTGGGACAGCATCGCGCGGTGACCCTTCTCGACGTCGTCGATCTGCTCAAAGGAATGATCGGACCGGAATTGCGCTGGTCTCATCTCGAAGCCAGGCCGGGAGACGTGAAGCACAGCCTGGCGGATATCTCCAGGGCGGAGCGCAGTCTCGGCTATCGACCCAAGGTCACGTTCGAAGAAGGTCTTCGTAGAACCGTCGAATACTTTCGCCAGGCGGGGAAAAAATCATCTACCGGCGATCAGCGGCAAGCCTTGTAAACCCGACCCTCACGCCAGCTTGAAAGGCCTGAACCGAATTATCGGCTCAGGCCTTTTTTTTGCGCTGAAACTACGGAAGAGGATGTTGCAATCCCCTTCCGCCCGTTTTTATTTCGAACGATTCACCGCTCCTAAGTCGCTTGCGATTTCGCGGAATTGTTCGAGGGCGGCTTCGAGGTCATCGATGATTTACTGTGCGAGAACGTCGGGATCGGGAAGGTTGTCGGAGTTTGCCAGGCTTTCATCTCTTAGTCAGAAGATATCGA
>CAZNES010000161.1:0-3631 GCA_964572145.1 uncultured Syntrophobacteraceae bacterium
GACGGCCTCTTTCTGGTTTTACAGTGGAAGGCCTTCAGCCTGATGATGGTCGGGATGGGTGTAGGCTTCGTCGTGGGTCTACTCCCCGGAATCGGAGGCCCGGCCACGCTGGCCTTGATGCTCCCGTTCATCTTCAAGATGTCCCCGGCTGAGGCCTTCGCCTTCCTGCTCGGGATGCACTCCGTTGCGGCCACGACCGGGGACATCACCTCGGTTCTCTTCGGCGTTCCGGGCGAGGGATTGTCAGCGGCGACGGTTATCGACGGACACCCGATGGCCAAACGGGGAGAAGCCGGCCGTGCTCTTGGCGCGGCGCTGATGAGTTCTCTGGTGGGCGCCTTGATCGGCGCGGTCTTTCTCGCGTTGGCGGTCCCCATAGTTCGTCCGCTGGTTCTCTCCTTCGGCTCGCCGGAACTGTTCATGCTCTCGGTGGTCGGCATTTCCTGCATCACTTCTCTCAGCGGTCTGGGGGCGCGCGGGCAGATCCGCGGATTTGCCATGGGTTGTCTCGGTCTGCTGGTCTCCACGATCGGTCAGGAGCGCCAGTCCGGCTCGCTGCGCTTCGACATGGGCATGATGTATCTTTGGGATGGCCTCGATCTGATACCCGTCTTAGTAGGAATCTTCGCGATCCCGGAGATTGTGGATTTGGCGGTCCGTGGAACGGCCATAGCGGGAGATAGACCGGCAGAAGATTTGCAAAAGGGGGTTATTGAAGGAATCAAGGATACGTTTCGCCACTTCTGGCTGGTCTTTCGCTGCTCGGCTATCGGGGTTTTCGTCGGTATCATGCCGGGGGCGGGCGGCGGCGTAGCGCAATGGGTGGCCTACGCTCACGCGGTGCAGAGCGCCAAAGACGCGAAGGAACGGGAGGGCTTCGGCAAAGGGGATGTCCGGGGGGTGTTGGGTCCGGGAGCAGCGAACAATTCGAAAGAAGGGGGGGAGCTCATCCCTACCATCGCCTTCGGAGTGCCGGGGAGCGGGGCGATGGCGATCCTCCTCGGCGGATTTTTGATCATGGGCATCGTCCCCGGCCCCGATATGTTGACCAAACACCTCGCAATCACCTATTCGATGGTCTGGACTCTGGTGATCGCCAATATCATGTGCGTGATTTTGTGCCTTGGGATACTGAACCATCTGGCGAAGATAACCTACGTCCGGGGCGGACTGATGATCCCTTTTATCCTCTTTTTAGTCTTCGTGGGAAGTTACACTGCGAACGGCCAAATCGCCGACTTGATCGTAACCTTCCTGTTCGGTTTTCTCGGCTACATAATGGTGCTCTTGGGCTGGCCGCGCCCCCCTCTGGTTCTGGGCTTTGTATTAGGAAAACTTATCGAGACCTATCTTTTCATTTCCGTTTCCCGCTATGGGTTTTCCTGGCTGACGCATCCTATCGTCGTCTTCTTGATCTTGCTCACCGCTCTGGTTATCGCCTATCCGTTCATTCAAGAGCGGCGCCAACGCTCTCGGAGCCCGGCTAATGCGTAAGGGCCGGGTTCTCTTTGGTCTTTTTCTCATCGTTGTCGGCGCCTATGCCGTACACTCGGCGCTCGGCTGGTCGTTTAAGACCGCTCTCTTTCCGCTCTCGGTGAGTATTCTTCTCCTCATTCTCACAGCGGCTCAACTTCTGTTGGACCTGTTCGGCAAAGCCGAGACTGCCGGCGGCCCTGCCATAGACCTGGAGTTAGCGGCCGACGTGCCACCCGACGTGGCGCGGCGCCGCGTCATCGGTATTTTCTTCTGGGTTGTCGGTTTTATCTTGCTCGTTTTTCTTTTGGGCTTTCCTATCGCCGTCCCGCTCTTCATGCTTTGCTACCTCAGGCTGCAAAGCCACGAAAGCTGGTGGCTATCACTTACCCTGACGGCTTTCGCTTGGGGATTCTTCAACGGGGTTTTCGAGCGGCTTATTCACCTGCGGTTCGAGGATGGCTTGATACAAACCTGGCTCGGGCTGTGAAGTGTTTGCCAAAAAATTGCCTTTGTATGCCGCCTAATTGTAGGGGCGTGATTCATCACGCCCTATTGCATACGTCAGAAAAGATTTAAGGGGCCGGATTTAATGCCGTCCAGTATGTGGGGTGCATGAAATATAACCCTGAGAAATACCACCGACGGTCCATCCGGATTCGCGGCTACGATTATTCGTAAGGGGGAATGTATTTTGTCACCATTTGCACGCTGGATCGCGAAAGTCTCTTCGGCGAGGTTGTGGACGGCGACGTGCGGTTGAGCAATGTCGGGCGGATGGCGCAGGCGGCGTGGGATGAATTGCCGGTCCGGTTTCCCGGTGTGCGCCTGGATGTCTTCGTTGTCATGCCCAATCACATCCACGGCATCATCATTGTAGAGGCGCAATTAATTGCGCCCTCTTATGTGCGGCGGAATTCTTCTGACGCTACGCAGCAGGGCGCGATGAATCGCGCCCCTACGTTGGGGGAAATCGTGCGCACATTTAAGGCCGTATCGACGCGTGTGATTCGGCGAACGGTGAAATCAGACTTCGCGTGGCAACGCAACTATTACGAACACGTCATCCGCGAGGATGAATCTCTGAATCGGATTCGGCAATATATTCTCGACAATCCCGCGCGCTGGGCATACGACCGAGAAAATCCAGCGGCTACGCAACCCGAAATGGAGAACGCATGGCTCCGGGGCGAGACGGTTGACAGGGCTGAGTAGGGGCGACCGGCCGGTCGCCCCTACGCTCCGGCTGGTCGCCCCTACCTACTTACCTTTTGTTCGAGGCCGGATCGTCGTGGACTCCGGCGAGCTGTTCGAGCGTCGTTATGATCGCAGCCAGATCTTCCTCTCCTCGTCCCGCCGCGGCGGTGGCCGTGGCCAATTGCTGCGTGATGGTTGTTAGCGGCAGCGGGACTCCGAGACGCCGCCCTTCATCGATCATGAGCTGAAAATCCTTCAAAAACAGATCGACCTTCATCTGCGCGTCGAAGCGATGGCTCGCCATGAGCGGGCCGCGGACTTCGAGCATCTTTGAGGCGCCCGCGCTTTCTTTAAGAGCATCGAGCAGGACGGACGGCGCCAGGCCCCCTTTCCTTCCGAGGACCAGCGCTTCCGCCAGCGCCGCGGTGTTGACTGCAACCAGCAGGTTTGCGGCCAGTTTCGCGAGCGAGGCCATACCGACATCGCCGACGTAGCATGTCTTCTTCGCGATCGCGTCGAAAATAGGCCGGCAGGCCTCCGCGCGCGCGCGGTCGCCTGCGACGAAGATCACGCAGTCGCCACGCGCCACCATCGCGCTTGTGCCGCTCATAGGCGCGTCGAGAAAGCCAAGCCCTTTGGCGGAGGCGGCTTCGCCCAGACGGCGCGCCAGCTCGGGTGATATCGTGCTCATCTGAATCAACGTGCAGCTTCGCGGCGCCGTCTCGATCAGCCCGCCCGGAGCGATGATTATTTTTTCGACGCTCTCCAGCGACGGCAGGATTGTGAAGATTGCGTCAGCTTCCGCCGCCGCCTCTGTAAGACTGTTCGCGGCTTGAAGTCCTTGGGCCTGGAGCGCCTTGACCTGCTCCGCGCGCGTGTCATAACCGGTGACTTTGAATCCACCCCTGAGCAGCCGCGCGGCGACCGCGCTGCCGAGCAGCCCGACGCCGATGATGCCGAT
>CAZNES010000162.1:0-3256 GCA_964572145.1 uncultured Syntrophobacteraceae bacterium
AGACCTTCGTGTCCTTCGTGGTTAAAATCTCCACACCACGTCAGCCACCAAACTTCGGCTGATCCGTCCTCTGGCGGAAAGAGCACGAAGCATACGAAGTTTCGGTCGTTCATCGCGCCAAGACGCCAAGACCGCGAGGTCAACTCCGGCCTTTCAAAATATTCTGTGCCAACCTCCAGCGTAGAACTTCGGTGGCCCCTTCCGTGATCCGCGTGCTGCGGATTTGCCGATACCACCATTCGAGCGGCAGATCTTTTGTCAGCCCGACGCCGCCGTGGACTTGAATCGAGCGGTCCACCACCCGGCTCGCCATCTCGGTACTGGTGATCTTCACCATGTAAGAAAGATTGCGCACGTCCTCGCCGCGATCGTGGCGCCAGGCGCACTCGTAGACCATGAGACGCGCGGCGTGAAGCTCGGTCGCGGAATCCGCGATCATAAACTGCACCGCCTGCCGCTCCGCCAACGGCCGTCCGAAAGTGACGCGGTGGTGCGAGTAATCGATCATCATCTCCAGAGCGCGCTGCGCGATTCCCAGCGGACGCGCGCCGTGGCCTTTGATCCTGCCTTCTTGAATCCATTGTTGCGCCAACGAAAATCCTTCGCCCACTTTGCCGAGGACGTTCGCCGCCGGAACGCGCACGTTATCGAATACGATCTGCCACGGCGCGTCCCCCATCATCGTCGGCCATTGGCGTTCGAGCAGCACGCCGGGGCTTTTCAAATCGACGAGGAAGCACGTCACGCCGCCGCGCGCTCTCTTTTCCGGGTCCGTTACCGCCATCACCTGCGCGTAGTCCGCGCGGCCGGCGCCGGTGATGAAGCGCTTGGTGCCGTTGAGAATGAAGTCATCGCCGTCGCGAATCGCGCGCGTTTGCATGCTCGCCGGATCGCTGCCGGCGTCCGGCTCGGTCTGCGCAAAGCAGACACGCGTCTCGCCCCGCAGCACCGGCTTCAAGAAACGTTCTTTCTGTTCTTCATTGCAGTGGAACAAAACCGGCCTCACTTCGGGTCCGAAAAGCTCCTGCCCGCGGAACGGAAGAGCCGCGCTGCGCGAGACCTCTTCGTGAACCACGCAGCGCGCCAGCAGGCCGAGGCCCGCGCCGCCGTACTCCGCGGGCACGTCGAGCAGCCACATTCCCATGCTTTTGGTTTTTTCTTGCAGCGGTTTGAGCAAATGATCCGGCATCGGCCCTTCGCCGTCGTGCCGGTACGTCCGTTCGAGCGGGATCAGCTCGCTCTCGACGAAGCGCCGAACGGTTTGCTTGAGAAGCAGCAGCTCTTCGGGCAAGTCAAAATTCATCGAAGTGAAACTCCGACGTTTAAGGGTTTAAAGGTTTCAGGGTTGCAGGGTTGCAGGGTCTCTCCCCGCATTTACCCTTAAACTCTTCAACCCTCAAACCCTTTAACCTTTTTTTGTCCGTTTATACGCTCCCAGTCCCGGACGGAAAGTTTTTTCGTCGAGGAACTGCCTGGTGCCTTCCTCGCGCCCCTTTTCCGGATCCGTCGCCCTGAGCGCGGTGCCCTTCGCCGCCATGTAATCCTCGGCCGCCGCGTAATCCATCGTGCGGCAGAATTTATAAACCTCTTTTGCCGCGCGTAGAGTCTGCGGATTTTTCTCCATGAGCTTTTTCGCGAGCTTGACCGTCTCCTCGCGCAACTTCTCCCGCGGCACGGCGAAATTCACCAGTTTGATCTCCGCAGCTTTTTTCCCATCGAAGGTGTCGCCGGTCATGATGTAATAGATCGCGTCGCGGTAGCTGAGCGCATCGGCCAACACGCGGCTTACCAGACCGCCGGGAAAAATGCCCCAGTTGATTTCGCTGAGGCCGAACGTGGCGTCTTCAGCGGCGATCGCGAAGTCACAGGCGATGAGCGGCGTGAAGGCGCCGCCGAAACAGTAGCCGTTGACCATCGCGATGGTCGGTTTGGGAAACGTGAACAGCCTACGCCAGCGCCATTCTTGCGAGGCCCGCCCGGCGCGGCGCCGCTCCGCGGGATCGTTATCCAGGGCGCGAAAAAATTCCCTGAGATCCTGCCCGGCGCACCAACTGTTGCCCGCGCCGGTCAAAACCATCACCTTCGTCTCCGCATCCGTTTCCAAGTCCGTCAGCGCGTCGAGCATGTCGTAGTGGAGCTGCGGGTTCATCGCGTTGCGCTTCTCGGGCCGGTTTAAAATCACCCACGTGATACCGTTTTCCTTTTCCACTTTAACGGTCTGATAATTTTTCGTAACCATTGGCTTGCCTCCTTGTGCCACGAACGCGAGCATATGGGAGCGTGGAACGAAGTGTCAAGCGATGGCCAAACAAAGTGGATCAGACAAACCTCGGTTAGACGTGCAGTGAGTGCCGCGGTCTGTTATAGTTGCATGAGGCTATGGAATATCGGAGGTGGAAAATGAGTAAGACCATAGAAGCAATTTTTGACGGAAAGGTACTTTGCCCTAAAGACGCGCTCACACTTGAGCCGAATACTCGTGTGCGGATACACAAATGAGGGGTCAAGTCCGCCCTTGGCTCTTGAACAAGCAGTGGAATCAGGGACGGACATTTAAACAATCTTGCTAATGCGGTCTGAATTCACGGGAGACGAGTAGGAAGCGTTTGTTTTATGCTACAAGCGTCAGGGTTGCGCAATTGCCTTTCGGGTTTGAGATGCAGGCTTCAGACCGATCTCTTGACAGCAACGGCTGAGCTTGATGTCGTTAGACAGGGGGCGCTGAATGCGCTATGCTTTTTAAACTGCGGAGGCGCCCAATGACAAACGAATTTACCGCAATTTTCGAACGTGACGGGGAGTGGCACATTGCCTACTGCCCTGAGATTCCCGGCGCAAATGGCCAGGGGAGAACCAAAGAAGAGGCGCGAAAGAGTCTTGCCGAGGCGATTGAGTTGATCCTGGAGGACCGTCGAGAAGATGCGCTCCGCGGCATCCCACCTGACGCAGTCCGAGAAACCGTCACCCTCAAGTGAAACGGAGCAGTCTGCTCCAGCACTCATTCTCTTTCACAAACCAAAAATCTTTCTAAACTCCTCGGCGTATCGGTCGGCGTTGGCGGAGACTTCGCCGGGAACGAGCTTCAGGCGCAGCTTCAATTGATCCGTCTTCGCCACCAGCGGCTTCACGTCGTTTGCGCGACGGGATGCGCCGCATGTCGCGGATCATCTCCTGCCGTCAATCAATCCTGAGGTTGTCACTTGGACCAGTTCTCCACTTCGAGTTCTCGGAAGCGGGCAAAGTCCTTGGTATTGAC
>CAZNES010000163.1:0-3236 GCA_964572145.1 uncultured Syntrophobacteraceae bacterium
CGTGTCCGCCAGAGGACGGATCAGCCACAGTTTTGAAGGCTGATCCTTCGTGGTGCAGACTCCGTTTCGCCTGTCGAACTTAGGATAAGGTGTCAACAGCGTGAAACACTACACTAGTTGACTCGTTGTGTGGTTGAGCAAGTCAACTAATCAACCAGTAACCAATAACTGTTTGATGCGACAGCGCGGATAGGTTAATTAACCTTCATGGCCAAGGCGGAGAGAAGACTCGACGAGGCGGCTCATTCGGGCGCGTTCTCCTTCGAGAAGTCGGGCGACGATGGGCTGGTCATCCGCCTCTCCGGTTCATGGAGTCTCAAGGGCGGCCTGCCCTCGGTCGCCGATGCCCGAGAGCGCATGGCCTCCGCGACCCGGCTCTCCTTCGACGCGCGCGAGCTCGAGGCGTGGGACACGAGCCTGCTTACCTTTCTCATGAAGTTTTTGGATCTCTGCAAAACAAATCGCATCGCCGTCGACCGCTCCGGCCTTCCTTCAGGTCTCGGCCGGCTGCTCGATCTTGCGGAGGCGGTGCCGGAGAGAAAAGGCGCGCGGAAAAACAAAACGTCCGACCGCCCGGTGCTCGAACGCATCGGCGCCACGACGATCGCCACGGCCGGCGAAACTCTCGATACGCTCGCGTTTCTCGGCGAGTTGACCAAGGCATTCGGCCGGTTCTTCACGCTGCGGGCGCGCTACCGCGCGTGGGATCTCATGCTGTTCATCCAGGAGTGCGGCGCCGAGGCGCTCCCGATCGTCACGCTCATCAGTTTTTTGTCCGGCGTCATCCTCGCGTTCGTCGGCGCGGTGCAGCTCCGACTGTTCGGCGGGCAAATTTACATCGCCGATCTGGTCGCGATCGGCATGGTGCGTGAGATGGGCGCCATAATGACCGCAGTGATCATGGCGGGACGCACCGGCGCGGCTTTCGCGGCGCAGCTCGGCACGATGAAGGTCACGCAGGAGATCGACGCGTTCACCGCGATGGGTTTTCCGCCGATGGAGTTTCTCGTCCTGCCGCGCGTCATCGCCCTGACCGCGATGATGCCGCTGCTCTGCCTTTACTCCGATGTGGTCGGCATTCTGGGCGGCGCCGCGATCGGCGTCGGCACGCTCGACATCTCCTGGGCGAGTTACTATCTGGAGACCACGCGCTCCATCGATCTCGCCTATATTTCGGTCGGGGTGATCAAGAGCGTTGTCTACGGCGTTCTGATCGCGTTTTTCAGCTGCCTGAGAGGCATGCAATGCGGCAACAGCTCCTCCGCGGTCGGCGACGCGACGACTTCAGCGGTCGTCAGCAGCATCGTAGCCTGCGTCGTCGCCAACGGCATCCTGGCGGTCGTGTTTTACGTGTTGTGGATTTAAGCGATGGATAAAGCGACCCACGGCAACGGCGCGCGGCCCCACATCACCGTGCGCGATCTCACGATGGCTTACGGCGACTTCGTCGTCATGCGAGACTTGAATTTCAGCATCAACGACGGCGACGTCTTCATCATCATGGGCGGAAGCGGCTCGGGAAAGAGCACGCTGCTGCGCCACCTGATCGGACTCGAAGAGCCGACCAAGGGAGAGATCTTTTACGGCGAGAAAAATTTCACTCAAGCCGACGACGGCGAAAGACAGAAAATTCTCCGCCGCGTCGGTGTGCTGTTTCAGAGCGGCGCGCTGTGGAGCTCGATGACGCTGGCGGAAAATATCGGCCTGTTGCTCGAAGACTATACGGATTTAAGCGCCGGGGAGATCCGCGAGGTGGCCTCGGTGAAGCTCGCGCTCGTCGGGCTCAAGGGCTTCGAGGACTATTACCCGTCGGAGATCAGCGGCGGCATGCAGAAGCGCGCCGGCCTCGCGCGCGCGATGGCGCTCGACCCCGAAGTGCTTTTTTTCGACGAGCCGTCGGCGGGCCTCGATCCGGTGAGCGCGCGCCTGCTGGACGAGCTTATTCTCGAGCTGCGCGACAGCCTCGGCGCCACGGTCGTCATCGTCACGCACGAGGTGGCAAGTATTCTCACGATCGGCAATAATAGTGTTTTTCTCGACGCCGACACGAATTCGATCGTCGCCCGCGGCCATCCGAAGGAGATGCTCGCGCACTCGAGCGATCCCAAGGTGCGCGCGTTCCTGACCCGCGGGGAAGCGGAGAGCAAATGAACAAAAAAATCAGCCCGACCCTGATCGGCGCCTTCGTCGTCGGCGCGCTCGCGCTCGTCGTCGCCGCAGTGTTGATCCTCGGCTCCGGACGGCTCTTTCTGCATTCCCGGGATTTCATCCTCTACTTCGACGGCTCGGTCAACGGGCTGCGCGTCGGCGCGGCGGTGAAATTCAAAGGCGTCGAGATCGGCGCGGTGAAAAACATTCTGTTGCAGTTGGGCTCGGACCTGAGCGTCCAGCGCATCCCGGTCATTGTTCGAGTGGACGCGGAAAAGATCACGAAGCGGGGCGGCGAAGGCGCCGCGCTCACCGATCCGGAGGTGGGCAAGGCGCTGATCGACCAGGGACTGCGCGGCCAGCTCCAGATGGAGAGTTTCGTTACCGGCTTGCTCTACATCGGACTCGATTTCCATCCCGACACGCCGGCGCACTTCGTACAGTCGGCGGAAAACTACAACCGATACCAGGAAATCCCGACGATCTCGTCGATTTTCGAAAAGGCTCAGGACGCCGCCGGCCGCATCGTCGCCAAGCTCGAACAGATCGACTTTCAGGAGTTGATCGGCTCTCTGGAGAGCACCTCCAAGGGAATCAATGCCATGGTCAACTCTCCCGAGTTGAAGGGTTCGCTTCAAGCGCTGCAAAAAACCATGCCCAAAATCGAAGAGGCGATCGTGACCGTGCGCGAAATGGCGACCGGGATCGACAAAAATTTCAAGACTCTTTCCGGCGACCTGCAGCAAACGTCGAACGAAACCCGCGCCGCGCTCAAGCAGGCGGGCGAGACGATGAAAGAGGCCGAAGCGACTCTATCCAATGTGAAAGTCTTGATCGATCCCGACTCTCAGACATTTTACGAGCTGACGAAAAGCCTGCGGGAGGTTTCCTCCGCCGCCCGATCGTTGCGGCAGTTGAGCACCTACCTCGAAAGAAACCCGCGCGCGCTTATTTTCGGCAAACCGGAGGCCAAGAAGGAGGATTGATGGGGAGACTGATCGCGGTTGCACACATGATCGAAAAAAACACCGGCTGTCATTCTGGGATTAATGTCCAAAAGGTATTGCACTTTTATCTCGGACACAGAT
>CAZNES010000164.1:0-3138 GCA_964572145.1 uncultured Syntrophobacteraceae bacterium
ATGATCGAAGTTGGCAAGCAAGCGCCCGATTTCGAGCTGGCGAGTCAGTTGGACGGCAAGAAGTTCAGCCTCGGCCAGTTCAAGGGTCAAAAAAATGTGATGCTGGTGTTTTATCCGCTGGACTGGACGCCTACCTGAAGCCTCGAAATTCCGGCAATTCAGTCCATCTTGGGCGAATTCGACCGGGCGGACACCCAGGTGCTGGGTGTAAGCATCGACAGCAACTATTGTCACGGCAATTGGGCCAAGTCTCTAGGAGGGGTGACGTTCCCGCTTTTGGCGGACTTTCATCCCAAGGGAGCGATGGCGCAAAAATATGGTCTTTACCTGAGCGACAAGGGCATCACGGACCGGGCGACGGTTATCGTCGATAAGAACGGCACCGTCCGCTACGCGGCTTCAGTCACGCCGGCGGGAAAGCGCGAAGCCAAAGATCTTCTGGCCGAGGCTCAGAAGGTCAACAAAGGCTAAAGCTTAAACGATCCAACAAAAAGCCCGTCCGCCTATCGTGGCGGGCGGGCTTTTTTATTTAAACGCTGTCTGTCGGCGCGCAGCTTAAATATGCATCTGGATCATATCCGAGCGCGTCATCGTGACGTTGTGCTTGTAGCCGAAGCTCGTAAAAAGCGAGAAAGCCTGTAGGACTTCTTTTTCATCCCTGTGCGCCGTACAGTCCATCGGCACGTAAACGTGATAGTCGCGCACGCTGAAGGCCACGACTGCGCTCTGCACGCAGTTGCGCGTCGAAATGCCGGTCACGATGACGCGGCCTTCGCCGGGGCGCAGTCCGAAGCGCTGCAGCAGGGAGTCGAGCTCGGTGCGGAAGAAGCAATCGTGCGTGCGTTTGACGATCAGCGGCTCGCCGGCGGCGGGTTTTAATTCGTCGATCAGCTCCGCGCCCCAGCTCCCTTCGAGCTTGCGCACGGTGTTTTTGAAAACCGTGAACTCCAGCGCGTCGGGCGATCGGACCGATTGCGTATGCACGACCCGGCCGCCGGCCCGGCGCACGTCTTCTCGCAGTCGCGCAATCTTCGGGATGATTCTTCTCACCGATTCGCCGATATAGAGCGCGCCGTCCGGATGCGCGTTTTCGTTTTCCATGTCGATGACGAGCAGCAGAGTGCTCCGCGCCTCAAGCTCGACCGGAACCGGATCGGGATATTTGAGGTCAACCAGCATGGTCTCTTCGACTGCCGGAGCCGGAGACGTCGATGAAGATTCCATCCGGGTCGGACAACTGAATACGTCCGTAGCGGCAAGCGGCGATCAAGCTGACTCGACGCTCCGCCTCTTCAGGCGCACAGACGGTTCTCTCGCGCATCGCGGGATCCGATTCACGCAACTCCGCCAGCTCTTTCTTAACGGCCTCCACGCTCTCGACCTCGAAGCCGAGATGCTCCAAGCCCGGTCTGTCGATGCTCGCGCCGGCGTAGTCGCTCATCCGCCACGGCGCGATGACGAGCGTCACTCTACCGTCGGTGAGATAAAAATTGGGATCTTCGGGCGCTTTTTCCTCTTCCTTCAAGTCGAATAAATCCCGGTAGAAAGAGGCAATGGCTGTGGGATTCATAACGCGGAGCTTGAAGTGACGAATGCGTCTTGCCTGTTCCCGGCCCGGCTCCACATAGACGTCGCTTCGATTCTCCATGCCTTCCTGCGTCAGGTCGAAGAAATTTCCTTCCGGATCGTGAGCGCCGAAGCTGGCGAAGGGGCGATTGGAGGGCCGCTTCAACACCGTGACGGCCGGGTATTTTTCTTTGATGCGCGCGCAAGCTTTTGCGACGTCATCGACGTCGATGCCGAAATGGTGCAGCCCCGGGTTGTATCCGGGCTTTCTGCCGATCACGGTCATGCCCACGTAGCCGTCGCTGATGCTGAGGGCGACATTCATCTTGATCGCTTTCTCCTCCTCGGCGGCGCCCGGCTTCGACCGCTTCATCCCGAACACGGCCTCGTAGAACTTCGTCTCGCGCGCGAAATCTTCGCTCACGATGGCGAGGTGTTGAATCTTGGTTTGCATGTTTATTTCCCGGCCAGCTTTTTAAAGAAGCCTTCTTTCTCCAACTCGTCGAGCGTGCTCTCGTCGAGGTACTTGTTCACATTCATGTCTATCTTGGCGCCCGGATTTCGCTGAGAGAGCAACTCCAATGTGTTGCGCAGGCCGTCGTGGGATACGCGCGGCGGGAACGAAAACCTCGCGGCAAAATACTGATAAGTCTCTTCAATGCCCTTGGGGTTTTTTAGTCTTAACCGCTTGGATAACACCGCCAACCCTTTTTCCTTATTGTTCATGAACTGGTAGGTCCCTTCGGCATACGCTTGCTGGAGGCGCTTGACCGCGTCGCGGTTCTTTTCCACGAACGAGCGGCGCGCGACCATGACGTTCATGGGAAACGATGCTTCTTTCATTTCGCTCATGTCCGCCAGTGTGTGCATGCCGACCCGAAGCGCCTCATTGATGTCAGGGTAAGACAGCACCGTGGCGTCGATAGCCTTGGTTGAAAGGGCCAGGATTCGGGCCACCGGGTCTCCGGCGGGAAAAATCGTGACCGATTGGCGCGGCACATTCCATGCCTTGAGCGCGAGAATCGCCGCCGTTTCGGTAGCCCCGCCAACGGCGAGAATGCCGATCTTCTTTCCGACTAGATCTTGAGGCTTGAGGATCTCTTTTTGCACCACAAAGCTGTAAGGAAAAGAATTCAACGTTCCGGATAGCATCACGAGATCGGCCCCTTGATTGATCGCGTTGATGCACGTGGCGGCATCGATCTGAGCGAAGTGTATACTGCCTCCCAGTAAGGCCTGAATCTGGCGGACTGAGCCGGAAACCAAAACCACGTCGCCGTTGAAACCATATTTCGCCATCAGTCCGAGGTCCTTCGGGGCCCAAACAGGCGCCTGGAAGCCCGAGAAGCCGGCATAGGCGATGAGGTGCTGCTCTTGCGCGCCGGCAGCCGCCGGCGAGATGACGAGGAAAAGAAGAACGAGACGCGCCAGTTTGCTCAACATATTTTTTCCTTCCCTTGCGCAAGTGATTTGGATCATGCTTTGCAAGCCGAGATTCTTCACGGAGCCTTTCCTGAGCGTAACAGATAGATGCTTCGCTTCGCTCAGCATGACAAAACGCGAAGGGCTCAG
>CAZNES010000165.1:0-3091 GCA_964572145.1 uncultured Syntrophobacteraceae bacterium
TCGGCCGCGCCACGGTGCGACGCGAGGGCAAAGATCTGACGATCATCACCTGTGGCGGTATGGTTCTCAAAGTGGATGAGGCGGCCGGGAAGCTAAAAGAGAAGGGAATTGACGCGGAAATCATCGACCTGCGCTCGTTGGCGCCGCTGGACAAAGATACGATTCTTAATTCTGTCGCGAAGACCAAGAAAGCGATGATCGTCGATGAAGGGCCGATCATCGGCGGACTTACAGCCGAGCTTGCGGCAACGATTCAGGAAAATCTTTTTTCCGATTTGAAAGCGCCGGTGATTCGCGTCGGAGCTTATTCGATTCCTCCCCCGCACAGCGGCCCGCTGGTCGAGGCGATGGTGCCGAGCGTGGAGCGGATCGAGGTCGAGGCCGTTCGGCTTGCGCGTCGTTGATAGTTTCCATCGCCAAATAACTCTCTTCAATTGCGCGCTTTGATCAGGCACAGGACTCTTCATACACGCCGATCGCTTCGTTCAAGACTGAGTCGTGAGTCAGTTCACATGGCTCCAGGCGTGATAGGAGCTGCGCACCAGCGGACCGGATTCGACGTGGCGATCAGTCATTTTTCCCCGCCGATTTATGTCGGTTTGCTTCGTATAGCCGAAGCCACTCCTCTATCGGCACAAACCTTTCATCTGTTGCCTGGTCATACCAAATAATCCATCCACCGCATTTCTCCGATAGGTACTTTAACTGCTCGATCTCTTCGAGACTGCAAATATCTTTTCGCTTGCCGGTAACCGTATCCCATAGCATGTACTCAAGGCCACCCAGCCAGCCGGCACACCAGTATTCCTCAGATATCTCCGACATCAACTTTCGAAGCAGATCGGCAGTGATCTCTTGCTCATTCATTACAAAGCCTTTAAGAACTCTTCCTCCGAGATTTGCGCGTCACGGAGGATCGACCGTAACGTCGAGGGCCTCAGTTCTTCGCGAGGATGCATGTAGACGTAGACAAGCCGCCCGTCCGGATGACGCCACTTCTGATGACTACCTTTTTGATGTTGAAGAACAAAGCCGAGTTTGCCTAAAGCTCGGACAAAGCGTGATTTGGTAATAGCGGGGAGGCTCAACCTGCCGCTCGGATTCGAACTACTTCCAGGTTGGATCGATTTTCGGCTGGCGGCTTGGAACCTTCTTTACGCATGGAATCAACGGCGAATTGAGTAAGGGATTGGGCGCGCTTCAAGGCAGTGGAGCGGGTTTTTCCCTGAGCGGTGGCATGTAACATGGGGATGTTGGCTACCCACCATCCATCTTCTGCCCTATGAAGAATTACGGTGTAGCGTCGGCTCATGCGGCTCATTGTCGCAAGCGAAACAATAAAAAGCAACGGTCAGTTCACATGGCTCCAGGCATGATAGGAGCTGCGCACGAGCGGGCCGGATTCGACGTGGCGGAAGCCGAGTGTTTGCGCATCGGTTTTGAGCTGCTGAAATTCATCGGGCGTGACGTAGCGCTCCACTGGAAGTTGGTCCGTTGACGGCTGGAGATACTGGCCCAAAGTTACGATATCGCAACCGGCCTCGCGCAAATCTCTCAGCGTGTCCATCACTTCGTCCATAGTCTCGCCGACGCCGAGCATCAAGCCAGATTTGGTCAAAACGTCTTCACGGATTTCCTTCGCGGCTTTCAAAACGTCGAGCGAGCGCTGATACACCGAGCCTGGCCTGACTTTCTTATACAGCCGCGGCACGGTCTCGACGTTGTGATTCAAAATATGAATTCCCGATTTGACCACGGTCTCCACCGCGCCGCGGTTTCCTTTGAAGTCGGGAATCAGGACTTCGACACGAATCCCGGGATTGAGCGATTTGATCCAGAAAACGGTTTTAGCAAAATGGGCCGAGCCGCCGTCGGGAAGGTCGTCGCGATCGACCGAGGTCACGACGATATGCTCCAGCCCGAGATCTTTGACGGAGAGCGCTACGTTGCGCGGCTCCTCAGGGTCTAGAAGCACCGGTTTGCCTTTGCTGATCGCGCAGAAGCGGCAGCCGCGCGTGCAGATGTCCCCCAGGATCAAAAAGGCCGCGGTGTTGTGCCCCCAGCACTCGCCGATGTTGGGACAGCGCGCCTCCTCGCAAACGGAATGAAGGTTGCGGTCCCTTAGAATCCGTTTGAGCCGGAGGTAATTCGGGCTGCCGGGATTCTTGACTTTAATCCAGTCTGGATGTCTTCTTGGCATAAGCAATTTTCGGGCTCACAAAGGTCCATCTACTTCGTTGCGCTCGGCCCGCTTCGCGTCAACGTACTAGGAAAGTACGCCTCCGCTCGCGGACCTTCGCGCGCCTCGTAGCTGGAGCCTTTCTGAACCCGAAAGTCGAGATTTATAATCCTTTTAACGTCTGAATAAACAAACAGCTCGGCAAACGAATCGAGAAATCTCTTCTTGACGAGATCCATACTTTGCTCTTTACCTAGTTCCCTAGCCATTGAAGTTACTTCCGACCATTGAAGACCGCAGGGAACGATGCGCTCGAAATAAGTCAGGTCCGTGTTCACGTTGAGCGCCAGGCCGTGATAGGTGATTCCCCTGCGCACGGCGACGCCGATCGCGGCGATTTTTTTCTTACCGATCCATATCCCCGTCCACGGCGGATTGCGCTCCGCCTCGATGCCGAAGCTCCCCAGCGTTCGGATCGCCGCCTGCTCGAGATACCGAAGATAACGATGCACGTCTTTTCTGAGTTTCGATTTCAAATCGATAATCGGATAGACGACCATCTGCCCAGGACCGTGATAAGTCACATCGCCGCCGCGGCTGGAGCGAAACACCGGCACGTCGCCGGAATTCACCACGTTCGCTTCCTTGCCGCCGCGCCCGAGCGTGATCACGTGCGGGTGCTCGACGAAAAGAAGCAGGTCGGAAAGATTTTCTCTGTGCTTGGACTCGACAAGACTCTCCTGCAACGAGAGCGCGGCGCCGTACTCGATTTCGCCCAGGTCTTTAAAAATCAACGTGCTCATCTTAGGGCTTGTTACAAATTAAATTTTCCAATTGTTTATCCTGTCATTCTGAAAGCAGCGTAGCGGAGTGAAGAATCTCGACCGAGATCCTTCGCGTTGCTCAGGATGA
>CAZNES010000166.1:0-2943 GCA_964572145.1 uncultured Syntrophobacteraceae bacterium
CGAGCTTCCCCTCCGCATATCGGTACTCAGTGGCGATGTTTTGTCCGTCTATGTAACCACGCTCGCGCAGCGCCAGCCGAATTGCCTCGGCACGGACGGAGTCACTAGCTGGATCGGTCGGCGCTAGATACCCTATCCGCGGGACTTTCTTCGGCTGCTGAGCCGTGGCCACAACCCCACACATTACGAATGCGACAGCGATGGCGATAATTCCACCCCATTTTAGATTTTGGATTTTGGATTTTGGATTGCCGGAGCGAGAAGCCAAAAACCCAATCCGAATTTTCTCATTCATGTATTTTTCTCCTGAATCGAAAATCGGCAATCGAAAATTACTTGATCACTTTGTCCGCCCGGCACAAATCCGACTGCGGAATCGCCAAGCCGATCTGCTTCGCGGTCTTAAAATCGATCACCAGCTCAAACTTCGTCGGTTCCGCCGCTGGCATGAACTCAGTCGCTCCGCCACGGCCCAGGTTCTCGTCCAGTTTGATCCTCACTTTGCCGACGCCCTCAGCGGCAACATCTCCTCCTCACTGGCCAGTTCGGCTGCATAGGCGATCGCGGCCTTCACGTCATCGATCTTGAGCGGTGGGTAGTCGCGGACAATCATCGCAGGCGTCGCCCCTTCCGCCAGGTTGTCAAGGATAACCGAAACCATAATTCTTGTGCCCCGAATGCAGGGTTTGCCGTGACATACCTTTGGATTTATTGAGATTCGCCGTAGCAGATTCGCCCTCGCCATAAACCCTCCCTTTCAAACATTTTGGATTTTTGATTTTGGATTTTAGATTGTCGGAGGAAGAATTCAGAACTCGGAGCCAAGACTTTTCATCCATGCGTGTTCTCTCCCTCAATCCAAAATTGTTAGCTCTTCCTAGCGCTTCTTCGGTTTTTCTTGGAGTCCCCGCTGCCAGAGATATTCCTGCTCTCCCATCTGTTTGCTGATCCAGCGCGCCAGAACGAAAAACAAATCGCTCAGGCGATTGACATACTTAAGCGGCCACTCGCTGAGATCTTCCGCGCGCGACAGGCGAAGAATCTCCCGCTCGGCGCGGCGGCAGACGGTGCGGCACTGGTGGAGAAACGCGCCGATCTTCCCGCCGCCGGGAAGAATAAATGATTTCAGCGGCGTTAGATCTTTCTGGCAATGGTCGATGGTCTCTTCGATCCGCTTCACCTCCGCCGCGCCGACGCGGTACATGCCCGCGTAAGCGGCATCCTCCGGCGTCGCCAGCTCGCTGCCCAGATCGAAAAGCTCGTCCTGAATCTTGGCGAGCACTTCGTCCAGGTAGCGATGGGCTTCCCCCTGATCCAACTTGTCCGCGTTGAAAGCGCGCGCGAGGCCGATGATGGAGTTCAGCTCGTCGATCGTCCCGTACGATTCGATCCGGGGAGAATCTTTGGCGACGCGCCGCCCTCCGACTAACGCGGTGTTCCCCTTATCGCCGGTTCGAGTATAGACGCGTGTGATCCGAACCATTTCGCCTTCGGCGCATTGAAAAATGAAAAATGCAAATTGTAAAACTCAAGTCACTTCTTGTTCATTTTGCATTTTTCAATTTGCATTTTCCGTTGAGCCCTTGAACCATTTAACTCTCGCCGGTTCGACCTCTCCAGAAGAGGTAGGCGGGGATACCCAGGCTCACGATGACCAGGCCCCATAGGGACTCCACGGGTTTATGAGTCAGCGCCCCCCAGACGATCCATAAATGAGCGAGAATAAATACGACCGGCACGATCGGGTAACCCCAAAGCTTGTAGGGTCGCTTTAGCTCCGGCCTCTTCCGTCGGAGCACGATGACCGACCCGACCGTGAGCGCGGAGAAAAGCGTGATGATGACGCTGACAAAGGTAAAAAGCGTGCCGAAGGTCCCGGTGAGGATGAGGAACGACGCCCAGATTGCCTGAAGAACGATGGCGCCGACCGGCGTGCCGAACCTCGGATGCACGCGGGCGAGGCTCTTGAAGAAAACACCGTCTCGGGCCATGGCGTAGTAAATCCGCGGGCCGAGCATCGTGACTACGTTTAAAGCGCCAAGCACCGAGACCGTGATGATCGCGGTGATCCAGGCCGACGTTTGATAACCAAATAGCGCCGTCGTCGCCACTTCGGATACGCGCAGCGCGCCTTTCATCCCGGTCACCGGCACGGCGTAGATATAGACCATGTTGACGAGAAGATAGAGCGCGATGACGATTAAATTTCCCAGCAGCAACGCGCGCGGCAGGTTTTTCTCCGGTTCCTTGACTTCGCCGGCGAGGTAAATGATCGCGTTCCACCCGGAATAGGCAAAGATCGCGGGAATAAAGGCGGCGCCGAACACACTGAACTTGGCGATCGCCCCCCAGTCGAATAGCGGCTTAAAATGCTCCGTGCTGCCTTTGCCGAATAAAACTCCCAGCACGATAATGCCCGCCAGCGCGCCGATCTTTAAAATCGTCAATACATTTTGGGCGATGGTTCCCTGCTTGACACCGAGGCAATGCAGCGCCGATATCAGGAACACGATCACGATGGAAAAAATCGTTCCTACGGTGACATTGAACGATAGACCCGGAAATCCGGCGGAGAACAGCGCCTCCTGCGACCCCAACGCGGGAAAGAAAAAGGACGCAAATCCTGTAAAGCTCACGGCCAGGAAAGCGATGGCGCCGGAGAATGTGACCAGGAACGAAGACCATCCTGAGAGAAAGCCCATGAGCCTGCCGTAAGCTTCCCGGATGTAGATGTAATCTCCGCCGGCGTAGGGCAGGCTTGCGGAAAGCTCGGCGCAGGAGAGCGCCCCCGTGAGAGCTAAAAGCCCGCCGAAGGTCCAGACCAACAGCACGCCCCCGGGCGAGGGAAGAGTTTCGGCAATAGCGCCGCTGGCGAAAAAGATGCCGATGCCGATCATGTCGCCGCAAATGATCATCACCGCGCTGAAAAGTCCCAACTGCCGC
>CAZNES010000167.1:0-2648 GCA_964572145.1 uncultured Syntrophobacteraceae bacterium
GCCGGCTGGCACGGCGGCGTGTTCGACCGCCCGCTCCGGCGCGCGCGCGAATACATCGACATCGTGCGCAAAGTCGCGGCGGGCGAGCGCGTGGAGTACGAAGGCGAAATTTACCAGACGGGCAAGCGCTTCCAGTTGTCCTGGAAGCCGTCGCACCCGAATCTTCCCATTTATCTCGCCGGCCTCGGGCCGCAGATGACGAAGCTGGTGGGAAAGATCTCAGACGGCGTTTTCATCAACATGGCGACGCCGGCGAAGATTCGCGAGATCGCCGCGCGCGTGCGCGAGGGCGCGAAAGAGGCGGGCCGCGATCCGAGCAAGATCGAGATCATCGCCAAGTGCAGAGTGTCGCTCAATCCCGACCGCGCGTTGGCGCGTTCGAAGCTCAGACAAGTGCTCACGTTTTATAATCTGGCCGATCACTACAGCGACATGCTCAAGGGGCTGGGCTTCGAAGCAGAGGTGAGCGCGATCCAGGCGGCGTTTCAGAGCGGCGGCTTCAAGGCGGCGATGGCGGCGCTGACCGACGAATATATGGACAAGCTGCCCGTCGTTCCCGGCACGTCCATCAAAGAAATCAAAGACAAGCTGGTACAGTTCAAAGAAGCGGGCGCGACGCGGCTCGTGACGCCGTACGTTCCCGTCACCGAACCGGTGGTGGAAGACGCGAGAAGGTTTTTGGAAGCGTGGGGAAATAGTTAGGCGTGAGGCGTGAGGCGAGAGGTGCGAAATAAAAATTTATCCCGAGAGCGTCACCCCCGAAAGTTTGTATCGGGGGTCCAGTCCCAGTTTTCTCTGGATTCCCGATAGAAGCATTCGGGAATGACAGACTTAAGCTTTACACGGCAAGTACGGAGAAGTAACCTGCAGAAATTCAAAACTCAAAATTCATCATTCAAAATTAAATCGACCGAAGGGAGATTTGGACCATGTGTGATTTTGCGGCTGATGCAGCGGCGGCGGAGAGCTTGATGGTGGGGCGCACGCTGAGCGTCGAGCGCGTCAAGCAACTTAACGCCAAGGACTATTTTTACCAGATGCTCAAAGACAACCCGGAGATGCTCAAAATTTATCCGGGGATCGAGAACGAGCTGTTGAAAGGCGCGATCGACTGCCACATCCACGCCTATCCCGATTTCGTCCACCGCTCGCAAGATATGATCCAAGTCGCGATCGAAGCGTCCAGGTGCGGCATGCGCGCCATCGCCTTCAAAGATCATTGGAACGTAAGCGCCACTTCCGCATACTTGACGCAGCGCCACATCGACGACATGATCGCCAGAGGAGAGCTGACCCATCGCGTCGAGGTTTACGGCGGCGCGGGCACGTGCCACGGCATGCGGCCCGAGTACATTCGCGTCGCGCTCCAGTATCCGAATTTCAAGATGATCTGGTTTCCGACCTTCACCTCGCTCGGCTTTTGGCGCGGAGCCGGCCAGCCGGAAAAAGGCGGCGTGCGGCTCGTCGCCGAAGATGGCAAGGTCTTGCCGGAAGTGAAGGAGATCATGGAGATGGCGGGGGAGAAAAAAGTCGGCATTGGCTTCGGCCACACCGATTTTCAGGAGCTGCTCCCGCTCGCGAAGCTCGCCAAAGAGATCGGCGTTCGCGCGACGCTCGATCATCCGCTGTTGGAGCTGAACAAGCTGCTGCTCGACGAGATGAAGCAGCTCCGCGATCTGGGGGTGTACGTCGGCACGTATTGCCAGCCGATGATACCGAGCCTCTATCAGCCGGTCGCCGATCCGATGGAGACGATCCGGACGATCAAGGCGATCGGACCCGACCGCTGCATCATCGGCAGCGACTTCGGCCAGGTGCTGCACATGGACGCCATCGACGGCATGCGCGTCTTCATCCGCGCGCTGCTGGGATTCGGCATCAAGCCGGAAGAAGTAAAAGTAATGTTGAAAGATAATCCGGCGAAGCTGATGTGGTTGGATTAGGCGAGAGGGGAGTGTTTCCTCACGATGAGTCTAAAATTCGACTGGGATCCCAGAAAGGCAGCATCCAACTTCTCCAATCATCGCGTCTCATTCGAGGAGGCTCTTACGGTGTTTGCCGATCCCTTGGCTCGCATCTTCGACGATGAGGATCATTCGGTTGAGGAACAACGAGAGGTCATAATCGGCCATTCAGTGAAAGGGCGTCTACTGGTCGTGTGCTTTACGGCAAAGGCGGAATCAGTTAGAATCTTTAGTGCACGAAAGGCGACACGGCGAGAGAGAAAGGAATATGAAGAAAACATCAAATCATAAAAGACCCAGGGGAACGGATATGCGAAAGGAATATCGGTTTGACTACCGCAAGTCTCGTCCGAACCGTTTTGCACCCCTTATAAAGGGAGGGGCAGTTGCAATTGTATTGGACCCCGACGTTGCTTCCGTCTTTCGATCTCCGAAGTCGGTGAATTCATTGCTGCGGTCGGTCATAACGGCACTTCCCAAGCAAACCAAGACGCAGTTGAAGTCGGGGTAAAGACAACAGTGAGCCGGCTACTATGAGAAAACACTACGACTTTTCCAAAGCGAAACCGAATCCGTACGCCAAACGGCTGAAGAAAGAAGTCAAGCTTCGGCTTGATGAGCGGACCGTTGACTACTTTGAGAAACTATCTGAAAAGACCGGGATTCCTGCCCGGACACTTATTA
>CAZNES010000168.1:0-2220 GCA_964572145.1 uncultured Syntrophobacteraceae bacterium
TTAGGCCCCTTCCCCTGTATTTTTACCTATGCTAAGAACGCCCATGTCCATACTTAAGGTAGCAAGACTCGGGAACCCGGTGCTTCGCAGGGTTGCTGAAAATCTGTCGCCCGATCAATTATCATCCCCTCTGCTGCAGAAATTGATCGACGATATGGTCGAGACGATGCGGGAACACAACGGAGTCGGTCTTGCCGCGGTCCAGGTCCATGAGCCAAAGCAGATCGCCGTCCTCGAAGTCGCGGACAATCCGCGCTACCCGCACAAGCCGGCGGTCCAGCTCTCCGTATTGATCAATCCGAGGATCGAGCCGCTCTCAGACGAGATAGAGGAAGATTGGGAGGGGTGCCTCAGCGTTCCGAAGCTCAGGGGCAAAGTCCCGCGCTATACCAAGATCCGGGTGCAGGCGGTCAGTTATAACGGCGAGGAGCTGGACTTCGTCGCGTCGGGCTTTCATGCGCGGGTGATCCAACACGAGCACGACCATCTCAACGGCAAAGTGTACCTCGACCGCATGCGCGACTTGTCCACGCTCACCCACCTTCAGGAATTCGCCCGCTACTGGGCGGAGAAATAAAAATCAAGATTGGAGTGTTGGAGTACTGGAGCCTTGGAGTATTGGGTCTTAAATCCATTACTCCACCACTCCAGTACTCCATGTTCAAAGTTGCGGCCTTATTGTCTTTCTCGGTACGACTCGATACATTGCCCTCATGGCATTCGCGCAACTGAAAACTTCTCTCGACGCGCTGTTGTCGGGCGCGACGCCGTCGGTCGCGCGCATTCTCGACGGCGCGCTCGAAGGCAACGACATCGGCGTCGAAAACGCCGCCGAGCTTTTCGACGCCTCGGGCGGCGATCTTCTCGTCATCATTGCCGCGGCGGACTACTTGCGGCAGGAGACCGTCGGCAACGTCGTCACGTACGTCGTCAACCGCAACATCAACTTCACCAACGTCTGCGTGAAAGCTTGCGGCTTCTGCGCTTTCAGCCGCGGCCACCTGGCGGAAGAAGGATATTTTTTGCCGGTCGAAGAAGTCATCCGGCGCGCGCGGGAAGCCTGGGAGCTGGGCGCAACCGAGGTCTGCGTGCAAGCGGGGCTCGCGCCCGGCATGGACGGCTGGCACTACGTGAAGCTCTGCCGCGCGCTGAAAGATTCTCTTCCCGATCTCCACATCCACGGATTCTCTCCGGAAGAAGTGCTCTATGGATCGAGCCTGATCGGGACAACCGTGCGCGACTATCTCGCCGCGCTCAAGGACGCGGGCGTCGGCAGCCTGCCCGGCACTTCGGCCGAGATTCTCGTCGACTCCGTGCGCGAAAAGATTTCCCCCGGCCGAATCCCGACGGCGACCTGGATCGAACTGATTCAAACCGCCCACGAGCTCGGCATTCCAACCACTTCCACGATCATGTACGGCCACATCGAAACGTCGCGTGAGAAAGCGGTTCACCTGGGTATCTTGCGCGACATTCAGAAAAAAACCGGCGGCATCACCGAATTCGTGCCGCTGAGCTTCGTCTATGAAGAAGCGCCGATGCATCATCGCAAGCGGCTTCCGGAACTGCGTAAGGGTCCGAGCGGCGCGGAGATTATGAAGATCTACGCCGTGTCGCGCCTCATGCTGAACAAGTGGATTCCCAACCTGCAGGTCTCCTGGGTGAAGGAAGGGCCGAAGCTGTCGCAGATCGCGCTCATGGCCGGCGCCAACGACTTCGGCGGCACGCTGATCAACGAAAGCATCTCGACCGCGGCCGGCGCGTCGCACGGGCAGTTGATGAAGCCGGCGGAATTTCGCAACTTGATCCGCGAGATGGGACGCATCCCTGCGGAGCGCTCGACGACTTACGCGAAGATCAAACCGTTCGACGCCGAAGAGAACCCGCTCGATCCTCTCGACGGAGTGGAAAACCCGCAGGAGAGATTCGGCTCGTATCAGGAGCTCGTCCGCTTGCGCGACTACCGTTTCAAAGAATTTTACCGGACGCAAAAAAGTTCGTAGCTGTTTCCCGCCTATCGCTTAGCGCCTTCCGCCTGCTGATTCTATGGACGGCAACCCCTCCCACTTCGAGGCCATCGGCAGCCGGCTCGGGTTTCGCATCGCCACAGACGAGCCGGCAAAATTGGTTCTGGTGTGGCAAGGCGCGCGCTTCCCTGCTTTTCTTTGCCTGGGCATCGCCGTCGCGCTGATGTTTATTTCCGTTCCGATTATCGAGGCG